>CADCHI010000021.1 GCA_902801165.1 uncultured Eubacteriales bacterium | reverse complement strand
CGTGCATGAGCATGAGGATCACTACGAAGTAGATATTGATCTGCCGGGCTTCAAGAAGGAAGACATCACGCTGGAGCTGCAGAACGGCTACCTGACCGTTACCGCCTCGAAGGGCCTCGATAAAGACGAGACCACAAAGAAGGGCAAGATCATCCGCCAGGAGCGCTGGGCCGGTACGATGCAGAGGAGCTTCTATGTGGGCGATACCCTTACGGAGGCGGACATCGGCGCAAAGCTGGAGCATGGCGTGCTGAGCCTGAACATCCCCAAGAAGGAAGAAAAGAAGCTTCCTGAGAAAAAGGTCATCATGATTGAGGGATAAAACAGAATCTGCCCCTGCTGGATTTGCTCCGGCAGGGGCTTCGAAGCATATCAGGCTTTGTCGGAAATAAAGCGTCACCCAGACGGTAGCGGGTATTTCGTATCTGCGGCCAGTCTGATCAAGAAAGAAAACGGGCATATCGTCTTAAAAGATGGCTTTGATACGGGCATCGACACTACGGATGACGCGGCATATGGCTCATTGATCGGCAGCCTAGTTGGCATATTGGGCGGGCCGCTGGGCGTGCTGTTTGGCGGCAGCATGGGCGCATTGGTTGGAAGCACGGTAGATGCAGATGACGCGGTTCAGAGTGCTTCGCTGATCGAGCAGGTATGTACGGATATACGCGATGGCGGCACAGCCCTGATTGCGTTGGTTCAGGAAGACGTGATATGCGCTTTGAGCGCGCGGTTGATCCTTTCAAGGTAGAAATCATCCGGCATGACGCTGCGGAGGTCGCTGAGGAAGTTGAAAAAGCGCAGGCCCTTGAGCGCAAAATGGGCCCTTGAGCGCAAAATGGCGAAGGAAGCGCGGGCAAAGCTCCGGGCGGAAAAGAAGGCGGAATGGAACGCCATGGTAGAAAATAAACGTCAGGAGATCAGGCAATTCTTCGATAGACTAAGACAGAAGAAGTAAACATATCGGGACGCAGTAATACAAAGGATCAGGCGTTCTACATCCTTCTGCGAGTACCCGCCCTTCGTAAAGATGCAATTCTTCTTCTCGGCTGGCAGGCCGTGGGCCAGGCGATCCTCGTAGAATGCGGCGAAGGATCGGGCGACATCTTCCAGACGCGCCTCCCCGGCGTCATTCATGTTGTCCAGGAATGCAAGCATGAACACGGGCTTGTATGAGAACCGGCAGAAATTCGAGGAACTAATGGCCCGGCACGATTCCATCCAGAACGAGATTCACGACCTCGAACGCCAGCGCGCGGAATTGATTGCCAAGCTGAACGGCATCCGGCATTATATCGGCGTAATCCAGGACGAGGGCCGGATTACCGGGTTCGACGAAACGCTCTGGCTGAATACGGTGGATCGGCTATGGATCAAGCCGGACGGCACAATGAGATTTGAATTCAAAGGCGGCCCGGCCATCGAAGGGTGACGCAAACGGCCCTGGGGGATAGAACCCCGGGGCCGCGTTTTTTTGTGTACGGTGGGCTTTCCATCACCGGTTTATTCTGATCCATTGTACAGGGTGCCACCGGAGTTCAGGTAATCCCGCTCGCTTACGATGATGGCCTCGATCCCCTGGGCCAGCAAAACAATCAAAGTAAAGTTTTGGTGTAACTATTGACATTACATCAGGCTGGTGTTATGATAATCGCAACTGATGAAACCAATGTGGTTACATCAAATGAATCTCAATGAGGAGGAACCACCATGAAGAAACTGCTCGCTGTTGTCCTGGCTGCCCTGATGATGATGACCGCAATGACCGCTTTTGCTGAGGAGGAAACGAACATGAACTGGGCCTATGGCGCAATGCCGCTGAACAATGGAAACGTGGGTACGATATACTATACCGCTGCTTACTACGAGCTGGAGGGCATCGTCAATCCCACCAACCCCGAGTATGCTCCCTACACCGCCGATGAGATCGCGGCTATTGTGAACGGTGCTGTTGAAGGCACCGAGGGCTATCGCTTCGACGTGCCCGCCGGTGCGCTGATCGGCATGACCGTCGGCGATACCGATGCCATCTTCTGGTATGACGCCGAGAACGCCGCCGCCATCACCGGCCACGCCGACCCGCTGACCATGGATGCCGAAACCGGCGCGTTCGTCACCGCCGAAGGCGAGGCCGTTGCTACCCCCATCACGCTGTGGGCCTACGGTGCGCTGCCGCTGAACAATGGGAACGTGGGCACGATCTATTATACCGCCGCTTACTACGAGCTGGAGGGCATCGTCAATCCCACCAACCCCGAGTATGCTCCCTACACCGCCGAGGAAATCGCGGCTATTGTGAACGGTGCTGTTGAAGGCACCGAGGGTTATCGCTTCGACGCGCCTGCCGGTGCGCTGATCGGCATGACTGTCGCCGATACCGATGCCATCTTCTGGTATGACGCCGAGAACGCTGCCGCCATCACCGGCCACGCCGACCCGCTGACCATGGATGCCGAAACTGGCGCGTTCGTCACCGCCGAGGGCGAGACAGTTGCTTCTCCCATCAAGTAATGGTATAATGATTAGGAAAAACAGAGTTTTTCCGGGTCGGCGGGCAAGGGAGCGAAGCGAGTTGCGCAGCACGCCGACAATCATGGTATAATGGCCATAGTGTAACGATGGGGTTTGGAGGTGTGAATATGCAGATTTCCAGCAGGTTCACGGTGGCGCTGCACATTTTCGCCTGCGTAGATGTCTTTAAGGACGACTACAAAGTGACCAGCGACTTCCTTGCAAGCAGCATCAACACGAATCCCGTCATCATCCGCAAAATCCTCTCGCAGTTGAAAGGCGCAGGGCTGATCACGGTGGCCCGGGGAACGGGCGGCATTACCGTGAACAAGCCGCTGGAGGAGATCACTTTTTTCGACGTATATCAGGCCATTGAGCCGGTGGAAAACGGGAGCCTGTTCCATTTCCACGACGCGCCGAATCCCGACTGCCCGGTGGGCCGGAACATCCACGCGCTGCTGGACGACAAGCTGAAAGCCATCCAGGATGCAATGGAGGATGAGATGCGGAAGTACACCCTTGCAGACCTGAGAACAGGAATGAAGGAACTCCTGGCGGAACAGGAATAATGGTTGGACTCCGATGCGCCCGTCATCGGAGTCCTTTTCGGAGGAGCTTTATGGAAACGAAAGACTATCTGGCCTATGTGGTGAAGCAGATCCACACGACCATCGTCGGGACCGTGGATGATGAGGGGCTGCCCGTCACGGCGGCCATCGACATGATGGACAGTGACGACGACAGCCTTTATTTCCTGACGGCTAAGGGGAAGGGCTTCTACAACCGTCTGGTCAAGCGCGGCTTTCTGGCCTTTACCGCGATGAAGGGCGAGGATACCCTGTCCAGCGTGGCCGTCTCAGTCCGGGGCAAGGTACGCGAACTGGGCTATGGAAAGATCCCGGAGCTGCTCGAAAAGAATCCCTATATGTATAAGATTTATCCGACGGAACAGGCGCGTCAGGCGCTGACGGCTTTTCAGATCTACGAAGGCACAGGGGAATGGTTCGATCTGTCCAAGAGGCCGATCGAACGCGCGTCTTTCACCTTCGGCGGTGCTGAAAAGAGGCGGGAGGGTTTCTATATCACTGATGCCTGCACAGGCTGTGGTGCGTGTGCCGCTGTCTGTCCCCAGGACTGCATCTGTCAGGAAAGTATACCTTTTGTGATCGAGCAGGATCATTGCCTGCACTGCGGTAACTGCTTGTCAGAATGTCCGGCTGGAGCTGTGAAAAAGAAGTAACCCGATGAACGGTACCGGAGGGCAGGGATGAACTGCTCAAATACATCGAGCAGTTCATGGAAAACAACAATGAAAAGGAGCTGCGTCAGTATCGGGAGAGGATTACCCGCGCGTACTAACTTTGATACAAAGCTGACGTTTCTCTTTGCAAGAGCCCCTGCATAATTATTTATGAGATTAAGCCGGCACCCTTGGGGCAGAATCACAAAAAATAGAAGGGCCGGCGCGAAGTGGGACGCTGGCCCTAAATGATTTGTTCCTGAACCGATAATCACAAATTAATCACAAAACAAAGCCGGATCCGGACCGCTGACGGCTCAAATCGAAGATTTGAGGCGCGGCGTTGACGTCAGGGCAGGTGGCGCGTACCTGAGAAACGGCTGTCCCTGGTGACGGCGTGCTTTGGGGGACTGGGCGGCGTGCTGGGCATGAAGGTGTTCAATCACAAGACTCAACACTGGTATTTCAGGGTGTTCTTTCCGGTGCTGTTGATCGTGCAGATTGCCCTGCTGGCAGTGGGAACGTACCTGCTGGTGCGATGAAGCGCGGCACTGAATCGGTTTTTGGGGAGCGGAAGTATATGGGAAAAGAATTGTCAGAAATGACTTTGGAAGAACTATGGGAGCTGTTTCCAATCTTTCTTGTTGAGCATACCGATCAGTGGGCAGATGACTATAAAGAGATTGAAATTCTGCTGCAGGATCTGTTTACAGGCTGTCCCATTCATAGAATCAGCCACATTGGAAGTACGGCGATTAAGGGGATATGGGCAAAGAATATCGTAGATGTGATGGTAGAAATACCTGAAAGCAGCAGCTTGAAGGATATGGCACGGATATTGGAGCAGAATGGCTTTATCATCATGTCCTCCGAGGCAACCAGGGTCTCGCTGAACAAGGGATATACCAAAGATGGTTTTGCGGACAAGGTGTATCATATCCATTTGCGATACGCCGGAGACGACGATGAGCTGTACTTCCGCGATTATTTGAATGAGCATCCTGACGTGGCAAGGGAATATGAATCGTTGAAGCTCCGCCTGTGGAAAAAATACGAGCATAACCGGGATGCTTATACAACAGCAAAGACCGCTTTCATCTCTGAATGGACAGCTATAGCACGAAAGGAATATGGAGACCGATACTGACAAATCGGGGTTTGCAGGGAAGATAAATGATGCTTACTTTGGTCAAGCCGGCTTTTGACGATTTATGGTTCAGAGAAAAACTGATGGTGGACAAAGAAACCCTGTTTTATAATGCCGGGTGGGGTGGTAAACCCATTGAAATCGGAGGATAAAATGATTCAATTCAGCAGGAATGCCCAAGGGCATAAGTGCAATACCTCGGTGTTTTCCCAGGCGCAGACGAGAATAGTTCGGCGGGTCCACAGCATGGTTGCTGACTATGCGCCGACGGCGCTCCGGGAGCTGCCGGAGCTGGCGAATCGGCTGGGGGTGCGGGCGGTTTTTGTCAAGGATGAATCGTCGCGCTTCGGCCTCAAGGCGTTCAAGGGGCTCGGCGGGATCTACGCGATGTACCGCATGATCTGCGAGGCACTGGAGCTCGATCCGGAGGCGGCGACGCTGGACATGCTGCGCACATCGCCTTGCCGTGAAAGGATCGGCGAAATGCACTTCGCCACGACCACCGACGGCAATCACGGCAAGGGCGTCTCCTGGGCGGCGGGCGTGTTCGGCTGCCATGCGCATGTCTTCATGCCAAAGGGCAGCGTGGAGGTTCGGGCGCAGGCCATCCGGGACGCGGGCAGCGCCGAGGTGGCGATCACAGACATGGCTTATGACGACTGCGTGGCATGGACCAGCAGGATCGCGGAGGAAAATGGCTGGCTGCTGATCCAGGACACCTCATGGGAGGGCTATGAGCAGGTGCCGCTGTGGATCATGCAGGGCTACACGACGCTGTTCTACGAGGCGATGAATCAGATGAAGACGCGGCCCACGCACCTGTTCCTTCAGGCGGGTGTCGGCGCGATGGCTGGGGCGATCGCCGGTGCGGCGCTGGAAACGTGCCCGTCTGCGCCGATCATCGCAACGGTGGAAGCGGAACAGGTGGCCTGCTTCTATGAGTCGTTCAAGGCGGGCGACGGCCTTCCCCACAAGGCGACGGGCTCCGGCGAGACGATCATGGCCGGCCTGAACTGCGCCGTGCCCTGTACCCTCGCCTGGGACATATTGGGCGGGCGCGCCATCGGCGGCTTTGCCTGTTCAGACGAAGTGACCGAGCTCGGCATGCGCCTGTTGAGCCGGGAGAATCCGCCGATTGTGGCTGGCGAATCCGGGGCCGTGACGGCGGGATTGATGGAGGCGCTGGCAGACGCGGAATACAGCGACGTTCGGGACAATCTCCGCCTGGATAGAGACTCGGTCATACTCCTGATCAATACAGAGGGGGACACCGATCCGGATAACTATCGAAGTATCGTTTATCATGGGTGAAACGGATATACGCTGCAACCTGAAATTGTCCGATGCTTTCATCAACACATAACAATCTGATGCACAGGAGAAGCATTGCCATGATCGAAATGCGTCTGCTCGAAATCCTGTCAGCGTTTGCGCAGGAAGGCACCCAGGCCGCTGCGGCGGAGAAACTGCATATCTCGCAGCCTACCCTTTCCAGTTCTATGAAGAAGTTGGAGGAGGAAATCGGTGCGCCGTTGTTTGAGCGCACCAAGAACCGGATGGCGCTGAATGAGAACGGGCAGGCAGCAGCGGAATATGCCGGGCGGATCCTGCGTGAGGAAGCGGCCATGCGGAAGCATATCCAGGACTTAGAGCGCCGGAAGCATACGGTTTCGTTTGCGCTTTGCTCCCATAGTCCGGTCGCAAAGATGACCATGGTTGCATCACAGGCTTTCCCGGATATGCAGCTGAGCACTGCGTTTTGCGCAGAAACGGAGAAAATGGTACAGGGCCTGGTGGATCATCTGTATACATTTATCCTGACGGAGTCACCGGTTCTGGATGAGAGGACCTATGGCTTTCCTTGTTACACGGAGCGGCTGGTGGCCCTGATCCCGGAGGATCAGCCGGAAGCCAAAAGGAAGAGCGTCTCCCTGGACGAGCTGAAGGAACACCAGATGCTCTTCTTCTGCAACGGCGGGGCCTGGGAACGGTACATCCGCAGAAAGCTGAAGGACGGCGAGTTTATTCCGCAGACGAACTTTGCGGATTACTGCTCGCTGATCAACAGCCTGCCGGTGTGGGCTTTCGGATCGGACACCCAGGTAACCGCGCTGTCCGTCCCGCCCGGCCACAGAGCTGTTCCGGTCAGTGATGAGGACGCGCACCTGGATTACTGGTGCAGCTGCCTGAAAGAAAAAAAGAAGGAGGCAGACCTGCTGCGCTCCTTCCTGTGATTGATACGGTCAGTCAAGATTCAGTTTTTTGAGCCAACTGCTGACCTGATCCGCCACGCCTCTTTCGGCAGCGGTCATTTCAACAGGCAGGCCTTCCAGCACCGTTGCGTTCGGCTCCAGCTTCCGGATGGTGCGGTAAGTGCCGCCATCTCCGCTGCCCATGTGGGTATTGAAGGGAATGATGGTCTTCCCGCTGAAATCGTACCGGTCGAACAGGGTGTAGAGGATCATCGGAAAGGTATACCACCACATGGGATAGCCGATGAAGAAGGTGTCATAGTTCCCGACGGGGATCGCGTTCTTAATGGCCGGATGCTGATCCTCGTCGTGTTCTTTTTTGGCCAGCTTCGCCAGGTCGTTGTAATGGGCGCGGTCGCTGTCGTAGGGCGTGACCGGCTCGATTTCCATGATATCCGCGCCGGTCTGCCGGGCGATCTCCTCCGCTACAGCCTTGGCCGTGGAATAGACGGAGAAGTAGAGGACAAGCTTTTTTGACATTGGGCCCTCCTTGATCACAGATCAGGCTGCAATTCCATCGTAGCGTAAGCTGCCAGGGCTTCATGGGTGGCGGTGTAATAGCGGACGCCCTTGTTTACCTTGGCGATCGCCGCCATATCTTCGTCCGTCAGGGCGAAGTCAAAGACATCGAAGTTGTCCCGGATATGGTCGGGGTTCTTGGAGCCGGGGATCACGATGTTGCCGCTCTGAATATGCCAGCGCAAAATGATCTGAGCGTTGCTCTTGCCGTGCTTTGCAGCCAGTTCGGAGAAAATGGGCTGCTGGATCAGGGTCTTGTCTCCGTGGCCCAGCGGATACCAGGCCATCAGTGCCATGCCGGTTTCAGCCAGAAGCTTCTTGAGCTCCGTCTGCGGGAAATAAGGATGGGCCTCCACCTGCACCACCTGGGGCTTGATCTCCATGGTGTCGATGGCTTCCCGCAGCAGCTCGTCCGGGAAGTTGGAAAGACCGATGGCTTTCACTTTGCCTTCCTTATATGCCTTTTCGATGGCCTTGTACCCTGCGCGCCAGTTGTCCGTGGGCTGATGCAGGAACAGCAGGTCGATGTAGTCGGTGCCCAGACGCGCCAGCGTTTCATCGATAGCCGTTTCCTTTTCATAGACCGTAGGCCACAGCTTGGTGACCAGGAAAATGTCCTCACGCGCGACGCCGCTCTTTTTGATGCCGCGCCCCGTGCCGCTCTCATTCATGTAGCCATTGGCGGTATCGATGAGGCGAACGCCGCTCTTCAAAGCGCTCTCCACAGCCGCCTCCGCCTCCGCGGGCGACATCATAAACACGCCGATACCGGCCATGGGCATTTGGATACCGTTGTTCAGCTTGAAGTATTCCATGTTGCTCCTCCTTGTCACCGCCGGGCGGTGTTCATTGCTTATGCCAATATTCTACAAGAGAAAACCGCTTTTGTACATTACATATCTCCAATATCAGTATTGGATTCCTCTATACTGTATCGGAGCCGGAGGCCATTTCTGTCCAGACGATTTACGTCCACGAGACGCATCGGCACCGGTGAATGCCTCACGGCAAAGGGCGAATCGTCAAAGGCGGATGCGAGCCCGGTACAGCCATCGATGACCGGCGGAACCACCAGACTGATCTCGTCGATCAGCCCGGCCTGCAGGAAAGCCCAGTCCACGATCCCGCCGCCAGACAGCCGCATATTTTCGATCCCGAATTGTTCTTTCAGCCTCCGCATTGCCAGCGGCAGATCCATGCTGTCCTTGCCAGCGAAAACATAGGATACGCCTGCCTGACGAAGATGGGCGATCTCCTCTTCGCGGGTATGCGTGTAATCCTGCTTTCTGACAAGAATGATTTTTCCCTGCCGGGTTGGTAGTGAATGGATAGGATAGCCCTATTTGTGCAGAAGAACACAATATCGTGATATACATATTAAGATATTTGGATTGTCCTTCTACAAGGATACCTCCTATAATAGTTGTAGAATCAATCATCTGGGAGGTTTCCATCATGGCGCAGAATATGACCTGGATTGATAAGCACGATCCCATACAGGAGCGGGCGGCGATGCACTGGGAACAGGGGTTGCCCCTGGGCAACGGCAGGATCGGCGCGATGGTCTGGGGAGGCGAGGCGCACCGCCCGCTGACGGTATCGCTGGATCAGGCGGAGATCTGGGACATGCGCACCTGGCTGCCCGCCGGAGACAAGACGTGGACGGAATACAAGGCGCTTCTGGAGCAGGATCGAGGCGACGAGGTGGAGGGCTTCGCCTACGGGCCGAAGGACATCCACACCACGCGCGTGCCCGTGGGCCGCGTGGAGCTGCTGATCGACGGCAAGATCGTGAAGCACACCTCCCGCCTGCGACTGCATGAGGCGCGGTGCGAAGGCACGCTGACGACTGAAGACGGTGAGATCCCCTACGCCGTGTGGACAGCTGCCACCCATCAGCTGGCGGTGATCGAATGCCCCGATGATGTGGCGCGGCTGAACTGGAAATTCATCTGCCGGGACGGCGACTACACCGAGGCGGACATCAGGGACACCACGGTGTATCCCTGCTACGGCGGGCACATGTCCACGCTGACACAGCGCTGCCGGGACTGGGGGTATCCCGACATGGCGGAAGATGAAGAGAACGGCATTCATCTGTACCGCCAGGACATCCCGGAGAGCGGTGGCTTCGCGGTGGCCTGCGCGCGCCGGCCGGGGCACTGGCTGATCTCCATTCAGTGGAGCAAGGAAGACGCAGAAAAGGCCAGTGAGATGGCGCTTCAAGAGGTGCGCGAGGGCATGCGCGTCGGCATCGACGCCCTTAGGCAGCAGCATGAAATGTGGTGGGCGGATTACTTTGGTGCTTCCGCGATCACCATTCCCGATACACGGCTGGAGGGCTATTACTACCTGCAAACCTATATGCTGGGCTGCTGCACCCGCCCGGAGGGGCCCCACATGACCCTCTGCGGCCCCTGGACGGACGACACGAACTTCGCGCCCATCTGCGACAACGACTACCACTGGAACAACGAGCAGCAGATGCAGGTCTGGCCGGTCTATACCGGCAACCGCCTGGCCTTCGGCGAGCCCATGTTCCGCATGATCGAGGACAACCTGGACACTTTGAAACAGGTCTGCAAGCTCCACTTCAAGGTGGACGGCGCTTTTCTGACCCACAGCACCGACCCGCTGCTGCGCCCCACCTACGCGACGGTGGACAACTTCGAGTTCTGCGCCTTGCCCTGGGTCTGCTTTCACTACTGGAAGCACTACCGCTTCACCATGGACAGGGATTTTCTGGAGAAGCGCGCCTATCCCGTCATGAAGCTGGCGGTCGTACCGATGCTGTCCGAATTGCGGGAGGGCGACGACGGTTTCCTGCACCTGCCCTGGACCAGTTCGCCCGAATACCACGGCATCAATGAAACCATCCGCTGGATCAAGAAGGAGATGCCGGACTGGAAGCACCGCTTCGGCCTGGACGCCACCATCGACCTGGCGCTGCTCCGGTGGCTGCTCAAGACGCTGTGCGAGGTCTCGGAGCTGCTGGGCAAAGACGCAGACGAAAGAAAGCGCTGGCAGATGACGCTGGACCGGCTCGCGCCCTACGCGCGGGACACCCTGGGCGGGCTGGCGGTGCGCGGGGATGTGAACCTCATTACCACCCACCGCCACATGTCCCACCTGTTCCCGATCTACCCGCTGGGCGAGTGGACGATGGCGGATCATGCAGAGGACATCAAGCGCTGCCTCGATGTCATCGGCACCATGGGCCACGGTGAGTGGATGGGCTGGAGCTTCCCCTGGGCTTCGCTGATCTACGGCCGTGCCGGGCGGCCCGCCTGCTCCCGGAACCTGCTGCTGGACTATATCGACCGCTACGTCACCGAGACGGGCATGCACTACCAGGGCCCGCAGGGCATGTGCGACGTGTCGCTGTATGGCGATGGCGGTGGCAACTGGGGCCAGACCATCGAGGCGCAGTTGGGCGTGCCCGAGGCCATCCACGAGCTGTTGATCCGCACCGAAAACGGCGTGACCCGCGTGTTCCGGGACTGCCCGCCGGCCTGGGCCGAGTGCGGCTTTGCCGGCCTGCGCTGCGAAGGCGCGTTCCTGCTGGACGCCATGCGGGACGACTACCGCACGACCTTTGTGCGTGTGACAAGCGAGGTCGGCGGGCGCATCGCCATCGACACCGACCTGGGCGAGGGCGAGTTGCACGGCCCGGTAAGGGTTGAAAACGGCGTCTATGTCGCGGACATGCGGCCCGGCGAGACCCTCGAATTCTGGCGCGGCGACAGGCTTATGGATGAATTTGTCCCGCTGGATGGGAATCCCACGGAGGTCAACTACTGGGGCGTGAAGCGCGTGAGGAGGTTTTGACATGAGGCGTTTGACGGATGTGATGCCCTTCGCGGCGTCGAGGGATCAGGATGAGCGGGCGCGGCTGAACCTGCTGCCGGTGCGCATCGTCAGGACATGGGGGAATGTCACCAATGCCGAATGGCTGCTGGAGGACCGTCCCCTGCAGGTGTTCATGGGCAAGTGCGGGGCGTGCCGCCTGGAAAATGGGGCAGAGGGCGAGAAGGCTGCGCTGCTGATCGACTTCGGCAGGGAGCTGCACGGCAATCTGCGGCTGACGGTTTCAAGCGTCGAGAGCGCCAGCCGCCGGGCACGTGTGCTGATACGGTTCGGGGAGTCCGCCATGGAAGCGCTCACCCCGGTGGGGCAGATGAACGCCACCAACGACCACGCCGTGCGGGACCATGTGTATGACATCGGCATGCTCAGCACCACCGAGACCAACGAATCCGGCTTCCGCTTCGCGCTGATCGAGCTGGAGGACAGAGATGCGGCCATCGACATCCAGGCGCTGCACATGACCTTCATCTACCGGGATATCCCGTATCTCGGGTCCTTTGAATGCAGCGATCCATTGCTTGAAGAGATCTGGAAGACCGCCGCCTATACCGTCCACCTGAACATGCAGAATTACCTGTGGGACGGCATCAAGCGGGACCGGCTGGCCTGGCAGGGGGACATGCACACCGAGATCATGGCCATCGAGAATGCCTTTGGCGCGAACCCCATGGTGCCGAAGTCGCTGGACTTTCTGCGGGACGGCACGCCGAAGGATGAGTGGATCAACGGCTATTCCAGCTATACGCTGTGGTGGATCGTGATCCAGGCGGAGTGGTACCGCTATACCGGCGACCTTACTTATCTGCGCCAGCAGAAGGATTTCCTGATGGCGCAGCTGGCGCTGGCGATGGCCCATGTGGATGAAGCCGGCGTGGAGCGCTTCCCCGAGTTCCGCTTCCTGGACTGGAAGAACCTGGAGAACAAGCCTGCCACCCACGCGGGGCTTCAGGCGCTGCTGATGATGGCGCTGAAGGACGGAATGGTTCTGCTGGATGTGCTGGGTGAAGGGGAACTGTCCCGGAAGTGTCTCGCGCTCATTGAGAAGATGCACAGCTATGTCCCGGACTGCGGCGGCTCCAAGCAGGCGGCGGCACTGCTGAGCCTGTCCGGGCTGGGTGACGCGAAGGCACTGAATCGGGATATCATCGCCCCCGGCGGCGCGAGCGGCTATTCCACCTTCATGGGCTACTACCTGCTGGCGGCCAAGGCGAAGGCCGGGGACTGGCAAGGGGCGCTCGACGACCTGCGCGACTACTGGGGCGGTATGCTCAAGCTGGGCGCGACCACCTTCTGGGAGGACTTCGACCTCGACTGGATGGAGAACGCCGCCCGGATCGACGAGATCACCCCGGAGGGCAAGGTGGACGTGCATGGCCAGTACGGCGCGTTTTGCTACGAGCACTACCGCCACAGCCTGTGCCACGGCTGGGCCAGCGGCCCCGTGCCGTTCCTCGCTCGGCACATCCTGGGCATCACCGTGCTGGAACCGGGCTGCAAGCGCCTGCGCATCGAGCCCCATCTGGGCGATTTGGAATACGCGAAGGGAACCTTTCCGACGCCCCTGGGCGTGGTGCGCGTCTCCCATACCCGCAAAGATGATGGAACCGTCTGCACGGAATACGACTCCCCGGAGGGCATCGTAATAGATCTGGCGTAAAACAAAACACATAGAGGGGCTCACCCGCGGGGGTGAGCCTCTCCGTCTGTCAACGGTCTTGCAGTTGTACGCTGACGCCTTCTGGAGCGTCATACTTGAGGTCGATGCTGCCGTTCCCGCGCTTCTTCCATGAAACGCGAACGGGGCCGTGTTTGGTGATCACCTCGCCCGAGGCGCTCTCCAGCCTGCCGGGAACGGGGCAGATGCGGATGGCATCATAGCCCGGCGCGGCGGGGTGAACGCCCAGCGTCACCGACGGCCACTCGTACAGCGCAAGCGAACCCCAGGCGTGGCAGTCGCTGCGCCCGGTCACGCCATCCTCCACGCAGGTGGACAGGTTCATCCTGACCATGTTGCGCCAGATATCCCACTTTTCATCGGCGTAGTCGTACAGTCCGGTCTGCTCCAGCGCCCGGAACAGGTAGTACATCATGGCGACGGAGCACTGGGCGTACTCTGTCGAGTTTTCAAGCGTGGGCAGCAGCAGGTCGCGTCCCTCCTCGGGGGTGACGGTCCCGGTCAGTATGGCGAACACCTGACAGTGCTGGCTGATCCCCGGCGCACTGGGACCGTCGGTGAACATGCCGTTCTTGGCACGGCAATGCCTGCGCAGGGCGTCGCGCACGCGCTCCGCCCGTTCGTCGTATTCCCTGGCGGTGTCGGAGCGGCCCAGCCAGCGGTTGATTCCGGCGGCCGCCATCAGACCGAGGACGTACAGGAAGCTCTCCATGGCGATGGGCCCGTGCAGCACCGCGTCCGGCACGCCCACGGTGGCGTCCCATTGGGGCGTCCAGTCGATGAATGACCAGTAGCGGGCCTCCATCAGTATGCCGCCCATATTGCCCACCAGCCCGTCGGGCGTCAGCTTTCGGTCGAAGGCGTTCAGTATGCCGTCCACGCAGCCCAGGTGACCCCGCAGGAAGTCCCTGTCCCCGAAGTACATCATGTGGTCGTGGAGCATCAGGATGTAGTAGATGGAAAAGCCGGGGATGACGTTGGGTTCGCTGTTGGGATAGCTGCAGTTCAGCAGGCCGTCGTGCCGCTGGCCGCGGCGGAAGTCGTCCATGCACTGGCGGGCGAGACGGTCGTCCATGGAGACGGCGTAGGTGTACAGGATCTCGCTGCGAGAGTCCATGGCGTATTGCAGCTGCTCATAGAAGGGGCAGTCCATGTAGGTCTCGTGCATGCAGCGCCAGAGGGTGCGCAGGCTGATGTCCCAGATCTGCGCATAGGTGGGGTCGGAAGCCTCCACACGGCTTTTGACCTCCAGGGGATAGCCCGTGGATTCGTAGCTGTAGTCCATAAGCGTCAGTTGCGCGTCCGCGGTATGGATGGTCAGGCGAATGAAGCGGAATGTGCGGAACCAGAAGGGCGTGTAAACCTCGGGCTGATCTTCCGTGCCGTGGCCGGAGACCGCGTAGTGGTCGCTGTTGCCGGTCAATTCGCCGCGCTCGCTGTCGCAGCGGTCGGTCTTGGTGGGGAAGCGCTGGCCGTCTGGCGCGACCCGGACGGACGTCGCGTAGGCCTCGGCGTACAGGATCTCCACTGCCGCGCCGGCGCCGCCCAGCATGGAAAGGGTGGGATAGCCGCACATCTCCTCCCCGGCGTCGATCTCGACGACGGCCTCGCTGTGAGGCGGCAGGGCGACGGGCTGGCCTCCCGCCAGAAGGGCGTTCCATTGCTCCATGGAGACCGTGGACTTCCGCAGGGCCTTGACGCCCTTGAACCGACGGCGCTGCCGGCGCATGAAGGGGATGGGGCGGGGCGCCAGGTCCCCGGGGACAGCGGCGCGGTTGACCTCAAGGGCGTTGTACACCCGGGCAGGCCGCCAGGCGGCGTCCTCGACGTAATCCGCCCGCGTCCAGCCCGCGACCGCGGCATCGCCGACGCAGCTTTCGTAGATCTGCAGCGGCGCGAAGCCGGCGTTCTCGGGCATGATCTCAAACCCCGGCAGCAGGCAGCAGTGCCACTCGCAAGAGGCGGTCAGGCCCAGCCGCCCGTCCCGGGCGGGGCTCGCGGCGTCGTTTCGGAGCGTGTCCCAGGTCTGGTCGATGGGCTCCGGGTCGCCGGGAAGAACTTCCTCGACGTACAGCCCGGGCTTTTCGGCTCGGAAAATGCTGTGATTGCCCGCGCCGCCGCGGGCGGGCCAGCGCAGCACCGCGACGGCAATGGCGTTATCACCTTCTACGAGATAGGGCGTGATGTCGACGGTGTCGTAGTACCGCACCTTGTCGTCGCCCTTGCAGGGGCCCGCCTCGACAAAGGTTCCGTTGACGTACAGCTTGTAACGGGAATCCGCGCTGACGCGAAGCGTGCAGGGGCGAACCTCCGCGAGGGTGAAGGCCCTGCGGAACAGGGCGACATATGCTTTATCGTCGGTGGAATCATTCAGCCACATCCACTTGCTGGGCGCTCCAAATTCAGGCATGGCCTTGCCCTCCGTATCATGGTTCATTTCACCATCAATGCTATCACACTTTTTCCGGCATTTCCACGCGCAGTTTTCAAGGAAAGTGACAGGTATTACGATGAACTTGGGAAATGTCAGCAATACTTGAAATCAGACGACGATGGAATTGACGCGCCGATAGGCGTCTGGCGTCATGCCCACGACCTCCCGGAACTTCTTGCCGAAGTAGCTGGGACTGTCGAAGCCGCACATCCTGCCGATCTCGTAGGCCTTCTTGTCGGGGTACTGCTCCAGGTACAGCCGCGCCCAGCCGATGCGAATCAGCGTCAGCCGGTGAAGGATGGTATGACCCATCTCCTTTTTGAACAGCACGCACAGGTATTCCTTGGTCAGGTGGACCTCGTCGGCCAGCGTGTCCAGGCTGATGGGCTCCCGGTAGTGGGCCTCGAGGTACTCCATGACCATTTGGATCGCCTCGTTGACCGGGGCTTCGGCCTGGATGTCGGAAAGCCGCTCGATGCGGGGGGCCAGATCGAGAAGGAGGCTGTAGCACACCTTGGAGTATTCCTCCGGGGCGGCGTTATGCCGGTGCATCCGCACGAGGCGCTCCATGGCCTCGGGGAGAATGGATTTGTCTGATAGCTGGTAGATGCCGGATTCCTCGATGCCGAACACCCGCAGAAGCTCGATGCAGCAGGGCCCCGTGAATCCCAGCAGGTGGATGATGCAGCCTCCCGGCAGCGCCTTGCAGGAAAAGGGCGTGTCCGGCAGCAGGATCACGCACTGGCCGGGCCGAATGATGACCCGCTTGCCGTCCACCGTGAACTCGCCCTTGCCCTCGGTGCAGGTGTACCACATGCAAAAGCCCGCTCCATTGGGGTGGTTGGACAGCTCCAGCTCGTGATTGTGGCCGATGTAGACCAGCTTCAATGGAATTCGGCTGTCGCGGCGCGAGGAATGTCGTATGGAATAGACCATGCTGCACCTCTCATATCAATTCATTAATATCGTTATATGAATATTATAATGTTTAGATTGAGTGCCTGTCAAGAACCGTTTATAATGATAGCAGAGAATAAAAAACGGGGGTTGAAGTGCATGGCGGACAGGGCTTTTTATCGCGTGGGCGTGATCGGCACGGGCATGATCAGCGGCACCTATATCGATACGATGGCAAAGCGTTTTGACATCATCAGGGTGGAGGCCATCGCGGACCGCCACATCGAAAAGGCGCGGAAGGCCGCGGAGAAGTACGGCGCACGGGCCTGCACCATCGACGACCTGCTGGCCGACGAGAGCATCGACATCGTCGTGAACCTGACGCCGCCCGCCGCCCACGAGGAGCTCATCACCCGAATCCTCAATGCGGGCAAGCACGCCTACACCGAGAAATGCTTTGCCTTGGACCTTGCCACCGCCCGGCGTATGAGCGCCTTGGCGGACGCAAAGGGTCTGTACCTGGGCACCGCGCCGGACACCTTCCTCTCCGGTTGGGCGCAGACCGCGCGGCAGATCATCGACAGCGGGAGACTTGGCACCATCACCTCCTTCGCCATGGTGGGCAATCGGGACAACGACCGCATGCTTGGCGCGATGGATTACATGAACAAGCCCGGCGGCGGCGTGATCCTGGACTACTCCGTATACTATCTCACCATGCTCATCAACCTGCTGGGGCCGGTGAAGCGGGTCAGCTGCAACATCAAGGCGCCCTATCCCACCCACGTCAACAAGTTTGAACTTTCGCCCCGCTTCGGCCAGGTCATCGACACCCCCAACGAGAGCCAGTTCTACTCGGTGCTGGAGCTGGAGGGCGGCGTCACCGGCACCATGTCCATCAACTCCGACAGCGTGTTCTTCGACCAGACCTACTTCGCCATCTATGGAAGCCGTGGCATCCTCTACCTGGGCTGCCCGGACTGGTTCAACGGCTCGGTGAGTCTGTATGAAAATACCTACGACTTTTCAAAGGCGGACAGGCCCGAGCGCGTGAAGATCGACATCCCCTTCGGCTACAACGTGGATTCCCGCGGCGTGGGCGTGGCCGATATGGCCTATGCCATCCGGGACGGGCGGGAGATGCGCGCCTCCAAGGAGCGGGCCTGCCATGTGCTGGACGTGCAGGAGTGCATGGTGAAGAGCCACGAACAGAACGGCGTGTATGTGGATGTAGGGACGACCTGCGCGCGCTCAATGCCCCTGTCGATTCCAAAGGAAAATGAAGAAAGCAGCCTGACCTGAGGAGGAAGAGAACATGATCGTCACCGCGAATGCCCACATCGGGTTCAACTGCAAGGACCTGGACCGGACGCAGAAGTTTTATGAGGACGTGCTGGACTGCAGGGAGAAGTTTTCGCTGTACTACGGCGACCTCATCCCGGAGGAGCACCCGGAGCGCTGGGCGCAGATGAAGCCGGAGGAGGTCGAAAGGCTTAAGAAGCTTAAAGATGTGCGCTGGATCGTCTATCTGGAGTGGCCCGGGGACAAGGACCGGTTCATCGAGCTGTTCAACGAGGTGGACGCCCATGTGGACAACCCCTACAGGCCCGAGCACTACGGCTACACCCACTTCTCCTTCGTGGTGGACGACATCCAGGCCTTCCACCGGCAGCTGATCGAGCGGGGGGCGGGGGAGTACATCGACATCAAACCCGGCCCGTCCCTGGATGGGAACTGGACCATGTGGTTCCACGATCCCGAGGGCATCCGAATTGAGGTGCACCAGTACGGCCCCGAATCTTACCAGATCTACGGCAGAAAGGACAGATAAAATATGAAGTACGCATTTCCGAAGGATTTCATCTGGGGCGTGGCCACCGCGGCCCAGCAGATCGAGGGCGGCATGACAGATGGCGGGCGTGGCCTGTCCAACTGGGACGTGTTCAGCCGCATTCCCGGCAAGATCAACAAGGGCGGCGTGCCGGACGTGGCCTGCGATTCCTACCACCTGGTGGAGCGGGATGTGGAGATGCTGAAGGAGCTGGGCGTGAAGTCCTATCGCTTCTCCTTCGCCTGGCCTCGCATCATCCCGGACGGCACCGGCGCGGTGAACCCGGAGGGCATCGCCTATTATAAGAAGCTGATCGCGCTTCTCAAAGAGAACGGCATCGTTCCCAACGCCACCATGTTCCACTGGGACCTGCCCTGGGCGCTGCAGGCCAAGGGCGGCTTTGGCAACCGTGACATGGTGAAGTGGTTCACCCGCTACGCGGAGGTGCTGCTGGACAACTTCGGCTGGGATGTGGATTACTGGGTCACCTTCAACGAGCCCATCGCCACCTACGTGGGCAACGCCGCGGGCTTCTTCGCCCCGGGCCTGAACGACGAGGCCTGGGCGCGGCAGTGCGTGCACAACCTGATGGTGTGCCATGGCGAGGCGGTGAAGCTGTTCAGGAAAAAGAATCTTCCCAATGCGAAGATCGGCATCGTGGTGGACGTGTGGAAGCACTATCCCGCTCGCCCGGACAACGCCGAGGATGTCGCCAGCGCCGAGTTCAACAATGAGATCGCGGGCTACGGCATGTTCCTGCACCCGCTGTTCCTGGGCGGCTACTCCGAAAAGCTGATGAAGCACATGCGGGACAACGGCATCGTCCTGCGCATGGAGCCGGGCGACTACGAGACCATGTGCCAGCAGGTGGACTTCTACGGCCTGAACTTCTACAACGGCCTCTACGACAATGTGGACGAGGAGCGCCGCCGCAAGCAGGCCGTGGCCGAGGGCGGCAACTACCAGAACCGCCCGGAGGTGCACACCGAGGTGCTGGTGGACGTGCTGCACATGCTGAAGGACGTGTACAAGATCAATGTGCCGATCTTCATCAGCGAAAACGGCATGCCCCAGACGGACACGCCGGATGTGGAATCGCTGCTGAACGACCAGGAGCGCATCGACTACATCAAGGGCGTTTTGAAACCCCTTCGCCAGGCCATGGACGAGGGCGTCGATGTGCGGGGCTACTACCTGTGGTCGCTGATGGACAACTTCGAGTGGTCCGCCGGCTATGAGGCCCGCTATGGCGTCTACTACACCAACTACGAAACCCTGGAGCGCGTCCCCAAGAACAGCGCGAAGTGGTATGCGAAGGTGATCGAAGAGGGCGGATTTGAGGATTGACGGCGATAGGTCAGATGCAGGGCAAATTGGTATTTGTCTGAGTCAACAGGCATCAGTCAGAATGCCGCTTCCGCGTTTTCAACCAATCCTGCGATAAAGCGCGGCAGCCACATTTTGACTGTTGGCTGTTGCCTGTTGACTATTGACTTGCCCTGGAATTTGCTTTGCAAATTCCAGGGCATTCACATCACTGAACGGTTACGATTATTGCTTGCCGCCCCTCGGCTCTGATGTGTTGGCGTACAGATCCTCCACATTGTAGGTTTCCAATTCCCTGCCCCAAATGGCCAGGGCATAGGCCAGCAGCTTTTCCGAGTATTCCGCGTACAGCTTGTCCTTCGGCGGCCACTTCACGATCATCTGGAAGCGCTCGTCGGCATCCATCTTCACCGGAGAGAAGTAGAGATACTTGTCGCCGGTCTTTTTTTTCTTGCCGTGGTTGAACACGTTCTCGCCGATCAGGCCGACCTCCCGGACCTGGGACCACGGAAGCGCCTTGCGCGGAAGGCCGAGGAACCTCAATTCCAGCTTTTCATCGTCGATGCACAGCACGCTGCCGTAGCGCACCAGTACGAAGCCGAACAGCGCCGCGACGGCGAGGAACACCGCGGCGGGCAGCCACGCCCTTGTGACGGCGAAATAAACGCCGTAGCCGCCGAAGAAGGCGACCATGGCCGAGGCGAGGATGGTCTTGGTCTTGTTGACGATCGCGCGCATGGCTTATTCCTCCGTTTCCTTGGCTTCTCCGCCGCTTTGATGCTGCTTGCGGTAGGCGGTGGGGGTCATGTCAGTGTACTTCTTGAACTGGCGCATGAAGTTGCGGGGCGAGCCGAAGCCGCTCTTTTCGCCGATGTCGTTGACGGTTTCCCGGGTCGTCAGGAGCATTTCGATGGCCTTCTCCAGCCGCACCTCGTTGACGTACTCGAACAGCTTCTTGCCGAGGCTCTTGCTGAACAGGGAGCTCAGGTAGTTCGGCGCGATGCCCAGGCTCTCGGCGATCTCCTCAAGGGACAGGGCGGGGTCGCTGTAGTGGGCGTCGATGTACTCCAGCGCGGCGTTGATGTAGGGGTTGCGCTGCTTTTCCAGCACGCGACCCAGGTCCTCGCACAGCGTGTACACGCCCTGGCGGGTCTGCTCCACCAGCTGTTCGTCGGTGAGTCCTTCGCGGATGGCCTCGGTCAGCTGGCCGGAGACGTCCGTCAGATGCTCGTGGACCACGAAGCGGTTGTTGATCATGGCCTCGGTGACCGCGCTGACCAGGCGCTTGGCGTGCTCCGCGCACCGGTCGGGCTCAGCGTCGTTCAGTATGGCGCGGAGCGTCCTGTCCAGCACCTGGGGAACGGCGTCCCGCTTGCCCTCCAGCACGAAGCCCACGATCTGCGCGGCCCGTCGGTCGATCAGGCCGATGTAGTCCATGCCCGCGTCCGCTTCCGCCGGGACCTGCTCCGCGGGAGGCGGCAGCTCCGCCGCAGGCGCGGCGGCTGGCGCGTCCGTCGGCTCCGAAGCGGGGACGCCGGGCTCCGCCTGTGGCCGCGTGTCCTCCAGCTGCTTCATGCCCTCGTAGAAGGAGAAGGACAGGTCGTAGATGGAGTGGTAGAGGTGCCCGAAGCGCAGCTCCAGGGGCAGGTTGGCGGTCTTTGTCGCGCCGACGAGCTGCTTGGTCAGCTCATTGAGCATGTGCTTGCACTTGGCGATGGAGGTGCCTGCCGGGAAGGAGATGACCAGAGCGAAGAACGGCATGTCCAGCGTCAGCGCGATGTGGTTGCAGGGATAGCGGACCCCGAACTTGTCCAGGTTCCGGGTCAGGAAGTCGTTGACCTCCTGGCGGGTTTCCAGCCGCATGCCCGCGCCGTTTCGGTAGGCAGCCACGCCGGCGACATACACATCGTCGATGCCGAAGCCGTAGTCGGTGTACTTCATGGCGGCCTCCAGGCTGTGCGGCTCGACGCGCACGCCGGAGAGCATCCTGAAGAAGAGCATGCTGACGGCCTCGTTGGAGATGCGGGAGAGCACGCTCTTGACTTCCTCCGCCTCCGTCAGACGCACGGAAACCTGGTCGCTGATGGCGTCGAAGGCGTTCGGACGCCTGAGCAGAGGCACATTTACGTCCACATCCAGCTTGCGGATCAGCGCCGAGAGGGATTCATCCACCGGCCGGTAGAGGAGGCGCAGGAGCAGTATAAAGACGAGGGCGAGCACGACCGACATGCCCACGCCGATCAGGAACATGCCACGGTTGCTGACGGGATTGGAGAACGGCGACAGGAACGCCCGGTCCACGACGAACACATACTGCCAGTTCAGGATGGTGGAGCGGAAGGAGACGCCGTAGGAATCGTCCAGGCGCAGCACCTCGGCGCTGTCCGCGGTGCGGAAGAGGACCTCGCCTGCCGCGGCGTCGTCCAGGGAGGCGCTGGTGTACAGCGGGTTTCCGCCCTCATCGAAGATGCCGAACTCGATGTTGCTGTGATAGTGGGCGTTAAGCGTCATGTCATTATATAAATAGGAAGCGAAGTCGTCGATGTCCAGGAACAGGAACAGCGTAGAGTAGACCTGCCCCGACAGGGTGGCAAGATCCTTGGTGACCACCAGGGCCCCCTGGGTTTGAAAAATGAAGGTGAGGTGCTCCGTCGCGCTGACAGAACTCTTTTTCAGCGATCCGGTGTTGTAATCATACAACAGGTTGCGAATGCCGGTCAGGCCGTCCGGGATGGGGGAGCCCGCCGAGGTCAGGGAGGTGGAGGCGATGTAGCTGTCGACGGTGGGGGAGTAGATCAGCGCGGCGGTGATGGCGGATGAGGCCTCGCACAGCCTGTCGAGGTCATCTTCCAGGCGCGCGATGAGCTCGTTGTTGGCCGGATACTGCTTCGTGGCGAAGGAATAGCTGATGTAGGGCGACGAGCCGACCAGCGCCTCCATCGGCGCGTCCACCTCCGACATGTAATGGGCGTCCAGCATTTCCGACACGGGCTGGAAGATGTAGTTCAACGCGGCGGAGAAATCGTCGGCGTTGGATTCGCCGAACCGGGTGACGACGGCAAAGAACGCGAGGTTCAAACACAGGGCAAAGCAGATCAACACAACAAATACCGGCAGAATGGTTCTGATATGGAACGCCTTTCTCATTTGCATCACTCCTGTGCGCGGGAAAGCCTCGCTGTGCGTTTCTGCGAAGCGGTGAACATGCCAAAAAAACCAATCCTCAGAAAAGTGACGAATAATAAGTAAAGTTGTCACCGTTCTGATTGACTATTATTATACACGCATTTCGGGGTAAAGCAACCGTAAATTTCAAACAAAAGTGACAGATCGTAAGATTTGGTATCAGATGACACAAATTAAGAAAAGGTGCGTGTTGAAATGGTGACGCATCCATGCTATCTTTTCATCAACGGCGCGAGAACAGCGCCAAACATCGAAAAGGAGTTGCAAACCATGAAGAAGTTCCTGTCCATGCTGCTCATCGTGAGCCTGCTGCTCACCTGTCTGTCCTTTGGCCTGGCCGAGGGCAAGAGCCTGACCATCGGTGCCAACATGGCCCCGCAGAACATCTCTCCCTTTACCAGCTTCACCAACCGCGGCCCCGTCGGCCAGTACTTCTATGAGACGCTGTGCCTGAAGGACCCCGCCACCCAGGAGTACTACGGCGTGCTGGCGAAGAACTGGACCACCGAGGACTACATCACCTATCATTTTGAAATCTACGACAATATCTTCGACACCGCCGGCAACCAGATCAAGGCTTCCGACTGCGTGTTCTCCCTGCTGAAGGGCCGCGACGAGGCCGCCGTCACTTGGATCGTGGACGCGGTTGAGACCGGTGAATACACCTTCGACCTGGTGCTGCAAGATGCGGCTCCCTCCAGCTTCTCCACCGTCATGGAGCGCGGCATGATCGTCTCCCAGGCCTCCTATGAAGCGGCGAGCGACGGCATGGCGACCTCCTGCGTCAGCACCGCGCCCTACATGGTGACCGACTTCGTGCCCAACGTGTCCGTCACCTTTGAAAAGAACCCCAACTACTGGCAGACCGATGAATCTGTCCAGAACCCGATGTACAAGAACATGACCGTCGATAAGATCGCCTACACCAAGATCGCCGAGGCTTCCCAGCAGACCATCGCCCTGGAAACCGGCGCCATCGACGGCTTTGAGAAGATCGCCAACAGCGAGGTGTCCAACTTCCTGGAGGGCGGCCGCGACGCAGGCAACTATACCGTGATCACCAAGCCCACCGACATCACCTATGTGCAGTACTTTTCCCGCGAAGGTCAGTGCGGCGCGGACATCAACCTGCGCATGGCCATCTCCTACGCCATCGACAAGGAAATGCTGGTGCTGGGCGCGATGGACGGCAACGCCAAGGTGCCCACCTTCATGGGCGCTCTGGACGGCATGAGCGACCTGACCCCCGCCTCCGCCAGCGAGGATTACTTCAAGTATGATTCCGCCAAGGCCACCGAGTTCCTGAAGCAGTCTGGCTACAAGGGCGAGGAACTGCGCCTGCTGGTGCCCAACGAGGACAACCACAACCGCCTGGCCGCCATCGTGCAGGGCTACCTGCTGGCCATCGGCATCAACTGCAGGATCGATTCCTACGACAACGCCATGTTCCAGTCCGCCTTCGCCGATCCCAACGCCTGGGATATTGCCATCTGCCAGATGGGCATGCGCGACGTGGCCTTCGTGTGGACCTTCCTGTCCTATGACCTGGCCGGCGGCGACAACGCCGCGCTGGGCATGGCCGTGACCGATGAGAAGCTCAAGGAACTGCTGCAGCCCCTGATGACCTCCGAGGGCCACACCAATGAGAACGCCACCCTGGCCAGCGACTACATTAACGAGATGGCCTATGGTCAGGCGCTGGTGAACACCGTGGACAACTGGGTGTTCCGCAAGGATCTGGGCGTCGTGAGCCTGCCCCAGCTGGCGACCTGCGAAACCTCCTGGATCTGCTCCGCTGAATTCGAATAAGCAAAACGGCGATGGCCTGCCCTTCCCTGGCGACAGGGCAGGCCATCGCTATACCCAAAAGCGACTTTGAATAAGGAGGAATCGCCTTGGCAAGATACATCGGCAAGCGGCTGCTGTGGATGATTCCCATCATCGTGGGCATCGTGGTGCTGATCTTCACGCTGCTGCACATCATCCCCGGCGACCCCGCCCGTATGATCCTGGGCGTCACGGCCACACCGGAGCAGCTGGCGGCCCTCAGGCACAACCTGGGCCTCGACCAGCCCTTCCTGGTGCAGCTGGGCACCTACATGAAAAACCTGTTCTTCCACCTGGACATGGGCCTGTCCTACGTCACCCAGACCCCCATCGCCCAGGCCATCTGGTCCCGCCTGCCCCGCACGATGGGCCTCGGCCTGATCTCGATGATCATCTCCTTCGTGCTGGGCGTGCTGCTGGGCATCCTGGCCGGCACCCACCAGAACCGCTGGCAGGACAACCTGAGCATGATCATCGCGCTGATCGGCGTTTCGATGCCCGCCTTCTGGCTGGCGCTGATGCTGGTGCTGCTGTTCTCGGTCAAGCTGGGTTGGCTCCCGGCCTCCGGCATGGGCGGCATACAGTACTACATACTGCCCGCCATCGCCAACTCCCTGGGCGGCGTGGCCGGCATCGCCCGCCAGACCCGCTCCTCGATCCTGGAGGTCATCCGCTCCGACTACGTGACCACCGCAAGATCGAAGGGCCTGACGGAGCACGAGGTCGTGTACAAGCACATCCTGCCCAACGCGCTGATCCCGATCATCACCGTGGCCGGCGGCAGCTTCGCGGCGGTGTTCGGCGGCTCGGTCATCATCGAGACCGTGTTCTCCATCGACGGCATCGGCCTGTACATGATGTCCGGCATCACCAGCCGCGACTATCCCGTGGTGCAGGGCTGCGTGGTGCTGCTGGGCGTCATCTTCAGTCTGTGCATGCTGCTGGTGGACATCGCCTACGCCTACGTCGATCCGCGCATCAAGGCCCAGTATGAGGGCGAATCCAAGAAAAAGATCAAGGGGGTGGCGAAAGCATGACGGCATCCGCAATTCCCGGCAAGAAGGTCAAGGCCAAGAAGAACAGCCAGTTCCTGGAGGTCTTGAAGCGGCTCTCCAAGAGCAAGACCGCCACCATCGGCCTGATCATCATCGTCATCGAGATCATCCTGGCGATCCTCGCCCCGCTGATCATTCCCTACGACCCCAACGCCATCGACATCCTCGGCAAGCTGACCGGGCCCTCCGCGCAGCACTGGTTCGGCACCGACGAGCTGGGCCGCGACATCTTCAGCCGCATACTCTACGGCTCCCGCTACTCGCTGTCCATCGGTATCTTCGGCACGCTGATCACCACCATCATCGGCACCTTCATCGGCGCCATCGTGGGCTACTACGGCGGCACCTTTGACAACATCTTCATGCGCATACTGGACGTCGTCCAGGCCATGCCGCCGATCCTGTTCACCATCGTCATCGCCACCGCCCTGGGCTCCGGCTTCCAGAACACGCTGCTGGCATTGGCCGTGTCCGGCATCCCCGGCGCCGTGCGACTGGTGCGCGGCTCGGTGCTGGGCATAAGGAAGATGGAATACCTTGAGAGCGCAGAATCCATCAACTGTCCCAAGATGCGCACGATCTTCGTGCACGTGCTGCCGAACGCCATCAGCCCTTCCATCGTGGCGGCTTCCATGAACGTGGCCAGCCTGATCCTGACCGCCGCGGGCCTGAGCTTCATCGGCCTGGGTGTGCAAGCGCCGACCCCGGAGTGGGGCGCGATGCTGTCCGCCAGCCGCAACTACATCCGCGACTATCCCTACATGGTGCTGTTCCCCGGCCTGGCCATCGCCGTGACCGTGCTCGCCCTGAACCTGCTGGGCGACGGCCTGCGCGACGCCATGGACCCCAAGCTGAAGGACTAATCTGTACGAAATGAGGTTAGAGTTATGAGTAATAATCAGGCTTTCCTTTCCATCAAGGACCTGGTCGTGGAATATACCTCTGACGGTCAGATCGTGCAGGCTGTGAACGGCGTGTCCTTCGATCTCCAGAAGGGGCGGACCATCGGCCTGGTCGGTGAGACCGGCGCGGGCAAGACCACCATCGCCAAGACCATCATGCGCATCCTGCCGGACCGCGCGGCCCACATCCGCGGCGGCCAGGTGCTGCTGGACGGCAAGGACCTGCTCACCACCTCCGAGGAGGAGATGCGCAAGGTTCGCGGCGACAAGATCTCCATGGTGTTCCAGGACCCCATGACGGCGCTGAACCCCACCATGCGCGTGGGCGACCAGATCGCCGAGGTCATCATCCACCACAACGACATCTCCCAGGCGGAATCCGAGAAGCGCGCGGGTCAGATGCTGGAAATGGTCGGCATCCCCGCCGGGCGCTATCGCGAATATCCCCACCAGTTCTCCGGCGGCATGAAGCAGCGCGTGGTCATCGCCATGGCGCTGGCCTGCACCCCGGACATCCTGCTGGCCGACGAGCCCACCACCGCCCTGGATGTGACCATCCAGGCCCAGGTGCTGGACATGATCAACGACTTGAAGCAGAAGAACAACACCTCCATGATCCTCATCACCCACGACCTGGGCGTTGTGGCCCAGGTGTGCGACGACGTGGCCGTCATCTACGCCGGCCAGATCGTGGAGCGGGGCAGCAAGGAGCAGGTGTTCGACCACCCGCATCACCCCTACACCATCGGCCTGTTCGGCGCGATCCCCTCGATGAACGTGGATGAGGAATACCTGCATCCCATCGACGGGCTGCCGCCGGATCCCTCGAACCTGCCCAAGGGCTGCCCGTTCAACCCCCGCTGCCCCTACGCGACGGACGCCTGCCGCAAGGGCGCCATCGGCGAGGTGCAGACCCCGGACGGCCACTGGTGCCGCTGCGTGAACCTCGATCAAGTGAAGGAAGGGGCGATCAAATCATGAGCACGGTCATCGAAGTCAAGAACCTGTTCAAGTATTTCCCCGTGCCCGCGGGCATGCTCCACGCCGTGGACGACGTGACCTTCACCATCGAAGAGGGCAAGACCCTGGGCGTGGTCGGCGAGTCCGGCTGCGGCAAAAGCACCCTGGGCCGCACCATCGTGCACCTGCTGGAGAGCACGAAGGGTCAGATCTTCCTGGAGGGCAAGGACATCACCCATGTGAAGGGCAAGGAGCTGGCCGCCGCCCGCGAGCAGATGCAGATCATGTTCCAGGACCCCTACTCCTCCCTGGACCCCAGAAAGACCCTGGAGCAGACCATCATCGAGCCGCTGCTGGTGTCGAAGCGCTTCAAGAAGGCCGAGATGTACGAGAAGGCCCAGGAACTGATGGAGCTGGTGGGCATCGACCAGAGGCTGGCCAAGGCCTATCCCCATGAGCTGGACGGCGGACGCCGCCAGCGCGTCGGCTTCGCCAGGGCGCTGGCCCTGGACCCGAAGTTCATCGTGTGTGACGAGCCCGTGTCCGCGCTGGACGTGTCCATCCAGGCGCAGGTGCTGAACCTGCTGCGCAAACTGCAGAAGGAAAAGGGCCTGACCTACATGTTCATCACCCACGACATGTCCGTGGTGCGCCACATCTCCGACGACATCCTGGTCATGTACCTGGGCCAGATGGTGGAGAAGTGCCCCTCCAAGGACCTGTTCAAAAAGCCCATGCACCCCTACACCCGGGCGCTGCTGTCCGCCATTCCGTCGGTGGACATCCACAACCCCATCAAGCGCGAGATTTTGAAGGGCGAGCTGACCAGCCCCATCAATCCCGCCCCCGGCTGCCGGTTCGCCGCGCGCTGCAAGTACGCCACGGACAAGTGCCGCCAGCCCCAGACGCTCACCGAGGTGGAGCCGAACCACTTCGTCTCCTGCTGCCGGGTGAACGAGCTGAATTGAGGGTAAGGCAACAGGCAACAGGCAGAAGGCAGCAGCCGGAATGCCTGGAGAATGAGCCAAATCAATGCTCAGGAACAGTGGACAGGAATGACGGCTGCCGCCTGATTTCCTGAGACAAAACCAAATAACCGACGCATTGCGCCCCGGAAGTGCCTGACGGCGCGGATGGGGCGCGATTTAGTTGACATGATGAGAGTGAATATAGGATAATGGATAAAATGAATCGATAAGATTCTTCGCTTCGCTCAGAATGACAGCCAAGCGGGGACCGTGTCATCCTGAGCGAAGCGAAGGATCTGTACATTAGTTGAAGAGATCAGTTTCAATACAAAGGGAATAGACAACGAGGAGGAATAAACATGAATCTGCGCGTCGAGACCCACAGCGGCTCCATACAGGGCATTGAGGAGAACGGACTGTACAAGTACCTGGGCATTCCCTACGCGGAAAAGCCCCTGGGCGAGCTGCGCTTCAAGCGCTGCATGCCGGTGAAGCCCTGGCAGGGCGTGCTGAACGCCGATCACTACGGCGAATCCTCCCTCCAGCTGAGCGGCAACGGTCCCGTGGGCGGCGAGGACTGCCTGACGCTGAACGTGGTGCGTCCGAAGGAGGGAAAGGACCTGCCCGTGTTCGTGTGGATCCACGGCGGCGGCTTCATGACCGGCAGCGCCAACGACACGCTGTACTCCGGCGAGAGCTTCGCGAAGGACGGCATCGTGTACGTCAGCCTCCAGTACCGGCTGAACGTGCTGGGCTTCTTCGACTTCTGCACCTATCCCGGCTGCGAGGACTTCGAGACCAACCGCGGCATTTCCGACATGATCGTGGCGCTCAAGTGGATCCACGAGAACATCGCCTCATTCGGCGGCGACCCGAACAGGGTCACCATCGGCGGCGAGAGTGCCGGCGGCGCGGCGATGATCATGCTGATGGCGACACCCTCCGTGAAGGGCTGTTTTCAGCAGGTCATCGCCGAGAGCGGCATCGCCAACTGCGTGATGACGCCGCAAATGGCCCGGCGGAACCTGGACCTGTACATCGAAGGCATGGGCTGGACGGAGGCGGACCTGCCGAAGCTCAAGACCATCCCCGCCGAGGAGATCCTCCGCGGGCTGGACAAGGTGGGCAACGAGCACCAGTACAGGAACCCCGGCATCTTCCTGCCCGGCCCGGTGATCGATGACTTGCTGCCGGAGCGCCCCATCGAGGCCATCCGCAGGGGCTGCGCCGAGGGCATCCGGCTGATCATCGGCACGAACCTCCACGAGGGCACCATGTTCGTCCGCCCGGAGAACACCAACTTCCCGAACTCCTGGGAGATGGTGAAGGAGATGTTTGACAAAAACGGCAATTCGGAGGGCTTCGATGCCATCAAGGCCCACTACACCCGCGACGACTTCGACCGGGACTACGGCACGCCGTTCGTCCACTTCGCCACGGACTACGCCTTCGAGATGTCCTCCGTCAAGGTGGCGGACGCCCAGCGGGCGCACGGCGATACCTGGATGTATCGCTTCGAATTCCTGCCGGAGAGCGCGAAGCAGAACGGCATGCTGGTGAGCCACGCCTTCGAACTGCCCTGCGTGTTCGACGTGGCGGACCACCCGTTCAGCCGCCTGTTCTTCGAGGGCGAGGCCCCGGAGGTCTGCCGCAGGATCGTGGACGACGTGCACAAGCCCTGGGTCCGCTTCATCAAGGATGGCGATCCCGGAGAAGAGTGGGGCAAATTCGAGGGCTTCAAGGGCCCTGTGCGCATCTTCGACCGGGAGAGCCGCACCGAGAACCTGGACCGCACCGACATGATGACCGTGTGGGGCGACATGCGGTTCTATGAGGAGTGAGCGTCATGATCTGCGAGAAGCATTTCCTGTATGAAGACCGGGACGACGTGTTCCTGACCACCTACCTGTGGGAGCCATCCCCGGAGCTGCTCGCCGGGGAGAAGCGCCCGCTGGTGCTGGTGTGTCCCGGCGGCGGCTATCTGAACTGCTCGGACCGGGAGGCGGAACCGGTGGCGCTGCGATTCGCAGGCATGGGGTATCACGCGGCAGTGCTGCGCTACAGTACCTATGGCGAGCGCCGGGATGACTTCGCCCGGCTGGCCACTGACGATTATTTGAAACCCCACATCCTCTACCCGGTGCAGATGCGGGAACTGGGCATAGCGATGCTGCTGCTGAAGCGGCGGGCGGCGGAATGGCGCATCGACGCGGACCGCGTCGCCATCTGCGGCTTCTCCGCCGGCGCGCACAACTGCGCCATGTACGCGGTGAACTGGAATCGCCCCGTGCTGACCGACGCCTTGAAGGCCAACCCCGAAGAGCTTCATCCCGCGGCGGTGATACTGGGCTATCCCGTGGTGGACTTCGGGATCACCGAGGGTGTGTGCGACGCGGACCGCCCGCTGTATGCCGATATGTACAAGGCGTTCATCGGCGCGGCGGAGCCCTCCGAGGCGCAGTTTGCCCAGATCGACGCCGCCCGGCAGGTGACCGCGGACACCCCGCCCATGTTCATCTGGTCCACGGCGGCGGACGCCACCGTGCCCGTGATGAACAGCCTGAACCTGGCCTCGGCCCTGTCGAAGCACGGCGTGCCCTTTGAACTGCACATCTTCGAGGAAGGCCTCCACGGCATGGGCCTGTGCGACCAGGCCTCCGCCGGGGTGACCCAGCACATGGACGCCGCCGCGGCAAAGTGGCCGGAGCTGGCAGGCAGCTGGCTCGCAAAGCGTTTTGTGCTGGACGTACCGAAGGGAGAATGACGGATATGGAAAGATGGGGAATGTTCGAGGCTGCCGTCAACGGCAAAAAGGACGGCAATCCCTTCCTGGATTATGCCATCACAGGTACCTTTGCGAGCGAACATGAGACCGTGAAGGTCGACGGCTTCTACGACGGCGAGGGCGTGTATCGCGTGCGCTTCATGCCGTCTTATGAGGGGAAGTATACCTATACCATCGCGGGCAGCGCCGTCGAAGCGCCGGTGATGGGGGAATTTGAGGCCGTCGCGCCGACAGCCGGCAACCACGGCCCGGTGCGGGTGGCGGGTGAAACCCTGCTGGCATATGCCGACGGCACGCCCCATTATTCCGTGGGCACGACGTGCTACGCCTGGGTGAACCAGAGCATGGACTTGCAAGCGCAGACGCTGGACACGCTGTCGAAGTCGCCCTTCAACAAGATCCGGTTCTGTATATTCCCCAAGTTCTACGAATTCAACAGGCGGGAGCCCATCACGTACCCCTTTGAGCGCGGCAGCGGCGAGGGGCTGGACCCGGCCCTTGTGGAGATCCAGGCCAACCGCGCCTACTGGCCCCTGGAGCCGGTGCCGGAGATGGATTACGGCTTTGATTACACTCGGCCCAACGTCGAGCACTTCCGGCGCTTCGACCTGCGCATCCGGCAGCTGATGGAGCTGGGCATCGAGGCGGACATCATCCTCATGCACCCCTACGACCGCTGGGGCATGAACGAGATGAGCGCCGCGGCCTGCGACGCCTACCTGAAATACATGGTCGCCCGCTACGGCGCGTTCCGCAACGTGTGGTGGTCGCTGGCCAACGAGTACGACATCATCCCCACCAAGACGGCGGAGGACTGGGAGCGCTACGGCCAGCTGATCGCTCAGAATGACCCGTATCATCACCTGTGCTCCGTGCACAACTGCATCACCTACTACGATTTCTCCAGGCCCTGGGTGACCCACCAGTCCCTCCAGCGGACGGACTTCTACAAGACCACTGAGTACACCGACGAATTCATCGAGAAGTACCACAAGCCCGCCGTGTGGGACGAGATCTGCTATGAGGGCGATATCAGCCTGGGCTGGGGCAACATTACGGCGCAGGAGCTGGTGCGCCGCTTCTGGGAGGCGTTCCTGCGGGGCGGCCACGCAGGGCACGGGGAGACGTATCTCAGCGAGGACGATATCCTCTGGTGGTCCCACGGCGGAGCCCTCAAGGGCGAGAGCGCGCCGAGGATCGCGTTCCTCAAGAGGATATTGGAGCAGACCCCCGGCCGGGGCCTGCGCAAAGCCGAGGGCATTTTCGACGAGGTGGTGGGCTGCGCCGTGGACGCGCCGGAGGACTACCGGATCCACTACCTCGGCATCTGCCAGCCGAAGTACCGCATGCTGATTCTTCCCGAAGATGGGGATTATGAGGTGGAGATCATCGACACCTGGAACATGACCATCACCCCGGCAGGCGTCCATCGCGGCGCGACGCGGATCGAACTGCCGGGCAATCAGTACATGGCGATTCGCGCAAGGAGGGTGTAACCATGGAAAAGAAACCCGTTCTGGACATTAAAATCGAGGCCAACGGCCCCGCGGTGCACATGCAAGGCGAGAACGGCGAGGTGCTGATGATCCCCTTCAAGGGGAGCGTGGACAGCGAAATCTTCAAGGGCATCGTGGAGCCCTGCGGCGTGGACACCCAGGTGGTAAACGCCGCCCACGTGCGGCACATGTCGGCCCGGTACATGCTCACCGGCACGGATGCCGACGGCAGAGCCTGCCACGTCTACGTGGAGAACAACGGCTGGTTCGACGACCTGCACAAATCCATGCCCTTCCATACCGTGCCCACCTTCTACACCGACAGCCCGAAGCTGGCGGCGTACCTGCACCGCAACCAGTTCGTGGGTGAGGGCGTGGACGAGGCGGACGGCCTGCACATCTACTTCTACGAGATCGACCATCAGGAGGGCTGACATGGAAAAGAGCAGGTTTTACGGCGTGGGCGAGCCGCTGATCCAGCGCCAGCGGGACCAGGGCATCGACGCCGCCGCGTACCTCGACCTGGTGGCGGGGCTGGGCTGCACGGCCTATCGCAGCTGGATGCACATCACCGAGATCCTGGACGATCCTTCGACGCCCAACCCCGGGGCCGTGGCCCAGCACACAAGGCTGCTGGACCGGGCGGCGGCGCTGGATATCGAGGTCACCGGCATGAGCCACGAGTGGTTCCTGCCCGAGGGGTGTATACAGCGCACGGGTCACGCCATGCCGCCCCGGGACCTGACGCCGGGGAGCCTGTACATGCAGGCCCTTGAGATGCTGGAGGAGTCCTGGTTCACCATGGCCAGCACCTTCCCCCAGGTGAAGATCTGGGAGATCGGCAACGAGTGGAACCTGAACGCCTTCCTGCACCCGGACGGCTTCCTGGCTTCGGACATGTCGAAGCCCTTCACCGCCGACGAAAAGCTGGACATCGCCGTGGACATGCAGTATTACGCGGCTCGGGGCATCCGCAGGGCGAACACCGGCGCGATGGTCACCTCCTTCGCTCCGGCGCTGTCCACCCCCGGCCTGGGCGGGGACATGCCGGACTTCCTGCCGGTGATGTACGGCGTGGCCTGGACGCTGGACAAGCTGTATTCCCGCATCAAATCGGGGAAGTTCTGGTCCACGGACACCGACGACTACTTCGATATCCTGGCCTGGCACCCCTACGTGTTCACCAACCGTCCCTCCAGCGACGCCGACCTGTTCCTGGACGTGGACGAGCCCGACCAGCTGTGGCAGAGCTTCAACGACGCCGCCTACAAGGTGATGTGTAAATACGGCGATGGCCACAAGCAGGCGCTGCTGACAGAATCCGGCTTCACCGACTGCGGCAACCCCGAGTGGGAGCAGCGCTACGCGGGCTACAACGTGAAGATGCTGGAGATCGCCCGGAAGCTGCCCTACGTGCGGACGCTCCACAACTTCCGGCTGCTGAACGAGAACAGCATGCTTCGCCGGGCGGGCATCGAGCAGAACCAGATCGGCGGGCTGACCGAGGTCTACTTCGGCCTGTTCACCGACCCGGAGGAGGGCTGCCAGCCCCGGGCGCGGGCGCTGGCCATCCAGCAGATGACCGGCAGCAAGGCCGACCTCGCCGCCATCGGGCGCAGACTCACGGAGGGAAAGTAATATGATTCGCAAATATCCGAACCTCTGCAAACCCATCACCCTGGGCCGGGTGACCTTTCGCAACCGCATGTTTTCCACACCCATGGGCGGCACGGACATCACAAACGACGGCTGCATCGGGCCGAAGTCCACAGCGTTCTACGAGCTGAGGGCCAAGGGCGGCGCCGGCGCGGTGACCGTCAGCGAGTTGATGGTGCACCCCGAGACCGATGCCAGTCACGCCTACCACCTGGACGAGCGCATCCTCAATTCCCTGGCCTGCGCCACCTATACCGCCGACGCCATCCGCCGCCACGGCGCGATCCCCAGCTTGGAGCTCTCTCACTCCGGCATGTACGCCGGCACCTACATGACCGACAAGGACAGGCAGAAGTCCATCGCCCAGTGGAGTGCCTCCGCCTGCACCCGCGCCGACGGCGTGGAGGTCAAGGCGCTGACCAGGCCCATGATCGACGAGATCGTCCAAGCCTATGGTCACGTTGCGGGTCTGGCAAAGCGGGCGGGCTTTGAGATGCTGATGATCCACGGCGGACATGGCTGGCTCATCAACCAGTTCCTGTCGCCGATGTTCAACCGCCGGGAGGACGAGTATGGCGGAAGCCTGGAGAACCGTTGCCGCTTCGCCATCGAGGTGTTGAAGGCCGTGCGCGAGGCCGTCGGCCCGGGCTTTCCCATCGAGTTCCGGCTGAGCGGCGCGGAGTTCGTGGAGGAGGGCTACGACCTGGAGGAGGGCATCCGCATCGCACAGATGATCGAGCCCTTTGTGGACCTGTTGCACGTCACGGCGGGTACCTACCAGCGCACCTTTGGCATCACCCATCCCAGCATGTTCGAGGAGCACGGGCGCAACGTGTACCTCGCCGCCGAGATCAAGAAGCACGTGAAAGTGCCGGTGGCCACCATCGGCGGACTGAACGACCCCGCGCAGATGGAGGATATCATCGCCTCTAGCAAGGCGGATATCGTCTACATGGGCCGTGCACTGCTGGCTGACCCGTTCCTGCCCCGGAAGGTGACCGAGAACCGGGACGAGGAGATCGTGCGCTGCCTGCGGTGCTTCACCTGCATGGCCGAACGGGCGGCGACCTCCACCCGGCGCTGCACCGTGAACCCGTTGATTGGCCGGGAGATGGAGGGCGACGAGATCCATCCCGCGCCGGTGAAGAAGAAGGTGCTGGTGGCCGGCGGCGGCCCCGGCGGGCTGTACGCGGCCTACACTGCCGCGCGGCGGGGTCACCAGGTGATTCTGTGCGAGAAGGGGAGTGAGGTCGGCGGCATTCTCAAGGGCGAGCAGGCGCTGCCCTTCAAGCACGAGATGTACGAGTTGGCGGGCACCTACAAATTGCTGGCCGAGCGCGCCGGCGTGGAGATCCGGATGAATACCGAGGTCACGCCGGAGTATGTGGAGCGGGAAGCCCCGGACGCGCTGATCGTGGCCATCGGCTCGAAGCCGCTGGTGCCGCCGATCCCCGGGCTGGATGGAGACAATGTGATCATCGTCAACGATTACTACAAACATGTGGATGAAGTGTCCGACGATGTCGTCGTCTTCGGAGGCGGCCTGGCGGGCTGCGAGATCGCCGTCCACCTGGGCATGCAGGGCAAGAAGGTGCACATCGTTGAGATGCGGGAAAAACTCGCCCCCGATGCCAACGTGCGCCATCGCCCGTTGCTCTTGAAGGAGATCGATAAATACGTGACCGTGAACACCTCCTGCAAGGGCAAGGAGGTTCGCAGGGACGGCATACTGTGCGAGGACGCGAATGGCAACGAGGTGCTGATTCCCGGCACGACCGTCATCTGCGCCCTGGGCCAGCGTTCCCGCAGCGACGAGGCCGCGGCCCTGATGGACAGCGCTCCCTTCGTGCGCGTCATCGGCGACGCCTCCCGGGTGTCCACGATCACCAACGCGGTGTACTGGGGCTATCACGCGGCCCTGGATATCTGAACCAACGATGAAAGGACGGATTGAACCATGGAAAAGGCATTGAAATTCCTGAAGGATTGCGGCGTGTTCTACCTGGCGACGGTGGAGGACGACCAGGCGGGTGCCGCCCCCAGTCCCCGCGTGCGACCCTTCGGCGCGGTGTGCGGATTTGAGGGCAGGCTGTACATCATCACCAACAATCAGAAAAAGGTCTTTGACCAGATGCAGAAGAACCAGAAGGTCGAGATCTCCGGCATGGCGGGCGGCAAGTGGATTCGCCTGTCGGGCGAGGCCGTGCGCGATACCCGCCGCGAGGCCAGGGTGGCCATGCTGGAGGCAAATCCCTCCCTGGGCGGCATGTACAACGCGGACGATGGCGTCATGGAGGTGCTGTACCTGAAAAATGCCGAGGCGTCCATCTGCTCCTTCACCGACGCGCCGGAGACCTGGACATTCTAAAGAACCAGCATAAACTGCACCCTGACCGCGATTGTATCAAAGATAGGGTGCAGAGTCCCCCCCTTCCGACCGGATTCGAGCTGTTTTCGATTGGCTTTTTTCAAACAAATAGGTAGGGCTATCTCAAAATGAGGCAGCCCGTTACCATGAAAAAAAGCGCTGCAAGGTCTTGCGCAGACCTGGCAGCGCTTGTATGATATTGGTGTGAAACAAAACAACAAAACGCAGTAGGATTATGTACACTCCGTACATCGTGGACACGGCCACCCTTTGTGCTGCTGCGCTTTTCGTGACCGGACTCCGGATAATAGTCAATCCGCCCTTTGGGTCCACGATCAACAAGGCTAAGAAGCCCTATCTGGCCAATTATGAATTGGATGACTGATATATGGGGGAAGCGCGAATGATTGTCAAAGAAATTGAAGTCAAGGACATCATGACAAAGACGAATCTGCCGGTGTCGGATTTTGCCGTCAATCCCTATGTGGGTTGCACCCACGCCTGCAAGTACTGCTATGCCAGCTTCATGAAGCGGTTCACCAACCACCCGGAGCCCTGGGGCGAGTTCGTGGATGTGAAGCGCTGGCCGGAGATCGACAAGCCCGGGAAGTACGCGGGGAAGGAGGCGTTCTTCTGCTCGGTGACCGACCCCTATCAGCCGCTGGAAAAGAGGTACGGGCGCACCCGCGCGCTATTGGAGCAGCTGCTGCCCACCGGGATCGGCGTCAGCATCTCCACGAAGTCCGACCTGATCCTGCGGGACCTGGGCCTGATCAAGCAGTTTCCCAGCGCCCATGTGTCCTGGTCGATCAATACGCTGGACGAGGACTTCCGCCGGGAGATGGACCGGGCCGTCAGCATCGAGCGGCGCTTTGCGGCCATGGAGCAATTCTACCGTGCGGGCATCCAGACTACCTGCTTCATTTCGCCCATCTTTCCGGGTACGGTGCTCTCCAAGTTCCAGGCTTCGGTCGTCCACAACCTGATCTTCGCCGCGGTGGGCATCATCGGGAACCTGATCGGCACCATGCTCGTGCAGCGGATCGTCGTGGACGGCGCCGTGCTGGACAGCATCCGGGTGCTGGTGCTGAAGCTCCTGCTGTTCCAGAGCCTCTGCGCCATACTGCTGCTGGTGGTTTCCACGTTCCGCAGCAAGTCGCTGGGGATGATCCTGGCGGTGCTGTTCGGTCTGGGGCTTACGTCGGTCATTTATCTGGGAATCAACGCGGGCCTGCGGCCGATCTTTGGCGAGGCGACGGACATCAGCAGGTTCATGCCCGATGCCGTGATGGGCGAAGATCCCCTCGACACGGTGAAGGCCATCGTGGTCGCGGTGGTGACGGGAGCCATCTTCCTGCCGCTGGCGATTCGGATATTCGACCGTAGAGACGTGAAATAATGGGATGTCAAATGACCCGGATGGCCGAAAACTTCTACGATTTCGATGAGGAGCTGCAGGCTGACATCGTCGAGATGCAACACGACATCATGACCGACCTGGCGGATGTCATCGTCACGGACATTCCGGACGTGGATTCCCTGGTCATGACGATGTGGGGAGGAGCGCTGCCCGAAGACGTTGAAGTCAGGGAATTCGGTGCGGTCGATTCCTATCATTACTTCCTCGTCACGAGGCCGGGTTTTGTGGAGCCGGAGGACCTGGAGTCCTTCGCGGAGAATGGCGTGACTCCGGAAGAGGTGCATGAAGCGTATGAAGCGCTCCGGGTGGACATGGACGCGGTCCGCGCCGCCTTTACCGAGTGCCTGGAAAATGCCGAGCTGTACGTGCCTGTCGATCCCGAGGCCAGCCTGCCCGGCCAGGTCCTCAGCTTTGAGACCACCGATATTGACGGCAACGCTGTGAGCAGCACCGACCTGTTCAAGGACAACAAGATCACCATGGTCAACGTCTGGGGCACCTGGTGCCACAACTGCGTGGGCGAAATGGAGGAGCTCGCTGAGATCCATGCCCGCCTGCAGGAGAAGGGCTGCGGCATCGTGGGCCTGGAGTATGAGCAGAAGCCCATCGACACCATGGTGGATGAGATCCACGCTTTCCTCGAGGAAAAGGGCGTCAACTATCCCAACGTGATCATGCCCATGGACAACGAGATCATCAATGGGATCACCGGATTCCCCACCACCTTCTTTGTGGACAGCGAGGGCACGATCCTGACCCTTCCCATCTCCGGCGCGATGGTCGACGCGTATGAGTCCACCGTCGACCAGCTCCTGGCCGGCGAGGCGGTGGATATGGCTCCCAACGCCGGGGCGATCACGAATGACAGCGGCGCGTACCACGTCATCGTCTACGACATGGACGGCAATCCCGTCGAGGGCGCGATCATCCAGCTCTGCGACGAGACCACCTGCGCCTTCCAGCCCACCGACGCCGACGGCGTCGCCACGTTCAGCGTGGAGGAGCAGAAGGTCTACGACATCCATGTGCTGATGGCGCCGGAGGGCTACGCCCCGGACGACGGCGTGTACAACACGCTGGACACCTTCTCCGATGTGAACATCTTCCTGGAGAAGGCGGCGTAATAGAGGATACCCTGGAATTTGTGGAGCTGGAGCCGAGGGAAAAGGGATAAGGAAAAAGGGAAAAGGAATAGTGGCTGCCGCTTGGGGATACCTGCGTCTGACGGAAACGCGGCAGCCTTGCCTCCCCTTTCAGGGGAGGTGCCGAGCCTGCGAGGCGGAGAGGTTGTTCACCCGACAAAACATCCTATCATTTCAGAATGTATAAGGCTACGACCTCTCAGTCTGCTCCTGCGGTGCCGTGCGTCGAATCTTCGATTCGAGCCGTTGGCGGTCTGGCTTTTAGCCAGCTCCCCTGGGAGGGGAGCCAAGAAGG
>CADCHI010000020.1 GCA_902801165.1 uncultured Eubacteriales bacterium | reverse complement strand
CCGGCGGCCCGCCAGCTCATCCAGGTAGAGAAGGCTGACGGAGCGGACCGCCGATTCCGTGTCATTCCTGGCGTTGCTGCCCATCCACATCGTTCCGAAAACCAATATGAATACAAGTATGACGCTTCCTATGGCGGAGGCCAGGGTGATACCCTTCTGTTTGCCGGTCATAACGATACCTGCCTTATAATAAGCATTTCATGTATAAACGTTATAGGATAGCTTCATGAATAGTTTACCACAGGGAACATGTTTCGGCAAGAGGATTCCACTGCAAGAGCGCGGGAAAGCCTTCTGTTCGATGGACAACCGATCTGTCGGGATTGGCCCTCAAAAAAGAAAATGAAATTTGACTGCAGGGCTTCAAGGACTTTTCAGGAGAAGCAGATTATGGTATACTTTAAATAATCATTAAATTCTATAATCCTTCATTATGGGGAGAGCAGCAGTATGTCAGAACAAAAGCCGAAGATGGGTTTGCAGCAATATCTTTCACCTGCCGCGGCGTGGGCGCTGGCGGTGGGTACCAGCGTGGGCTGGGGCTCGCTGGTGGTTACCAGCAACACCTATCTTGCCCAGGCGGGACCGCTGGGGAGCATCCTCGGTCTGCTCATCGGCATGGCGCTCATGCTTATCATATGCCGGAACTTCTCCTTTATGGCAAGCCGCTATCCCCGCGCGGGCGGCATCTACGACTACACCAAGGAGGTGTTCGGCTATGACCGCGCCTTCCTGGTCTTCTGGTTTCTCAGTCTGACCTATATTTCCATATTCTGGGCCAACGCTACGAGTCTGCCGCTGTTCGCCCGCTTTTTCATAGGCGATACGTTCAAGACAGGCTATCTCTTCACGGTATTTGGATACGAGGTATACCTGGGCGAGGCTCTGCTGACGCTGGCCGCGATTGCGGGTGTAACGTTGCTGTGCGTTCGCAACGAAAGGGCGATGGCTCGCTTAATGGTCGTGCTCGTGTGCGTGTTCACCGCCGGGATCGCCCTGTGCTTCGTCGTTGCGGCTGTGGCGCATCGGGGCGGCTGGGCGCCGGCCTTTGTGCCTGAAAAGAGCGCGATTGCACAGAGCCTGAGGATCGCGTTTATCTCGCCATGGGCCTTCATTGGCTTTGAAAACATCACCCATTCGGCGGAGGAATTCAACTTCAGGCGGGACAGACTGCATCGCATACTGGTGGCCTCCGTGCTCGTCTCGACGGCGATTTATGTATTTGTTACGCTTCTGAGCATATCGGCCTATCCCGAGGGCTGCTCCAGCTGGCTCGACTATATCCGCAATCTGGGCGACTACAGCGGCATCGAAGGGCTCCCGGCATTCTATGCCGCCCATCACTATATGGGCGATTTTGGCGTGGCGATCCTGATGGCCGCGCTGCTCGCGCTGGTTCTGACCAGCCTGATTGGCAATCTGAGAGCGTTGAGCCGGCTGCTCCTGGCCACCGCCCGAGACGGCATTCTGCCCAGTCGGTTTTCCGAGCTGAACGACAGGGGTACCCCGGCAGAAGCGCTGATCCTGGTGGCGGCGATCAGCGCTGTCATTCCTTTCGTCGGTAGAACCGCCATCGGCTGGATCGTGGACGTGACCACGCTGGGCGCGACCATGCTGTACGGCTTTGTTTCCGCCGCCGCCCTCAAGACCGCGAGAAAGCTGAAGCGGCGCAGAGAGACCGTCACGGGGCTTATAGGGTTTGCGACGATGCTGTTATTTGGTGTCTACATGCTCTTCCCCAACCTGTTTGGCGATGCCATGCTGGAGACGGAGACCTACATACTGGTCATGGTGTGGACGGTCATCGGCTTCTTCTACTTCCGACAGATCATCAAAAAGGACCACGCCCGGCGCTTCGGCAAGGCGATCGTGGTATGGATCGCGCTGCTGGCGCTGGTGGTCTTCATGGCCATGATCTGGTCCGGGCGCGTGGATGAGAAGGCGACGAGCGATGCGATCTACGCCGTTCAGGAATACTATGTCACCAACGCCGAAGAAGGCGTTTCCGGCCAGGATGAAGCGGCGTTTATCCGGGACCGGCTCGACGAGATCCATCGGACGGACGCGATCAATACGGTGATCGTCGCCGGACTGTTCATCATGGCCCTCGGCGCAATGCTGATCAATCACCTCTCCATGCAGAAGTGGGAGACCAAGGCCGTCGCCGAGCGGGACGCCGCCAGGGAAACGGCTTTCAAAGACCCGATGACCGGCGCAAAGAGCAAGACCGCCTATCTCCAGCGTGAGAAGGAGATCAACACGGCCATCGAAGCGGGAACGTTGGAGAAATTCGCGGTTGTCGTCTGCGATGTCAACGGACTCAAGAAGATCAACGATACCCTTGGGCACCAGGCCGGAGACGAGTATATCAAGAAGGCCTTTCAGATGATCTGCGACATTTTTCAGCACAGCCCGGTTTTTCGAATCGGCGGCGACGAGTTCGTGATCATATTGACCGGCAGGGACTATGTCATTCGCAAGGAGCTTGTACTGGCGCTGCACGATCGGTCGGTGGCGCACATCGGCAGCGGCGGAGTCGTCGTCTCCGGTGGATTATCGGAGTTCAAGCCCGGAGAGGACAAGAGCTATCATGCCGTGTTTGAGCGCGCCGACGGCCTGATGTATGATGAAAAGCAGCTGTTGAAGGGGCTTGGCGCGGCGACACGGGATGATTCGGAGACGGGAAAGGCCATCATACCTATGGCCGGTGATTCAGAGGTCATGCACCTGAAACAGCACATCCTCATCGTTGAGGACGAGGCCGTCAATATGATGCTGCTGGGGAACATGCTGGAAGATGCCTATGACCTGGTATTTGCTTCAAACGGCATCGAAGCGCTGGAGCAGCTCAAAGCCCGCAAGGACGAGCTGGCACTGGTGATGCTCGATCTTCAGATGCCGCGTATGTCCGGTATGGATGTGCTGAAGGTCATGATGGAAGAAGCTGAGCTGAAGGACATTCCCGTCATCGTGCTCACTGCGGAACAGAGCGCGGAAGTGGAGTGCCTCAAAATCGGCGCGATGGACTTTATTCCCAAGCCTTACCCCTCCTGGGAGATCGTGCTGGCGCGCGTCAACCGCTGCATCGAGCTGTCTGAGAAGCGCAATATCATCCATTCCACTGAGCGCGACAGCCTGACCCGACTGCTCAACCTGGACTACTTCCTGCGCTATGTCAGGCTGTACGATCAACACTATACCGAGATGGCGATGGACGCCATCGTCGTGGATGTCAATCACTTCCACATGATCAACGAGCGATACGGAAAGCAGTATGGGGATGCCGTGCTGGGACGCATCGGCGACCGCATCCGAAAGATTTCCCGCGACATCGGCGGCGTCGCTTGCCGGAGAGGCTCGGATATGTTCCTGATCTACTGCCCGCACAGGGACGATTATGAATCGCTGTTGGAAAGGATATCCGAGGGCCTTAGTGGCGAGGATGTTTCATCAAACCGTGTTCGACTGCGCATGGGCGTATTCTCGAACGTTGACAAAACGCTTGAAATCGAGCGGCGCTTTGACTATGCCAAAACGGCGGCCAACACGGTAAAGACCGGCGTTGTGAAGGCGGTGGGCATTTATGACGATGAAATGCACAAGGCCGACCTGTACCGGGAGCGGCTGTTGGAGGACTTCAAGCCTTCCTTGCGGGATCGTCGCTTCAAGGTGTTCTTTCAGCCGAAATATGATATTCGTCAAGACAAGCCCGTGCTTTCCAGCGCGGAGGCACTGGTTCGCTGGGATCATCCCGAGCTTGGCGTGATCAGCCCCGGCGTGTTCATCCCTCTCCTGGAAGACAACGGCCTGATCCTGGAGCTGGATGAGTTTGTCTGGAGGGAATCGGCAGCCCGGATCAGAGACTGGAAGGATCGCTTCGGCTTCTCGATTCCGGTTTCGGTAAACGTATCCAGAATCGACATGCTCACGCCGAATTTGAAGGGCATCTTTCAGGATATTCTTGAAGGCCAGCATCTGACAGCCGAGGATTTGATGCTTGAGATCACGGAATCCGCTTATACCGGAGATTCCGAGCAGGTAATACTCATGGCACGGGAGCTGCGCGGCGTGGGTACAGGCTTCAGAATCGAGATGGACGACTTCGGAACAGGCTATTCTTCCCTTGGCATGCTGACCCAGTTGCCCATCGACGTGCTGAAGCTGGACATGAGCTTTGTGAGAAGCGCCTTCAACGAACAGCGCGATGTGCGTATGATCGAGCTGATCATCGACATTGCGAATTACCTGAATGTGCCCGTCGTGGCGGAGGGCGTGGAGACAGAGGAGCAATACCTGGCGCTCAAGGAGCTCGGCTGCTCATATGTGCAGGGCTATTATTTCTCAAAACCCGTTCCGCCGGAGGATTTCGATCGGTTCCTCATCGAACAGGTCAACGTGCGCAAAGGATAATCCAAGGCCTCAAATAGACGATGCGCAGAGACCTGGCACAAAGGTGACAGGAAGTGGACACTGTTTATAGTTACAAGTAAGGGTACACTTTTGTCTGATGATGCTGTCGAGGTGGAGTCAGTTGTCCAACTGTGGTGAACAGTCGAAGGAGGCGGGCTTCAATTGCAGGAAGACTACTTTCTCTACCTTGAACACCATCAATCCCGAAACAGTATTGATTGGTTTGACGCACATGAACCTTTTGTTTGGCAGTTTCTTTCGATCGATACCGAAAAGGACTTGCGATAATCGAGTTTTTGTATTATAAATCTTATTGAACATAGAGAGTTCTAATCTGTAAACAACAGTATCACGGTGATACTGCTATGATACTGAAAAAGACTGAAAAGGTGTGAACAAGACGAAATATAATCAAATAAAGATATGAAATGGGTGTATAGATAATAAGAATAAGATATTCACAGAAATTTCTTGTCGAGTGGGAATAAGGTACATGTCGAGGGGCAACCTCGTTTTCCCTGTTTGGGGCAAAATTGTTTTCCCTTTGCTCCTATGAAAACCGAACCAAAAACCAGCTCCGGAAACCGTGCGCAGGCACCGCTTCCGGAGCCTTTTTATTTCCAAAAACAGAGTTCGGGAACCGTGCGGAAACCATGCGGGAGCAATCTGGGAAACATCCCGGGAACCGGCTTCTGGAGCAGTATCGGCATCATCGTGGGAACCTGCTTCGGCACCCAATCCAAGTACATGCCAATGGAGCTGATAGAGATTCAAAACGCCGTAATACCAGGGCTTCCAGCCCTTGAAAGGTGGTTTCGGAAAGAGAAAACCACAGCTTGGAACTTAGGCGGGAACAGTAGTGGGAACCACGACGGGAACCACGGTGTGCCCACGACGATTCCCAAATCGGGCACCGGGCGGGGGATGGGGGTCGCAAGGGGAGGGAAATGAAGGAGCAAAGAGGGTGAAAAAACGAACTTGAACCAGGACGGGCAAAGGTCGGAGTATTTTGCCCCTTGGAGGACAAATGACTTTCAGGACTCTTGATATTGATGCACGTACATGATAAAATTCAATTGGCTCATACAATCGATGGACAACGCAAATCCTCAGAAATCCCGTTGGAAGAAAAATGTGCCCCAAAGGCGGTACTGGATTCAATTCAGGCGCTGTGCATCATTGTCCTACGGCTGCTTGTGGAGGTTTTGGCCGAAGGCAGCCACATAAATCGGAAGCGCGGTGTTGTGCTGTGTGGCAGGAGGTAATGTGGAAGTGAAGCATCAGAAAACGATGTTCAGCCTGCGAAAGAGCGTGCTGCGGATCCTGGTGATCGGCATGGCGGCGCTGCTGCTGCTTGCCGGGGCCCTGCTGGTGTTCACCATGAGCCAGCATCATCGGCAGGTGGATGATCATGACGTGGAGCTGCTGCAGAGCGCCAACAGCGAGCTGAACCGCGCCTACGACAATATGCGCAGGGCGGTCAACGCGATCTATTCCACGGGGGCCTTTTTTGAAGGCAGTCCGGCAGAAGAAAGCGGCGCGGAGAACACCGCCCGTATCTACAACACCCTGAATATGTTGAAGCTGCAAATGCAGACCAGCGGAAACATCGGCGGCCTGATGATGGTCTACAGCGACCTCAGGCCGGTGCTCTATCACATGGACAGTTCGATTTCCTACCAGGACCAGGAGCTGCTCAACGCCCTCGGCAGGGACCTCAGCGTAGACAGCTTTTCTGTCGATTCCATGGTCGTGGAGGGCTCGGACAGCGACTATTACTTCCTGTCCATGCAGAAGCCCGGCGCGAAGATCTGCGGGTTTGTCAGCCTGAAATCGGTACTGCCCTCGGGGAACGATCATGCTCACTGGGGCTATGTCAGCGGCGGCGCGTTCCATTGGATTCCCGGCTGCGGGGTGGAGAACCTGGAGATCGACGCCGGGAAGCTGACGGTCGGCGCGAACCGGCTGTGGGAATACACGGCCTATGCCCAGGGCAACCTCTCCACCGGGGTGACGCTGGTGCGCGTGGTGGACGAATCCTGGGGCCGCTGGGTCAACGGCCAGCACATCGCCATCGCGGCGGCCATACTGCTGCTGCTGGTGCTTTTCGTCGTCGTGCGGCGCTTCGCCATCCGGGAGCTGTCCGTGCCTCTCGAGGACATGAGGGTGACGATGACCCAGCTCCAGGGCGGCCAGTGGGACGCCGACTTCCAGGCGCCCAACCGCATCCAGGAGATCGAGGACGTGCGCCAGGCGGTCAACACCATGCTGAAGGGCATCGAGCAGTACAAGAACCAGGCCTATGAGGAGCAGATGGAGCGGCAGCGCACCCAGCTGCAATACACCCAGCTGCAGCTGGCGCCTCACTTCTACACGAACTGCCTGAAAAACGCCTACTATATGCTGCAACTGAAGGAATACGACACGCTGGAGCAGTTCCTGCTCTGCCTGTCCACGCACCTGCGCTACCTGCTGCAGCCGGACAAGCCCTTCGTGACGCTGCGGGAGGAGAAGGCGTTCGTCGAAAACTACGTGGAGCTGCAGCGGCAGCTGACCCAGCGGGAAATCGTTTGCGCGATCCACATAGACGAGGCGGACCTCGATTTGCAGATCCCCATACTGGCCCTGCAGACCTTCGTGGAGAACTCAGTCAAATACGCCAAGCGCAGCGGGCGCGAGCGGCTGGAGATCTGGCTGAGGGTGGCCCGGCTGAAGGGCGAGGACGGGGAGGCGCTGAACATCTCCTATGCCGACCGGGGCGGCGGATACCCGCCGGAGGTGCTGGACATGCTGAACAGCCACGTGCCTGCGGACCGGGAGGGCCTGGGCGTGGGCATCGTCAACCTGCTCAAGCGCTGCCGCTTCCACTACGGCGACGCGGCCAGCTGGGGCTTCTACAATGACGACGGCGCGGTCAGCGAGCTGATCCTGCCGCTGGAGAGGGCGAAAGGCGACGAGCGGGAAGAGGGGAGGAAAGGGTCGTGAAGGTGCTGCTGGTGGACGACCAGGTGCGCATACTGGAAGCGACTAAGAAGCTGGTGGACTGGAATAAGCTGGGCGTGGACTGCGTGCTGACGGCTGAGAACGTCCACGATGCCAGGGCCATACTGGACGGCGAGGCCGTGGACATCCTGCTGACGGACATCGAGATGCCCGGAGAGGACGGCATCGCCCTGCAGCGCTGGCAGCGGGAGCATCACCCCGAGGTGCTGTGCATCTTCCTGACCTCCCATGCCGACTTCGCCTATGCCCGGGAAGCCCTGCGCAACGGGGCCTACGACTACATCCTCCAGCCGGCGGCTATCCCGGAGATCGAGAAGGTGCTGGAGCGGGCTGTCGGCAGCCTGGCGGAGCGGCGCAATCTGATCGAGCTGAGCCGCAGCGTGGACGAGACGCTGTCCAGCGCCCAGGAGGAGACCATGGAGTGGAGCCGCTGGATCGAGCGGGGGGAGACCCAGATGGTGCGCAATCGGATCACAGCGCTGCTGGACCAGGCCGAGGCGCAGAACAAGCGGGCCAAGGGCGAGCGCCGGCGGCTGTACTATGCCTTTCTCGAAGCCTGCCGGGTGGCGGCGCACCTGTTGAAGACGGACTTCAAGGCGCTGCTGGCGGACGGCGGCGAGGATGAGGCCGCGCTGGGAAAGCGCTATGAGAACCGCGGGGAGCTGCTGGACGCGGTGGACCGCTGCCTGCGCGCCTTCGATGCCCGCGCCCGCAGGGAGGGCAACGGCCAGGAGCTCACCACCGAGCAGCGCGTCCGAGAGGTGATCCACTATCTCGGCCAGAACATGGACCACATGATCTCCCGCAGCGAAGCGGCACAGCACGCCTGCCTGAACGAGGATTACTTCTCCCGGGCCTTCAAAAAGGAGACGGGCATGGGCTACAAGGAGTTCGTGCTGAAACAAAAGGTGGATTACGCCGTCAAGCTGCTGACCAACACCGACCTGCCCATCACGGTCATCGCCTCCAAGGTGGGCTACGACAACTACAACAACTTCACCCAGATGTTCCGGAAGCTCACCGGAAGGACGCCCACCGATTACAGAAAGTCAATGGAAAATGGGATTTAATGATCGCTTTTTTGGCAAAACCCACAAGAAAACGATCAGAAAGTCGGAAAATCAATCATCGGGGTCGCAAAATGGATATGATTTGCGGCCTCGTTTTTTTATAATCAAGATGTCAGATGGGAACAGGCTTCCCGAACAAAAAAGACAGGAGGATTTCACAATGAAGAAGTTCGTCGCCGTTCTGCTGTGCGTCCTGATGATGCTCAGCGCGATGATCCCCGCCGCCATGGCTGAAGACATGGTGACCGTCTCCCTGTACATCCCGACCCTGGCCCCCTATACCGAAGAGGCCATCCAGAAGGTCCAGGCCGCCATCAACGAGCACCTGGCCGAGAACTACGGCATCCAGACCAAGCTGGTCTACATCGAGATCGGCAACTTCGAGCAGGCCGCCAACCTGGCCATGACCACCCCCGAGCTGGACATCACCTGCTACTTCACCGACGGCGGCCAGCTGGCGAACTACGTTCGCAACGGCCAGCTGATCGACCTGACCGACCGCTTCGAGGCCGCGCCCGACGAGGTCAAGAGCGTGTTCACCGAAGCCGAGCTGAAGGCTTCCAGCATGAACGGCAAGCTGTACGGCTTCGTGCGCAAGTACCAGTACGGCGGCTATGAGACCGTGGTTATGAACAAGGACATCGTCGAGGAGATGGGCATCGACGCCGCCTCTATTGACAGCATGGACAAGCTGGGCGAGGTGCTGTATCAGGTGCACGAGGCCCATCCGGAGATCTACACCCTGGTGCCCCAGTCCTCCAAAGACATGACCTGGATTCGCCCCTACATCCGCTCCGTCGGCCTGACCACCTTTGGCTTCCTGAACAATGCCGACCACGGTGAGCTGACCGACACCCAGATCAAGAGCATGTTCGAGACCGACAGCTTCCGCGACTTCTGCGCCTACACCAACAAGTGGTACAACGACGGCCTGATCATGGCTGACGCCATCAGCAACACCCGCGAGGGTTCCGACATGGTCACCGCCGGCGCGGCCTTCGCCACCCTGCACAACGCCGACATCGATCCCCTGGAGATGTTCTATCCCAACACCGTGACCGGTGGCATCATCGTGGACCCCATGGCCAACTGCGCCGACATCGGCAACCTGCAGTTCGGCATCAGCAGCAACAGCGCCCATCCCGACGAGGCCTTCACCCTGCTGTGCGCCTTGTACACCGACGCCAAGCTGCACACCCTGCTGTCCTTCGGCATCGAAGGCGAGCACTACGTGCTGAACGCCGACGGCAAGGCCGAGTATCCCGAGGGCATGACCGCTGAGAACGAGCCCTATGGCGGCTTCACCGCTTCCGCCACCTATCCCAACTACCTGCTGAACCCCGTCCGCGCCACCGCGACCGTGGATGACTACGCCGCCACCGTGGCCGAGTGGGATGACTCCGTCCGCGTGCCCGCCGCCTTCGGCTTCTTCTATGACACCAGCGACAAGGGCGACTTCGTGGCCGCCTACAAGAACATCGAGGAGAAGTACCGCGACGTGCTGCTGACCGGCACCGTGGCCCTGGACGATGTGCTGCCCGCCATCCAGTCCGAGCTGACCGCCATCGGCTTCTACGATGTCATCGCCGACATGCAGGCCCAGCTGGACGCCTACCTGGCTGAGCAGGCATAAGACAAATCCTTCCCCGGGGCTGCCCACATGTGGCAGCCCCGATTCCCACAAGCCCCCTCCGTGGAGGCGGCGATGCGCCGCCCGCCCGACGGCGGACAGCGGATCAGCGCTTCCATGAAGCCAACGAGAACCGAAGCGAACGCGAGAAAGGGAGAGAGCACATGAGCAAGAAAAAGCGCGGCGGCGCTGTGGCGATCAAGCCCGAAGGCAGCTGGGGGAACGTGTGGAGCCATCGCGAGCTCTACCTGATGCTGCTGCCCGGCCTGATCTACCTGGTCATCAACAACTACCTGCCCATCGGCGGCCTGGTGATGGCCTTCAAGCAGTTCGACTACTCCAAGGGCATCTTCGGAAGCCCCTGGGCCGGCCTCAAGAACTTCAAGTTCCTGTTCGCCACCCGGGACGCCGCCATCATGATCCGCAACACCCTGGGCTACAACGCCGTGTTCATCGTGCTGGGCACCGTGCTGGCCATCGCCGTGGCGGTCATCATGAACGAGCTGCGCAACAAGAGCGCCCAGAAGCTCTACCAGATCTTCATCCTGATCCCGTACCTGATCTCCATGGTGGTCGTCAGCTACATCGGCTACGCCTTCCTGTCCACCGACGCGGGCTTCATCAACAAGTCCCTGCTGGGCGGCCAGCGGCTGAACTGGTACATGACGCCGAAGTACTGGCCCTTCATACTCACCTTCATCTACCTGTGGAAGACCTTCGGCTACAACTCCATCATCTACTATGCCACCGTCATCGGCATCGACACCAGCCTGTACGAGGCGGCGGTGATCGACGGAGCGAACCGCTGGCAGAGCCTCTGGCACGTGACCCTGCCGGGCCTGCGCCCCACCATCATCACGCTGACGCTGCTGGCCATCGGCCGCGTGTTCTACTCGGACTTCGGCCTGTTCTACCAGGTGCCCATGGACTCCGGCCTGCTGTACGATGTGACCACCACCATCGACGTGTACGTCTACAAGGGACTGATCGTGTTGAACGACGTGGGCCGCTCCGCCGCGGCGGGCTTCTTCCAGTCCATCTGCGGCTTCCTGCTGGTCATGGCGGCCAACCTGGTCGTCTCCAAGCTCGACAAGGACAGCGCGCTGTTCTGAGAAAGGAGGAGAGCATCCATGGTACGAAATGACAGAGTTCAGCAAATCCTGATGCACGCCTTCATGATCCTCCTGGTCGTGCTGTGCGTCGCGCCGTTCCTGCTGATGGTGATGTCCTCCCTCACCGAGGAGGCCACCCTGACCCGCAACGGCTACAGCTTCTTCCCCCAGGTGTTCAGCCTTGAGACCTACCGCTACATCATCCGCAGCCAGGGCACCATCCTGCACGGCTATGTGATGACCATCGTGGTGACGGTCATCGGCACCACCGCCAACCTGCTGCTGACGATCCTGTTCGCCTATCCGCTGTCCCGGAAGGACCTGCCCTATCGCGGGGTGCTGAGCTTCATACTGTTCTTCACGATGCTGTTCAACGGCGGCCTGGTGCCCACGTACATGATGTACGCCCAGACCTTCCACATCAAGAACACGATTTGGGCGCTGATCGTGCCGGGCCTGATGATGAACGCCTTCTACGTCATCATGATGCGCTCCTTCTTCCAGAGCAGCATCCCCGTGGCGCTGATCGAGGCGGCCAAGCTGGACGGGGCCACGGAGTTCCGCATCCTGCGCTCGGTGATCGTGCCCCTCTCGAAGCCCATGGTGGTCACCCTGGTGCTGATGGTGGGCCTCAACTACTGGAACGACTGGGCCAACGGCCTGTACTACGTCACCGACCAGGGGCTGTTCACCATCCAGATGATCCTGAACAACATGATCAAGAACATCGAGTTCCTCTCCCGAAACGCCAGCTCCCTGGGCGTCGCGGCTTCCCAGATGCGGATTCCGCAGGTGGGCATCCGCATGGGCATCGCCGTGGTCGCGGTGCTGCCGGTGCTGGTCATCTACCCCTTCCTGCAGAAGTACTTCGTCAAGGGCATCGTCATTGGCGGCGTGAAGGGCTGATTACAGAAAGAATTTCAAGCAATCGCGTTTTTATCGTGAAGCTGCCGTCCGCGGTACGCATTACCGTTTCGGACGGCAGCTTTTGTAATGTCCCGTTATTATGATATAATGGAGGCATGATGGGAGGAAATTATATGAACGAAAAACGCATTGGTATCGCGGAGTGGTGCTCGCCTATCCAGGGCCCGATGGCCTGCCGCATGGCGGCGGAGCTCGGGCTGGACGGCGTGGAGCTTGACCTGGGAGAAGCGCGGCGCTGCCTGCCGCTTTCTGACCCGGGCGTTCAAAAATACTGGCTGGACGCCCGGCAGAAGTACGCCGTGGCGTTCCCGGCGTTAGCGGTGAACGCGCTGGGCGGGTGCTGCAGCCTGCGCCCGAAGGATGCGGCGCAGGAGGCGCTGTGCCACGAGATTGTCACCGCGGCCATCGAAGCGGCGTCGGCCCTCGGCATCGGCATCCTCCAGATCCCCAACTTCGCGGACTTCACCATTCGAGGGCGCGAGGACATCGAGCCCGCGGCGCGTTTTTTTCAATGGGCCTGCGCGGCGGCGGAGCAGAGCGGCATCGTGGTCGGCAGCGAGAACACGCTGAACGGCGAGGAAAACCTGCTGTTGTGTGACCGGGTGAACCGCCCCAACTTCAAAATCTACTTCGACAATGAAAACGCTGTGTTTTTCCGGGGCGAGGACCCGGCGGAGCAGCTGAGGCGCCTCGGCGACAGGATCTGCCAGGTCCACATGAAGGACGGCACGGCGGAGGCGCTGAGTTCAAGGCTGCTGGGCGAGGGCCACGGTCAGGCAGAGGAATGCCTGAACGCCATGAGGGACATCGGCTATGGCGGCTGGGTGGTGCTGGAAAACGAGTACGACACGGGGGCTTTCAATTGCGTCGGTCGATTTGCGGCGCTTCAAAGGGATATTGAGTGGCTGAAAGAGCGACTGTAAAACCAGAGAAAATGAACGGGAGATGCGATTATGGAGCGATATATGAACCCCGAACTCACCGCCGGGGAGCGGGCGAAGGACTTGCTTTCGAAGATGTCGACCGGCGAAAAGCTTAAGCAGCTGATCGGGGCGTTTCCCATACCTGGGTATGAGAGAGAATTGGACGCGGCGGTGGCGGGCGGCATCGGCCAGTATTCCACGCTGGAGATGCGGCGGCTCGATTCGCTGGAGGAAGCGGCGAAGTGGCAGCGGACGCTCCAGGAAAAGGCCATGGCGGGAAGCCCGCACCGCATTCCGGCCGCGTTTCACATGGAGGGGCTCTGCGGGGCTTACATACAGGGCGCGACCAGCTATCCCGCGGGCATCGCCCGGGGTTCCGGCTTCGACCCGGAACTGGAGAAGGAGATCGGCCGGGCGGTGGCGCGGCAGGAGCGGGCCGTGGGCGTGACGCAGACCTTCGCGCCGGTGCTGGACGTCTCCCGGGATTCCCGCATGGGACGCCAGGGCGAGACCTACGGCGAGGACCCGACCCTCGCCGCCGCCATGGGCGCGGCCTATACCGCGGGCATCCAGTCGGACGATACCGGCGGCCTGCGGTCGGAATCCGTGGCCAAGCACTTCCTGGGCTTCCACCACTCCCAGGGCGGCATCCACGGCGCGGACGCCGAGGTGCCGGAGCGCCTGCTGCGGGAGGTCTACGCCAAGCCCTTCCAGGCGGCGATCACCGAGGCCGGCCTGCGGGGCGTCATGCCCTGCTATTGCACGCTGAACGGCAAGGCCGTGTCCGCGTCCAAGGCCATTCTCACGAACCTGCTCCGGGAGGAGATGGGCTTCGACGGCGTGGCGGTGTCGGACTATGGCGCCATGGGCAATGCCCACAACTCCCAGCACATGTTCGAGAGCGATACCGAGGCGGGCCTGGCCTGCCTGGAGGCGGGCATGGACGTGGAGCTGCCCACGCGCGCCACGCTGACCGAGGAGCTGGCCGGGTGGTTCGACACCGGAAAGGCGGACGTAGCGGTGCTGGACCGCGCCGTGCTGCGAGTGCTGGAGGCAAAGTTCCGCATGGGCCTGTTCGAGCATCCCTTCGCGCCGCAAGGGGAGGCGTTGAAGGAAGCCTTCTACTCGGAGAATGACAGTGCCCTCTCCCTGCGCAGCGCGCGGGAGGGCATGGTGCTGCTGAAGAACGGCGGCGCGCTGCCGATTTCGAAGAAGGCGAAGAAGATCGCCGTGATCGGCTGCCACGCGGTTAATCCCCGGTACTTCTTCGCGGGCTACACCCACCTGAGCATGGTGGAGGCGATCCTGGCCGTGGAGGGCTCCATGGCGGGGGTGAAGCGCGAGGGTCCCGTGACGGACTACGAGCGCGTCCCCGGCACCCAGATCCAGGTGAATGACACCCCGGAGTTCGACGCCGTGCTGGACAAGCTGTGCCCCGGCTGCCCCAGCCTGCTGGACGAACTCAAGCGGCGGCTGCCGGAGACCGAGGTCGCCTGGGCCCACGGCTACCCCTGCGCGGGCGATGATACAACTCACTATGCCGAGGCGCTGGAGGCGATGAAAGGCGCGGACCTGATCCTGTTCACCCTCGGCGGCAAGTACACCTCCGGCTCCATCTCCACCACCGGCGAGGGCGTGGACGACGTATTCATCAACCTGCCGCCCTGCCAGGATGGCCTGATCGAAAAGGCGGCGGCACTGGGCATTCCCATGGCGGGGGTGCACTTCGACGGACGGCCCATCTCCAGCGACATTGCGGACCAATACCTGGGCGCCATCCTGGAGGCCTGGTGCCCCGGCGAAATGGGCGCTCAGGCCGTGGCAGACGTGCTGCTGGGGGACTACAACCCCGCGGGCAGGCTGCCGGTGTGCGTGGCCCGCAACGCCGGGCAGATTCCGGTGTTCTACAACCATCCATTCGGCTCCTCTTGGCACCAGGGCGAGAGCATCGGCTTTCAGGACTACGCCAGCTGCTCCCACAGGCCGCGATACTTCTTCGGCCACGGGCTGTCCTACACTCGGTTTGAGTATGCGGACCTGGAGGTCTCGCCGGACGAAATCGGTCCCGGCGACAGTGTGAATATCAGCTTCACGGTGCGCAACGCTGGCAATGTGGATGGTGATGAGGTGGCCCAGCTGTATGTCAGCGATCCCTATGCCTCCATGATCCGCCCCGTGAAGGAGCTGGCGGGCTTCTGCCGGATCCATCTCAGGGCGGGGGAGGCGAAGCGCGTCGCCTTTACCCTGCGGGCGGACCAGCTGGCCTTTCTGGACGAGGACATGAACTGGAAGGTGGAAAGGGGCCGCTTCGACGTGCAGGTCGGCGCGTCCTCTGAGGACATCCGCTTGGAGGGCGGTTATGCGGTAACAGAGAGTGCGATCATCGACGGCAGAAACCGCGGCTTTTATGCCGACACGACGGTGGAGGAGGTCTGATTCATGAAGCAAGTTGAAAGATGGGGCCTGTTCGAGATTGCGGTCAAGGGGCCGTCGGCGGGCAACCCCTTTACCGAGCATCACATAGAGGGTGCGTTCACGGGCGCGCAGGAGACCGTCCGCGCGGAGGGCTTCTACGACGGCGACGGCGTCTACCGCGTGCGGTTCATGCCCTCGTTTGAGGGGGAATATCGCTATGAAATCGCGGCGGATTTCCTGGTGGAGCCGGTGAACGGCGCGTTTACGGCAGTCGCGCCTTCTGGGGGCAACCACGGCCCGGTGCGGGTGGCGAAGCAGTATCACTTCGCCTACGAGGACGGCACGCCCTACTATTCCGTGGGCACCACCTGCTACGTGTGGAACCACCAGTCGGACGTGCTGATCGAGGAGACCCTGAAATCGCTGGAGGCCGCGGGCTTCAACAAGCTGCGCTTCTGCGTGCTGCCCAAGCACTTCGACTACAACCTGCACGAGCCCAGGAGCTATCCCTATGAGGGCACGCCCATGGACTCCTCGGTGCTGACCGACGACAACTACTACGACTATACCGGCGACAGGGGCGGCAACCGCTTCGACAAGACCCGCTTCAATCCCGAGCACTTCCGGCACATCGAGAAGTGCATCCTGGCGCTGCAGGGGCTGGGAATCGAGGCCGACCTCATCATGATGCACCCCTATGACCGCTGGGGTTTCTCGCAGATGTCCCACGCAGAGGACGCACTGTACTGGAACTACTGCGTGGCCCGCTTCGCCGCCTACCGAAACGTGTGGTGGTCGCTGGCCAACGAGTACGACATCCTGAAGGCCAAGACGCTTTCCGACTGGGAGTTCTACGCGGACGTGCTGGTGAAGAAGGACCCCTATCGTCACCTGCGCTCCATCCATCATTGCATCTACCAGTATGACTATTCCCGCCCCTGGATCACCCACTGCAGCCTCCAGCGGCCCGCCCAGGTGGCCGCCGACTACCGGACGCAGTTCGGCAAGCCCGTGGTGCTAGACGAGATGTCCTACGAGGGCGACATCCCCTGGCCCTGGGGCAACATCACCGGCGAGGAGATGGTGCGGCGCTTCTGGGAGGTCGCCGTGCGCGGCGGCTATCCGGGGCACGGGGAGACCTATCTCGGGCACAGGGCTGACCTGAACGGCCGGGAGACGGACGTGCTGTGGTGGTCCCACGGCAGAAAGCTGTACGGCGAGAGCTGGAAGCGGGTCAGGTTCCTGCTGGATGTGATGAAGCAGTTCCCCGGCCACGGCCTGCAGCCCCAGCGGGACATGTTCAACGTGTCCATGGCCGCCCCGGAGGGGGAGTTTGCCGAGGCGAAATCCGCCTACCTGATCTACTACGGCATCATGCAGCCCCGGGAGGGCGTGGTGGAGATCGACAGGGCGACGCCCTACCGCGTGGAGCTGGTCGACACCTGGAACATGACCGTCGAGGATGCCGGCATCCACAAAGGCCGCTTCCACATCCCAATGCCGGGCCGCCAGTACATGGTGCTCAGGCTGACCCGCGTGGATGGCCAGGAGCGGTGAAGGCGCGTTTCGTCATGATCCCAGAGGGAAAGAAGGAGGAAATATGAAGTATCAGAACCCAATCATCCCCGGCTTTCACCCGGACCCGTCCGTTTGCCGGGTCGGCAAGGACTTCTATCTGGTCACCTCCTCGTTTGGATATTTTCCGGGCATTCCGATTTTTTACAGCCAGGATCTCGTCCATTGGGAACAGATCGGCCATGTCTTGACCCGCAGAAGTCAGTTGGATCTCGGCAAAGCAGGCGTTTCCGGCGGCATTTACGCGCCGACCATACGCTATTATGACGGCCTGTTCTGGGTCATTGTCACCAATGTCTCGTCCGGAGGGAATTTCATGGTGCATGCCGAAGACCCTCGCGGCGCGTGGAGCGATCCCGTATGGATCGACCAGGGCGGCATCGATCCGTCGCTTTTCTTTGACGACGACGGCAGCGTTTTTTATACCGGAACGCATTTCACCGATGACGGGTTGCAGGGCATCGGCATGTTCCAGATCGATATCCGCACCGGAGAGAAGCTGTCCGGCGTCAAGATGATCTGGCACGGGAACGGCGGACGCTGCCCGGAGGGCCCTCACCTGTATAAGATCGGCGGCGTTTATTACCTCATGATCGCGGAGGGCGGAACGGAATACGGACACTGTGAGACCATCGCCCGGTCGGACAGCGTGTGGGGACCCTATGAAAGCTGTCCACACAACCCGATCCTGTCCCAGAACCGGCTCATGAAGGAGAATTGTGAAATCCAGGGCGTCGGGCACGCAGACCTGATTGAGGATGGTCTGGGAAACTGGTGGATGGTTTTTCTGGGACACAGGCTGAGCGAATTGTACTTTCACCATCTTGGACGCGAGACCTTCCTGGCGCCGGTTACCTGGGTGAACGGCTGGCCGGTGGTCAACGCGGGGGAGCCGATCCTCGGTGAGATGGACGGGCCGCTGCCCCCGGAGAAGCGCTTTCCCCAAACTCCAAGGCGGTGTGATTTTGCAAAACCCCTGGGACCAGAGTGGAACTGGCTCAGAAACCCCGACGATAAATGCTACGTTCGCGACGACAAGGGCATCCTGCTGTCCGATTCCGGCACGACGCTGTCCGGTGAAGGATCGCCCACATTTTTGGGACGTCGACAGGAACAGTTTGATATGCGCTGTATGACGAGACTGGAACCCGAGCAGGGAGAGGCGGGTCTGACGGTGTTCTATGACGCGGAGCACCACTATGATTTGCTTCTTCAGGATGGCGAGATTCAGCTGAGAAAACAGGTTGGGGACATCGCCTTCACGGCATACCGTGCCCCCTGGCATGGCCCCTGTGTACTGTCGGTGCGCGCGGACAGGAAGCACTATGCGTTCTTCTATGGAGATTCGGATGAAAACCAAATCTCCGCAGGCACCGGCCTGACCTCGTTGGTTAGTACGGAGGCAACGCCCATCAGCTTCACGGGGGTATATATCGGAATCTTTGCGCAGAACCATGGGAGAGCGCGGTTCAACTGGTTTGAGTATGAGAATCTCGGAATTGCCGGGCTTTGAACGCGGGACTGCGGTCTTTGAAATGGTTCGCATGAATAGACAGGAGTGCTGAGGATGACAGAATATCCGCTTCAATGGAAGCAAATGACTGTGGGCGTGTGCTACTATCCGGAGCACTGGCCCCGGGAAATGTGGGAAACGGACCTTGCGCGCATGAAGGCGGCGGGCATCTCCGTCGTCCGCGTGGGGGAATTCGCCTGGAACCTCGTCGAGCCGGAGGAGGGCGTGTTTCGCTTCGACTTCTTTGGCGATTTCCTGAGCCTCTGCGCCGAAAAGGACATGCGGGTCATACTGGGCACGCCCACGGCGACGCCGCCCGCCTGGCTGACGGAGAAGTATCCCGAGGTGCTGAACGTCACCCGGGACGGCGTGACCTACCGCCACGGCGCGCGGCGGCACTACAATTACAATTCCCCGAAGTATCGGGAGCTGTGCGCGCGGATCGTGGAGCAGCTGGCCGTGCACTATGCCGGGCATCCCATGGTGGTCGGCTGGCAGATCGACAACGAGCTGAACTGCGGTGTGGACGAGTTCCACTCCGAAGCTGACCAGGCTGCGTTCCGGGCATTCCTGAGGGACAAGTACGGCACGCTGGAGGCATTGAACCGGGCGTGGGGCGCGGTGTTCTGGAACCAGACCTACACGGACTGGGCCCAGGTCTATCCGCCGCGCCGGGTGCCGATGGACGGCTACAACCCACACCAGATGCTGGACTACAGCCGGTTCGTGTCGGAAAGCGCCATCCGCTTCTGCCGCATGCAGGCGGACATCCTGCTCAAATACGCCAAGCCCGGCGACTTCATCACCACCAACGGCATGTTCGGCAACCTGGACAACGCCCGGATGACCCGGGAGTGCCTGGATGTGTACACCTACGACTCCTATCCCAGCTTCGGCGAGGCCCAGAGCGGCGACGCCTCCGCGAATGAATTCCGGGACCGGGAGAGCAGCCGCTACCTCACCGACGTGCGGGGCATCTGCCCGCACTTCGGCATCATGGAGCAGGAGTCGGGCATGACGCTGCTGCCCGCGCCTGCGCCGAAGCCGGGCCAGCTGGAGCTGTGGGCGACGCAGAGCGTGGCCCAGGGGGCGGACTTCGTGTCCTTCTTCCGCTGGCGCACCTGCCCCTTTGGCGCGGAATATTACTGGCACGGCATCCTGGACTACGACAGCCGCGACAACCGGAAGCTGAGAGAGGTCAGCGCGTTCTGCGAACACATGCGCGCGCTCGATCCGGTGTGCGGGGCGAAGAGCGCCGCGGCCTTCGCGGTCGTCAAGGACTTCGACAACGCCTGCGACGCCCGGCTGGATTCCTGGCACGCGAAGGTGCAGGCGTTCAGCGAGCGGGAGATCTTTGCCGCGTCCCAGTATGGCCATGCGCCTTATGACACGGTGTGGCTGGACGGGGAGACGCCCCTCGCCGCGCTGACGGCCTATCCTGTGCTGATCTATCCCCATCCCTTCATCATCGACCCACAGCGCGTTGAACTGCTGGAGGCCTACGTCCGGCAGGGCGGAACGCTGATCGTCGGCTGCCGCGCGGGCCTGAAGGACATGGACGGCCACTGCGTCACCCGGCCGCTACCCGGGCTGCTCTCCGGGTTGACCGGCACGGACATCCGTGAATTTACCTTCGAGGATGCCCGTGAGCCCTTCACGGCCCTGTGGAACGGCGAGGTGGTCAGGATGCCCGTTTTCGATGAGATCCTGACGCCTGCGGAGGGCACGCAGGTATTGGCGCGGTACGCGTCGAATGGTTATGCCGGGGAGGCCGCGGTCACGGAGCGTCCGCTGGGCAGGGGTCGAACGATCCACGTGGGCGGCGCCTTCGGCCGGGACCTCGTGAAGAAGCTGCTGGCACATGCCGGTGTCTGTGAGCCCTTCCGCGACATCGTGGAGGCTCCGGAAGCGGTGGAAATCGTCCTGCGCGAAAAGGATGGGCGCAGGTTCCTGTTTTGCCTGAACTACCAGGCGACGAAACAGGAGGTGCGGCTGAAAGCCACGGCAACGTCGCTGTACGACGGGAAGTGCCTGACTGGCAGGGTCGTGCTGCCGCCCTACGGCACGGCGGTATTTGAAATCGAAAATTGAGGTGAACAAAGGTGCTGAAGCTGCCGATGATCTTCTCGGATCACATGGTATTGCAGCGCGGCAAGCCCGTCGCCATCTGGGGAGAATCTGATCCGGGAAAAGCGGTGCGCGTTTGTCTGTCAAGTGCGCAGGAAAGCATAGTGACGACAAAGACCCTTGCCGATCGTTCCGGCGCGTGGCGGGCGACGCTTCCGGCGCTGCAGGCCGCGCGGGGTCTGACGCTTACCGTTTCCAATGGAAGTGAAACCATTGCTTTGACGGATGTGCTGATCGGCGAGGTGTGGATCGCCGGGGGACAGTCCAACATGGAGTACTGGCTGCATTTTGACGCGGAAAAGCAGGAGGCGCTCGACAGGCCGGAGAACCCGGACATTCGCTTCTTCGACTACCCGGAGGTCTCCTTTGAGGGCGAGCTGGAGCAGTATGACTTTTCAGACTTCGGCTTCTGGCGGCGCTGCAATCCGAAGGAGCTGCCCTGGTTTTCCGCGGTGGGGTACTACTTCGCGGAGCGCCTGCAGGCGGCGCTGGGCGTGCCGGTGGGCATCGTGGGCTGCAACTGGGGCGGCACCAATGCCGCGTGCTGGATGGACGAGGGCGACCTTCGGGGCGGGCCGGGAGAGATCTGGCTGATCGAGCACGAAAAGCGCCTCGAAGAGATGGATCAGGACGATTACAGGCAATGGTTCCTGTCTGAACCCTCAAACATCCAGAACCACCCCGTCCCCGGAGATTCTCCGGAGGTCCTCTATCCGGGCCTGAGCCGGGAAGAACAGCTGAAGCTGATGGAGGGCCCCAAGCCCCGCTACGATCACGTCATCGGGCCGCTGCACCCCTGCCGCCCCAGCGGGCTGTACCATATGATGCTGGAGAAGGTCGCGCCTTACGCGGCAAAGGGCGTGATATGGTATCAGGGGGAGAGCGATCAGCCGCACGCGGACATCTACGACGGAGTGCTTGAGGGCATGATCCGCGCCTGGCGCAGGCTGTGGCATGACGAACTGCCCTTCCTGATGGTGCAGCTGGCGCCGTTCGGGGCGTGGTTCAGCGAAACGGGGGAGGCCTATCCCACGCTGCGCGCCTGCCAACAGCGGGTGGCGGAGCGCGTGCCGCGGGTCTGGCTGTGCTCCAGCGGCGATGCCGGCATGCGATGGGACATCCATCCCAAGCACAAGCGTCCCATCGGCCAGCGGCTGGCGCTGCTGGCGCGGGGACACGTCTACGGCGAGGACATCCTCTGCGACGCGCCGGTGTTGAACGGCGCAGCCCGGGAGGGCAATCGGGCCAGTTTGAGCTTTGAGCATGGCAATGGCCTGCACATCGATGGCGACGTGCTGAACGCCCTGCGGGTGAACGGGCAGTCCTGCCCAGCGCGTGCTGCTGGAGACTGCCTCACAATCGACCTGCCGATGGCGGAGCAGTGGAAGATCGAATTCGCCTGGCAGGGATACTATGAGATCAACCTGTACAACGCAGCGGGCATCCCGGCGCTGCCGTTCAGGATTTTGCTGGATTGAGGAGCATGAATACTATGAGATACGACGCTTTTCACCCCGGCCAGGTCTGGCTGGACACCGAGGGGAAGCCCATCCAGGCCCACGGCGGGTCCATCCTTCGGGTGGGGGATATGTGGTACTGGTACGGCGAGAACAAGGAGCACACCGACGGCAAGAACGGCGTGTGGACCTGGGGCATCCGCTGCTATCGCTCCCGGGATCTGTACAACTGGGAGGACTGCGGGCTCATCATCCCGCCCGCGCTGGACGACGAGACATCGCCGCTGCATCCCACGGCGATGATCGACCGGCCCCACATCATCTACAACCGCCGCACGGGGAAGTACGTCTGCTGGCTCAAGATCATGCAGAAGAACGGCGAGCAGCACGAGACCGTGCTGACTGCGGACGACATCCTGGGGCCCTATGCAATCGTGCGCACGGGGCTTCGGCCGCTGGGCATGAGCGCCGGGGACTTCGACCTGGCGGTGGCGCCGGACGGCAAGGCGTATTACTACTTTGAGCGCGTGCACTCCGAAACCATCTGCGCCGATTTGACCGACGACTACACCGACGTGACCGGATACTACACCACCCACTTTCCCCACATCGCGCCGCCGTATGTCCGGGAGGCGACCTCCCACTTTGTGCGGAAGGGGAAGCACTACCTGATCACCTCGGGCACGACGGGCTACCTGCCCAATCCCTCCGAGGTGGCCGTAGCCGACACCTGGCACGGGCCCTATACGGTGCTGGGCAATCCCCATCCCGGCGACGCCTCCAACACCTCCTTTCACACGCAGATCTCCTGCGTGTTCCAGGTGCCGGAGAGGAAGGACCTGTTCATCGCCATGGCGGACCGCTGGTGCCCCGACCTGATGGATTTGGACTACGAGCGCTACAAGCAGTTCTATGAGATCCGATTCGACGCTGACTTGAGCGAAGCGGAGAAGGAGGCGCGCATCGCCGCCCTGGACCTGGACATGGCGCAGATCGACGATCTGCGGCGGGACACCTCCAAGGCGACCTACGTCTGGCTGCCGATCCGATTCGACGGGAACATGGCCTGTATTGATTGGCGGGATGAATGGCGCTGGGAGGACACAGTAACAGAGTAAATGGTTGCGGAATAATCCAACAAGCATATCATCTCCCAAGTTTCCCACCCAATCACTGCATAACCCGATATGAGCCAAATAACGCGGAAACTGGGGTATTAAAGTAGACAGAAGATAAGATATTCATAGAATTATCTTGTCGAGTGGGAATAAGGTACATGTCAAGGGGCAACCCCGTTTTCCCTGCTTGGGGCAAAACAGTTTTCCATTTGCGCCTATGAAAACCGAACAGAAAACCAGCTCCGGAAACCGTGCGCAGGCACTGCTTCCGGAGCCTTTTCATTTCGAATTATTATTTTCCAGATAGGAAGGATTAAATCAATGGCACAGCCTTGAAATGCAGGCTTAAGTACGCTATAATAGTAAGTGATAACTAATCACCCATCATACAGCAAGGCCGGGGATGGATGGCTGTATGATGGGCGATATCATAAATTGAGATTAGACAAAACTAATTGGAGAATCGGAATGTTCATCAATGAGTTCGGATGCAGGGATAATCCAACTATTATTCTCCTGGCTCCGATGATGTTTTCAGGGACGGACCTGCATGACTTGATTAAGCCGCATTTCAAGGGCGAGTACCACATCATCGCGCTGGATCAGGGCGGTCACGGCAAGGCGGGCGGATATCACTCCGCGGATGAAGAGTTTCAAGCGTTGCGTTCTTTTTTACTTGAGATCGGCTGCACGGAGATCGCGCTTGTCTACGGCGCCTCACTCGGCGTGGCTGTCGGCTGGCGGCTGTTCGTCGATCCTGCGTTTCATGTTGCGCACGCCTGGTTCGACGGCGTGGCGCTGGCCAGGAACGCGCGCTTTGCGGAATGGTTCATGAGGCGGTTGTTCCGAAGCCGAAAGAAGAAACTGGCAAAGACAAAAGTAGAGGCCTCGCCGTCCCTGGTGAAGATGTACGGATATGATTTTGCCAGGATGATGACGCAGAATTTTGAGCGGATCACACTGGAGGATATCGACAACATCTGCCACGCCTGCTGCCATTATGACCTGCGCAGGCTGACCGAAGATGAGCAGAAGAAGCTGCATCTGGACTTCGGTGAAAAGGACTTCGACTGGATGTATTCAAAAAAGCAGTTCCCGTTTACATGCCGAATGCGGAGCTTGTGATTCGACCGGGATACCAGCACTGTGGCTACATGGCGGCGGAGACGAAGGCCTATGTGGAGCAGATCGAAGCGTTTATGAAGAGGGCGTGAGGGATTATGAACAACAGGCTTGCCGTATTCAAGTGGTGACCCGTCGGGAAGCTCCTTCGCCTTGTGCTGAATGAAAAACCGAAATGTGGAGATATGAACATGAAACACAGTTGGATCTTGATGATAGCAATGCTCGGACACGTCCTTTGCGTATACGCCGACAGACTGCTGCTCTGTACGCCCGGCGGTCAATTCAGTTTTTCCGATATGAAGGATAATAAGAGGATGGCGAAGCTCTTCACGGCGAAGCCGGAGAGCGAAACAATGCGTTCGATCGTTCTCGGCACGGTCGCCATGTTCATGCAGTTCTTCGGGTACCTCGCGCTGGGGATCTGGATGCGTCCGTATTCCGTCCTGTGGGCGAATATCATGATCGTCGGCGCTGCGATGATCTACACCTTCGGCCTGGCGCATCACGTGGTGGGCTGCGCAGCGGAATGGATCTACATCAAAAGCGATCATACCGAAGCGGGGCGGAAGCTGACCGCGGATTTTTTCGGGAAAACCTCGGCGGTGATGATCGGCTGCTACGCAGGGATCCTCCTGTTCTCGGTTGCGCATTTCATACCGGTGGTGGCAGGCATGACGCCGCTGCCCGCGTGGGCCTGCGTGTTCAATCTCCTGCCGCTGTTTCTCGTGCAGGCGCCGTTCAACATTCCGGGCGCGGGAAATATCGCCGGCGCTGTGATGTACCTTGGCTTGTTTATTCTGTTTTTGTTTTGAACCCAGTATGAAGAACACGGGAATCCGGGGCCATATGAACATTATGGCAATCCGCCCTATACGGATTTCATTCGCACCGAAACGCTGTGCCAGGGCGGAACGCTCTGTGATTCTGGCTTTATGCGGCACAAAACAGACGCGGGCGAAGGCTGGGAGCGCAGCAGGAGTATTTGAGGAGGTTAGAGACCATGGGACTGTTCAAGGATTTTGTGAGCCAGCCCCGGAAGCCCGAGGGGCTTCTGGGAAAGATGATGCTCAGCGGCATGAACTCCGGACACGCGAAGCTGGCGGACCGGGGATTCTCCGAGGTCAGTAGCGACCATCATCCGTCAAAGCCGTGGATCACGGTCCTTGCGAGGAAATAGCCATGAATCGACTGATCAGGACGACCTGTGCCATAGCCGCCGAGGACATTGGGCGGGAACGTGCCCGCCGCATTGTGGCAAAGGCGCAGAAGCGCTATGAGGCGTTGTGCGCTGAAAACACTTCGGATTCCAAGGCGCTTCGCGCCCACACGTTCAAGCGCATCTATCCGGGCATCGCGGTGTATGAGGCGCTCAGAGCGGAGGGCGTCGAGCCGGAGAAGGCGGGGTGGTATATTCGGGAATACTTCCAGCGCTTTTCCGCAAGGACGGTCCCTCATTTGCAGCGGGCCATCAAGGTCCTTGGCCTGGCAAGGAGGATTCCCGGCTTGTTCATGAAGATCTCGCTGCGCAGCTTTGGAACGGATGCTGGCTTTGTCTACGAGTTTCCGGAAACCCACGGCAATGAAGCGCGGTTCAACGTCGTGCGATGCCCGTACTTCGAGACCTGCAAGCGGTATGGCTGTCCGGAGATCACGCGATGCTTTTGCGATGGCGACGACGCGGGATACGGCAACCTGCATCCCAAGCTGAAATGGGGTCGCACCAAAACCATCGGCCGCGGCGGCGACTGCTGTGACTTCCTGCTGAAATACAAAGAATGAGGTAGAGATCATGAAATACGAGGGCATCTACTGGACACTGTTTGCCCCGATGATGAAGAAGAGCATCGCGCGGCGGTTTGATAAGCAACTGGCCGACAGGGCGATCCGGCAGGGCAAGGTGGAATACAGGCGCCTGCTGTCCCGCGCCGACGATCTCGGCCCCGGCAACCCCATGGCCATGAACGCCTATTTCGCCTATGTTTTCGCGGCGGCATGGCTGGGCAGCGGAAGGAGGATCACGCCGGATGAGATGGCGCTGGTGATGACCGACGTGCTGGAGGGCAGGCTGCTCCGCACCTTCTTCGGCCTGACCGACCTGAACAGGAAACCTAAGAAGTGGGAGCGGGACATGCGGAAGTACGAGGCGTGGTTTGCCGCCCATGGCAAGGATTATCCGGTCAACTGGTACGTGAATTTTGACGAAACCCGCCATCGGGGTGGCAGCTTCTATTACTTTACCCGCTGCCCGATCTGTGAGTTTTGCCAGCGGGAGGGCATAGCGGAGCTGATGCCTGCGCTGTGCTCCACGGACGAGGTCATGTTCCGGCTTCAACACGGGAAGCTGTACCGGAAGCATACAATAGCGAATGGGGACGGTCTGTGCGATTACTGGATCGTCGGCGACAAAACGGACGATGGGAGGAAAACCAGCCATGCATGAGTATTACGCAGCGAACAAGGACAAGTTCAGAAAGGGAATGGACAGGTTTCTCTCCCTCGTCGCGCCGGAACTCGAAAATGCGAGCGGGAAAAAGTACGGGGAGCTCTTTGAAGAAATCTGGGATTACTATGAAAAGCATCTTCTTGAGCGCTTCCCCTATGTCGGCGGCGACAGGGTGAGTGGGACGAGGAACCTGACCGGCGCCTATACCTTCGTGGCCATGGGCGAGGTTTTGAAGCGCTATGGACTGGCGATGGAGGACATCGGGCACATCATGGTGTACGCCTACGAGCGCAACACGCTGAAAATGCCCGGCCTTGTCCGTGCCCTGATGGGAAAGGTCTACAGGAGCCCGAAGCTGCTGAATAAAATGCTGCTGAAAAAGGACGCCCAGAACGCGAAGAACGCGGCGGCGAATCCCGGCAGCTTTGAAACGCAGACGCAGATCCCGCCCGAGGCAGGGTATGATTTCAGCTACCACAATCTGGTCTGTCCGCTGGCGAACTTCGCAAGAAAGTATGGCTACGAGGCGTACATGCCCTGGCTCTGCAACCTGGACTACGTGAATTTCGGCCTGCTCGGCGCGCCGCTCTACCGCGAACACACCTGCTTTGAGGATGGGGACTATTGCGATTTCAAGCTGAAGCTCGACGCAAAGCCGCTTCCGTACTGGCCGCCGGTGTTTTCGCAGGACAATCCTTATAAGTGATCGCATATATGCAGATTCTGACGCTGGAACACATGAGGATATGGAGGCCCATATGGCGACGTATAACGATATTGGCATAAAGAATGACCTGGACTGGAACAGGATCAGGAAGCTGCTCAGGATCGGGCTCTTTGCGGGTGTGATGGTATTGATCGGGGATATGCTGCTCGGCTGGGGCGTGAGCGACCCGGCGCTTACGGGACTTGAAGGAAAGTTGTCCGCCTATCTGGCCCTTTCCGACAGGCGCATCTTCTGGTCGTCGATCCTCGGGTTTATCGGGATCCCGCTGGAAGGCCTGTGCTATTTTGCCGTCTATCGGATGATCGCGCCCTACTCGCCGCGGTACGCCCACCGCTATCGCAGCGGCATCTTCGGCTATCTGATCTTTGGCGGCTGCGGCGTTCACGTCCCGTGTCTGGCATGCGTGTTTTTCTACAAAGCCATGATGAATGCCAGCCCGGATGCCGCGCTGAACACGTCTGTTCGATTCGGCGAATACTTCTTGCTGCCGGGAATGGTCCTGTTTACGGCCTTCTTTGCGGTGCTCAGCGTTTCGCAGATCGCCGCCTTTGCCAAGGGATATACCCCTTACCCCAAATGGTGCTGGGTGTTTTCCCTGCCCGTGGGCATGGCCGCCGCCTATTCCCTGAAGCTGTTCGGAAATCATGCGCTTACAAACGCGCTCACGGCGGGGTGGATCAGCATCGGCAACCTGTGGATGTTCGGCGGATTGCTGATGAACGCGAAGAAACTTGCCAAAAGCGAGGACAAGCAGGTGAACGGGAAATGATCGCGATAAAACTCATCGCGGAAGGCCTTGGGCTTGGCGCTCTGCTGGTGCTCATCTGTGCCGTCGGCATCAAAAACGGCGCAATCGGGATGGTGCATCTGTATGATAAAAAGGTTCAGGAGCGCGTCGTACAGCTCGGCATGACGACCGGGGAAGCCATCCGGAAGCGGAGCGCGCGCTTCAGGGGCTTCTGCCTTCCGGCGTATATGGCCTATGTGCTCGTTTGCGTCTATGCAATCAACGGCGCGCGGGGCTTCCTGCCCGGCTTCCGGCAGGGGTTTGTGATCCTGATCATTATGAATCTGATCGACCGACTTCTGATCGACGAATACTGGGTCGGGCATACCCATGCGTGGATCATCCCCGGCACCGAAGATCTGAGGCCGTACATCACCGCGAAGGACAAGCGTCAGAAATGGCTCATGGGAACGATCGGCATGGCGGTGCTTGCCGCGATGTTGGCAGGTATCATGGCGCTGATCCTGTGAGTTTCACTATACAATCGATGGAGAATAAGACTATGAAATATGCGGGTATGCCGGCCGGAATGTGGCTGCTGTTTTCCGGCTCCTTCAGGAAGCACTTGGGTTCTGTTCTGAAATACGACGCAAGGGCATCCGGCGAAATCACGTCAAAGGCGAAGGTGAAGTACAGGGAGATCATTGCATCCGTCCCGGAGTTTGAAAGGGGAGACCGGTTCAAGATGAACCTGGTCAACTGCGCGATGCTCAGCGCCTTTTTGCTGAGCATGCCCGCGAGGCCGACGGTGGAGCAGGCGACGGACTATTACCGTGAATCCATGATGACGGGACCGATGAAGCTCTTCTGCCGCATGAGTGGAAGGCGGAAATTCACCAATTTCGACATCGCGGGCATGAAGAAAGCCGAAGCCCTGAACCCGGCCGACCGCAACCCCTATTCCTGGAATATGGCGTATCTTCCCTATGCGGACGGCAGCGGCTATGAGGCTCGCTTTACCACCTGCGGCATCTGCGTGCTGATGAAAGAGTTGGGGTTGTTTGACCTTGTCCCCGCTATGTGCCGGCTGGACTACACGATGAGCGAGGCGGGCGGCGCATCAGAGTTCGTTCGCCGATACACCCTGGCCTCCGGCGGGCCGTACTGCGATTGCGGATACAAAAAGAAGGCCAAAGCTGTATCACTTAAGAAATAAGCGGGGAACGATGCATGAGAATCTACGAATACGGCCTGGAGAACCCGGAATACATCCTGCTGATCCACCCGTCGCTGGTGACGTGGGACTACTTTGAAAATGTCATTCCGCTTCTCGAAGAGCGTTATCATCTGCTGATACCGGCGCTCCCGGGATATGACCTGGAGGACGCTTCCCAGTTCAGCTCGGTGGAGAAGATTGCCTCGACGCTGGCGGACGAACTCCTGCAAAAGGGCATTCGGGAAGTAACGACCATTTACGGATGCTCCATGGGCGGGAGCATCGTCCTTCGGATGGCGGTGGATGGAAAGCTGAAGGCGAAGCACTATGTCATGGACGGCGGCATCACGCCCTATCAGCTGCCATGGATACTGACCCGGTTTATCGCGCTGCGCGATTTCGGGATGATGGCGCTGGGAAAGCTTGGCGGGGAAAAGGTGATCGTGAAGGCGTTCAGCTCCACGCAGTACAGCGAGGAGGATCTGAAATACGTGGCCAATATTTTCCGCCATTGCACGTACAGGACGCTCTGGAATACCTTCGATTCCTGCAACAACTATCAGATGCCGAAGGAAACCCTGCGGTTTTCCGGGCAGGTCCACTACTGGTATGCGGAAAAGGAGCGCAAGGCCAGGGACTGGGATCTGAAATACATGAAGAAGTTTGTTCCGGACACCGTTTTCAAAAGCTTCGAGGGAATGGACCACGGGGATATGGCGCTGTTCTATCCCGAACGGATGGCGCAGGAGCTGATCAGCCTGTGAGCACCTCGGGACGAGGCTTGATTGGGTGCACAACTGCGGCGGGTGGTTCCGCATGTACGATCTGATCCGAGAATGAGGGACAATCCAATGAATCCGCTGAACAGACAATGGTTTTACAGGGGCTTCCGAAGGAGGATCGCGGCTTCGCTGGGCAGGGACGCCGCTGACAGGATATGGGAGGATGCCGGGAACGAGTATCGCCATATTCTCGCTTCTCGGCCGGAGCTGAAGCGGCACAAGGGCGCCATGACGCTCCCGGCCGTGGCGCTGTACCGCGCGCTGACGGCCAGCGGGGAAGATGCCGAAGGCCTCCTGAACAGCTACGGCGAGGCAATGGGCAGGCGCTTCGCCCGGATCATTCACGCCCTGACGAGCCTGCCCGGCGCGGACCGTCTCGTGTGGCGCCATGTAGGGAGCATCATGAAGAAGATGAGCAGCGAGAAGCTGGGCTACCGAAGCCAGCTGGTCTCCGAGCCCCCGGAGATGTACGGCGTGGACATCCTCTCCTGTCCCTACCATGAGCTGGCCAAGGCGCTGGGCGATGAAAGGGCCGTCCTGTGCATCTGCCACATGGACAAGGAATACTCTCAGGGCTTCCGGCACATCCGCTATGATCGCAATTCGGCGGTTTCCGAGGGGGCCAGGGCCTGCGAGTACCGGCTTCGGTTCGACATGAAGAAGGCATGAGGAGATACAAAGATGCGCTTTGTCACGATGGGTTCGGAGGAATACGCCGTGCAGCTGGATCGGTACATGAGGAAAACAACGTTACTTTGACAAGGGTCTATGAGGAGGTATGAGCATGAATATCGGGGTCATACTGGTCGAAATGGCAGTCTTTGCTTCGATCTTTACAACGGTCATTTTTGCCTATTATCGCGGCGACAGGAAATACAGCCCCGCGAGCATTCACAACTATCCGCCGGACATCCAGGAGGAATACTTCAAGACCCACGACCGGGTGGATGTGAGCTATAAATCCAAGAATGTGCTGCTGACCAAGGGCTTCGGCGTGCTGCTCTTCACGGGCATCCTGCTGGTGTGCGCGCTGGTCGCCGGGGCCAGGACCTTCTGGCAGGGCTTTGGGCTGACCTTCGGCCTGATGGCGTGGATCGGCGTCTATGATACCTGCTTTCTGGACTGGGTGCTGTTCGCCAACCTACCGATGTTCCGGCTGGAGGGCACGGAGCACATGGATGCGGCCTACCATCAGAAGTGGTTCCACGCGAAGGGGATGCTGTTCCCCGGCATCATCTTCGCGCTGATCCCCGCCGCGCTGGTGGGGGCTCTGGTTGCATGGATTCGGTAAGGGGAGAAGATCATGAGCAGACAAAGAGCAGAGAGGTTTCTGAAAATCGGCCTGTTCGGGGTACTGCTGACGCTGGCCGGCGACCTTCTGATCGGCGCGGCGAGGTTCCCGGACGGGGCCAGCATGATCGACGGCTACTTCGCCATTGCGCTGGCCATGCCGGCCTGGCGGCCGATTCTGGGCTGCCTGGTCGGCTTTGCGGGGATTTGCCTGGAATTCTGCGGTTTGATGACGGTTTATCCCCTGATACGCGAGAAGATGCCACGGGGCGGCAGGTTCTACAGGCTGTCGATGTACGCCTATCTCGCCGTCGCCGGCGGCGCGGTGCACCTGCCCTGCGGCGCATTCATGTGGATTTACAAATCCGTCGCCGGGGCGGCGGGACAGGCCGTCGGGCGTGAAATCGCCTTCAAGTATCTCCTGTACTTCCTGCTGCCTGTCGCGGCCGTCTTTGCGGTGTTCTTCATCGGCGCGAGTATCGTGCAGTTCATCGCCTTCGCCAAGGGACGCACGCCATTTCCGAAGTGGTACTGTGTGTTCAATCTCTTGCTCGGGAAGACCGTGTTCAACGGGGTTCGGCGGCTTGGCAACACGGCGCTGATCAACGGGATCGGGACGTCGAACATGAGCCTCGGCGCCATCGTCATGTTCACGGCGCTGCTGCTCGGCTGGAAGCGGTATGTGGGCGACAGGGAATACGTCTTATAGGAGGGAACCATAGAGTTAAATATATTTAACTTGACTTTCGATGCGGCGAATTATAGATTATTAGCGTAATCTAACTTTTGCCTTGGAGGTTTGCATATGGAAACAAAGAGGAAATCCCAGTCGTCCATCGCCTGGGCGCTGGGGCAGGCGGGGCCGCACCGGGGGCAGTTCGCGCTGAGCGTCGTCCTCGCCGTGCTGGGCGTGGCGTTTTCCGTCGCGCCGTACTTCGCGGTGGTGGGCATCGTGAAGGGGCTGATGGCGGGGGAGAGGGACCTGCCGTATTACCTGACCCAGGCCGGGCTGATCGCGCTCTTCTGGCTGGGTCGGGTGCTCTGCCACGCCTTTTCCACGGCCACCAGCCACCGTGCGACCTTCGCCGTGCTGGGCGAGATCCGCAAGCGCTGCACCGAAAAGCTGACCCGCATGCCCCTGGGCGTGGTGCTGGCGCAGAGCTCCGGCGCGCTGAAGAACACGCTGATCGAGCGCATCGATTCCATCGAGACCACGCTGGCGCACATCGTGCCGGAGTTCACGGCGAACCTGCTGATCCCCGTAATTATTACAATCTACATCTTCACCATCGACTGGCGCATGGGACTGGCGAGCCTGGCCACCGTGCCGCTGGGCATGTTCTTCTACATCTGGATGATGGCCACCAGCGCGGGATTCTACCAGGCCACCATCGACAATACCAAGGCGCTGAACAACACCGCTGTGGAATATATCAACGGCATCCAGGTGATCAAGGTGTTCGGCAAGACCAGGTCCAGCTATGAGCGCTTCGTGAAGGACGCCCACGCGGCGGCAGGCGCGTTCATCGGCTGGATGCGGGCGAGCATCATCCCCTTCACCTTCGCAATGGTGGTCATGCCGGCGACGATGGTGTCCGTGCTGCCCATCGGCGGGTTGCTGGTGAAGGGCGGCACGCTGTCCGGGCAGGATTTCGTCACGGTCATCATACTCTCCGTGGGCCTGATCACCCCGCTGATCACCCTGATGAGCTACTCCGACGACATCCGCACCATGGGCACCATCTTCGGCGAGGTCCAAGCCATACTGGACGCGCCGGAGCAGGTAAGACCCGCCGCAGGCGACGCGCCTTCGAGCAATGCCCTGAAGCTGGACAATGTGCATTTCAGCTATGCGGATAAGGAAATCCTGCATGGCGTCAGCATGGCGGTACCCGAGGGCAGCTTCGTGGCGCTGGTGGGGCCCTCCGGCAGCGGCAAGAGCACCATTGCCCGGCTGATCGCGGCGCTGTGGGACGTGAACGGCGGCAGCATTTCGCTGGGCGGCGTGGACATCCGGCAAATCCCCCAGGAAGCCTACGCCGACCGGGTGGCCTTCGTCAGCCAGGGCAACTACCTGTTCAACATGACCGTGCGGGAGAACATCCGCCTGGGCCGCCCCGGCGCGACAGATCAGGAGGTCGAACAGGCCGCCAGGGACAGCGGCTGCCACGACTTTATCATGGGTCTGGAAAATGGGTATGACACAGTAGTCGGCTCGTCCGGCGGGCATCTGTCCGGCGGTGAGCGGCAGCGCATCTCCATCGCCCGGGCCATGCTCAAGGCTGCGCCTATCGTCATTCTCGACGAGGCCACCGCCTACACCGACCCGGAAAACGAGGCGGTCATACAGCGCTCGGTGTCGAAGCTGACCGCGGGCAAGACGCTGATCGTCATTGCCCACAGGCTGAGCACCGTCACCGACGCGGACAGGATCTATGTCGTCAGCGACGGCGCCATCGCCGACAGCGGCACCCACGACGAGCTGCTCGCCCATCACGGCCTGTATGAGAAGATGTGGCGTGCCCATATGGAGGTGAAGGACAATGGTTAAGGTCATCCGGCGCTTCTTCGACTTCTGCGGCGCAACCAACCGCAAAAAGTTCGTGACCTCCATCTGGCTGGGCGTGCTGATCGCGCTGTTCGAGGCGCTGAAGATTCCCGCCATCGCCGTGATGATGCGGGCGCTGCTGCCGGTCGAATTGGGCGGCAATGGGGGAATCACCACGAACGACATCCTCCTGAGCCTGGGCATCATGCTGCTGAGCATCCTGGGCTCCGGGCTGGCGAAGGCGAAGGCCACGATGCTCCAGACCGAAGCGGGCTATGACACCTGCGCCATGAAGCGCATCGAGATCGCCGAGCACATGCGCTACCTGCCTATGGGGTATTTTAACGAAAACAGCCTGGGCCAGATCACCTCCGTGACGACCAACGTGATGGAGAGCCTGGAGAACGTGGCCACCCGCGTGGTGATGATGGTGGCCCAGGGGCTTTTGACCACGCTGCTCATCATCGCCATGCTGGCCATCTTCGACTGGCGGGTGGCGCTGGTGCTGCTCATCGGCTTCGGCGTGTTCCTGCTGATGAACGGCAGCCTGCAGACCGCCGCGGGAAAGCTGGCGGGCACGAAGATCGCCGCCGACGAGAAGCTGGTGGAGAAGGTGCTGGAGTACCTGCAGGGCATGGCGGAGGTCAAGGCCTATCACCTGACGGGGCAGAAGTCCGGCGAGCTGAACGACGCCATCGCGGAGAACGTAAAGATCAACACCGACATGGAGATGACGCTGATTCCCCGCATGACGGCCCAGACCCTCATCGCCAAGCTGACCGGGGTGGCCATGACGGCGCTGTCCTGCGCGCTGTTCGTGGCGGGCAGCATGGACGCGCTGACGGCCATCCTGATGGTCATCTCTTCCTTTATCGTGTACGCCAGCCTGGAGACCGCGGGCAACTACTCGGCGCTGTTGCGCGTGGTGGACATGAGCGTGGACCGGGCACAGGAGATACTGGACGCGCCGCAGATGGACATTTCCGGCGAAGAGATTCAGCCCAAAAGCCGTGATATTACGGCGGAGAATGTCGTGTTTTCGTATGACAAGAAAAAGGTTATCGACGGCGTCTCCCTGACCATTCCCGAGAGGACCACCACCGCCATCGTCGGCCCTTCCGGCGGCGGCAAGACCACGCTGGTGAACCTGCTGGCCCGGTTCTGGGATGTGGACAATGGAACGGTGACCCTGGGCGGACGAAATGTGCGCGAATACGACATGGACAGCCTGATGAAGAACTTCTCCTTCGTGTTCCAGAATGTCTACCTGTTCCGCGATACCATCGCCAACAACATCCGCTTCGGTACCCCCGACGCGCCCATGGAGGACGTGATCGCCGCGGCGAAGAAGGCCTGCTGCCACGACTTCATCACGGCCCTGCCTGACGGCTACGACACCGTGATCGGCGAGGGCGGCGCGAATCTCTCAGGCGGCGAGCGACAGCGCATCTCCATCGCCCGGGCCATGATGAAGGACGCGCCGGTGATCTTCCTGGACGAGGCCACCGCCAATGTGGACCCTGAGAACGAAAACGAGCTGACCAAGGCCATCGAGGCACTGACCCGGGAGAAAACGGTCATCATGATCGCCCACCGGCTGAAGACCGTGGAGCACGCGGACCAGATATTGGTGGTGGACCATGGCAAAATCGTCCAGCGGGGCACCCACGAACAGCTGATGGCCGAGGAGGGCATCTATAGAACCTTCGTCGGCGAGCGCCGCGAGGCCGCCAGCTGGAAGGTCAAGGCGTGATATGGTCGTCCAGAGAACCTCCGTTTTCCCGGCGGGCCGGGACGCGGTCTTTCAAAAGCTCCGGCAGCTGAGCACGCTGCAAGTCGTCGCCGCACCATTTGCCTCGTTCGAGCCGGTACAGGACGCGGCCACAGCATGGGAGGTCGGCGGCACGTCCGCCTATCGCTTTCGGCTGTTCGGCTGCATTCCCTTTGGCACGCACACGATCCACATCGTTCGGTTTGATCCGGACGGCATCAGCAGCCGGGAGGAAAACGAACACGTCCCCGTGTGGAACCACGACATCCAACTCCGTCCATTGGATGAGCGTCACACGGAGTACACCGACCGCGTGGAGATTCGCGCCGGCTGGAAGACCATCTTCGTCTGGCTGTGGGCCGAGGCGTTCTATGCCCATCGGCAGCGGAAGTGGATTCGGCTCCTCCGGCAGGAGGAACAGCTGTGAGGTGAGCGTATGAAGAAAAACAGGATGAACACCGCGCTGGCCTGCGGCATGCTGGGCTGCCTGTGCTATGGCGGCGGGGATTGGCTGATGATGTACGGCAACCCCACATATCATGGAACGCTGTCATGGCTGACAGAGGGCGTCGCCGCCATGCCGCAGTGGCGCTTTGACCTGGCGATGGTGCTGGCGTTTCCGGGGATCCTGCTCTACGGGATCGCGCTGTTTGCCGTGCAGGGGTTCATAACGGGTGAAAGGCAGCGGAAGGTCTATCACTACCTGAACGCCTTCGGCCTGACGCCCTGGATCGCGCTGCACCTGTTCTACATCATGATCCTGACGCTGTTCGCCTGGCTGAACCGCAACGGCTTTGCCGGCGACGCGGCGGCCATCTGCGAGGGACTGTATACACCGCTTGCGTGGCTGGTGCCTGTCAGCGAGGCGCTGATGCTGCCGGTGTTTGTCTACTGGTTTGGGCTGCAAATCAGCGGCAAAACGGCTTTCCCGAGGTGGATGGCCTTTACCAATGTGCTGATCATCTACGGCGTGTTGAAGGGCGTCTCCCTGCTGATGCCGGCGAGTGCCTTCCGGCTGGGCTTTACCAACGGACTGATGAGTGAGAGCATGATCGTCTGGTTTGCGATCCTGCTGATCGGGATGAAGAAAACGGCGCGAAGCTTTTGAACGCGGGACACACTCTGCCCTATGAGATCCGGCTGCTGCTGTCGCTGACCAACGCGGTCGGCGCTGGCCGCATGCGCCAGGCGACGCGGGAGCTGGTGAAGGCATACATCCACGGGGTGGACAGCGCGGCGCTGGACGACGTGTTTGAACTGCTGGCATGGAACCAGGGCATCGGCTATTTCAGCAGCGAAATTGGTCCTTCCACGCTGTTTGCGGCCTATAAGACCATCAAGCATATGGAGAAGCAGGGAAGGCCCCGCGCCGAGATCGCCGGTGTTTTGAAAGAAAAGTTCGGTGAGAAAAACCCGGATGTCAGGGTACAATAGGGGAGTATGTCAATTAACAAAGAATTAGTTTGCTATAACTAACAATGCTGTGGTATAATCCGGTTGGAAGGTTGCATACTACTTCCACCTCCTAGAGTCTGTTTCTAAAATGCCTGAAGCGCATTTTCGGCGTATTCGACTGCATTTCTGCGTTGATTTCCCTTGACTTAGCCCCACTAAGCCTTCGGAAACTCGCCTTGAAATGCAGCCAAATCCACTCGAAACTGCATCTCCCGGCATTTAGAAACACACTCTAAGGGCGTTCTCGCCAGAGGATGTCCGCTGCCGGGGCATCCGTGTTTTCGCGGCACACGGGTGCCTTCGGCAGAAAAGAGATAGGATATCACAGAAAGGATGTGTGGTTATATGAACAATTTTGCCATCACCAAGGTCATCGGTCGGGAGATCGTCGATTCCCGCGGCAATCCCACCGTAGAGGCCGAGGTCACCCTTGCAAACGGCATCGTTGGCCGCGGCGCGGCTCCCTCCGGCGCGTCCACCGGCGAGTTTGAGGCGCTGGAGCTGCGCGACGGCGACAAGTCCCGCTTCGGCGGCAAGGGCGTGACCAAGGCCGTGCACAACGTCAACACCGTCATCAACGACGTGCTCCAGGGCATCGACGCCCGCGACACCTACGCCGTGGATGGAGCGATGCTCAAGGCCGACGGCACCAAGGACAAGAGCAACCTGGGCGCGAACGCCATATTGGCGGTGTCCATCGCCGCGGCGAAGGCCGCCAGCGAGGGGCTGGGCGTGACGCTGCACCAGTTCCTGGGCGGCGTGCAGGGCAACAACTTGCCCGTGCCGATGATGAATATCCTGAACGGCGGCGCCCATGCCGACAGCTCCGTGGATACCCAGGAGTTCATGATCATGCCCGCCGGCGCGCCCACCTTCAAGGAGGGCCTGCGCTGGTGCGCCGAGGTGTTCCAGACGCTCAAGAAGCTCATCAAGGACATGAAGGACGTCACCGCCGTGGGCGACGAGGGCGGCTTCGCGCCCAACAGCCTGGGAGGGGACGAGGACGCCATCGAGCTGATCCTCAAGGCCATCCGCACCGCGGGCTACGAGCCCGGCAAGGACTTCGTGCTGGCGATGGACGCCGCCTCCTCTGAATGGAAGAGCGAAAAGGGCAAGGGCTTCTACCACCAGCCCAAGTCCGGCAGGGACTTCACCTCCGACGAGCTGATCGCCCACTGGGAGAGCCTGGTGGACAAGTATCCCATCATCTCCATCGAGGACGGCCTGGACGAGGAGGACTGGGAGGGCTGGCAGCGCATGACCGCGAAGCTGGGCCACAAGGTGCAGCTGGTGGGCGACGACCTGTTCGTCACCAACACCGAACGCCTGGCCAAGGGCATCGCGCTGGGCTGCGGCAACAGCATCCTCATCAAGCTGAACCAGATCGGCTCCGTGTCCGAGACCCTGGAGGCCATCAAGATGGCGCACAAGGCCGGCTACACCGCCGTGACCAGCCACCGCTCCGGCGAGACCGAGGACACCACCATCGCGGACCTGGCCGTGGCGCTGAACACCCGCCAGATCAAGACCGGCGCGCCTTCCCGCTCCGAGCGCGTGGCGAAGTACAACCAGCTGCTGCGCATCGAGGAGAGCCTCGGCGCGAACGCCGTGTATCCCGGCTTCGACGCCTTCAACGTGAAGCGCTGACGCTGTAACGAACGGATTAGAGTGTGTTTCTAAAATGAGGGATGTGCAGTTTCGAGCAGATGATCATTCATTTCAAGGCGATTTCAAGGCGATTTTCCGCAGGCTTAGTGGGGCTAAGTCAAGGGAAATCAACGCAGAAATGGAAGATTAGATGCCGAAAATGCATCTTTCCGAATTTAGAAACAGACTCTAGTCCCCGCATAAAGCATGCCCCGCTGATGACGTTTGTCACAGCGGGGCTTCAGACCGCTGACAAAGCCTGCAAACGCAAGAATCTCTGCCGACAGAAAAGAACAGGCAGAGATTCTTGCTTGCTGTGTTGGCTGCGCCTGCAAAATACGGTCACTTACGACTGGGTAAGCTCCCTTTTTTGCAGGCTTGCCGCCTTGCCTTGCAGGCTCTTTCAGCGGTCCCCAGTCTGTTGACTTTGTCAACATC
>CADCHI010000019.1 GCA_902801165.1 uncultured Eubacteriales bacterium | reverse complement strand
GCCATGGGCGCTGCGCTGTACAAGCGCGTGAACCGCAAGCCCGGCATCGTCATCGCCAACATCGGCGACGGCTCCCTGGGCCGCGGCCCCGTCCTCGAGGCCATGAACATGGCTGGCATGGGCCAGCTGACCCAGCTGTGGCAGGACGACATGAAGGGCGGCCTGCCGGTGATGTTCAACATCGTGAACAACCAGTACGGCATGGGCGGCCAGACTGTGGGCGAGACCATGGGCTACGACATGCCCGCGCGCATGGGCGCCGGCTTCAACCCCAACCAGATGCTGGCCGAGCGCGTGGACGGCTTCAACCCGCTGGCCGTCATCGAGGCCTATGGCCGCAAGAAGAAGGCGCTGCTGGAGGGCAAGGGCCCCGCGCTGCTGGACGTCGTGACCTACCGCTTCGCCGGCCACAGCCCGTCGGACAGCTCCTCCTACCGCACCAAGGAAGAGATCGAAGCCTGGCAGGCCCAGGACCCGATCATCGAGTACCGCAAGCAGCTGATCGAGGCCGGCGTGGCCACCGAGGAAGAGTGCGACGCCATCGTGGAGAAGGTCAAGGCGACCAACCTGCGCAACTTCAAGCTGGCCATCGACGAGAAGATCTCCCCGCGCATGGACCTGGTGGCCCATCCCGACGAGATCGCCGACCTGATGTTCACCAACGGCCACGTGGAGTCCTACGGCGCTCCCGGCCAGAAGCCCGACGTCAACATGCCCATGGAGGAGAATCCCCGCGTGCAGGCCATCGCCAAGAAGGAACGCTGGGGCATCGACAAGGACGGCAAGCCCGTCTCCAAGAACAAGGTCTACCAGCTGCGTGACGGCCTGTTCGAGGCGATCATCGACCGCTTCTACAAGGATCCCACCCTGGTGTCCTACGGCGAGGATGTGCGCGACTGGGGCGGCGCGTTCGCGGTCTATCGCGGACTGACCGAGGCCCTGCCGTATCACCGCCTGTTCAACAGCCCGATTTCCGAGTCCGCCATCGTCGGCAGCGCCGTGGGCTACGCCATGGCCGGCGGCCGCGCGCTGGTTGAGCTGATGTACTGCGACTTCCTGGGCTGCGCCGGTGACGAGGTGTTCAACCAGATGGCCAAGTGGCAGGCAATGAGCGCCGACGTGCTGCAGATGCCCGTGACCCTGCGCGTGTCCGTGGGCAGCAAGTATGGCGCCCAGCACTCCCAGGATTGGACCAGCCTCACGGCGCACATCCCGGGCCTGAAGATCGCCTTCCCGGCGAGCCCCTACGACGCCAAGGGCCTGATGGCCACCGCCTTGGCCGGCACCGACCCCGTGGTGTTCTTCGAGAGCCAGCGCATCTACGACGTGGGCGAGCAGTTCCACGAGGGCGGCGTCCCTGCGGAGTACTACGAGATCCCCTTCGGCAAGGCCGACATCAAGCGCCCCGGCAAGGACATCACCATCCTGACCTTCGGCGCGGTACTGTACCGTGCTCTCAAGGCCGCTGACGAGCTGAAGGACAAGTACGGCCTGGAGGCCGAGGTCATCGACGCCCGCACGCTGGTGCCCTTCGACTATGAGACCGTGATCGAGTCCGTGAAGAAGACCGGCCGCCTGGTGATCGTCACCGACGCCTGCGAGCGCGGCTCCTTCGCCTCCGAGGTCGCCCGTCAGGTGACCGAGATGGCCTTCGATTACCTGGATGCCCCGCCGGTCGTGGTGGCCTCCAAGAACTGGATCACCCCCGCCCACGAGCTGGAGGAGGCCTTCTTCCCGCAGCCCAGCTGGATCATCGACGCCATCAACGCCAAGATCCTGCCCATCCCCGGCTACGAGAACGTCACCGACCAGACCCTGGCGACCAAGCTCCGCAACGAGAGCAAGGGAGTGTAAGGAAAATTGAGAATTGGGAATTGAGAATTGGGATTTGAGTTTGCCAAGGAACAATTCCTGAGAATCCACATTTTTGCAGGAGCATCCTATATGGGTGCTCCTGCTTCATATTTGTGAAATCAATATTACAGGTTTGATTGCCTGTCTTGGGGCGGCGAAGCGTTGTGATAGTGTTTGAACGTTCGTGCCGTGCCCCGGTCATTCTGAGCGAAGCGAAGAATCTTCTGCAATACTAATGGAAATCCTCGTATGTGTGCAATTCAGAGTGTACGCAGCCTCAGACGTACTTCCGCATCGATTGCAGCGCGGCCTTTTCCAGCCGTGAGACCTGGGCCTGGGAGATGCCGATCTCCTCGGCGACCTCCATCTGCGTCCGCCCCTGGAAGTAGCGCTGCCGGATGATCTTCTGCTCCCGGGGCTGCAGGCGGGCGAGCGCCTGGTCGATGGACAGGCGGCGCACCCAGTCGTCCTCGCTGATCCGCTTATCCTGCACCTGGTCCATCACGTAGATGGTGTCGCCGCCGCTGCGATAGACCGGGTCGAACAGGGAGACCGGGTCCTGTATGGCCTCCAGTGCCTGCACCACATCCTCCTCGGGCACGTCCATGGCATTGGCGATCTGCGCCGTGGTGGCGTCCCGGCCCGTGGCGGAGGAGATGGCGTCCCGTGCCTTTAACGCCTTGTAGGCGGTGTCCCGCATGGAACGGGAGACGCGTATGGCGTTGTTGTCGCGCAGGTAGCGCCGGATTTCCCCGATGATCATCGGCACGCAGTAGGTGCTCAGGCGAACGTCGAGGCTCAGGTCGAAGTTGTCCAGCCCCTTCATGAGACCGATACAGCCCACCTGGAACAGGTCGTCCATGTTCTCACCGCGGTTGTGAAAGCGCTGAATGACGCTGAGCACCAGGCGCAAGTTGCCCTGGATCAGCTCCCTGCGGGCCTCATCGTCACCATCGTGAGCACGAGCCAGCAGCTCCCGCATGCGCTCGTGGGTGAGCGTGGGCAGTTCGGATGTGTCCACACCGCAGATTTCCACCTTGTTTCCAGCCATTGAACCAACCTCCACGGCAGTGAGTATGGCCCGTTTTGCGTGTGCCTATGCGATTGGGCGGGGAAGGCAGCGCTGCGTGGACGGTTTTCAGCATAGACATTGTATTTTTATGAGAACTAAACCATTATGCCATGAGTAACCCTATGGACAAAAAAGAGGTGTGCTGGTATAATAAACTTGATTTAATGGGCTGTTATGGGCTCAAAGGTCATTGAACGCAATGCGAGACCAAAGCCGAACGGCGAAGGGGTCGGCATTCTTCAAACCAAAGGCGCATTATTGCGATAACAATACAGGAGAAGGGAGGAATGGCACATGAACAGACCAAAGTCTGCTTATGAAACGCGACAGGCTCAGCCTGGCACCGCCATCAGGACCAATGCCTTCCTCTCCGCGAAGCAGACCCTTCGGGTGATTTGCGCCTGCCTGGCCGTTGCCCTTCTGATGAACACCTTTGCCTTCGCGGCGGAAGGCCTTCCGACCTGCGGAAAGGCAGAGCACGCGCATACGGAGGACTGCTACGCGCCGATCCTCGTTTGCGGTGAGGATGCCCGGGAGCCCGTCACCGAGACGGCCCGGCGATTCACGGCCAACTTCACGCCGCACAAGCACACGAAGGATTGTCTGGACGACGACGGAAACTATGTCTGCGGCTTTGTGGAGGGAGAGTATACCCACGTCCACAACCGCTACTGCTATGACGCCGATGGCCGCCGGGTCTGCGGCCTGGAGGAGCGCAAGCCCCACAAGCACACCGACACCTGCTATGCTGAGCGCGTCGAATTGACCTGCGGACTCGAAGAGAGCGCGGGGCATGTGCACACGGACGCCTGCAAGACCGTCGAGACGCGGCTCATCTGCGGCCTCGAGGAGAATAAGGGCCACGTCCATACCGCCGCATGCTACACAGAGGAAGACGAGCTGACCTGTGGAAAGGCGGAGAGCGCCGGCCACGTCCATGGTGACGCCTGCTATGCCGTGCGCAGCGTGTTGAGCTGCGGACGCGAGGAATCGGCGGGTCACGTCCATGGCGATGCCTGCTACACCGTGCGCAGCGTGCTGAGCTGTGGACGGGAGGAGTCCGCGGGCCACGTCCACGGCAGCGGTTGCTATACCCGCACCCTGACCTGCGGCCAGGAGGAGGGCGAGGCCCACGCGCACTCGGACGGCTGCTACAGCAATGTGCTGACCTGCGGCAAGGCCGAGGGCGAAGGGGCCCACACTCACAGCGACGCCTGTTACGAGCAGGTTCGGGAGCTGACCTGTGGCAAGGCCGAGGGCGAAGGCGCCCACACCCATAGCGAGGCTTGCTACGACCAGGTTCGGGAGCTCGTCTGCGGCAAGGCCGAGGGCGAAGGCGCCCACACTCACAGCGAGGCCTGCTATACCCACACGAAGAAGCTGACCTGCGGCAAATCCGAGGGCGAGGGCGCCCACACCCACGGCGAGGCCTGCTATGCCAAGGAGACCGTCGTCACCTGCGGCATTGCGGAGGGCGATGGCGCGCACAGCCATACGGACGCGTGCTATACCCGGGTCCGGGAGCTGGTTTGCGGCGAAGACATGAGCGAAAAGGCCGCCAAGCAGCTGAAACTGGAGCATGTGGAGCTGCACACCCACAAGGCAAGCTGCTTTGCGACGGTGCGCAAGGACGACCACGACGTGCAGGTCGCTGTCTGCGGCAAGTGGGAGGTGCCCGCTTTCGAGAGCAGCGCCGACAGCTGGACGGAGGAGACCATCGTCGTCGACGAGGGCCACACCCATACGGAAGCCTGCTATCAGCCCTCCGTTGAACCCACCTGCGGCATCGAAGCCCATGAGCACGACGCGGGCTGCTACGGCGACGGGGCTGTGAACACAAATTCCGGCGCAAATGACGGCCAAAAACAAACCGAAGTCAGCATGGCGGACGCCAATGACAACGTCAACAACGAAAATGAGACCGAAGTCGGTAATGATTTGCCGACAGACGGCACAGCCGATTCCGAGGAAACCGATGCTTCCTTGAACGGCGACGGCGAAACGGCAAATCCCGACGATAATGAAAATACCGACGAGACAGTAAATTCCGATGGGGACGAGAGCATCGAAGAGGTCGAGAACCCCGACGATGGCGAGAATCCCGGCGGGGACGAAAACCCCAGTGAGGTCGAGAACCCCGACGTTGGCGAGAATCCCGGCGGGAACGAAAACCCCAGTGAGGTCGAGAACCCCGACGATAGCGAGAATCCCGACGGAAACGAAAACCCCGGTGAGGACGAGAATCCCAGCGGGGAAGACGAACCCCTTTTGGATGAAGGGGAAGAATCGGACGAGGTAGACGAAGCCGAAATCCTCGAACGGACGGCACTTCCGGCCGTAGAAGTGGGTGGGGCGACGATTGAGCTCAGCGGCGAGATGCCGGTGGGCGCTTCGGCGTGGGCTGAGGCGGCTGAGGTTCCCGGTGTGAACGGGGAGGACCTGCTGATGTGCGCGTCCATCGCGATCCTGGACGCGGAGGGCAGCGCGTATGTGCCGGAGTCCGGCGAACCTTTCCGGGTCGACGTTCGCGGCGACTCCATCCGGGAGGCGATCGAGGGCGGCTATGCCATCGAGGTGCGCCGCTGGTCGGAGGACGGATTGACCTCCGGGACGATCGTACCCGAGACTATTACCGGCGACGCCGTCGCGTTCACAGCCGAGCTGCCCGCGGTCTTTACCGTCGAGCGCAAATTGGTAAAAACGACCCTGGTCGCTTCCGATGGCAGCGCCTATGAGGTCACCGTCACCTACGACAATACCGCCCGCATTCCCGATGGCGCGGCGCTGCGGGTGAGGGAGGTCGGCGAGGCGACCCTGGCGTACGAGCGCTACCTGAACCAGGCCCTCGAGGCACTGGAGGCCAGCGAGGAGAGCCTGCGCTTTGCGAAGGTGCTGGACATCTGCCTGGAGAATCCGGCCACAGGCGTTCGCTACAGCCCCGAGGCGGCGGTGGACGTCTCCATCCAGCTGCTGAACGAGTCCGTTGACGCGGAGGCGGAGACCGGCGTTGTGCACTTCGGCAGCGAGACGGAGGTCCTGGAGACGGCGATCGAGGGCGAGACCATCGCGTTCAGCACGGAGGGCTTCTCGGTTTACGTCATCGAGCAGCACGAGGGCGGCGAGGTCATCACGCCCCGGGTGGAGTTCCACTTCATCGACGGCGGTCTTACGCAGTCCGGCGACGGCCTCAATTACAGCGACAAACCCTATAAATTCGTCAACAAGGCGAATGAAGAACAGACCACCCAGATCGTCAAGGACGGCGAGTCGCTGGAGAAGATCATCAATCCGCCCAACAAATTTGAAAACACCGACGACGCGTCCGGGAGCATCGTGAACATGTTCTATGCCTGGGCGATCGTGGATCTCAAGAGCGACAATGGATCGTCCATAGAATACTACTGGCCCGATCCGGTGAAGCTGCTTGACTTTGAAAAGCCGGTGGGCGTCCAACTCAGCGGCGAGGCGGGCAGCTATGTCGTCACCTGGACGCTGAACGGCGAAACCTATACGGAAGCGGAAAACGTGGACGACACGGGATGCGCCCACGTGTATGTCGCGCCCATCTACGACAAATACCACTTCCTCAACTTCCACCTGGGGCCCAGGAATGGCGAGCTGACCCACCAGCTGCTGACCCGCAAGGTGATCGTACTGGGCGATGGCGGCGAGACGCTGGTGCGCATCGGCAACCTGACCGCGCCCACCATCGACGCCAAGCACCTGGTCTTCGTTGGCTGGGAGACGGTGAACGGCTCCGAGAGGGACCACTTCTTCTATACGCGGGAGAAGGACGGCGAGGAGATCGACAAGACCGCCGACAGGGATGGCAATGAGCATCCCAACCCGGAAGGCAGGACGGGCTACTACATCACGGCCACGGGAAATACGGACCTGTACCCGGTGTTCGCCGAGGCGCACTGGTTCTATTTCAGCACGGGCAAGGGCGGCAATGGGGCGACCTATGTCCCGGCCGAGTATGTGCTGACCTGCGACGATTACCCGGACAAGGAGGGGCTTTCGGAAAGCTACTATCTTGAAAAGCTTCCCGTCAGCGAACGCACCGGCTTCAACTTCATGGGGTGGTATACCAATACCCACTTGGACGCGGACGGCAACCTGGTCGATCTGGATCAGGCCAAAAAGGTGGCGGACGGGACCGGGCAGCTTGTCGGCGATCGCGTGTTTACCGACGCGAATGGCCGGAAGACCTTTGAGATCAACGATGGCAAGCTTTACGCCTACAGGGCCGAGGACGACGATACGCTGTACGCCTTATGGAAAGAGGTGCCCGACACCGAGTATACCGTCATCGTCTGGCGGCAGAAGGTGACGGACGACAAGAACGCCCTGACGCCCGGAGAATTCGAGGCCTGGAAGGCGCAGCAGGATTCCTCCCTCAGCGACGACGCGCTTTTGGCGCTGGCCCGTGAGGAGGGCGTGTACCCCCTCAAGACCTATGATTTTGAAAAGGTAGAGGTGTTGAAAGGACGATCCGGCACGACGCTGGATCAGCTGCTGGAAGGGGCGGTCAAACCGTATACCCAGTATACCGGCTATGTTGCCGCGGACGATACGGACTACACCGGCTTCAGGTATTCCTATGCCACGATGAGCGCCCCGGCCCTCGCGGGCGACAAGAGCACCGTGGTGAACGTGTACTATGACCGCGAGCTGCACAAATTGGATTTCTATGGCCCGGTTTACAATACAACCTACATCGCGACGAATGAAACCGTCGATGGCGTCACTTACTACGGAAATCCGGGCAGCGGCTATGTTCCACTGATCAGAACGGCGCATACCACGACGACGGTTGAGCATATCCTTAGCCGATATCAGAACTCGACGACTCCGTATAACGGAGACGTCTATGACGCAAACCATAATAGGGTGAGTAATCCTGTTTATGGAGTAACTTATTACAGAAAATCCGGCTTCTGGTATTATGAACTGTATTGGAACGACAGGACCGTAACGACCACAACCTACACCTGGAGCTATATCGACGCTGACGGCGTCGAACAGAGCTATTCGGGGACGCGGTATAAGGAAAACTATACCCAGGTCAGTTCCAATGGGCTTGCGTTCACGATCCAGGACCTGTACGGCAAGGGAATCGGGTATTACTTCAATCAGGCGCCCTTTACGACCGTATACAGCGGCTATACCTGGGAGGATGTCGGCAAGGTCTACTATCAATATGTTCTTTCGTCGATTGACATCATGCCGCCTGTGGATGTCAGCTTCAAAGGTGAGAAGCGTGAAAAGGTCAAGGAGATACGCTATTACCTGGAAATGCTGCCGGAGGATTCGTCGTCCGATGTGACGGTATTCAATGGCAAGCGGTTCTCGCTGTACAAGACCGTCCATCATAACTACAACTTCATAACCTTCGATGAAGAATACCATCCGATCGAGGGCTTTGAGCGCGACGGCACGAATTACGCTGTTCCGGCATTTGGGCCTGACAATAGAGCTCCGATCGGGTCAGATACGGTGGGCGTAAAAAACAAGAACTATCTCTATTACACGCGCGCGTCCTTTGACCTGACCTTCGATGTCAACTATCCGTCTTATGCCGGCATTACCTTTGGCGGCATTCCTCAGGATAACGAAGGCGCGGTCAAGGACGAGAACAGGACGGAGCCGGTCCTTTATGGTGCGTCCCTGTTGAATTACAATTATGTCAACGGGAATTACTATTTCGCGCCCATTGCCCCCGACAACTACACCTTCGAGGGCTGGTATGAGGACGAGACCGGCACGGTGCCCTTCAACTTCAACAGCACCATGCCCGCGGCGAACAAGGTCGTATACGCCAAGTGGGAGCCGGTGAAGTTCCGCGTGATGATCGACCCCAACGGCGCGGTGATCGACCACATCAACTACAACGGCGAAACCTACGGCTTCCGTACGGACAACAGCGGCTACAATCCGAACGAGGCGACCTACTTCAACGCCACTTACAACGAGACGGTGGGCGCGTATACGCTGAGTCGGCTGTACACGGAGATCACCGAGGCCGAGGCGCAGGAACTGGGCGAGGACAAGGTCTATTACTACATCAACACCCAGTATGACCGCAACTACGACGGCGACGGCCTGCCCACGAACCTGAGAAACGCCCTGTACGTGAAGGAGGGCGAGCTTCGAAGCTACTATAATTACTATTCGGGCCTGCTGGCCAGCGAGAAGGCGAGCAACCCGGAGCGGTACGGCAACATTACCGTGCTGGGCTTTGAGAACTGGAAGGCCCACTATGTGAGCGGCCAGAAATACCGCGCGCTGCGATCCGGCGAGAGCTACAAGTTCCTGGGGTGGTACTGCGAGGACGGCGATTCCAGCGGCTCCAACATGCCCTATAACTTTGAAGACAAGGTGAAGGGGCCCATGCTGCTGCGCGCCCACTGGCGGTTTGACGGCGGCTACACCATACTCTATTCGCCGGAGTACATCATGCCGGACGGCACCATCATCAACGGCGAAATGGAGAAATGGACCGACCCCGCCGAAAATGATGTCATCACCGACGAGCAGGTCACCTATGCCGACCAGGCGAAGACGAAGATCTACTCGCAGCCCACGGGCATCACGGCCAACGGCACGGCCACGGAGGACTATGTGTTCCGGGGCTGGCAGCTGGTGTATAGGAGCGAAGCCATCGGGAGCGCGGAGCCCATCGAGCCCGGCGTGTACTATGACCCCAGCGACGATTTCGTCATACAGGCCAAGTTCGCCGACGAGCAGGGCATCATCCACATGCAGGCCGTCTATGAGCTGAAGAGCTCGGCCTACAAGCGGCCCGGCGTCGCCAACCTGACGCTGGACGCGAACAGGCAGTTCTACGGCGATTCGGCCTCCGTGACGAACGAAGGCGAGTTGCCCGAGTGGGAATATGCGGGCAGCTCGTATCGGGACATCGATAACGACCAGATCCTGTTCGGCGATATCCAGAGCAACGCGGCGGTGCACCTGTACCGCTACGCCACGGACCTGACCGAGGATGTGAACGGCAAAACCCTTGTTCCTGCGGGCACCAACTTCTTTAGGTATGAGGACAACTTCCTGCTGCTGGGCTTTGATGACGCGGCGGCCGAGGGGGACTATATCGCCACCTATCCGGCGGACGCGGTGATCGCCGTCCAGCGCACGGACAGGAAAACCCTCTATGCCGTCTGGGAGCCGATGGTCTACATCAACTTCTACAACCAGACCGATGTCGGTGACGTGACGTTCGGCATCTCCGCCGGGGAAGCCAACACCCTGTACATCGTCAACGAAAAGCATGGCGTCTACGACCGCGTGGCGGTGGAGGACGTCTCCAACATCGTGGTGAAGCAAGGGGAAACCCTGCGCCTCGCCGTGCCGAGGGCAAGCGGCAAGACGATCACCATCAGCGGTACGAACACACTGGGCGCGGGATATGATCTGCTGTGGGATATCACAATGGACGGACAGCCGCATGGGACCCCGAACAGTGGCTCGCAGAGCAATGGCAAGGACTTCAGCTTCTCCACGCAGCTGGTTGTCGACCCGGTGGGGGTGGACGTGACCTTCAGTCACCAGAAAAGAGACAGAACGCTGGTACTGGACGATAATTACGCGGGTGGCAGCAAGAGCGAAGTATACTTTGAATTGGAAGCATCACATTATTCTCTTCCACTGACCAGCACCCGCTTCGGCTATGTGTTCAGGGGTTGGGCGACAGAAAGCAGCGCGACGAGCGCGGATTATGGCACTGGAACCGCTCAAACATCCATTGACGACCTGGACGCGTTTTTTGGCGAAGAAACGGTTAAGACGCTCTATGCTGTTTGGGAAGCGAGGATGGATGCGAACACAGTCTACGTATACAAGACGGTGCCGGCCCCCGGAAGCCAGGATAAACCATTTACGTTTACGGTTGGGTTCGCTGGAACATACGACTACAATAATAGCAGGTATAATGATGACAGCTTTACCGAGATGGGATCCTTCGAGCTGAAGAGCGGCGAATACCTGGTCATAGAATCCAGCAAGGAATCTCAGCAAAGCAGCAGATATGCTTTTGTGAATGCGATAGTTACGGTTTACGACGTTGACGGGAATGAAGATGCCGGACGAAGCAAAACCATCAGCTGGACATCGAAATATGCGAGTGCAGGTACCTTCCAATCGGATTTCAGCATGTATGTGCGTGAGAACGACTACAGCGGCGAGCATTACGATACCAGCGTGGAAATCCTGGCATCGACGCGACCGGCAGGGTCGAATGCAGAGGACGATCTGAAACCCAACGACAATGGCAGGGAGGTTAACTGGTTAAATACCGACCCCGGCGGCTCGATCATGTTCACAAACACCCGCCAGACATCAGACGTCACCCTGAAAAAAGTGCTTGAGCCCGACGGTGAGAAGTTCTTCAAGTTCTCGGCGACGATTGAGGACGGGGACGGCAACATTCTGCCGCTGAACGACATCCACATCTCCAGCCGAAACGAATCTGGCTACACCTTCAGGGACGTGCCCGTGGGCGCGAAGCTGACCCTCCGGGAGGTGCTTGGAGACGGCGACAGCAGCAACTATGACACTACGGTCAGCCTTGGGGAGGGAACGCCGGAAGCCTGTGACGCAAACAACGGCTATGTGCTGACGGTTCCCGAGATTGACACCACCGTAACCTTCACCAACAAGCTCAGGAGCCAGCGCATTGAGTTCCACAAGGTGGATGATGCCGGGAACGCGGTGGAAGCCCAGTTCCGGCTGGACGGCGTTGATCGAATCCTGTTCGCGGGCGGCGATACGGGCACCCTGTTCTACAGCGGGGAGATGTTCGTTGGCACCTATATGCTCAGGGAGGATTGGGTGCAACCCGGCTATCTCGGCCTGAACAGGCCGCTCAGGGTGGAAGTGAAGCACGATGAGGTTGCGGTCACGGCCACCGACGCGGCGGATGCGGACAACATCAGGTCCGTTGTGCAAAACGATGATGGCACGTGGGTGGTCACCATCGTCAACCACAAGACCGTCAACCTGATCATCGCCGAGACATTTGTCGATGAGCTGCTGCCGGCGAGGACGTTCTACTACAGGGTCGTCATCGACGGTGGCGCGGCCACCTACTATGCGGTGGCTGCCAACAGCGAAAAGGTCATCTCAGTGCCCGTGGGGGCGAAGGTGGAGATCACCCAGCTGATGGGGGTGACCCTCGGAGAAGATACAGTGGAGACGCCGTTGGACACCACGCTGTACGACACGACGACTGTTGCGGTGGCGACCGATCCAGAGGATGTAATTGAGGATGGGGACCAATCAGAGGCATGCTTCCAGATCGCGTCCATGCCGAACAGCGCCGGAACCGTCACCTTTACAAACACCCGCAAGCGGGTGAGCGTAAAGCTGATAAAGGTGGGCGTGCATGTGCAGGGCGCCCCGGAGTTCAGCTTTACCGCGCAGGTCAAGACGCCCGCCGGACAGGCGATTGATGTGCAAGGCGTTACGGACGCGGAAATCAAGTTGAGGGCCGGGAATGAGTGCATGCTGGAAAACATCCCCATCGGCGCGACGCTGGTGATCACCGAGGCGCGGAACATGGAGTACCGCACCGAGGCCACGAGCAACGCGGAAAACGGCGTTTATCAAAATGCCGAACGCTCCTACACCATAGCGAATATCGGAGAAGACGTGGAGGTTACCTTCACGAACACCTTCACGATACCGCCGCCCACGGGCGTCGCGGCAAGGGGCCTGCCCTACGCAATTCTGCTGGCGTTCGGTTCGATGTTGATCGGGCTGACGCTTTGGAAGAAGAAAAAGCGGAAGGGGGGCGGTGCGATTTGAGCGTGACAGAACGCGACATAACGCGTGGAAGCCCTCCGGGAAAGGGGAGAAGCCGTGACAAGCCTCCCTGAACGTGAGGAATGGACCCCGGCGACAGGACGGACGCAAATGAGAAGGACCCGCCCGATGGGCGAACATGAAAGGAGAAGGAACATGAAGAAGATCTTGGCTATGATCCTCGCGGCGCTGCTGGTGCTGGCCATGGGCGTTGGCGCGATGGCGGCAGACACAATCGATGAAACTACTGTAGGCGCTGCCGGGAATATACTGACCTTTAACGATGTGTTTACTGTTTCGGTATCAGATGGCGGAAATGCTGTTAATCTGCCTGCGGCTACTTTCAATTACACCATAGCGCCGGGCAATGGAGTTGATGCGACGAATACAACTCCCGCAATTAAAGCTGGCGTTATAAGCGAAGGCAAGCCTTCGATTACGAATGCCGTGCATCCCGCAACTGTTGAAAATACTGAGAATGCCAAGTCAGATACTCAGGATGTCATAGTGGATTTTACTGGCGTTTCATTTGATGAGCCTGGTATTTACCGCTATGTGATTACCGTTAAACAGGCAGAAAATGCTACTGCCGATGACATTACCCTTGACATAAATGGCGCTGGAACCAAAGGCACGGTCTATTTGGATGTATACGTGCAGAGAAACAATGAAGATGTGCTTGGTATTGCCAGTTATGTATTGATGAAGGATGTCGAGACGCCCGCATATGATGGCGAAGGCGATGAAAAGAAAATCAAGTACAATAATAAGATCGATACCATCACACACGATTACAAGACCTATACGCTCACCATTACAAAGAATGTCGTCGGCAATATGGCTGTCTCAGATTACCTCTTTACGGTCGACCTGAGTGTTCCTGGCGGTGCGAAGGCGAAGCATGTCAATGGTAATTATGTTACTGGCGATCTTGAAAATAACGAAAACAAATCTGATACAATAAGCCTTGGCAAGACGCAGCCCAGTGTCACCATTGAAGCCCTGCCCAGTGCAGCTCTCTATAAGATCAAGGAAGCAGTTAATCTTACCGAAGGATATACCGTTGTAGTTGATGACAGCAATACCCAGGCGACTTATGCTGCTGATGGTACGACTGCATTCGGCGCAACTGGATTCGCTTCGGTTGGTGCCGAGAATCGAACCATAACCTTCACTAACACCCTGAACGCCATTTCTCCCACCGGCGTTGTGCTGCGCTTCGCGCCGTACATCATCATGGCGGGCATCGCGGTGGTGCTGCTGGTGCTGGCGTCCCGGCGTCGCAAGGACACCCAGGACAAGAGCGGCAGCATCTGATCCTGATCTTTGAACAACATCACAACTCTCTGGGGCCGGCAGGCCGGCCCCGGGGCTTCCCCGGACGCTTTGGACACTCGAGTCAGAGCGCCGGGGGAAGCCGGAAGGACAAGTATTGCCGACGGAAAGCGGCGCGAAAACACGCAGGACGGTGATTCGGGATGGCGGCAAAGCAGAACAAGGCCAAGAGCCCCATGCGCTATGTGCAGCGCGCGCTGCTGCGCGCGCTGATCGCGGTCATCGCCGTGTACGCCATATTCGGCTGGGTGTTCGGGCTGACCACCGCGCCTAACAACGACATGTACCCGCGCATCGATGCCGGCGACCTGATCCTCTACTACCGCCTGGACACCGACGTGAAGGCCCAGGACATCGTGGTGCTGAACAAGAACGACACCACCTACCTGGGGCGCGTGGTGGCCGTGGCGGGGGACACCGTCGAGATCACCGAGAACCAGGCGCTGGTCATCAACGGCAGCACCATGATCGAGAGCAACATCTTCTATCCCACGCCCCTCTACGAGGGCTTCGTGGAATATCCGCTGACGCTGGGCGAGGGGGAGTGCTTCGTGCTCTCCGATTCCCGCAACGGCGGCGAGGACAGCCGTTACTATGGGCCGGTTGCCCGGGAGGAGCTGCTGGGCTCGGTCATCACCATCGTGCGGCGGAACAATCTGTAGCGGGGAGGAACGGCGCTTGGCTGAGAAAATCGCGCGGCTGATCGACGGGCTCCTGGGGCTGCTGACCGGCCTGCTGGCCGCCGTGCTGATCCTGTACAGCGGCTATGTGCTCTACGACAACTTCTACACCAACCGAAACGCCTTCGCCTCCTGGGACCTGCTGCAATACAAGCCCACCATGGACATCCAGGAGGACCCGGGCTTCCAGGAGCTGCAGCAGATCAACCCGGACGTGATCGGCTGGCTGACCCTGTACGACACCCACATCGACTATCCTGTGCTCCAGGGGTCGGACAACCTGGAGTATGTGAACCAGGATGTCTACGGCAATTTCAGCCTGCCCGGGTCCATCTACCTGGCCACCGAAAACAGCCGGGAGTTCGCGGACTGCTATAGCCTGATCTACGGGCACCACATGGACAACGGCGCCATGTTCGGCGACATCGACAAGTTCGCCGACCCGGCCTTCTTCCAGGACCACAGCGTGGGGCTCCTCCAGACGCCCTACGGGAACTACGATTTGAAGGCCTATGCCTGCGTACACACCGACGCCTATGAGTCGCTGATCTACGAGCCCGGCGGAGCGGACGATGGCACGCATGAAGCCCTGCTGAGCTATATCCGCGCCAACGCCGTGACCTTCGACCAGGCGGCGAGCCAGAACGTGGGGAAACTGATCGCGCTGTCCACCTGCGCGGACATCGACACCAACGGGCGGATCGTGCTGTTCGTCAGCGCCACGCCCAGGACCGCGCCGGTGGAGACCGTCGAGGCCGAAGCCGGGCATACGGAGCGCCGCACGGCGGTGGGCCACGGCACCCAGGCGGGTTCGTGGGCGCTGCTGAACCTGGCGTCCGCGCTGCTGACGCTGTTCACGCTGCTGCCCCTGGGGAACCTGCGGGTCAAGTTCCGGCAGATGGGCTATACCCGTCGGAAGGTCCGGGAGCTGTCCGGCGCGTCGGAGGGAGAACAGAAACGGGTGCTCCGCGACCTCAGGCGCTTCCGGCATAAGCTGCGCATCGGCCTCGCGCTGGAGCTGATCGTGGCCGCGATTGCCGCGGGCGGTTTCTGGTACACGGAGGATTTCGCGCGAAACATGGTTATCAGTGACCAATGGACGCCGGTGATGATCGGGCTGTTCGCGCTGGCCCTGCTGATTGATTTCATCTGCTTCCGCTATCGCGGCCAGAGGCCGGCGGAGGACTGAACTCAGAAAAATAACCCGGGTGATTGCCCGGAGACGATTTGTGCCGTCAGACGGCAATACGCCCCACGGAGCGGGAAAGGAGGGGAAACATGAAGCGCGCATTTATCGCCTTGCTGTGCGCCGCGCTGGTTCTGTGCGCCGCGCTGCCCTTCGTTTCCCTTCCGGCGTCGGCTGAGACGCCCGTCTCCGTGGAGATCGCCGTTGCAATCGCGCTGGAGGGTACCGAGCCGGAGCCTGCGGAGCGCTATACCCTGCGCATGACCGCCGAGAAGGATGGCGCGCCGATGCCCGGCGGCGGGCGCGGCGGCAGCTATGACCTCGAGGTCACCGGCGGCGGCAGCTTCAAGTTCCCCGCCATCACCTTTGCCCAGCCGGGCAGCTATGACTATACCATCCGGCAGCTTCCGGGCAGCCACCCGAGGGCGACGGGCTACGACGGCGGCGTCTACGAGCTGACCGTGCAGGCGTTGCGCGTCAGCGACGACGCGCTGCGCATCACCGCGGTGATGAACCTGCGGGGCAGCCAGGCCAAGGTCGGCGAGGCGGCGTTCACCAACGTCTATACCGTGGTGGAGCCGGAGCCCGCCGTGGTGGTCGACCCGCCCGTGCGCAAGCGCGTGACCGGAGACGCGCCTCCGACGGGGGCCAGCTTCCGCTTCCGACTGGCGGCGGTGAGCAACACCGCGGGCCTGACAGCCGCGCAGATGCCGATGCCGGCGGGCGCGGTGAACGGCGAATTGACGATGGCGGTGCCGGTGAACAGCCAGCGGGAGTTCGGCGAGATGCGCTTTGTGCAGCCGGGCACCTATGTCTATCGGATCACCGAGGACAATGACGGCCAGGCGAACTTCACCTATGACCGATCGGCCTACACGCTGACCTACGAGGTGACAGAGGTCAACCACGCCCTGCTGGTCCTGCGCACCATCGCCAAGGATGGCGTCGCACAGCCCGGCGACCTGGCGGCCTTCGACTTCACGAACACCTATGCTGCGCCCGCGAACGGGGCAACGGCAGCGCCCGCTCCGGCGGCCACGCCGACGCCGACCCGGCGGATCACCGGCAGCGTGGCGTGGGTGGACGAGGGCAACGCCCACAACACCCGGCCCCAGGGCGTGACCATCCGCCTGTACGCCAACGGCGCGCCGGTGGAGCAGTCCCCGGTGTGGGTCTCCCGCGGCGGCGATAACTGGAGCTTCGTGTTCGAGAACCTGCCGGAGGTGGATGCCGGCGGCAATCCGATCCAGTATACCATCGGCGCGGAGGACGTGAACGGCTATACCGCCAGCGTCTCGGGCACCACCGCGACCTACCGGCTGATCCCCCGGACGCCGGAGGGATACGGTACGGTCTCCGGCTCTGTGATCTGGCACGACAGCGACAACGCGGAGGGTGTGCGTCCCGCCTCGGTGACGGTCACCCTGCTGCGGGACGGCGTGGTGGTCGGCACCCGCGTGGTTACCGCCGGTTCGGACTGGCGCTTTGCCTTCGAGGATCTCCCCATGGACGATGGCTATGGCAACGCCTACAGCTATTCCGTCCGTGCGGAAGGCACCGCGGGCTATTTCGACCGGGTGGACGGCTATGACATCCACATGACGCGGCTGAAGCTGCCGGCAGAAACCGGCGGCAGCGGCGTTGGCGGGCAGACCACGGCGGAGCAGGCGCAGGCGCTGGAGAACCGGCGCACGGGCACGCCGCCGCCGGGCTTTGAGGCTCTGCTCGAGGACGATCTGGCGGGAATGATCGAGATCATGGACTACGACACGCCTCTGTGGGGCGGCCTGATGGACACTGGCGACGATGTCCCCGTGTATCCCTTCGTGTTCGCCGGATTGGGCCTGCTGGCGCTGGCCGCGCTGGCGGCGCTGAGGCGCAAAAAACATGGAACGATAGAGTAAACGAGCATAGAAACGCCGCCCGGCTGTAACCAGCCGGGCGGCGCGGTTTATAAAGTTCATTTATAATCAGGAAACTGGAATATATTTGGGTCAGGCTTTACGAAGGTGCGCCGGCAACCGCCGGATTACTTGTGGTACAGCTTGTTGGTCTGGTAAGCGGGCTCGCAGGTCAGGTTCATGCCCAGCTTGCCAAACATGCCCTCGTCCACCTGGGAGAGGATCACCGTGGAGTGGGCCTCGCAGTTCTTCAGGTTGGAGAGCTGCTCCATGGCCAGCTCCGCGTTGGCGTCGGTGACGGCGCAGATGGTCAGCGCGATCAGGATCTCGTCGGTGTGCAGCCGGGGGTTGCGGTTGCCCATGTGGGCCACCTTCAGGTGCTGGATGGGCTCGATCACGGTGGGGGAGATCAGCTTGATCTCGTCCGGGATGCCCGCCAGCTCCTTCAGCGCGTTCAACAGCGCAGCCGCGGCAGCGCCCAGCAGGTCGGAGGTCTTGCCGGTGATGATCCTGCCGTCGTTCAGTTCGATGGCCACCGCGGGCTCGCCGGTCCTGGCGGCCAGCTCCAGCGCGGGCTCCACCGTGGCGCGCTGGCTGAAATCCAGGTTCAGCGTCTGCATCAGCAGCTCCAGCTTGTTCAGCTCGGCCTCGGTGGCGCGACCCTGCTTCAACGCGCAGGCGGTGCGGTAGTAGCGGCGGATGATCTCCTGGCAGGAGGCCTCGCAGCACACGGCGTCGTCGACGATGGACTTGCCGGCCATGTTGACGCCCATGTCCGTGGGGCTCTTGTAGGGGCACTCGCCGTAGATGCGCTTGAAGATCTCCCGCAGCACGGGGAAGATCTCGATGTCGCGGTTGTAGTTGACGGTGGTCTCCCCGTAGGCGTCCAAGTGGAAGGGGTCGATCATGTTCACGTCGTTCAGATCGGCGGTGGCGGCCTCATAGGCCAGGTTTACCGGATGCTTCAGGGGAAGGTTCCAGATGGGGAAGGTCTCGAACTTGGCGTAGCCGGCCTTCACGCCGCGCTTGTGCTCGTGGTACAGCTGGGACAGGCAGGTGGCCATCTTGCCGCTGCCGGGGCCGGGAGCTGTGACCACCACCAGGGAGCGGGAGGTCTCGATGTAGTCGTTCCTGCCGTAGCCCTCGTCGCTGACGATGCCGGCGACGTTGGAGGGATAGTCCGGGATGCGGTACAGCTTGTAGACCTTCAGGCCCATGGCCCTCAGGCGGACCTGGAACTGGTCGGCGGCAGACTGGCCGGTGTACTGGGTCACGGCGATGCCGCCCACATACAGGCCGAACTCCCGGAAGACATCCACCAGGCGGATGACGTCGGAATCATAGGTGATGCCCAGGTCGCCGCGCACCTTGTTTTTTTCGATGTCGTTGGCGTTGATGGCGATGATGATCTCCGCCTGGTCCTTCAACTCCAGGAGCATGCGGATCTTGTTGTCCGGGGCGAAGCCGGGCAGCACGCGGGAGGCGTGGTAGTCGTCGAACAGCTTGCCGCCAAACTCCAGGTAGAGCTTGCCGCCGAAGTATTCGATGCGCTCGCGGATGCGGGTGGATTGCAGCTGGATGTACTTCTGACTGTCGAAACCGATCTTATTCATTGGTAACCTCCGCAGCATTTATTGGGCCGGGGAGCTTGTCCCGGGCGTTTTTCACATGGATCTATTATACCAAATCGGACGCCGGTGAATCATTATCGGACGATTAAAAATGTCGGGACGGGGGATTAGAGAGGCGGCGGTTTTCAGCCACCGTCCCAACAGCCGCATGACGCTGCCCACATGGTTGGAGGCGGACTACGCGCATCGCACGTCCGGCGCGCGGGGCAGTTAACAATTCGTCGGAAAGAGACGAACCGGGGCTGGATAATTATGCAGGAACCGCTTTCCCGCAAAGGGGTGGATTCAAACAAAAGGATGACGCGAAATCGCCTTGCTCAAGGGCAATTTCGCGTCAAGGGGGGAAGAAGAAGGTTGGGTGTCCTTTTGATCGGTATACCAACCGACGTGCATAGTATATCGAAAAGATATGAACAAACTGTGAACGCGGAGTAAATGATTACTGGCGAAGACGATAAGTTTGCTATAATTAGTGGAAGTGGCTTTACTTAATCCATCATGGCCGCGATCTCGGCATCGCTGAGGTTGGGCTGGAGGGCCCGGTTGATGCCGGAGGCGATGATCCCGGCGGCGTCCTGCACGATGGCGTCGATCTCCCTGGGGGTGACGATCATCTCGCCAATGTCGCCGGAGAGCAGCGTGCGCTCCATGTCCGCCAGCGCGGCGTCGTGGTCCTCCAGGTCGCCGTTCTGGAGGGAGAGCCACTCGAAGGCGTCCCGGGCCAGGGTGGCCGCGTAGATGACTGTGGGAACGCCGACGGAGATGACCGGCGCGCCGACGCTCGCCTCGGTCAGCGCCTTGCGGTGGTTGCCCACGCCCGCGCCGGGCTGTATGCCGGTGTCCGTCAGCTGTATGGCGCTGCCGATGCGGAACGCGTTGCGGGCGGAGAGGCTGTCCACGCAGACGATGGCCCGGGGCGACAGGGACTTGACCAGCGCCTCCACGAGATCCAGGCTCTCGATGCCCGTGACGCCCAGCACCCCCGGGGCGATGGCGCAGACGCTGCGCAGGGCGTCTTTCATGGTGGGGGACTGGAGCACGTGGCGGGTGACGAGCGTGCGGTCCACCACGGCGGGCCCCAGGGAATCCGGGGTGATGGCCCGGTTGCCCAGCCCGACCACAAGAACGGGGCGGGAGGCGTCGCCCGGAGGCAGCATCCGGTCCAGCTCCTCCGCCAGCATGGAAGCGATGGCCAGGCGGACCTCCGGCTCCCGTCGGCGCAGCAGAGGGCTCTCCAGCGTCAGGTAACTGCCCTTGGGCTTGCCGAGCATCCGGGAGGCCTCGGTCTGGGTGATCCTGACCTGGGTAAAGGAGACGTCGTTCTCCTCCCAGTGGCTGACCTCCACGCCGGGTATGGTGCTCTCGCCGGCGTTTTCAAAGGATTCCATGGCCAGGTCTGTGCGGGTTGTGCGCATAAATGTCCCTCATTTCCGCGATTTTTAAATTAGTTTACCCACTTTTTTCATCAATATGTCCTGAATGGCTTGAATTTTGGGCCGAAACATGATACAATTCATTTTGCGAATTTGCGTAGGGAGGTGAATGATTTGCCGAATATCAAGTCTGCCATCAAGCGCGTTAAGGTGACCGAGAAGAAGAACCTGCGCAATCGGATGGTCAAGTCTGCTATGAAGACTCAGATCAAGAAGTTCGAAACCGCCGTTTCCGCGAATGAGGCCGATGTCAAGCTGCTCAGCGCGACTCAGGGCGCGGTTGACAAGGCTGCCGCAAAGGGCGTTATTCATAAGAACGCTGCGAACCGCAAAAAGGCTCGTATGGCGAAGCGCCTTGCCAAGGCTCAGGCTTAAGGTCACTTAAATGGCAAAGAAAAGGGAACGCTGTTCGCAGCGTTCCTTTTTCAGTTCGGCGCGAACGCCGGGCAAGAAAGCAATTCCAAGGAGGCCTTCCCATGGAGGACTTGTTTACCGCCGCCGCGCGCAGCCGGGCGCCGCTGGCCGACCGCATGCGCCCGCGCACGCTGGATGAATTCTTCGGCCAGGCGCAGATCGTCGGGCCGGGCCGGCTGCTGCGCCGCGCCATCGAGGCGGACCGCCTGACCAGCTCCATTTTCTGGGGCCCGCCGGGCTGCGGAAAGACCACGCTGGCCTCCATCATCGCCGGAAGCACGCGGTCGGCCTTCGCCCAGCTGAACGCCGTCACCAGCGGCGTGGCGGACGTGCGCCAGGTGCTCAAGGATGCCGAGGATCGGCTGAAGCTCTACGGCCAGAGCACCTACCTGTTGCTGGACGAGTGCCACCGGTGGTCGAAGGCCCAGTCCGACTCCATACTGCCCGCCATCGAGCGGGGCGTCATACGCTTTATCGGCTCCACCACGGAAAACCCCATGATCGCCATGACGCCCGCCATCGTCAGCCGGTGCAGGCTGTTCAGGTTCGAGCGCCTTGCCCCGGAGGACGTCCAAAGGGCGTTGGAGGCGGCGCTGTTGGACCCCACCCGGGGCTACGGCGGCCAGGACGTGCGCGTGGACGAGGATGCCATGGCGCACATCGTACAGGTGGCCAACGGCGACGTCCGGAGTGCGCTGAACGCCCTGGAGCTGGCCGTGCTGACCACGCCGATGGAGGCGGACGGCTCCATTCACGTGACGCTGTCCGTGGCCGAGGAGTCCATCCAGAGCCGCGTAATGCAGATGGACGAATCCATGTTCTACGACATGCTCAGCGCGTTCTGCAAGTCCCTGCGGGGCTCTGACAGCGACGCGGCCCTGGCCTGGTTCGCCCGGATGCTCCACGGGGGCGTCGATCCCCGGGTGATCGCCCGGCGGGTCATCGTTCACGCCAGCGAGGACGTGGGCATGGCCAACCCGATGGCGATGGTTCAGGCCGTGGCGGCGCTGCAGGCGCTGGAGAACATCGGCATGCCGGAGGCGCGGCTGTCCATGGCCCAGGCGATCATCGCCGTGTGCGAGAGTCCGAAGTCCAATGCGGTGTGCGCCGCCGTGGAAGCAGCCTTCGCGGACGCCGACCGGGGCGGCTACGAGAGCGTCCCGGCCTACCTGCGGGACACCCACTACAAGGGCGCGGCGCGGCTGGGCCACGGCGAGGGCTACAAGTATCCCCACGACTATCCCGGCCACTATGTGGAGCAGCGCTACGCGCCGCTGGAGGCCGAGGGAATGCCCTACTACACGCCCTCGGAGCAGGGCTTCGAGCGGGAGATCCGGGAGCTGCGATCCGAGCGCGGGCGCGTCGACCCGCCGGACGTGGGCTCGAAGTGAGGCGGCAGGGGACCATCCATAAAAAATCGAAACTTTGAACGGGAATCTTACCGGAAGCCCCTTGCGCGCGGCGGACGTTTGCTGAATAATGGAATTGTGAAGCGACGGTCCGGGGAATAATTCAGTCAAAGGGCTTCATGGAGCATTGATAGATGGCAGAGACGATGGAAAAGCTGGCAGCCGCGCCTGAGAGCGGCGCGGACGCCCGCGGGACGGGCAAGAAAAACGGTCGCGCGGCGAAGGACGCCGCGGGGGCCGGCCTTGCTGCGCCCAAAAAGCGGAAGGGCGGAACGGATTCAGGGAAAGCCGCGCCTAAAAAGCGGACGCCGTCTGACGAAAAGGGTTCCGCTCGCGCCGCCAAGGAGAAAAAGGCCGGCGGGGCAGAGGCGTCCTCGACCAGAAAGAACACCGGGGCAAGCGGAAAAACTGCCTCTCCCCGAAAAGTGGAGAAGCCAACCGAAAAGCCCGAAGCGGTGGTAAAGGGCAAAAAGCCGGAAGCGAAGGCATCGGTTTCTGCGAAGAAGAGCGCCGGGAGCGGCACGAAAGAAGTCCGGAAGCGGCGTGAAGGCGAGGGCGACAATGCAAAGGCCGCGACCCGGAAGAAGAATTCCACCGGCACAAAGGCGAAGGTCGAGGCCGCGGGTGGCAGGACGAAGACCCGCAGCCAGGAATCCGGAAAGGCATCGAAGCCGTCCGGGTCCGGGAAGAAGGGAAAGCATTCCAAGGGTTCCAAGCGCTCGGGCGGCGAGCCGCCGAAGGAGCGCAGGATCTTCGGCATCGTGAACGCCTGCCTGGCCATCGCCATCCTCACGATCATCGCCCTGGGCGTGCGCCAGCGGGGACAGTACGCCGAGTTCGTCCAGATGCGCGAGGCCGTGGATTCCCAGACCTTCTACGAGGGCACGACGGTGGAGGGCGTGGACGTCTCGCGGATGACCTTCGCCAACGCCCTGGACTACTGGAAGAGCCGGGTGGAGCCCCGCTACGCCAACCGCACGGTGACGCTGGACGGCGGCGCGTCGGTGACGGCGGGGGAGCTGGGCTACTCCAGCGACTATGAGTCGGTGCTGTCCGCGGCCTGGAGCGCCGGCCGCAGGGGCTCCCTGGAGGAGCGCTACCGCATGCTCTCGGCGCGCCAGGAGAACCCGGTTGCCTACAGCATCACCCGGACGGACTACAGCCCGGAGCTGCTGGACGAGTACGTCCGGCAGACCGCCGAGCGCATCGACCGCCCCGTGCGGGAGGGTGCCATCGAGAGCTTCAACACGGAGACCTATGAATTCGTGTTCACCGAGGCCGAGGAGGGGCTGGAGCTGGACCAGGACGCGCTGAAGCGGTCCATCGGTGAGGCCATTCGCCAGGGAGGCGGCAGCGCGAGCCTCGTGATCCGGCAGATCGAGCCCCAGGTGAGCACCGAGGACATTTCCTCCCAGTACGGGCTGATCAACTACGCCATCACCAACGCCTCCTCCTCCAGCAAGGCGAGGCTGAACAACATAAAGCTGGCCATGTCGCTGATCAACGGCAAGCGGCTGGCCCCCGGGGAGACCTTCTCCTTCAACGAGACCGTGGGCCAGCGCACCACCTCCCGGGGCTTCAAGAAGGCTACCGCCTATTCCGGCGGCGACGTGACCGAGCAGGTGGGCGGCGGCATCTGCCAGGTGTCCACCACGCTGTTCAACGCGGCGGTGAAGGCCGACATGGAGATCCTGGAGCGGCACAACCATTCGTTAACCGTCGCCTACGTGGACAAGGGCAAGGACGCCACCGTCGACTGGGACAGCCAGGACTTCAAGTTCAAGAACACCTCGGACGACGACGTGTACATCTGCTGCTACCTGACCGACGACAAGCGGGTGCGCTTCGGCGTGTTCGGCAAGCTGCTGCCCAATGGCGAATCCATCACCTTGGAGGCGGTGACCACCGAGGTGATCCAGTACGAGACGCAGTACGAGCCCTCGCCGCTGCTGGCCAAGGGGGAGACCTACGTGCTCCAGCCGGGGCGCAACGGCTACAAGGCCGAAGCCTACAAGATCCGCTGGGACGCGAACGGCAACCAGATCAGCAAGGAGCTGCTGTGCAAGAGCGTCTACAAGAAGAAGGACGAGATCATACAGTACGGCACCTGAGGCGCAGCGGCGGGCAGGTCGCGCGAAGGGATTTGCATTTCGACGCCAGGCGTGCTATAATACTGACGAAACGAGAGCGATAGACAACGCGGCGGGCGCGGCCCGCGGGAGGTGAGTCCGTGGCAAAGATATATACGCGCAGAGAGGTCAAGCAGCGCAGGGTGAACTTTCAAATTTTCGCCGGCATCTATGACTTCCTCGGCGTGGTGACCGGCATCGTGGTGATCGTCGCCTGCGCGGCTCTGCTGGCGGCTCTGGTCTCCTGGGTCGCCCGGGATGGAAGGGATTCCTTCGCGTCCCTCTGGGACATCTTCCAGAGCGCGATCATCATACCGAAGTGACAAGCGACGCCTCGCGGGAGAAGAAAACGGCTTCTCCCCGGGGCGCTTTGCGTTTGAGCATACGAAAGAAGCAAGGGAGGCGGGGCGCGTGCGCGTGTCCTGGGGACAGCTGCTGGAGGAGATCGGGAGCTGTGAAAAGTGCAGGCTCTGCCAGGGGCGAAACAACGTGGTGCCGGGAGAGGGCAACCCCAACGCCCGGCTGATGTTCATCGGCGAGGGCCCTGGCCAGGAGGAGGACCGCCAAGGGCGTCCGTTCGTGGGGCGCTCCGGCGAGCTGCTGACGCGGATGATCCACGCCATCGGGCTTGAGCGCTCGGAGGTATACATCTGCAACATCGTCAAGTGCCGACCGCCCCAGAACCGGACCCCGGAGCCGGACGAGGCGGCGGCCTGCCTGAACTACCTTCGGGCCCAGGTGGCCCTGGTGCGGCCCCAGGTGGTGGTGCTGCTGGGCAAGACCGCCTGCCAGTACACGATCAACGACCAGGTGTTCATCACCCGGGACCACGGACGCTGGTACCAGCAGAAGGGCGTCTGGTTCCTGCCCACGTTCCATCCTTCGGCGCTGCTGCGGGACCCGGCTAAAAAGCGGGACGCCTGGGAAGACTTCCAGAAGGTGCGGGAGAAGCTCAGCGAGCTCGCGCCGGGGACGGAGGATGTCAAGTGACGATGGAGAAGCTGCGCGGCGACATGACCGCGTTTGTCAACAGCCTGTACGAGGAGGAGCGCAAGGTCCTCGTTTTCGGCGAGGGCAGCGTCGGCGCGCCGGTGATGATGATCGGCGAGGCCCCCGGCGAACAGGAGTCCCTGCAGGGGCGTCCCTTCGTGGGCAAGGCGGGCAAGAACCTGGACGCCTTCCTGGAGCAGGCGGGCATGGACCGGCGGGAACTGTACGTCACCAACACGGTGAAATTTCGGCCCACCAAGCGCTCCGCGGCGGGACGCACGGTGAACCGGCCTCCGACCCAGGAGGAGATCCGACTGTTTCTGCCCTGGCTGCTGAAGGAGATCGAGCTGGTGGGGCCGAGGTGCGTCATCACCCTGGGCAATGTGCCGCTGAAGGCGCTGATTGGCCACGGCAGCGTCATCGGAGATCTGCACGGACAGCTGCTGGACTGGAACGGGCGGAAGCTGTTTCCGATGTACCACCCGGCGTCGGTGATCTACAATCCCTCGCTGAAGGAGGTCTATCGCCGCGACATAGAGCGCTTTGCGGCGTGGAGCCGAGGGATGAGCGCCGAATAACTGAAAAACAGGAAAATGGAAAAATAGGTCTTGTGCTTTTGTCCGTTTCGTGTATAATATCTGATGTATTCCGAGATCGTTGAATTTTCCAAATTCTGCATCCGCATAATCAGTCTCTGAATCAAGGGGAGGAATGAACATGGCATTGGTAAAATGCCCGAGATGTGAATTGAATTACATGAACGACACGGACACCATGTGCTCCGTGTGCCGCCGCGAGGTGCGCGGCGAGAGCGAGCAGTTCGAGATGATCGAGCTCTGCTCCGAGTGCGGCGAGAACCCGGTGGTTCCCGGCCAGGAGCTGTGCGCCTTCTGCCTGAAGGAGCAGGCCATGCGGGACGAGATGGACGGCGACGACGAGATCGAGCATGAGCCCGCCAGCATCGAGATCGACTCCGTTTCCACGATGGACGAGATCGAACTGGACATCGGCGGCAACCTGGACGGCGAGAGCTTCGACGGCGACGCGGATTTCAGCGACGAGGACGACGAGGAATCCGAGGACGACGAGAAAGAGGAGCTGTAAGCCTTGGCTGTCTTTGCGATTGCCGACCTGCACCTTCCCGCCCAGACCAAGCCCATGGATGTATTCGGGCCCCACTGGAAGGACCACTTCCAGCGCATACGGCAGGACTGGCTCAGCCGCGTATCGCCGGAGGACCTGGTGCTGCTCCCCGGGGATATCTCCTGGGCCATGCGGCTGGAGGAGGCGCTGGAGGACCTGCACAGCATCGGGAGCCTGCCGGGCACAAAGGTGCTGCTGCGCGGCAATCACGACTATTGGTGGAGCTCCATCGGCAGGGTGCGACGCGCGCTGCCTGAGGGGATGTATGCGCTCCAGAACGACAGCCTGCTGCTGAACGGACGGCTCTACGCCGGGACTCGGGGTTGGACGCTGCCCGGGGCCGAGGCGACGGAGGACGACCTGCGCATCTACAGCCGGGAGCGCCTTCGGCTGGAAATGTCACTGAAGCACGCCCGGGGACGGGACGCGGAAGCGCCGATCACGGTAATGATGCACTATCCGCCGCTGACCGCCGAGTCGGAGGGCTTCTCCGACCTTCTGGAGGCCTACGGCGTGGAGGACTGTGTCTACGGGCATCTGCACGGCCACGCGATCTTCGGGGCCGTGAGGGGCCAGCGCGGCAGCGTGAAATACCACCAGGTCTCCTGTGACGGCCTGGACTTCAAACTCTATAGGCTGTATTGATCAACGGGGGATTCGCGTTTCCCCAAGGAGTATCTGATGAAGAATCTTCTGTTTATCCTGAATCCCCAGGCCGGGCAGCGCAAGGCAAACCGCTACCTGCCGGAAATCCTCAGGATGTTCATTGAGTACGGCTATCGGTGCGAGACCTATGTCACCGGCGCTGCGGGCGAGGCTACCCAGTACCTTTCGAGGTACGAGGGCAAGCCGGACCTGGTGGTGTGCGCCGGCGGAGACGGCACGCTGAACGAGACCATCTCCGGCCTGATGCAGGCGAAGCTGGACTGCCCCCTGGGCTACATACCCTGCGGCACCACCAACGACTATGCCAGCAGCATCGGCCTGTCCGGCTACGTGCTCCAGGCCGCCAGCGACATCATGACCGGCAAGGCCCAGAGCATCGACATCGGCACCTTCAATGGTCGGCGCTTCGTCTACACTGCCACCTGCGGTGCCTTCGCGAAGGCCTCCTACAGCACGCCCCAGGCGGCCAAGAACGTGCTGGGCCATGTGGCCTATATCCTGGAGGGCATGCGCGATTTGACGGCCATACGGCCCATCCACATGCGCGTGGCGGCCAACGACGTGGTGCTGGAGGACGACTTTATCTTCTGCTCCATCACCAATTCCACCTCTGTGGGCGGCATTCTGAAGTTGAACACTCAGCTGGTTGCGCTGAATGATGGCAAGTTCGAGGTGACGCTGGTGCGCAATCCCACCACGCCCGCCCAACTGAGCAGCATACTGGTGGGGCTCACGACCCAGGACGTGCCCAACGACATGATCCACTTCTTTTCCGCCAGCAGCATCCGCGTGGAGTGCGACCGGCCGGTGGAGTGGACCCTGGACGGAGAGCGGGAGCCGGAGACCAACGTTGTCCAGCTGGACAACCTGCACAGCGTCGTTCGGATCATGATTCCCAGCGGCGGCATGCAGGCCCCCTTCTATCCCGATGGCTACGAGGCGGAGCTATGAAGCAAAACTATCAGTTGGAGCTTGAGCGCGAGCTGGCACGGATCGAGGCGTCCGGCGTCCGCCCGCGCCTTTTGCTGCACAGCTGCTGCGCGCCGTGCTCCAGCTACGTGCTGGAGTACCTGAACCACTGGTTCGACATCGACCTGTTCTTCTACAACCCCAACATCGCGCCCCGGGAGGAGTTTGACCGCCGGGTGGCTGAGCTCGTCCGCCTGGCCGCGAGCCTGCCCCACGAGGGCCGCTTTGAGGTCATCCCCGGTCCCTACGAGGCGGAGGCCTTCATGGCCGCCTGCAAGGGTCACGAGGACGATCCTGAGGGTGGCGCGCGCTGCGAACGGTGCTTCCGGCTGCGACTGGGGAAGGCGGCCAGGCTGGCGGCGGAGCGGGGGAGCGACTACTTCGCCACGACACTGACCATCAGCCCGCTGAAGAACGCCCAGCTGCTCAACGGCATCGGCGGGGAGCTGGCGGCGCAATTCGGCGTGCCCTGGCTGTATTCCGACTTCAAGAAGAAGAACGGCTACAAGCGCTCCTGTGAGCTGTCGGCCCTCTACGGCCTGTACCGACAGGACTATTGCGGCTGCGTGTTCTCCAGGCGGGAGCGGGACGCACGCGCGGCGGCGCAGGTCAAAAAAGAAGAAAACCAGCATAAATAAATGTCACCCTGTTTACAAAATCAGGTTGACATTAAAACCTCCACATGCTATGGTAATGCCAACGCATGCGGAGGTTTTTTCTATGTCTACCAAGAACGATGTTTTGCAGACGCTGATGCAGCAGGAGGTCGCGATCTCCGGCGAACGCCTGGCGCGGCGGCTGGGCATCAGCCGGAATTCCGTCTGGAAGGCCATCGAGCAGCTCAGGCAGGAGGGGTATGTCATCGAGGCGGTGACCAACCGGGGCTACCGGCTGGTTTCCGCACCGAACCGCATCTCCCAGCCGGAGATCGAGCGCTGGCTCAAGGCGGAAACCATCGGCGCCCGGATGGAGATTCACGAGACGCTGGACTCCACGAACACCCGCGCCAAGGCCATCGCCGCCACCGGCGCGCCCCACGGCTATCTGGTGATCGCCGAATCCCAGGCCAGCGGACGCGGCCGCTTCGGCAGGCCGTTCTTCTCTCCGGAACACTCCGGCGTCTACATGACCTATGTGCTCAGGCCGAAAATGCTGGCGGAGCAGGCGGTGATGATCACCTCCATGGCTGCCGTGGCGGTGGCCCGAGCCATCGAGACCGTGGCGGACGTGGACGTGAAGATCAAGTGGGTCAACGACCTGTATGTCAACGACCGCAAGGTCTGCGGCATATTGTGCGAGGCCAGCATGGACTTTGAGACCGGCCAGCTGGAATACGCGGTGCTGGGCATCGGCATCAACGTGACGGCCATGAAATTCCCGGCGGAGTTGGCGGACATCGCCACGTCCATCGAGAATGAGTGCGGCAAGAGCGTCTCCCGAAGCCGGCTGATCGCGGAGATCTCCAACCAGCTGGAGGCGCTCTACGGACAGCTGGAGACCCGGGAATTCATGAAGGAGAGCCGGGAGCGGTCCAACGTGATCGGACGCGAGGTGGAGGTATCCCGGGGCGGCGAGCGCTTCCCGGCGCGGGTGCTGGACATCGACGAAAGCGGCCGCCTGGTGATCCAGACCGCGGACGGCGTCTCCCGCGTGGGCTCCGGCGAAATCAGTTTAAAACTAATCCCTGACTAAAACAAGACATTTCAGCGGATCTTTTTCGCTCTTACTTCGTTGAAGCCCCTTGACTTAGCGCCGCTAAGCCTGCGGGACTTCGCCTTGTCAGAACGAAAAATCTCTCGCTGATTCAGTCTCGTTTTAATCTGGTCTTAGTTTAAATCATGAGAGGATGATACCATTGAAATTGACGACTAAGGACATGACGGTCATCGGCATCATGGCGGCGCTGATCTGCGTCGCCGGACCGCTGAGCATCTCCATCGGCCCGATCCCGCTCTCCCTGGCGACCCTGGCGGTCTATCTCGCCGGCGCGGTACTGGGCGCGAAGCGCGGCCCCCTGGCGGTGGTCATCTACCTGCTGATCGGCCTGGTGGGCGTGCCGGTGTTCTCCGGCTTTTCCGGCGGCCTGCAGAAGCTGATCGGCGTGACCGGCGGCTACCTGGTGGGCTACCTGCCCTGCGCATTCCTTACCGGCCTGGGCGTGAAGGACGGCCAGACCACGGCCGAGCCGAAGTGGAAGCTGCCCGCCTTCATGGTGCTGGGCACCGCCGTGCTGTACCTGATCGGAACCATCTGGTTCATGGTGCAGACCGGCAACGGCCTGGCAAGCGCCATGAGCCTGTGCGTGATTCCCTTCCTGCCGGGCGATGCCGCGAAGATCGTGGCCGCCACGCTGCTGGCCTGGCCGGTGAGAAAGGCGATCTACAAATAAACTCTGCCTGAAAGGTTGAAGGGGATGCCTTGCTTCGCCCGAAATGACGGCGGGATATCGAAAATGTTCAATCCCTGGCAGGCGAAGACAGGAAATCAAAATGAATCGAGCGCCGCGCGTTTTGCGCGGCGCTCAAAATATGGGTGATTTCAAACAAAGGTTTCGGGTCAGAGGGGTGCGGAGAAAGCGTCAACGATCGCTATGCGTCAAAGCACGTAGAGCAGTATGCACAGGAAGTGGAGCAGGCTGCCGATGACCACGAACACGTGAAAGGCGGAGTGGGCGTAGCGGCGCTTCCGGCCCATCAGGTACAGCACCGCGCCTGCGGTGTAGGCCAGACCGCCCGCGAGCAGCAGCCAAAATCCGGTCTTTCCGATCAGCAGGTAGACCAGGTCGATCCGCAGCACGATGCACCAGCCCATCAGCAGGTAGCAGGCCATGGAGAACCGGTCGTACTTCTTCAGGTCGATGGCGTTCAAGGTGATGCCCAGGGCTGCCAGCGCCCAGATGATGCCGAACAGCGACCAGCCCAGCGCCGGGCTGTGGGCCCGGAGCGTGCACAGGGCGATGGGGGTGTAGGTGCCGGCGATCAGCAGGAAGATGCTGCAATGGTCCAGCACCTGCAGCACCCGCTTGCCGAAGACCGTGGGGTGCAGGCCGTGGTAGACGCTGGAGATGGCGTAGAGCACCAGCATGCAGAAGCCGAACAGCGCGCCGCTGACGATGCCATAGACGTTATGGTGGCTGGCGGCGAATATGGGGCACAGCACGAGGGCGAGTATGCCCAGCGCGCCGCCGACGATGTGGGTGACCATGTTGCAGATTTCCTCGCCGCGGGTGTAGTCCGGCATACGGCGCAGGGCCAGGGGCGTCCGTTTCATAATGCCTCCTATAAATGTGTGGAATAACAGTTGATGTAGTATTTAAAACTATTTTATATCAGGAACGCTGTTTTGTCAATAGGGAATGAAGGTCGTTGTATTCCTTCGGAACTTCCAATGCGAGAGTATCTCCGCTCCGATGAAGTCATAGATCAAATGAAAACGCCCGGCCGCTGTCGGCGGACGGGCGTGGATGAGCGCGAGAAACCTTCTGCGCAAGGCGGAGATTGCGCGGGATCAGGTTCTGCGCATGTCCTCAGGAGTGGGCGAGGGCATCGGGTTGGAGTGCCTGGGCTCCTGGGAGGTGCTTCCCAGGCTGAACCGGAAGGCCGCGCCCTCAATGTCCAGGGTGGCGCGCGCGTCGCCGGTGGCCATGTCCAGGGCCACCAGGTGGGCGGTCAGTGTGCCGCTGTAGGTCACGGAATCGCCGGATTCTTCCACGGCGTCGATGGAGATGGAGAAGTCGGAACCTGTGGGATAGGTGCCGCCGTCCATGATGCTGGCGAAGTAGTAGATCTCGTCCACGTCGTCGGACTGGATCAGCACCACGGAGCTCTCCACGTTGACCAGTGCCGAGTATTCCGGCGTGATGATCATGCCGGGCTGCACCGTCTCCGGGAAGATGAGGAACAGCTCGTAGAGGGTGACGCCGTCAGCGGCGTAGGCGAAGAAGGAGGCCTGGATCAGCCCCGCCTCCACGGAGGAATACTCCGGGGAGTCGTCAAACTTCAGGTCGACCATTTCGCCGTTGAGTTCAAGGCGGATCGATTCCCCGTCGGCGGCGTCCGGCGCCGGAGTGGGCTCCGGAAGGTCGAAGGGGAAGGGGAGATCGCTCTCCGCCAGGGAGGCAAACGACAGTGCCGCCAGCAGCAGGCACAGCAGCAACGCGATGATTCGCTTCATTGAAAAGCTCCTTTTCACGGATTCCAGAGTGAATTAAGAATACACTCCAATGCATAAAACTACAAATACATTTTATCGCTGTCGCCTTTGCTTGTCAAGCAGGCAGCCGAGCGGACTTGATTTTGCTGTTTCGGCATGGTATACTCATATCCCAAGGCGGAATCAGGCATAAAAAAGCACCGGCGCTCCCTGAAATCGGGATGGTCCGGTGGAAAATATCTTGGTGACCCATTGGAGATTCGAACTCCAGACACCCTGATTAAAAGTCAGGTGCTCTACCGACTGAGCTAATGGGTCGCGCTGGCTGGGGCGGCAGGGGTCGAACCTGCGAATGCGGGAGTCAAAGTCCCGTGCCTTACCGCTTGGCTACGCCCCACTGTCTACCCACAAAAGGGTATAAAAATGGGGTGGGTGAAGGGGCTCGAACCCTCGACCTCCAGGGCCACAACCTGGCACTCTGACCAACTGAGCTACACCCACCACATAACTGGCGCGCCAGAAGGGATTCGAACCCCTGACCCACGGCTTAGAAGGCCGTTGCTCTATCCGACTGAGCTACTGGCGCAACCTCGACGCAAGCAGGAGAACTGTTCCCGCCGACAGTTTAATATTATAGCATCCTTTTGCCTTTTTGTCTATAGCGGTTTTGAAATAAACCAATATTTTACCTTGATGGAGTATAGTAATGGACGTAGATGATGACGACGGGAGGTGCGGCGAATGAGATACAGGCTGGCGGTCCTGCTGCTGGCGCTGCTGCTGGCGGGCGGCGCGCTGTCTGAGGGCCTGCTGTGCGTCGTCGCGCCGGGCGTTACCGCGCTGGTGGACGAGAGCGGTGCGGACCGCATCCCCAACGGAACCTATGAGGGGATATTTGCCGTTCGGGAGGGCGAACTCTACGCCGTGGGCCGTCGGGGCGAGTACCGGCTCTGCAACGGCGACGGGCAGCTCCTCGGGGAGACCTCCTTCGGTATGATCTGCGACGAGGGGGACTGCCTGATATACCGCGACGGGGCGCTCTACGGGGCCATGAATGCGCGGGGCGAGGTGATTCTGGAGGCGGCCTGGAGCCAGCTGACCAGCGGCGGCGCGGGGAGCTGGCTGGCGATGGAGGGCGACATACTGGACGACCAGCCGGACGAGATTCTCGTCGTGGACGCGGAAGGCGAGGCACAGCCCACCGGTGTCTATGCCCTCGGCGGGCTGAGCTCCGTTTCCGACGGCAGGATGCCCTTCATGACCACTGGCGGCCTCTACGGCGCCATCGACGCCGAAGGCCGGGTGGCGATCGCGCCGAGGCTGCGCTACCTCGGGGCGTTCAGCGGCGGCATGGCGATCTTTTCGGACGGCGAGGGCATGGGCCTGATGGACGTGGACGGGCGCGTGATCATACCGGCGGAATACAGCCTGCTGGAGCGAAGCGCTGGGTTGATCGTCGGTGCGCGGGAGGACGGCCTGGACGTGTTCTCCCCGGATGGATGGACGCTTCTCGCCAGCCTGCCGGGAAGAGGCCTGGAAGCCTCCCTGCCGGAGGATGGACTCGTGGTCAGGGATGGCACTCTGACGCGGCTGTACGGCGAGAATGGGGCTTTGGTGCTCCAGGGCGGGGCGGAGCTGACCATCGCGCACGGAACCTCGGGCCAGTTCATCGCGTCGGACGGCGCGTGGGGTGAAGCCTGCCAGTGGCTGGTGAACCCGGACGGCAGCGCCGCCTCCGACCGACGGCAGCGCATACTGCCGCTGTGCCCGGGGCGCTATGCCTGGATGGAGATGGACGGCAGCGAGTATTACAGCGCCGAGCTGGGAGGCATCCAGACCTCCTGGGACTACGGAAGCATTCGATACGGCCTGATGGACGGCAGCGGCGTGCCCCTGACGGCGGCGGAGTACCGCGAGATCCGCTGGCTGGGCGGCGAACGCCTGCTGATGGTCTCGCAGGACGCGGTTCGCCTCGCCGACCTGAACGGCGCAACCGTGCGTGCATGGATGACGGGCGAGGGCGAATCAGCCGACGTTGGGGAATCTACGGATTGAACCTGAGGACCCACCGGCGCATGATGCGCCTGAGGGATTGCAGGAAGCTGCGCGCCTCGACATCCGAGGCCGCCACGAGAGGGCATTCCGCGAGCACCTCTCCGCCACAGACCAGCCGCGCCGTGCCGACGATCTGTCCCGCGCGAACGGGAGCGGTGAGGTCGTCGGGCAGACTCAAGTCGGTTTTCGCGGAAGCGCCAATGGCTACCGCGGCGCGGAGGCCGGCTCCGGCCACGATGTCCACGGAGGCGGCGTCGCCGCCCCGCACGGACAGCGCTGACACCTGTTCACCCGCCCGCAGGGCTTCCTCCACGCGGTAGTTCTCAAAGCCGTAGTCCAGCAGCATCGTGGCGGTATCGAACCAGGTCGGACAGTTCAGCACCGCGCCAATCAGGGACAGGCCGTTGCGTTGGGCGCTGAACACCAGGCACCTGCCCGCCTTGCCGGTGTAGCCGGTCTTGCCGCCGTTGGCGCCTTCATAGGTCTTGAGCAGCCGGTTCTTATTTTCGAGGACCCGGCTGTATTCGTTTCCTACCCAGGGAATGACCTTGCGCTGGGTGCTGGTGATGCGGCGAAAGTCCGGGTTCTTCATGGCCTCCCGCATCACCAGCGCCAGCCCCAGCGCGCTGATGTGGTGCCCGTCGGCGTCCAGCCCGTGGGGATTGACGTAGTGGGCGTCCGCGCCGATGGACCGGGCCCTTTCGTTCATCATGTCCGCGAAGGCGGAGACGCTGCCGGCCACGTGCTCGGCGATGGCTACCGCGGCGTCGTTGCCGCTGCGGAGCATCAGCCCGTAGAGCATGTGCTCCATGGACAGCGTCTCGCCCTCGGCGAGGTACAGCGAGGTCCCCGGGACGCCGCTGGCGTTGGGACCGGTGGTGACGGGCTCGTCCAGGGAGGCGTGCTCCAAGGCCAGTAGCGCCGTCATCACCTTGGTGGTGGAGGCCATCGGATAGAGGGCGTCCTGGTTCTGACCGAACAAAACCCGACCGGAGTCGGCGTCAATCAGCACCGCGCCCTTGGCGGCGACCGCAAAGGGCTCCGAGGCGGCGGCGTTGAGCACCAGGCCGGGCAGGGCGACGAGAACCAGCAGCGCGAGCAGTCGTTTCATAACAGGCCTCCAAAACATAAAAATGCCCGGGACATCCGCTTGCTTTCGTATCGCATGGATGCCCGGGCATTGGTGTGCCAGGGCGGCTCGTAACACCCAACCTTGCCAGGAGGGTGGCGCGAGCGCGTCGCTGGGACAATTTATGCGGGAGCAGACGCCGTCTGAACCGGAGGCGGGGTGGCTATGCTTCCGCTGCAGCCTCGGTCTTCAGCGCGGCTGCGCAGCCGGCGGAGTAGCCGGTGGCCAGTATGGCGAAATCCAGCGCCGACTGGGGCGCGCCGAGGGGCGCGGCCTCGCCGCACATGGACTGGATGACGTGGTTGAAGCGCTGGCTGAAGAAGCCGTACAGGGACTCTACGGTGTCGCCCTCCTGGAGGGTCAGCATGCGCCGAATGTCCTCCATGCTGCTGGTCTGCTTCAGCGCCACGATCATCGTCAGCAGGGCGATCTGCTCCCGGCTGTACTTCTTGCCGATGGGCCGGGGGATCAGCTTGCTCTTGACATAGTTGTTGATCATCGACGGAGATAGGTAGCCGTGCATGTCTTCTCCGTACAGCGGCTCGTACATCCGGGTGATGAAGGTGATGACCTGGTCCATGTACAGACCAAGGTCTGGAATCTGGTCCCAGGGGACGGGGCGATAGCGCCGCACGCCGGCGATGGCGCTCTGGATATCGCTGGACATGGAGTACACTCCTTTGCAAATCAGACTGTGGTCGGTTCTTCTGCGGGCTGGACGTACAGCGTGCGCTGGTTGGTGTAGATGACAAAGCCGGGCTTGGCTCCGCCGGGCTTCTTGACGTAGCGCCGCAGGGTGTAGTCCACCGGAACACGGCTGGAAGTCCGCCCCTTGGAGTAGAGCGCGGCCAGCCGGGCGGCGTAGAGGATGGTTTCCTCGTCGGGGTTTTCACCGACGATGATCACGTGGGAGCCGGGCATGTCCTTGGCGTGGAGCCAGACCTCGTTGGGTTGGGCGGTGCCGGTGAGCTTGTCGTTTTGCAGGTTGTTCTTGCCCACCAGGATGGCCTGGCCGGAGGGGGCGGTGAAGCGCATGGGCTTGGAGGGCGGCAGCTGCTTCATCTGGCGGCGGCTGCGGTTGGGCTTGACGTAGCCGAAGCGCTCCAGCTCCTGGCGCAGCTCGAACAGCTCGGATTCCTCCTCGCACTTGCCCAGGTTGTCCATCTGGCCCTCGAGGTAGTTCAGCTCGGCGCTGGTCTTCTCGATCTGCTCGGCGGCCAGCGTCTGGGCGTTTCTGGCCTTCTGGTACAGCTTGAAGTACTTCTGGGCGTTCTGGCCCGGGGAGAGCTTCTCGTCCAGCTCCACCTTCAGCATGGGCATGCCCTCTTCATAGTAGTTGGGCACCTCCACGCTGCGCTCGCCCTTTTGGGCCAGGTGCAGGTTGGCGGTGAGCAGCTCGCCCTTGAGCCGGTATTCCTCCATGCGCTGGCTGCCCAGCAGGGCCTCCTGCTGCAGGGCCAGCTTGCGCTCGCAGCGCTCGATGTTCTTCTTCAGCGTGCGGTGCAGGGCGGCGCTCTTCTGCTGGATGCGCTCGGCCATGTCCCGGGTGCGATAAAAGGCGTCCATGGCCTCGGAGAGGGTGGGGAAGGCCTCCGCGCGCAGGTGGGCGCGGCTGAGATAGGGGAAGGCGACTACGTCCACGGGGGCACCGTCGTCGTTGTAGAGGATCGCCGGGGCGAGGTTCTCCGGGATGGCCCTGAGGCTCCGGGCGACGCTCTCGCAGGCGGCCCGCAGGTCGATCTCGTCGCTGTGGGCGTCCTCGGAACCCGAGGCGCGGAAGGCCAGCTCCCGGGCCGTCTGGGTGGACATGCCGCTGATGGACTGGGCGATCAGCTTGTGCAGCGGGCCGCTCCGCCCCGCGAGCGCGGCGTAGAGGGCATCCGCCTCCACATGGTCGAAGGGGATCTTGCCGTGGGCCGGGGGCAGCTCGTAGCGCAGGCCGGGCAGCACCTCCCGCACGGAGGAGATCTGCTCGTTGACCCTGCGGGCGCTGTCGATGATCCGCCCGTCGCTGCCTACGAAGATCAGGTTGGAATGCTTGCCCATGAACTCGCAGATCAGCCGCTTCGAGGCGCGGTCTCCCAGCTCGTCGTAGTGCTCAATCTCGATTTCGAGGATGCGGTCGCTCTCGATCTGGCGAATGGCGCACACCCTGCCGCCGGTGATGTGCTTGCGCATCAGCATGCACAGGGCCGGGGGCTCCAGGGGATTGTTCTTGCGGGTGGTGGTCAGGTGGGCCCGGGCGCAATTGGCCGTGGCGGAGAGCAGCAGCTGGCGGTTGACGCCGCCGCTGCGGATGGTGAGGATGATCTCGTCCCGCTCCGGCTGGATGATCTTGGAGATGCGCCCGTCCGCCAGCGTCCGGTTCAGTTCGCCGGCCATCAGGCCGAGGGTCAGTCCGTCGATGGGCATTGCGGTACCTCCGTGGGTATGCTTCGATTTCTGTGTAGATTATAAACCATCCCGGCAGATTGCGCAACCGTCTGATTTATGATAAAATGATGGGGAATGGCGGCACTGCCGCCGATGCGGACAGGGCATCACGCCCGGCATACCTCCTGGCGCGCGGGAATACATTGAAACCGAAATGGATGACGCAAGGAGGGTTCCGCATGAACATATCGGGAAATCAGCGCAGGGTGTACCTGGCGGCGCTGGCCGTACTGCTGCTGGCCGTCGCCCTGGTCTGCGCGTGGACGCTTTGGCGAGGCGCGACGGGAGCCGCCGCGCCGGAGGGGGAAACGCTTTCACCGGAAGAAGCGCCGGGGGTTGAGCCCTCCGGGCAGCCTGACGCGGCTTCAACGCCCGAGCCCGTGCCATCGGCGGCATCCGGCGCGACGCCCTCCGCGTCCGCCGGGAATCGAGTGTCCACCATCGTCTACTATCAGGACAACTACGGCTATCTCGTGCCGGTAATGTGCTCCGTGCCCATGGAGGACGGCATCGCCAAGGCGACGCTCAGCCTGATGATCCAGAGCGTGAGCAACGACATGCAGGCGGCCCGGCTGGGGCTGCGCACCGTGCTGCCCGAGGGGACGAAGATCGACCTGGACATCTCCGGTGGCCTCGCCCGCATCGACCTGAGCCGCGAGGTGCTGGACATGCCCGACGCCGCCGCGGAGGCCAACATGATAAGCGCCATCGTGCAGACGCTGACGGAGTTCGAGAGCGTCGACCGGGTGACCTTCCTGATCGACGGGCAGGTCCGGGAGACGTTGACCAACGGCACCCCGGTGGGCGGCGAGTTCACCCGGGGAGACATCAACCTGGAAGCGATGGAGCCGACGATGAGCGCCTGCGAGCCCGTGACGCTGTACTTCCCGGCGGACTCCGGCGCGGTGATCGTGCCGGTGACGCGGATGGTGCGCTCCGAGCCGGACGTGAACACGGCGGTGCTGGAGCTGGCCAAGGGGCCCTCCGGCGGCGACGCGCTGGAGAGCGTGGTGCCCGCGGGCTGCGGACTGATCGACGTGAAGGTGGAAAACGGCGTCGCCAAGCTGAACTTCACCGGGGAATTCGTGAACCTGGTGCAGAACTCCGACGGCGGGCGCATGGCGCTGAAGGCGCTGGTGCTGACCTGCACCCAGTTCAAGGGCATCGACTCCGTGGAGATCTACGTGGACGGCGAGCGCTACGACGCCAGCGCGGGCGAGCTCGGCGTGCCCAGCTTCATGAACGTGGCGGATTCCATCGTCTACGACTACATCCAGACCCAGTCGGCGATGCTGTTCGACTTCGACTGAAACTATTGAGCAATAAACACACACCGGCCAAACGGCTGGAAGAGGAGGATACCAATGGAAACGATCAATCGCGCCCCGGACGAGCTGCGCATGGTGCGCATACTGCCGGACTATACGGAGATGGCCACGGGTTCCGTGCTGATCTGCTGCGGCAGGACCAAGGTGATCTGCACGGCCTCCGTCCAGGATGGCGTGCCCGCCTTCCTGAAGCCAGCGCAAGGCCCGGGATGGTGTGAAGAAGGACGGACGCGGCGTGGAGATCCAGCGGCTGATCGGGCGCTCCCTGCGGGCGGCCTGCGACCTGACCCGCCTGGGCGAGCGGACGGTCTACATCGACTGCGACGTCATACAGGCCGACGGCGGCACCCGCACGGCCTCCATCACCGGGGCCTTCGCGGCGCTGTGCATCGCCGTGGACCGGCTGCTGGAGGAGGGAAAGCTGGTGGATTCGCCCATCATCCGCCAGGTGGCCGCCGTGTCCGTGGGCGTGATCGACGACGTGTGCACCCTCGATCTGGAATACGCCCAGGACAGCCGCGCCCAGGTGGACATGAACATCGTCATGACCCGTGACGCGAAGGGCGAGCTGGGCTATGTGGAGGTGCAGGGCACCGGAGAGGGACGCAGCTACAGCCGGGCCGAGCTGGATCAGCTGCTGGCGCTGGGAGAAAAGGGATGCCTGTCGCTGATGCAGGCCCAGCTGGACGCTCTGGGGAGCCGCGCCTCCGTGATCTGCAAGAAGCCGAAGCTGGCCCTGGCCAGCAACAACTTCGGCAAGCTGCGGGAGCTCAAGCAGCTGCTGGGCGACCGCTACGACGTGTATTCCATGCGGGAGCTCGGCGTGGAGATGGACGTGGAGGAGAACGGCGAGACCTTCGAGGAGAACGCGCTGATCAAGGCAAAGGCGCTGATGGAGCGCCTGGGCTGCGCCACGCTGGCGGACGACTCCGGCCTGTGCGTGGACCAGCTGGGCGGCCGCCCCGGCGTGCACTCGGCCCGCTACTGCGGCGTCCACGGGGACGACGAGGCCAACAACCAGCTGCTGCTGAAGGAGCTGTCAGACAAGCCGGAGCCCCACAAAGCCCACTACGGCGCGGCGGTGGCGCTTTGCCGCCCGGGAAGGGAGCCCGTGACCGTCTATGGACGCTGCGACGGGCAGATCATCGGGGAATACCGGGGCACGGGCGGCTTCGGCTACGATCCGCTGTTCCTCTCCGACGATTTGGGAATGACCTTCGCGGAGGCGGACGCCGAGGCCAAGAATGGCGTCTCCCACCGGGCCCGGGCCATTCAAAAGCTGATCGAAGTGCTGGATCGGGAAGATGGTTAGGCTCGGCGTCGTGTCGGACAGCCACAACAGCCAGTTCTGGCTGGAGCGCTTCGCCGCGAAGTGTGCAAAGGAGAAGTACGACTGCGTGTTCCACCTCGGGGACCTCTACGGGGACGCTCGCTGGCTGGAAAAGCACATCGACCGGCCGCTGATCGCCGTGACGGGCAACTGCGACTACTTCACCAAGCGGGGCGCGCCCATGGCCCGGGCGTCCTTCGGGGGACGCCAGATTATCGCGGTACACGGGCACATGCAGAACGTGAAGTACGGCTACGACCAGCTTTCCTACTATGCCGAGGACGCCGGCGCGGAGGTCGCGCTGTTCGGCCACACCCACGAGCCCTTCGCGGGCTGGGTGGGCCGGGTGCTGTTGTTCAATCCCGGCGCGCTGATGGACGGATGCTATGGAGAACTGCTGCTGGACGGGGCGCGGATGGTGCCGTACCTGAAGCGCCTGGACGAAGAGGGATAGGGGAACGACAGGAGATACGGGGGAGGTCTTACCATGGAGAGAAGGACATTCGCGATACGGGCGCTGCCGGGCATGCGGGACGAGGCGGAACGAAAGCTGAAGGCGTTGGAGCCCTTTATCCGACAGGCGGCGGATCACCAGAAGATCAGCAACCTGTCCATCTGGGGCGTTGAGGATATGTTCTTCGGCTACGGGGAATACGATCATCCCGTGGAGCCGGATGTGGAGCGGGAATTACAGAACGAGATCGACCGCACGATGGACGGCTATTCCGAGCTGCTGTGCCCGCCTGGCACTATGAGGCTGATGTATCACGACATCGGCATCGTCCGGCAGGACAAGTCGCTGATCCGGCACCGGGTGTTCGCCACGCGGCTGAAGCCCGGCTGTGCCGAGGAGTACAAGCGCCGCCACGACGCGCTGATCGCCGCCCGGGGAGATGCGGTCTCCGAGGGCCCGGACAGCAACTTCACCATCTGGTACGGTGCCGGATACATCTTCGGCTACTGCGAGAAGGTGAAGTCCTTTGACCGGGAAATGACCCCGCAGGAGCGGGAGGACACCATCGCCTGGGAGACGCGCCAGCTGGAAATCATGGACTGGCTGACCGACGACGTGGACTGGATCACCGGCGAGAAGCACGAGCACATCCGCCGGATCATCTGACGTGGGAACCCCGTCGGCGCGTTTCCACGGAAGCTGACGTTTGAAAGGCAGACCGCCGTGCAAGATGGTGCAATACAATACGAATCCCGCACCGGGTGCAGGTCCGGGCGGGATTCGTCTCAGACCGCTGACAAAGCCTGCAAACGCAGAAATTTCGAAAAAGAGCGCAAGCGCGGAGGAAATTTCTGCTTACCGTGTCAGAACAGCCTGCAAATTCGGTTACTTACGTCTGTGTAAGCGCCCTCATTTGCAGGCTGTCCTTCCTTGTCTTGCAGGCTTTGCATCAGCCTGTCAGTCTGTTGACTTTGTCAACATCCTGAAACGAATCCCGCCCAGGCGCAGGCTTGGGCGGGATTCGTCTGTTTCAAACGGAGATGGGGGATTGGCGGAGCCGGCGGAATGCGCGGCATCCGTCACTTCATATACTTGTCGATGGCGTTGCACAGATCGTCGATGGCCTTCTGGTCGCCCTCGGCGGCGGCATCCATGATGCAGTGCTTCAGGTGGTCCTGGAGGATCAGCTTGCCGGTGTTGTCGATGGCGGAGCGCACCGCGGCGATCTGCACCAGCACCTCGGAGCAGTCCCGGCCCTCCTCCACCATGTTGCGCACGGACTGCAAATGCCCGATGGCGCGGGAGAGGCGGTTCAGCACCGCGCGGGTGTGCTCGTGGCTGTGGGTATGGCCGTGCTCGCATCCGTGTTCGTGATCGTGCTCGTGGGGAATGCCGTGGGCATGCATGTATGCGTGATCGTGCGCCGCCTGCGCGACCTCGGGGGCCGCTCCATGCGCGTGTTCGTTGGACATGTTGTCGCTCACCTCGGCCTGATTGTACCCCAACGGGGAAATTATTGCAATCGCCGGGAAAGGGGTACAGGTTAAGAATCGTGGAAATTCATATTGGAATCCCCCGGGTGGGGTTGTGCTTTTTTCGGGGAAAGGCGATAATAATCGGGAAGAGCCGGCATTGACGCCGATAAAATGGGAATTGCCGGCGTTTTGACAAATGCGCCTGCGTGGTATATAATTGACGCATACGGACGAGACATGGACAGGAGGATATCAAAATGGATCACGAATACAGCCATGAATATATGCATGAGCACGGCATTCCCCACGATCACCATGACCACCACGATCACGACGCGGACCATCCCCACGGCGGGGCCGGCGAGCACGCGCATGAGCATACCCACGAGCATACCCATGAGCACACCCACGCGGACGGCACCACCCACAGCCATCCCCACGAGCACACCCACAGCCATCCCCATGAGCACGCGGCACAGCCCCAGGGCTGCCCCGGCGCGGCGGCCTGCGGCAGCGATTGCAGCGGTTGCGAGCACGATCCCCGGGCGGAGGTCGTGGCGCTGATGCAGTACATGGTGAACCACAACACGGCCCATGCCAACGAGCTGGCCCAGCTGGCTGGACGGCTGAAGGACCTGGGAGACGTCACTGCCTTCGAGCAGGTGATGCAGGCCGTGTCCGACTTTGAAAAGGGCAACATGCGCCTGTCCACGGTGCTGGCGGCGCTGAACGCGCCCAAGGCGTAAAGGGAGGAAATCGATATGTGTCTGTCCACGGTTTACAGGGGAGAAAAGCGCCCCGAGAACGAGGTGCTGAAGAACGTCATGCTGATCGAGTGCAAGGACGGCGTGGTCACGCTGACGGACATCATGGGTCGCGAGGAGCGCATCGAGGGCGAGGTCGCCTCGGCTGACCTGACCGGCGGCACCGTGGTGGTCCGCCCGAAGTCCGCGTAAAAGTATGCCGGTTTCATCGCGATGAGACCGGTATTGTTTTTGGAATTGTACACGATTAGGGAAACGGAGCGTTTTCCGGGCCGGCGGGTTACGCAGGAACACGTCGACAAACATTTGAAGCGCCAGGATTGGAAAGATATTCCGGGAAATTTGGGATTCTGAAAGCGAGGTTTATACCATGGCGGAATACGAAGTGGTGCGGGAGATCCAGAACAGCTGCTCCGGCAACCAGATGCGGGATGTGTTCTTCGACGAAATCGAGACGGACGACCCCGTTGAGTACGTGCGCGGCCTGCTGAACGGGGACGTCGACGAGATGGATGTGGAGGAGGGGACGGACGGCGCCATCACCATTTTCACCAACAGCAAGGGACTTCGGCAGAAGTTCCTCTTCACACTAATTTAGCCCAATCGTGTCACAATTTTCGCCGGAAGCGCTTGCCTATTGTTTCGGTTTGTGATATTATTATGTTTGTTGGCTTGCGTTTATTTACAGGCTTTCCAACAAACGAAGGATACAAACTGGCAGTAGGAGGATAACTGAATGGGCGTAGCGGACATCCTGAAACAGCGGATGGGTTTTTCTTTTGAAGTTTTCCCGCCGAAGACGGACGCCGGCATGGAAAAGCTGTGCGGCGAAGGCGGTGTGCTGGATCATCTTTATGAGCTGAAGCCGGATTATATTTCCTGCACCTATGGCGCCGGCGGCACCAACGTTGGCAAGAACCTCGAAGTGCTCGACAAAATTCAAAAGGACGGCAAGGCCATCCCCGTGACCCATTTCACCTGTGTGGCCAACACCAAGGAGGGCATCAAGGAGCAGCTGCAGAAATACCTGGACCACGGCATCAACCACATGCTGGCCCTGCGCGGCGACATCCCCTTCGGCTGGACCGGCACCAACGGCGACCTGCACTATGCCACTGAGCTCGTAAAGTTCACCCGCCAGCAGTTTGGCGACAAGTTCACCATCGCGGTCGCTGGCTCTCCCGAGGGCCACATCGCCTGCCGCAGCATCGAGGCGGACATCTCCTTCCTGAAGCAGAAGCAGGATGACTGGTGGATGGACGCCATCCGCGCCGCCGGCATCTGGCTGCCCGTGGACGTGGGCATCATGCCCGTGCTGGACGCCGCCGCCACCATCAACATGGCGCTCTCCCGCAACGGCTGCGTCATGCCCCGCGAGCTGGCTGAGATCATCTCCAAGCACTGGATCTTCCCGAACCCCTTTGCCCCGAACGAGAGCGAGGAGTCCATCGCCGCCAAGAAGGCCGCCTTCAAGGAAGCCGGCATGGAGTACACCATCAAGCTGATCGACGAGTATCGCGTCTGCGGCATCGACGGCATCCACCTGTACGCGCTGAACAAGTACGAGGACGTCACCCGCCTGGTGAAGGAATCCGGTATCGTGGACCTGATCTAAACAATCCATACGGTATTTTAGGAGACATCATGTCAACACATGTCATCGCTGTGGCCGGCAAGGGCGGCGTCGGCAAGACGACCACCTGCGGCATGATCATCGAAGAGCTGATTAAAGAAGGCAAGGGCCCCCTGCTGGTGGTGGACGCCGACGCGAACTCCAACCTCAATGAGGTGCTGGGCGTCGAGGTGGAGACCACCCTGGGCGACATCCGCGAGGAGATGGCCCGCGCCGAGCTGCTGCCGGTGTCCCCGATCCCTTCGGGCATGACCAAGCAGGAGTACGCCGAGTACAAGTTCTCCACCGCCCTCATCGAGGAGGACGACTTCGACATGCTGGTCATGGGCCGCACCCAGGGCAAGGGCTGCTACTGCTATGTCAACGGCGTGCTGAAGGCCCAGGTGGACAAGTACTACGGCCAGTACGGCTATATGGTGATCGACAACGAGGCGGGGCTTGAGCACATCTCCCGCGGAACGCTGCCCCACGTGGATACCCTGCTGCTGGTGAGCGATTGCTCCCGGCGGGGTATCCAGGCGGCGGCCCGCATCGCGGAGATGGTGGAGCAGCTGGAGCTGAAGCCCGGCCAGATGAAACTGATCGTTAACCGCGCGCCAGACGGCAAACTGAGCGACGGGGTTAAGGAAGAGATTGAGAAGCACGGACTTACGCTGGCGGGCGTGCTGCCCCACGACGAACTCGTCTACGAGTACGACTGTGACGGCAAGCCCAGCGCCAAGGTACCAGATGACGCACCGGTGAAGGTCGCGCTGAAATCAATCATGCACACTTTGGGTCTGTGACCCGCACAACGCGCACACGTTCCGGGTCGCACCTCAACGGCAAAGCTTATTGTAGGGACGCCATAATTGGCGTCTCCGTCGAGTGACCGGACGCCAATTATGGCGTCTCTACGACAGACTTCGCCGGGACAGAACAGGCGGTTCGAATCGTTGCCGCACGACTACAAACAGGGGGAATTCAACATGGCTTTCACTCCGAAAAAGCAGGCGTTCAATGCCAAGATCAATGCCGTCACCCTCGGCACGGGCGACAAGAGCATCGTGATCGGCGGCGAAAACGTTCTGCCCTTCTACACCTTTGACGCACCCATGGCCAACGCGCCCAAGATTGCCGTCGAGATCAGCGACAAGGGCCTGGCCGGCATCGTTTCTCCCGGCATCCTCGACTTCTACGCCGGCTGCGAGACCGTCGTGGACATGGCCAAGAAGGCCGAGACGATGGAAGGCGTCTCCGCTATCTGCCTGCACTTCGAGAGCGCTGACCCCAACGCCGAGAACACCTCCGTCGAGGACTGCGTCGCGCTGGCCAAGGCTGTGGCCGACGCCGTCGAGATGCCGATCCTCGTGATGGGCTGCAAGAACATCGAGAAGGACGCCGAGCTGTTCAATGCCATCTCCGACGCCCTGCAGGGCAAGAACATCCTGGTGCTCTCTGCCCGTGAAGAGAACTACAAGAACGTCGGCGCTTCCGCCGGTCTGGCCTACAACCAGAAGGTCGGCGCGGAATCCGCCGTGGACATCAACCTGGCCAAGCAGCTGAACGTGCTGCTGTCCCAGCTGGGCGTGCCCGCGCAGAGCATCTGCATGAACGTGGGCTCCTCCGCCGCGGGCTATGGCTTTGAGTACCTTTCCTCCACGCTGGACCGCGTGAAGGCCGCCGCGCTGGCTCAGAACGACGCGCAGCTCCAGATGCCCATCGTCACCCCCATCTCCTCCGAGACCTGGGGCGTGAAGGAATCCATGTCGCCCGAAGAGGAGAGCCCGGAGTGGGGTCCCCTGGACGAGCGCGGCATTGAGATGGAAGTGTGCACCGCCTCCGCTTGCCTGGTGGGCGGCTCCGATATGGTCATCATGAAGCACCCTGCCGCTGTCGCCACGATCGCCAAGTTCATCGACAGCCTGATGTAAGCGGGGAAGGAGGAAATATACCATGGCTCTGAAAGGTCTTGACATTTTTAAGCTGACTCCCAAGAAGAACTGCAAGGAGTGCGGCAGCCCCACCTGTATGGCGTTTTCGATGAAGGTCGCCTCCGGCGCTGTTTCCATCGACAAGTGCCCCCACATGTCCGCTGAGGCCCTGGCTACCCTGTCCGAGTCCACCGCGCCCCTGATGAAGACCATCACCGTCGGCGCCGGCAGCAACGAGCACAAGCTCGGCGGCGAGACCGTGCTGTTCCGCCACGAGAAGACCCTGGTGAACCGCAACCTGTACGCCGTCACCCTGTGCTCCTGCATGGACGACGCCGAGATCGACGCCAAGATCGAGCAGATCAAGAAGGTCGATTACGAGCGCATCGGCGAGCGCGAGTATGTGGAGTTCCTGTTCCTGAACTACGCTGGCAACGGCGCTGAAAAGTACGTCGCGCTGGTGAACAAGGCCATGGCCGCTGACCGCGCGCTGGTGCTGAACTGCTCCGACGCCGACGTCGCCAAGGCCGCGCTGGATGTCTGCAAGGCCGCCAAGCCCATCCTGAACGGCGCCAACGCCGAGAACCTGGACGCCATGAACGCCGTGGCCACCGCTGCGGGCGTCACCCTGGGCGTGACCGGCGAAGGCATCTCCGGCATCTACGACAACATCAAGGCGCTGGAAGCCAAGGGCAACAAGAACCTGATCATCGACTGCACCGGCAAGACCGCGAAGGAGACCTTCGCCAACGCCGTACAGGTGCGCCGCAGCAACCTGAAGGATCAGGAGCGCACCCTGGGCTATCCGTCCATCGTGAACCTGGCCGCGATCGCCGAGGGCGACCTGCACATGCAGACCGCTCTGGCCTCCGCCTTCACCCTGCGCTACGGCTCCATCATCGTCATGGAGAACATGACCTACGCCGAGGCGCTGGCGCTGTACGGCCTGCGCCAGAACATCTTCACCGATCCGCAGAAGCCCATGAAGGTCGAGCCCGGCATCTACGCCCTGAACGGCGCGGATGAGAACTCCGTCTGCTCCCTGACCGTTGACTTCGCCCTGACCTACTTCCTGGTCTCCGGCGAGTACGAGCGCTCCAAGTGCCCGGTCAACCTGCTGATCACCGATGCCAGCGGCATGTCCGTTCTGACCGCGTGGGCGGCCGGCAAGTTCTCCGCGGGCACCATCAAGAAGTTCTTCGACGAGGCGGACATTGAGAACAAGATCAAGTCCCGCACGCTGATCATCCCCGGCAAGGTTGCCGTGATGAAGGGTGAAATCGAAGCCAAGCTGCCCGGCTGGAACGTGGTGGTTGGCCCGATGGAGGCCGTTCAGCTGGTCAAGTTCATCAAGGACTTCAACGCTTAAGGGCTTATACGGCCGGCGCGGCTTTGCCGCACCGGCTTCGTATGCTATAATTACATGACTTAATTGGAGGGATTGACTTATGGCAAAGTTCATCACCATCGGCGAGCGCATCTCCGTGACCGCTCCCGCAATCCGCAGAGCATTTGAAGAGCGCGACCCCGAGCCGATCATCACCCGTTGCGAGCAGCAGCTGAATTTGAAGAGCGCGACCCCGAGCCGATCATCACCCGTTGCGAGCAGCAGCTGAAGGCCGGCGCGAACTACATCGACGTGAACATCGGCCCCGCCGAGTCCGACGGCGAGGATCGCATGATCTGGGCGGTCAAGCTGCTGCAGGAGCGGTTTGACAACGTGCCGCTGGCGCTGGACACCTCCAACATGAAGGCCATCGAGGCCGGCATCCAGGTGTACAACCGCGAGAAGGGCAAGCCGATCGTGAACTCCGCGGACGCGGGCGACCGCTTCAACCGCATTGAGCTGGCGGCGAACAACGACGCCATCGTCATCGCGCTGTGCTCCGCGAACGGCATCGCTTCCGACAACGACGAGCGCATGGCGCACTGCCAGCGGATGCTGGAAGAGGGCCTGATGCACGGCATGGAGGCGGAGGACCTGTGGTTCGACCCGCTGTTCCTGGTGGTAAAGGGCATGCAGGACAAGCAGATGGAGGTCCTGGAGGCCATCAAGATGTTCTCTGACATGGGCCTGAACAGCACCGGCGGCCTGTCCAACAACTCCAACGGCATGCCGAAGCACATCCGCCCGATCTTCGACAGCTGCATGCTGGC
>CADCHI010000018.1 GCA_902801165.1 uncultured Eubacteriales bacterium | reverse complement strand
AGTAGCGGCGGTGCGTAAAAGTCAAGGGAAATCAACGCAGAAATGGAAGATTAGATGCCGAAAATGCATCTTTCCGAATTTAGAAACAGACTCTAATTCCAACGATTCGGGCGACCGGAGATTCCTCTCCGGCCGCCCTTTGCATGAATTCATTTGTCGTCTCCGCGTCAGCCCGCCTTGTAGATCACGAGATCCCTCAGGTTGCCCTCGCTGAACCGCGTCACCTGCACGCGCTTTGTGTCGCCCCAGTACCAGCTCTTCTTCATGTACTTGGGAATGTTGGTGGCGATGCTCTTGGAGGCGAAGTCGTAGAACTCGCCCAGCGTCACGATGCCGTCATTGTTGCCGGCCTTGTCCGCCGCCAGATAGCCCGGGTAGCTGCCGGAGCTGCCGCCGGCGTTGCCGTTCCACCAATGGTTCGTGGAATTGTAGCCGAGGCCCTGCAGCAGGAAGAACGTGAAGAAGTCCACGGACTTATTGGTGTCCTTGACCTTGTAGAAGGTGGCGCGGGTATCGGAGGCCGCGGTCATCACGGCGATCCGTCCGCCCTGGGCGTTCAACCGGCCCTGCATATCCTGCAGGAACGTGCCGCTGTAGCAGGAGTCGAGGATCAGGATGACGTTGCCATTGATGCGGCTGATGCAGTTGAAGATCTCCGTGGAGGTCAGGTAGTAGTTGGCGTTGTTCGGGTTCTCGTCATAGCCCGGCAGGGACATGCGGTAGCCGGTGTAATTACCGGTCATGTGGCCGTGGGAGCACAGGTACACGATGCTGACGTCCTTGTCCGTGGTCCCGGAGAAGTAGCTGGAGATGCCGGACAGCAGCTGCGTCTTGGACGGGTTCCCCATCACCTTCGTGCTGTAGCCGATGCCGCTGATGCTGGACTTCTGGAAGGTGTTCGCCAAGCTCTCGGCATTGTTGCGGGTAAAGGGAATGTAGCCCTTGTAACTGGAATCGAAGTAGCTGTAGGCCGCGAACAGGCGGTACTTCGGCGTGGTGGATTCCGGCTTCTGGGGCAGCACGGTCACGTCGATGGTCGCCGTCAGGCCGTTGTGGGTCTGGGCGGTCACCGTGGCGGTGCCCACCGCCGCGAGGGTCACGACGCCGGCAGCGCTGACAGAGGCAATGCCCGCGTTGCTGGAAGAGAAGGTCACGGTGCCCGTCTCGTCGGACGCGCCGAAGCTCCACTTGAGCTGCACGCCGGCATCCCCCACCCGGCCCGTGATCGAGGCGGGCTCGAGGGCGATCTTGCTGGGCGCCTTGGTGACGGTCACGGCGCAGGTTGCGGTTGTGCCATTGTAGGCGGTGGCGGTGATGGTCGCGCTGCCCGCCGCCCGGGCGACGACCACGCCGGAGGCGTTGACCATGGCCACGGAGGCATTGGTGGAGGCGTAGGTCACGTTCGAGGAAGCGCCGTCGTTGTTCACCCTGGCCTTCACAGTCTCGCGCTGTCCGACGGCCAGCTTGAGGGTGGCCGGGGTCAGCTGAACGGTCGCGCCGGAGGCCTGCACGCAGACGGTCATCTTCGCCGTCAGGCTGCCGCTGGTCGCCGTGATGACGGCCTTGCCCTCGGCGATGCCCTTCAGCTCGCCGGAAGCGGTCACGGCCACGATCTCGGGCTTGTCCGAGGTCAGCGCCGCGTTCACGGTCACGTCGTATTCATCCTTCACCACGGGCTTCCACACCTGGTTCAGGGCCATGTAGACCGTGGCATCCTCAAAGTGCAGCTCCGTAGAGGTCAGGTTCGCGGCGGTGACGGTCACGTTCAATGTGGCCGAAGCGCCCGCAGCCGTGGCGGTCACGGTGGTGGAGCCGGCGTTCACGCCCCGCAGCTTCCACTGGGCGTCCGCCTCGACCCACTCGGCCACGACGATGCCGGCGTTGCCGGTGGCGTAGGTGGCAGAAGCCAGCTGGGCGGCGGTGATGTTCGCGCCCCTCAGCGTGGGCATGGCGATGCTCTGGCCAGCGCGCACGGTGGCGTCGGCGTTGTTGAAGGCGATGGAGGCGGGCAGCGTGCCGGTGACCGTCACGCGGCACAGGGCTTCCGCGCCGCCGGTGGACTTCACGATGATGTCGGCGGTGCCCGGGGCGACGGCGGTGATCAGGCCGCTGGCGCTGACGGTGGCCACGGAGGGATTCTTCGACTGATAGGAGGCTACGCCGCCGTAGGTCAGGTACTCATTCTCATAGGTGAGCTGGAAGGTTCCTCCCGGATTCAGCGTCTTCCTGTAGACGGTGCTGTAATTGTTGTTGATCGGGTCGAACTCCAGGTCATAGTCCGCGTTCAGATTCAGGTAGCCCGGCGCTCGGGAGACCTTCACGGTGGCCTTGGCCTTCTTGCCGTTGCTGGTCTTCACCGTGATGGTGGCCGAGCCCTCCTTCAGGCCGGTGATGTTGCCCTCGCCGTCCACGGAGACGGTGGTCGTATCGCTGCTGGAGAAGGTGTAGCTCGCCAGGCCGCCCTTCGGGAACTTGACGCCCAGCTTCACGGTCTGGCCCACGCCGATGGTGGGCTTCGCGGGCGACAGCGTGACCTTGGAGGGGGCCTTGACCACTTTCACCGTGCAGACCGCGGACACGCCGTTGTAGGCCGTCACGGTCACCTTGAAGGTGCCGGTCTTGATGCCCTTCACGACGCCGTCGTTGCTGACGGACAGCTTCTTCTTGTTGCTGCTGGTGATGGTGTAATCCACGCCGCTCATCACGGCGCCCTTGGAGGAAATCATCTGCGGATACAGCGCCAGCGTCTGCTTCACGCCGATGGACACGTTGTTCGTCGCCAGCTTGATCTCCACCGGGGCTTCCACGACGGTCACCGCGCAGACGGTCTCCGTCCGCACGCTGCCGTTCAGGTGGGTGGTCACGCCGTTGTAGGTCTTGACCCGCACCTTGGCCGTGCCGGGCTTGACGCCCACGACCTCGCCGGTGGCGGGATCGACGGTGATGGCCCCGGTACCATTTTCAGCGGTAAAGGTATAGGTAGAGGCGGATTCGGCGTTGTTGACGCCCACCACGGAGGCGGCCAGCTTGTAGTGCTGCATCTCGCCGATGGTGATCGCCTCCGGCAGGAACACCTGGTCCGGCGCGGCTATGACCTTCACCTTGCACTTGGCCTTCTTCTTGTTGAAGGTGGATACGGTAATCGTGGCGGAGCCGGGCGCGACGCCGGTGATCAGGCCGCTGGCATCCACCTTGGCGACGGCCTCGTTGGAAGAGGTATAGGTCAGCGTGGAGGTGGTCTTTTTCGGCAGGGTGGCCGTCAGCTTGTAGGTCTGGCCGCCCTCGGCGATGGTCACATTCTTGGTGTTCAGGGTCACCTTGGAAGGCGCCTTCATGACCGTCACCGTGCAGCTCTTCTCGATGCCGTTGGCCGTCGTGGCGTAGATGATGGCGGTGCCGGCCTTCACGCCGGTGACCACGCCGGTTTCCGCGTTGACCTTGGCCACCTTGGCCTTGCTGGTCCGCCAGGTGATGGTCGTGGCGCTGTTGGCGGGAACGAGGGTCGCCGTCAGCAGGGCATACTTCTCCTTCACGCCCACGGTGATCTGGGACGCGCTGAGCACAAGGTCAGTGGGATCGCCGGGCTCCGTGGGGCTCCCGGGCTCCGCGGCCAGCACGGCATGCTCGCCGTCGTCCTCGGGCTCCGCTGCAGGCGCCTCGGTGGGTACGGCCGTCGGCGCGGTGGTGGGCACGGCGGTGGGAACGGCGGTGGGAGCGGCGGTGGGAGCGGCGGTGGGCGCAGCGGTCGGCGCTACGGTGGGAGCGGCGGTCGGCGCAGCCGTGGGTTCGGCAGTCGGCGCGGCCGTCGGCTCGGCGGTGGGCTGGACTTCGCCCTGCGGCTCCTGTCCTTCGGCCTCGGGAGTGCCGGAAGGATCATCCGGGTCCTGCGTTCCGTTCTCGGGTTCGGCCGCAGGCTCAACCGGCCCGTTGGTCTCGGGCGCGGCTCCCTCGCCGCCTTCCCCCTCCGCCGGCTGCTGTGGCGCGGGCTCCGACGCCGCGTCGCCGTCAAACGCCGCCTCGACGGTGGCAAGGGGCAGGTTGATATCGTCATTGTAGAGGGCGTCCACGCCGTTCACGGCGAGGTCGTCCAGGAAGCGCTCCAGGGCTTCGCCGGCCAGGACTTCAACCGCATCGATGGCGACATAGCCCTCGACGACGCCCTTCTGGGTATTCACGGCCACGCGCATCCAGGTCTCGGCAGACTCCAGGACGAGCACGACGCTCTCCTTGGGAAGGACGGCATGCCTCTCCCGCAGGTCGGACGCCTTGTAAATGGAAAGGGCGTCCAGGGCGCGGGCATAGCGGACCGCTTCCTCCTGCGCGGGTTCGGCGGAGGGTTCCTCCCCGGGCTGCGCCTGGGGTTCGTTCTCCCCGGGCAGGTCCGTTTCGGGTTCCTCGACGACCAGTTCGGGTTCCTCCCCGTTCTCCACGGGAAGCACCTCGCCCTCCGTCTCCGTCTCGACCTCGATCCCGGCTTCCGCAAACGCAGCCGCCAGATTGACCGGTAGCGCGGAGGCAACCAGGATCAGCGCGAGCAGCATACACAGTGTCTTCTTCATGACGCATTCTCCTTATGCGAATACAATATATGCCTATACAGGTTATATTTTACAACAGTACCAATCAAATTGTCAATCTTCTGAAACATTTATTTGGACCGATTCTGTGTCAAAAGCCGCATATTCGATCGAAGGGTCCGTTCCCGCTCCCATGGACGTACGCGGCTCTTCCCCCGCATTCTGTCCCCTATACAAAAAGACGCTCCTCGGGTAAAAATGGTTAGCGCTGCGGAAATTTTAACACGCACAAAAGGAAACAGGAAGGGTCGGAATTAATCCTTTCCTGCTTGACAGCCCTTCTGATTATTTTACAATGAAAGAAAACGCTCTTGAAACGTACAAAGGAGAGCACGGCCATGCAGCACACCCAGAGGCGCACGATGCAGGACAACCTGCGCATATTCAGGCACTTTCTGCCCTATTTCAAGCCCCGCCTGCCGGTCCTGCTGCTGGACCTGTTCTGCGCGTCGCTGACCACGATCTGCGACCTCGTGCTGCCGCTGATCGTGCGGTATATCACCAACCTGGGCACCACGAACCTCGCTGCGCTGACCATCGCCACGGTGGTCAAGCTCAGCCTGCTCTACGTGGCGCTGCGCATCGTGGATACGGCGGCCAACTACTTCATGCAGTCCGTGGGCCACATCATGGGCACGCACATCGAGACCGACATGCGCCGGGACCTCTTCGCCCACATGCAGAAGCTCCCTCACGCCTACTACAGCAAGACGAAGATCGGCCAGTTGATGTCCCGCATCACCAGCGACCTGTTCGACATCACCGAATTCGCCCATCACTTCCCGGAGGAGCTGTTCATCACCAGCATCAAGGTGGTCGTGGCCTTTGTGATCCTCTGCGGCATGAACATCCCCCTGACGCTGATCATATTCGCGTCGCTGCCGCTGATGGTGGTGTTCTCGGACCGCTTCGCCAAGCCCATGCGCAAGTCCTTCAAGGATTCCCGCCACCAGCTGGGCGAGATCAACGCCCGGGTGGAGGACAGCCTGTCCGGCATTCGCGTGGTCAAGTCCTTTGCCAACGAGGACATCGAAGAGGAAAAGTTCGCCGAGGGAAACAGCGCCTTTCTGAGCGTCAAGCGCCGCATGTACCACAACATGGCCGGCTTCCACTCCGTCACCCGCATGTTCGACGGCATCATGTACATCCTGGTGGTGTGCGTCGGAGCCATCTTCATGATCCAGGGCCGCATCTCCGCGGCGGATCTCGTGGCCTACCTGCTGTACGTCACCACGCTGCTGGCCTCCGTGCGCCGCCTGGTGGAGTTCACCGAGAACTTCCAGCGGGGCGTCACCGGCATCGAGCGCTTCGCCGAGGTCATGGAGGAGCCCGTCGCCATCCACGACCTGCCCGGGGCCCGGGAGCTGGAGGACGTCTCCGGCAAGCTGGAATTCGACGACGTCTCCTTCGCCTATGACGACGGCGGCACCAACGTGCTGAGCCACATCAACCTCCACGTCAATCCCGGCGAGAGCGTCGCCCTGGTGGGGCCCTCCGGCGGCGGCAAAACCACCCTGTGCAACCTGATCCCCCGCTTCTACGAGGTCACCTCCGGCGTCATCCGCATCGACGGCACGGACATCCGGGACTACACCCTCCATTCCCTGCGCAAGCAGATCGGCATGGTGCAGCAGGACGTCTACCTCTTCTCCGGCACGGTGCTGACCAACATCGAGTACGGCCGTCCCGGCGCCACCCGGGAGGAGATCATCCAGGCCGCCAAGCTGGCGGGAGCCCACGAGTTCATCTCGGAGCTGGAAAACGGCTATGACACCTACGTCGGCGAGCACGGCGTGAAGCTGTCCGGCGGCCAGAAGCAGCGCATCTCCATCGCCCGGGTGTTCCTGAAGAACCCGCCGATCCTGATCCTGGATGAGGCCACCAGCGCCCTGGACAACGAATCCGAGCACCTGGTGCAGCAGTCCCTGGAGGGGCTGATGAAGGGCCGAACCACCTTCACCATCGCCCACCGCCTGACCACCATCCGCGGCGCGGCGAGACCATACTGGTGCTCACCGACGAGGGCATCGTCGAGCAGGGCAGCCACGACGCGCTGATGGCGAAGAAGGGCGTCTACTACAACCTGTACCGCATGTATCAGTCGGAGGACGAATAACGCCGACCATAGTCTGTTATTTCACCATCAGACCTTGGTCTGTTTCTCCAGCTTTCGCTTGACAGCGATCAGCTGCGGCGGGTCATTGGGCTGGTTCATGTAGCAGCGCAGCATCGCGTCATAGCGGCGGGCGTCCAGCGCGGACGCCCATTTTTTCAGCGCCTCCAGCTCCTTCGCGCCTTCCGCGTGCCCAGGATAGACGCAAATGGTCACAAGTCCCCCAGGCTTCAGGATCGACAGCGCCGCCTCCACGGCCAGAAGCGTCGTCTCCGTCCGGGTGGTCACGCCGTGGGCCGCGCCAGGCAGCCAGCCCAGGTTGAACATGACCAGGTCCACGGGCTGCTCGACGCGCTGGGCCATGTGCTCGTGGCCCTCGCAGAACAGCGTCGCCCTCTGCCCGAGACCCGCCTCGCAGAGGCGCGCCCGGGTGCGCTCCACCGCCTCCTCCTGCACGTCAAAGCCGTACACCCGGCCCGTTTCCCCCACGAGGCCGCAGAGCCACAGCGTGTCGTGGCCGTTGCCCATCGTGGCGTCCACGCACACCATGCCCTCGCCGAGCCCGGGTTCGATCAGCTCCGACGCCCAGTAGCGCGCGGAACGGAAGTCCTTCATCATATCGCATCCCTCCAGATCCTCCCGATTATACACCATTTCCCCCGCGCTGGCAATCCGCGAAGCCAGCAGCCAGGGCAAAGTTAAGCCGATCTCCCGCATTCTTTTCACGGCGTTCGTTGAACCCCATCCCGGCCTGTGCTATGATAGGGGCGTTGAAACGCGCGCCGGAAGGACGATTTCCAACGATACCCGATCCCCTCACAGGAGGTTCCCAAACATGTCCCAGTTTCCCACGGGACGGCGGTCCCTGCGCCACACGCTGATCGGCAGCCGCGCCTTTTACGGCATGGTGCTCGCCATCGTCATCCCCATCATCATTCAGAACGCCATCACCAACTTCGTCAACCTGCTGGACAACATCATGGTGGGCCAGGTGGGCACCGAGCAGATGTCGGGCGTCTCCATCGCCAACCAGCTGTTGTTCGTGTTCAACCTGTGCGTGTTCGGCGGGCTCTCCGGCGCGGGCATCTTCTCCGCCCAGTTCTATGGCGCGGACAACCAGGAGGGCGTGCGCCACTGCTTCCGCTACAAGCTGTACGCCTGCGCGATCCTGCTGCTGCTGGCGCTGGCGGTGTTCCTCACCGGCGGGAAATTCCTGATCACCCGCTTCCTGCACGACGAGGGCGATCCCGCCCGCGTGGCGGTCACGCTGGAGCACGGGCTGGGCTACCTGCGGATCATGCTGCTGGGGCTGTTCCCCTTCGCCATGACGCAGGTCTACGCCAGCACCCTGCGCGAGACCGGCGAGACCCGCCTGCCGATGTTCGCGGGCATCGCGGCGGTGTTCGTGAACCTGTTGTTCAACTACCTGCTGATCTTCGGACACCTGGGCTTCCCGAAGCTGGGGGTTGAGGGCGCGGCCATCGCCACAGTACTGTCCCGCTTCGTGGAGCTCACCATCGTGGTGTCCTACACCCACACCCACGTGGAGCGCTACCGCTTCATCGAGGGCGTCTATTCCAGCCTGCGCATTCCCTCGACGCTGGTCCGGTCCATCACGCTGAAGGGCCTGCCGCTGCTGGTCAACGAGACGCTGTGGTCCATGGGCATGACGACGCTGGCCCAGTGCTATTCCGTGCGCGGCCTGGACGTGGTCGCCGCCATGAACATCTCCAACACCATTGGCAACCTGTTCATCGTCACGATCCTCTCCATGGGCAGCGCCACCGCCATCATCGTGGGCCAGTCCCTGGGCGCGAACAACATGGAGGAGGCAAAGTCCCAGGCATGGAAGCTGATCGCCTTTTCCATCGCCATCAGCGCGGCGACCATGCTGGTGATGAACGTGGTCGCGCCGCTGATTCCCCGGGTCTATCGCACCTCCGACGAGGTTCGGGCCCTGGCGACGCAGCTGCTGAGGATCTACTCCTTCTGCCTGCCGCTGATCGCCTTCTGCAACACCGCCTACTTCACGCTGCGGTCCGGCGGCAAGACGATGATCACCTTCCTGTTTGACAGCGGCTATACCTGGGTGGTCGCCGTGCCTCTGGCCTGGTGCCTGGTGCATCTGACCGCCATGCCGGTGCTGCTGATCTACCTGTGCGTGCAGCTGGCGGACATCATCAAGTGCGTCTTCGGCTACATCCTGCTCCGCCGGGGCATCTGGCTGAACAACATGGTCGAAGCCTGACGATTGGGATCTTCCATTCTGCGTCTCCATCATATAAAACAACAAAAACCATGGCCCCGGGCATCCCGGAGCCATGGTTCGATACAGACCTTGGTTTGTTTCTGGGTTTTATTGGATTTCCGCGATCACTTGCCGAACAGCTGGACCCAGTAGGTTACGCCGCCGCTGACATAGGCACACACGCCGATGGTGCCATAGTTTGCGTGCAGTATGTTCGCGCGATGGCCGGGAGAGCTCATCCACGCAGCCATCACCTTGTCCGCGGTCCGCTGGCCCATGGCGATGTTCTCGCCGTAGGCGTAATCGCTGACGGTCGTCCAGGGGGTGCCGTCGGGGCGCGTGTGGGAAAAGCTGACGGCGATCTCCGCCGCGCGGACTGCCGCGGCCCGGCTCAGCTCTGCGCTGACGCTCAGGGGCTGGAGCCCCTGCTTGGCCCGCTCCACGTTGACCTGGGAGATGACTTCCTCCTCCCTCGAGAGCGCGGCGGTCGGGGTGCTGGTATGTACCTGCGCGGTGGGAACCGGCGTCGCCGTCAGCCTGACCGTCGCCGTGGGCGTCGGCGCAGGCGTCGGCGTCACCGTGGCCGTCGGTTCGGGCGTCGGGGTTACTTCCGGCGCTTCCGTGGGCTGGCCGTCGCCGCCGGGCAGGAGGGCTTCGCCGGTCTCCGGCGTCGCTTCGCAGCCGGGCTGCCCGTTCTCCCCAGGATCACATTCCGGCGACTCCCCATCGTCCGGCTGTTCCGCGTCCTCCGGCTCCGGGGTGACCGGCTCCGGCGCGTCGGCGGGGTCGTCAGGCATCGCGGGGCTCTCCGCCGCGTCCGGCGCTTGGGTGGGCTCGGGCTGGGCCGTGGGCTCCGGCGTCCCCTCAGGCTCCCCGGTCCGGGACAGGGTGACTTCGCCGGAGGTAACGCAGCCCGAATCCGTCCTCAGCCGCGCCTTGTAGGTTCCCGGATTGTCTCCGATATCGAAGTACAGCGTTCCGCTGTCGCCCTCGGCGCTCCGCGCGCACAGCGGCCAGCCATCCCGGTAGATCGTCAGTTCGCAGCTTTCGCAGCCCGCGCCGCTCCAGCTGACCTCCAGCGCGCCGCCGCTTGTCAGGCCGACGGAGATGCTCCCCTCCGCCACCGCAAATGCCGTGAACATCAGGCACAGGCACAGCGCGGCTGTCTTTCTCAGTATTTTCACTGTTATCATTCCTTCCGTCATTATTCCGAAATATATTTCACGAGTATTTTATAATATTATGCAGGATTCGTCAATCAATTCCGGGTCATTATGCATATATTTCCAGTCCAGACAGGGCCTTCGGGCGATAAATGGAGGTTATCGACATGGATGAAGACAGGGTTCGCGCCGACGCGGCGCTGGTTTCAAGGGGCCTTGCACCCAGCCGCGAGAAGGCCCAGGCGATGATCGCGGCCGGGCTGGCCACGCTGAACGGCGCCGTCATTCGCAAGGCCGCGCAGAAGGTCTCGGTGACGGACGCGCTGGCCGTCACCGGCGAGCTGCACCCCTACGTCAGCCGGGGCGGCTTGAAGCTGGAGAAGGCCCTGCGCGCCTTTGGCGCCGACGCCACCGGCCGCGTCTGCGTGGACATCGGCGCGTCCACCGGCGGCTTCACCGACGTGCTGCTGCGGGCCGGGGCGAGGCACATCTATGCCGTGGACGTGGGCAGCGGCCAGCTGGTTCCTGAGCTCGCCGCGGACCCGCGGGTCACCTCTATGGAGCACGTCAACGCCCGGACGCTGAGTCCCGCCATGTTCCCGGAGCGCCCGACCCTCGCGGTCATGGACGTCTCCTTCATCTCCATCAAGCTGATCCTTCCCGCCGCCTTTGAAACGCTGGGCAGCGAGGGGCGGATGATCAGCCTGGTCAAGCCCCAGTTCGAGGCGGGCCGCCGCCTGGTGGGCAAGCGGGGCATCGTCTCGGACCCGAAGGTCCACCGCCAGATCCTGGCGGACCTCGTCGCGTTCGCGCCCACCCTGGGGTGGCAGGTCCGCGCGCTGGAGTATTCGCCCATCGCCGGCGGCGACGGCAACCTGGAGTTCCTCGCCGACATGCTGCCCGCGCAGGCCTGCCCGGAATCCGTTCCGCCCGAGCGCATCGACGCGGTGGTCCGCGCCGCCCACGCCGCGAGGCTGTAGCGGGCCGCTTTCGGGATCAGCCGGAAATTTCAAGACGACGGGCCATCACACCCTATATGAAGAGAGCCGGGAAGGCGCACAGCCCTTCGCGGCTCTTTTGATTGCCCCGTGTCAGCGATACCCATTACACCTTCACGAATCGCTCGGTGAATTCCCGCCCTGGCAGGCGCTCCGCGGGCACGTCGTGCATCAGCGCCCACAGGTCCGTGGCGCGACATTCCAGTTCAAAGCAGGGGTTCCCGCGAAGCGCCTCCGCGGAGGAAGCGATGGGGATCGAGGCCCTGGCGCCGAGCTCCCGAAGCAGGGGCTTCGCGTCCTCCCGCGCGCCCAGCAGGCGGGCGTAGGGCGGCTCGGGACAGGCCGCCGCCAGGCCCGAATCCATGCCGATCATCGCCTGGGTCAGCGTTCGGCTCAGCCGCGACCAGGTGTAGCGCTTGCACTTCAACGCCTCGAGCAGCGCCTGCCGCGAGGCATGCTCCCGGCAGAGCTTCCCGATTCGGTTCTCAAGGCCCTCGCCCACCTCGGGAAGGGCGACGAGTGCCTCCGGGCTCATGCCCCGCAGCCGGTAGAGCAGCAGGTCGTCCATGCCGTGCATGGCGTCGGGCAGGGCGAAGGGCCGGGCGTTCCCGGGAATCGCCGAGAGCGCCCCTTCCACATCCCCCCGTTCAAAGGCGGCCCGCACTGCGGAGGCCGAGGCGAAGGTCCCCAGCGCCCGGTCGTGATAGCCGCCGACGCGCTCGATGGCCGCCGCCTCCATGCGCGAGCCCCTCTTGCGCAGCGCCCGCAGGTATTCCACCGCGAGGATTGCGTTGGGCTGGTTGAGCGCCTCCGGGTCCAGGCCCAGGTAGCCGGCGACGGCCTCCCCCCGGGCCCGGGTGTGGGATTTTCCCGCTTCAAGGCCCCTCCGCACGGCCTCCGACACCGATTCCGGCTCATTCAGGGAGATCTCCGCCAGGGCGTTCAGCGCGCCAAGATCCGCCGTCTCGCTGCCGAAGGAGAGCACATCCGCGCCAAGGCCGTCGAGGATCGCCACGCCGCCCGCGGCAAAGACCTCGGCCGGGCGGACCGCGAACAGCGCCGGAAGCTCAAACACGGCGTCCACGCCGCAGCTCAGCGCCATGCGGACCCGGGCCCACTTGGAGAATCGGGCCGCCTCGCCCCGCTGGGTGAAGTGCCCGTCCATGCAGGCAATCACGTAATCGCAGCCGGTCGCCTCGCGGGTGCGGCGCACGTGCAGGGCGTGCCCGTTGTGAAAGGGATTGTATTCGGCGATGATGCCGGCGATCTTCATCGGCTTTCCTCCTCATTCCGGCCAGAGCGATACACCCCCGGCGTTTCCAAAGGGCGATTTGAAAACGCTGCGCTTCTGCCGGACGGCAAGATTTTATTCGCTTCCCACTGGACGGCCGCGCCGGTTTGTCGTATAATGGTGCAAGTACGTCAGGAGGGATCGTCTCACTATGGCAAAGCTCTATTTCCGATATGGCGCGATGGGGTCCTCCAAGACCGCCAACGCCATCATGGTTCAATACAACTACCAGGAGCGCGGCCAGAACGCGCTGATGCTCAAGCCGATGCTGGACAACCGGGACGGCGCCCGCACCGTGGGCTCCCGCTCCGGGCTGAGCGCGCCCTGCCGCTTCGTGGAGGAATTGGATTCGCTGGATCTGACCGCCTACGATTGCATCATCGTGGACGAATGCCAGTTCCTGAAGAAGGACCAGGTGCAGCGACTGGTGGACATCGTGGACAACCTGAACATCCCCGTCATCTGCTACGGCCTGCGGGCGGACTTTCAGGGCAATCTTTTCGAGGGCAGCCACTGGCTGATGGCCTGGGCGGACACCATCGAGGAGATCAAGACCGTCTGCTGGTGCGGCCGCAAGGCCACCATGAACGCCCGCGTGATGGGCGGCAAGGTGGTCAAGGCCGGCGAGCAGATCGTCCTGGGCGGCAACGAGAGCTACGTGGCACTGTGCCGCAAGCACTGGGCCAAGGGCGAGCTGGCGCCGCAGGAGATTCGCAGGATCGCCGCCGGGAAGGAGGCCTACCTGCCCCTGCTGCTGGAAGCCGACCCCAGTCGGGAAATGATCGCGGGCTACCTTGACGCCGGCGACCTGTACGTGCTGCTGGTCAACGGCCAGGCCGCCGCCGTGGCCGTCGTCACCCGCAGGGAGGATGCTAACTGGGAGCTCAAGAACCTGGCGGTGGTCGAGCCGCAGCGCCACAAGGGCTATGGCAGCCGCCTGGTGCGCCACCTGGCGAAGCTGTACGCCTCCCGGGGCGGTTCGATGTACGTAGGCACCAGCCCCGCCAACGTCGCCTTCTACGAGGCGCTGGGCTTCCGCAGGGCCTATGTGGCGGAAGATTTCTTCACCGAGCACTACCCGGAGCCGATCCTCGAGAACGGCGCGCCGCTGAAGGACATGATCTACCTTTCCATGGAGCTGTAAACGCCCTTGGCGCTTCACGGGATCGTCGCGATTGCGATGTCTGCCCGGCAAATCATTCCCAGACTTTGGTCTGTATACATTCCAGACTTCGGTCTGGGATGTTTTTATTTCCCGGATTCCTCCCAAAAGGCCTTGAGCCGCGCGTTCAGCTCGCTCATCTTCTTCACGTCCTCCACGTCCCAGTGAGGCGGCATCAGCGAGCGATACTTCTCCTGCCGGTAGCGAGCGTCCATCAGCAGCACCACGCCCCGGTCCTTCTCCGTGCGGATCACGCGGCCCGCGGCCTGCAGCACCCGGCGTACGCCGGGATAGACGTAGGCCGCGTCATAGCCGCCCTCGTCCCCGTCGTCCAGCAGCTCCCGGAGCTGTTCCCGCTCAAAGCTCAGCTGTGGGATGCCGATGGTCACGATCGCCGCGCCGGACAGCCGGTCCTCTGGCAGGTCCACGCCCTCGGCGAACACGCCGCCCAGCACCACAAAGGCCACCATGCCGTGCTTAGGCGAAGCCTCGAACCGGGCGATAAACTCCGCCCGGGCCTTCTCCGGCATGGTGCTCTGCTGGCAGATCACGTCCTCGTAGGGCCACAGCATGCGATAGCGGCGAAAGGCCATGGTCATGTAGGCATAGGAGGGAAAGCAGGCCAGGTAGTTTCCCGGCTTGGCCTGGGCCATGGCATGGATCACCTGGGCCACGGCGTTCAGCGTGCGCTCCCGGTCCTTGAGCCCCACGGCCAGGGACATGCGCAAAACGCACAGGTTTTCCCGCGGGAAGGGCGATTCCAGCCGCAGGGAGGTGTCCGCCTCGCCGTCCGCGCCGAGGATCGAGGCATAGTAGTTCATCGGCGCCAGCGTCGCCGAAAACAGCGCCGCGCCGCTGACCCGGGACAGGGCCCGCTTCAGGTGCTTCGACGGATCGAAGCACCACAGGCGGAGGTTCAGCCAGCGCTCGTCCGGCGTGATCAGCGCCCGGTAGTGCTCCGGATCGTACTGCTTCGCCACGCGGACGAACCACTGGGCGTCGTAGATGAACTCCATGACCTCGGGCTCCGCGCTCTCCAGCTCCGTGGCGATCTCCACGAATCGCTTCATCGCCTCGATGACGGCCTCTGGCGGGTCCGAGGCGCACTCCTGCTCCACCTCCCGCCCGTCCAGGGCCCGGAGCAGCTCGCCCAGCAGGCGCACCATCGGGCTGTCCTTGCCCTCGAATTGGGCCAGCGCCTTTCGCAGCTCGTCCGCGCGCCGCCCGGAGAGCTCTGCGGAGAGCATGTCCCGGGCGCGGTCCGCCAGGTTGTGGGCCTCGTCCACCAGCAGGCCCGCGCCGGACTTGGAATCGAAGTAGCGCTTCAGGCGCACCTTGGGGTCGAAGGCGTAGTTGTAGTCGCAGATGATCACGTCCGCCGTCTCGGAGATGTCCAGTGACAGCTCGAAGGGGCACAGCTCGTGGTCCAGGGCCAGCTCCCGGATGGCATCGGCGTCCAGCTTCTGGATGCCCATGGCCTGCTTCAGCGCGTCCCGCCGCCGGTCATAGTAGCCCGCGGCGTAGGGGCAGCCCGCGCAGTCCCGCTTCTCCAGCAGGCACGCCTTCTCCTTGGCGGTGATGGTCACGCTGCGCAGGGCCAGGCCCATGCCGCGCATCCGGTCCAGCGCCTCCTCCGCCGCCCGTCGGCCTGTGGTGCGGGCCGTCAGGTAGAACAGCGCCGTGACGTAGCCCTTGCCCAGCGCCTTCAGCGCCCCGAACAGCGAAGCCGCCGTCTTGCCGATGCCCGTGGGGGCCTCAATCAGGGCGTTGCCGTGGTTCTTCATCGCCAGGAAGACCTGCGCCGCCATCTCCCGCTGGCCCTCCCGGAAGCTGTCGAAGGGAAAGGGCAGGTCGTCCAGCGTGGGCTTCGAGGTCTCCTTCCAGTCGTCCACCCGGGAGATCCAGTCCAGGTAGGGCCGGGCGTAGGCCATCAGCCGCTCCTCCAGCTCCCACGCGTTGTAATCCTCGGAAAACTCCCGCTTGCTGCCGTCCAGCCGCGCGTAGGTCAGCCGCACCTCGGCTAGGGACGCCCCGGTGTTCAGGCAGAACAGCGCCGCGTAGATCTCCCCCTGGGCCCAGTGGACGGGATAGTCGTACTTCATGATCCCCGAGGGATTCTTCGTGGTGGTCTTGATCTCCAGCACCCGGACGGTCTCGCCGTCCAGGAACAGCGCGTCCGCCCGGCCGTGCACGCGCAGGACCCGGCCGCCGATGGGGATGTCCCGGCTCACGGGCACCTCGGGCCGCCAGCTGACCGGCAGCATCTCCTGGAGCACCTGGTGGCCGCGCACGCCGTCCCGCATGCGGGAGGCCGCCCGGGCCGCGGGAATCAGGTCGCCCTTTTCAAAGGCGAACTCCGCCAGAGCGCGCACGCTCACCGAATGAACCTTCGCCACCGGGCTTCCCTCCCCTCCGCGGCCCCTCGAGGGCCATTGTTTTTGCTCCATCCCTTGACATTGGGGCAACATCATGTTACATTATCATTGTCTGGGGTGATTACAACTTCCAGTATAATCCACGCAGGCAGCTTTTGCAAGGCCAGTTTTCCGGCGCTGCAAACGGCGCCGAAGGCGGCCCACAACGAAGGAGGATGTGAAGTATGAGTTTATATCCACTTTTGATGGCCCCTGTATTCCGCCACGGCGAAGAGACCCCCTGGGGCGGCCACATGCTGCGCGATACGCTCATGAAGGACGCGCCTGAGGATGCCACCGGCGAGAGCCTGGAGATCTCCGCCCTGCCGGGCCTCGAGAGCATGGTCTCCAACGGCCCCCACGCCGGCAAATCCCTGTGCCGCATGGTCGAGCTGTGGGGCGAGGAGCTCACCGGCACCACCGGAGGCCGGTTCCCCCTGCTGCTCAAGCTGCTGGATACCCTGCTGCCCCTCTCCGTGCAGGTCCATCCCGGCGACAGCGACACCGTCAACGGCGAGCGCGTCACTGGCAAGACCGAGGCCTGGATCATCCTCAACGCCGAGCCCGGCGCCAGGATCGTCTACGGCGTGGAGACCAACGGCGAGCCGCTGAAGCAGATCATCGACGAGGGCCGCCTCGAGGAATGCCTGCGCTGGCGCACCGTGCGCCCGGGCGACGTCTATTATGTCCCGAGCGGCATGGTCCACGCCCTGGGCGAGGGCATCCTGTGCTACGAGATCCAGCAGACCAGCGACGTCACCTACCGCCTGTGGGACTGGGGCCGCGTGGACAAGAACGGCAATTCCCGCCCGCTGCACGTCGACAAGGCGCTGGAGGTCTGCCGACCGGATCTGAGCCTGGAGAAGATCGAGGGCACCACCGTGCTGTGCAAGGGCGGCAGCCGCACCTATTATATCTCCGACACCCACTTCGAGCTCTGCCGACTGAACCTGTCCGGCAAAATGCCGCTGGAAAAGGGCCGCATGCTGTTCCTCACGCCCATGGGCGAGTGCACCCTGCGCTGGCGCGACGGCGAACTGGCGCTCAATCCCTTCGACTGCGTGCTCGTGCCCGCGGCGCTGGAGGACGTGGTGCTCGAGGGTTCCACCAAGGTGCTGATGTCCAGCCTGCCCGACAGGCCCGCCCTGATCGAGGAGCTTGGGTATCGCGCGGAAAACGTGGCCGGCCTTCTGGACTGACCGGCAGCGAACATAGGATTTGACCACTGCGGCGGCGGCCATGGGCTGCCGCCGCGCGCACAATATCGACATAGCAAGGAGCGTGACAGTCCTTAATGGACGGCAACGGTACATCCATTCTGGCGCTCATCGTCCTGGTGGCGATGTCCGCGTTTTTTTCCGCCTCTGAAACCGCCTACACCAGCCTGAACCGGGTGCGGCTCAAGAACATGGCCCAGGGCGGCAGCCGCCGCGCGGCCAAGGCGCTGGCCCTCGCCGAGGACTACGACCGGCTGCTCTCGGGCATACTGGTGGGCAACAACATCGTGAACATCCTCTCCGCCTCGCTGGCGACGGTCCTGTTTGTCAGGCTCATCGGCGGCGCGGGCGTTTCTGTGTCCACGGCGGTGATGACCGTCGTGGTGCTGATGTTCGGCGAGATCGCCCCCAAGAGCATCGCCAAGGAACACCCCGAGAAGATCGCGCTGGCGTTCTACCCGGCGTTGAATGCCATCCTCCACCTCCTCGCCCCCATCATCTTCCTCACCACCTGCTGGCAGAAGCTGATCTACCGAGTGGTGAAGCCGGAGGAAGACCGGGGCATCACCGAGGAGGAGCTGATCACCATCGTGGAGGAGGCCGAGAACGAGGGCGAGATCGACGAGCACGAGAGCGAGCTGATCCGGTCCGCCATCGAGTTCAACGACCTCACCGCCGAGGACATCCTCACCCCCCGCGTGGAGCTGGTCGCCGTGGACGTGGAGGACAGTCTGGAGAAGATCGCCCATACCTTCGAGGAGAGCGGCCGCTCCCGGATTCCCGTCTACGAGGATAGCATCGACACCATCGTGGGCATACTCCACGAAAAGGACTTCTATCGCCTGCGGGACAGCAAGTCCATCCGCGAGATGATGACCGCGCCGCTGTGCGTGGTGCCCTCCACCCAGCTGGGCGTGCTGCTGAAGCTGCTCCAGCGGACCAAGAACCACATGGCCGTGGTGGTGGACGAATACGGCGGCGTCTCCGGCATCGTGACCATGGAGGACATCCTGGAGGAGCTCGTGGGCGAGATCTGGGACGAGCACGACGAGGTGGTGGAGGACATCGTCCAACTGCCCGACGGCAGCCTCCGGGTGTCCGGCGGCGCCAGCCTGGACGACCTGCGCCAGCATGTTCCCATCGCGGAGGACTTCGACTCCGTCACCGTCAACGGCTGGGTGCTGGAGGTGCTCGGGCACTTTCCGCAGCCCGGCGACACCTTCGACTACAACGGCCTCAAGGTCACCGTGGAGAGCGCGGCGCGCCGCAAGGTCGACCAGGTCCTGATACAGCATGAAAGAGCAGATATTTGAAGCCATAAAAAGCGCGGCCGCGCCGCGCACCGCCCGCCAGCTGTCCGAAGCGCTGGAAGCGCCGCTGGAGCAGGTGGAACAGGTCCTCGCCGAACTGACCCGGGAGGGCCGCGTTGCCGCGACCCGCAAGGGCGGCTACGCCATCCCGGAGGTCATCGGCCTCACCGCCGCCCGGGTATCCTTCCAGCGCAACGGCACGCCCATGGCCCATCCCCTGTCCGGCGCGCCCGCCATGACCCTGACGATGTCCGGCGCCGAGCGCTGCATGCCGGACGACCTGGTGATGGTCCGACCCCTGGGCGACCACTGCCTGCTCACCGACCTGCTCAAGCGGGCGAAGGACACCTTCGCCGCCTATGTGCGCATCGAGCGCAAGGCTCCCAAGGGCAGCCCGAACCGCCGCGCGGAGGCCAGGACCCTCGCCACCGCCGTGCCCTGCGACCTGCGCATCCCCTATGACGTGGTGTTGACCGGCGACCTCTCCTTCGTCAAGAACGACCAGATCGCGCTGCTGAAGATCGAGAAGTATCCCGTGCAGAACCGGCCCATCTACGCCAGCGTCCTGCGCGTGCTCGGCAACGAGAACAGCCTGCTGGCGCTGATGAAGGCCGCCGCCGAGGACCACGGCTTCGCCACGGAGCGCCCGGAGGCGGTGGAAATGGAAGCCGCCGCCATGCCCGAGACCGTCCTGCCGGAGGACCTGGCGGGCCGGGAGGACCTGCGCGGCCTGCTCACCTTCACCATCGACGGCGCCACCGCCAAGGACTTCGACGACGCCGTGTCCATCAGGCGCATGGAAAGAGGCTGGGAGCTGGGCGTGCACATCGCGGACGTCAGCCACTACGTACGCCCCGGCACCGCCATCGACGAGGACGCGCTGCTGCGGGGCACGTCCCTCTACCTGCCGGGCTACACCGTGCCGATGCTGCCGGAGTGCCTTTCCAACAACCTCTGCTCGCTGATGCCGGACGTGGACCGCCTGGCCCTCAGCCTGCTGATGACCGTTGAGAATGGCCGCGTGGTGGACCACAGGCTGTACAAGTCGGTGATCCATTCCCATGCGCGGCTGACCTATGAGGCCGTGAACCGCATGTTCGAGGGCGGCGACACAGACATTCCCGCGGAGGTCCGTGAGGCCCTCTTCGACATGCGCGCCCTCTCCCACCAGCTGCGCTCCCGCCGCCAGGCCCGGGGCGCCATCGACTTTGAGATCGACGAGCCGGAGTTCGTGCTGGACGACCAGGGCAGGCCCGTCGAGATCCTCTGCCAGCCCCGGGGCGAGGGCGAGCGCATCATCGAAGACTTCATGCTCGCCGCCAACGAGACCGTGGCCGCGCTGGCCCGGACGACGGAGCTGCCCTTCGTCTACCGCGTGCATGAATCGCCGGACAGCGACCGCCTGTTCGCGCTGGAATCGCTGCTGGAGAGCCTGGACCTGTACACCCACATCGGCCCGGAGCCCCATCCCGGCGTGCTCCAGGGCATCCTCGAGCAGGTGAAGGACCACCCTGCCCGGGACGTGATCCGCACCACGCTGCTCCGGGCGCTGAAGCGTGCGCGCTATGACGACAAGCCCCTGGGCCACTTCGCCATGGCACTGAAGGACTACTGCCACTTCACCTCGCCGATCCGCCGCTACCCGGACCTGATCGTACACCGCATGCTGAAGCTGCTGGTCGACGGGCGGCAGGCGGAGGCCGAGCGCCTCTCCGGCCGCATGGGCGAGCTGGCGTCGGAGTGCTCCACCCGGGAGTATTCCGCCGTCACCGCCGAGCGCCAGGCCGACAGCATCATGATGGCGGCCTGGATCTCCGGCCAGGCCGGGCGCAAGTTCGACGGCACCATCTCCTCCGTCACCGGCTGGGGCTTCTACGTCACGCTGCCCAACCGCGTGGAGGGCCTGGTGCACATCGCTCAGTTGGACGACTATTACGAGTTCGACAAGGAGCGCAGCCGCCTGGTCGGCAGCGCCACGGGCACCGTGTTCAAGCTGGGCGACCGGGTCCGCGTGCGCCTGGAGCGGGCGAACATCCCCCTGGGCGAGATCAACTTCGAGCTGCTGCCGCCCCGAGCGGAGCCGACAGCCCCGGAAACGGACGAAGCATAATGCCTGTGGACAGATTAGAGTGTGTGGTTTTCCGCAGGCTTAGTGGGGCTAAGTCAAGGGAAACCAACGCTGAAATGGAGGATTAGATGCCGAAAATGCATCTTTCCGAATTTAGAAACAGACTCTAGTCCCATGCCATCTTTTTCCGCAAAACGAAAGATCCTTCGCCGGCGTTCAGGATGACAGGACTCCGTTTCGGTGTCAATCCTGAGCAAGGCGAAGGATCTTCGTCTCTCTTCCGGGCTCAGCGCCTGCCGCCGGGGCGCTTGATCAGCACGTGGCTCTCCAGGCGTTCCTTTTGCCGGTCGATCTCGGCCTTCAAGCGCTTCATATCGTCGCTGGCCGAGTTTTCGTCGTAGAGCATCGCGATCAGCTCGTCCTGCTTGCCAACCAGGTCGGCGCGGATCATGTACGCCGGCTCGAGGCTGGCCGCGACCTTGCCCGCACGCGCCTCGAGGCGCTTCTCCGCCTCCTGGTGCATGCGCTCTGCCTCCGCCTTCACCGCCGCGATCCGGGCCTGCACGCGCTCGGTCCTGTAGATCACATCGGGATAGGCGTCGGAGAAGCGCTTGTGGAAGTAGGACCGGTTGGTCAGCAGCTGGCGGACTTCCAGGCTGATCTGCTCGGTGTTGTCCGCTTCGCTGCTGTCGACGCCGACCTTGACCAGCTTCAACACGAAGAAGGAGATGACAAAGTCCGCGGCGAGGATCGCCAGGAGGGCCAGCGTGGCCGCCCTTCGGACGACGATCGAAACGCGGCCGAGCAGCTCGAAGAAGGCGGGATCCACCACGTGGATGATCGCCACGCCTGCCAGGCCGAACAGGATCAGGTTGCCGATCCAGACCCGCCCGTGCAGATTCATGGGCTTCTGGCTGTAGTCCCACCAGCGGGCGTGGAAGATCTTCTCCAGGACCAGGCTCGTCAGGTATTCCACCGCGCCGCAGATCACCAGGGACAGGGCGAAGGTCATGATGGGGCCGGACTCAACACTGGCAAGATTGCCCACGACGATGGTGATCAGCGCCACGCCAAAGCCGTAGATCGGGCATATCGGCCCGGTCAGGAAGCCGCGGTTGATGAAGCGGTGGTACTGCCTGTACTTGAGGGCGACCTCCATGCACCAGCCCGCAAACCCGAATACGAAAAACTGTAGAATGATGTCGATCCAATACTCCATGACCGTGTCTCCCCCGGTTTTCTGTTGACGATTGAGCCCCCAAATGGAACCCCCTCTGCACGATTGTTCGCAGAGGGGGTCCGCTATGCGACGATCTCCGCGCAATTCGCGGTCGATCGAAAGGGCAGTGCCTCCTGGATTACCAGATATCGACGGAGCCGGTCTCGCCGTCCTTCTTCACCCACCACAGCTTGTTCTGGTCCACGCGGACGAACACGCTCTCGGCGTCGGCGGGAATCTTCGCGGCGATCTCGTCCGCGGTGATGTTGCCGCCCATCGGGGACTGGATGACCACGCTCAGCTTCGCGGCCTTGGCCCGCTTCACCGTGGTCTTCGCCTTCTCGGTGGCGCTCTTGACGGCTTCCTTCGCCTCGGCAGTCTTGCGCGTGCGCTTGGCCTTGGCCTTGCCGGTCTCGATCTCGGTGGCGACGATCGCCTTTTCCGCGGCGTCCTTCACATCGCCGGCGACGGTCTCAACGGCCTTGGCGACGGCGGTCTTCGCCTTGCGGGCGGTGGTACGGGTGGCCTTCTTCGTCTCGATCTCGGCAACGGCCAGCGCTTCCTCGGTCTTTTCGATCGTATCCTGCAGCTTCTTTCTCGGCATTTGGATCAACTCCTTGTGTTTTTTCACATTTTACCACAATGAATCGCATCTGTAAAGTTAAACACAGCTGACCAGTCCGCCCCTATTGAAGGCAAACCGCCTTGCGAGCCCTCCGTTCATGGCAGCGGAGTCCGGCGACGACGCCGCCCTCCGCGCCTCAGCGCTGCCGGACCGTATCGAGGGAGGCCTCCGGCGTCAGCTCCGGATGGACCTCCAGGTCGTTCGCGCGCTCCAGGCCGTTCAGGTATCCCTCCAGCAGCCGACGGTACCCCTCCAGATCCGCAATGCCGTTCAGCGCCAGCAGCACTTCCCTGTACCCGGTGAGCCCCGGCAGCAGCCACCCGCTGAACTTGCGCATCTCGCTGATCGCCACCTTCTCGGGCCGGTGTCCGCAGGCCAGCGTGGCGAGGCGAATCAAGAGCCGGACGCGCTCCGGCGCGAGGCGCTTCGGTACAGCCTCCCCGGCCCGCAGTCTGCGGATGTCGTCGAATACCCAGGGCTGCTTCAGCGCCGCGCGGCCGATGCTCACCCCCGCCGCGCCGGTCTTTTCCAGAAATGCCAGCGCGTCCTCCGCGCAGGTCACCCCGCCGTTGGCCAGCACGGGGATGCGCACCGACGCGCACAGTTCCCGGAGGGCCTCGACGTTCACGTCGCCGGAATACATCTGCGTCCGCGTGCGGCCGTGCACGACGATGGACTGGAAGCCCAGTTCATCCGCCGCCCTGGCCAGCTGCGGCGCGGTGATGTGCTCCGCGTCCCAGCCCAGCCGCATCTTGAGCCGCACCGGCAGGACCGTCGCCTCCCGGACAGCCCGCATCACCTCGATCGCCAGCTCCGGCTCCTTCATCAGCGCGGCGCCGTTCCCGCTGCCCACCACCTTCCGGGCCGGGCAGCCCATGTTGATGTCGATGGCGTCGAAGCGCTCCATGGCCGTCAGCCGTCGGGCCGATTCCGCCATCATGGCGGGGTTCCTGCCGATCAGCTGCGCGGCCAGGTTGCCCTCGTCGGGATAGCGGATCATCGTCTCCGCGAAGGCGGCGCTCAGCCGCTTCTTCGCCCTGCCGAGGGCCAGGGACTGTATCATCTCGGTGGTCGCGCCGTCCGCGCCGTACTCAAAGCAGATCGTGCGGAAGGAGGCGTGGGTCATGCCGTCCATCGGCGCCAGCACAAAGCAGGGGTTCGGCAGCCCGTCCATGTTCCTTCCTCCTTCCGTGTCGCGACAGATGCCGGCCGGCGCGTCCACCCCGGAACGCGCTGGCCAAGATGATCTGTCCGCTATGTCTTTGCGATTCTCACGCCGGTCCGCCGCTCAACCGGTGACGTTCAGCCGTGAATCGCCGGTCAGCTGGTAGCCCTGCTGGATCAGCTGCGTGATCTCCCAGGGGCGGTTGGCCGCGTCGGGGTACAGCTGGAGCAGGTAGTAGTAGGCCTCCAGCGCCTCCGGCTTCAGCTCTGCGCAGCGCTTCAACATCTGCGTGGCCTTCTCCAGGTTCTCCGCCCGAATGTAGGCCATGGCCGCCGCGGAGGCCAGGTCGTAGTTGTCCTCGTCCCGGGAAAGGGCCCGCTCGTAATACTGTCCGGCGGACTCATACTGTTCGTCCGCGGAGCTGTCGTCCCCCAGCTGCCTGTAGGCGTTCACGCTCCAGGCCAGGTTCACCCGGGCCAGGGAAAGCTGCCCCGCCTTGGAGAAGGCGTAGATCACGAACATCAGCGCGAGGATCATCAGCAGCGCCAGGCCCACAAAGCCACGGATATGGCGCATGAAGAAGCTGCTCTCCCCCTCTTCCTCGTAGGCGTACTCCTCCTCGGAGAAGTCGCCGCCGAAGTCGTCGAGCTCGTCCTCGTCATCCATGAACAGGTCGTCCAGGTCCTGGGCCTTTGCGGGCACCAGCGTGCTGGCCGCCTTCCGCTTCTTCCCCGGGGATGCCGCGTCCTCCGCGCCTGCCTTCAATTTGGGCGCGCGGCCCTCCAGCCTCGCCTTTGGGGCGTCGCTCTGCCGGACCTCCGGGGGCTTTTTCTCCTGGACGACGGCCTGCTTCTTCCGCTCAATCTCGCCGCGCCAGTCCTCCTCCGCCTCGTCCTGCTCCAGCGCGAGGGGCGAAAAAGCCGGCTTGCCCGACAGCTCGTCGGAGAGGCGGCCGCGTTCCCGGCTCCACTGTTCGAGCTCCGCCTTGGCGTCCGCCTCCGAAGTCTCGCCCTTGCCCGCCTTTTCCAGCTCGGACCGCATGGCCTCCCACTCGGCGTCCGACGGCCAGAGGGGTTCGGAGGCGGTCTCCTCCAGGGGCCTCGCGGCCCAGGGGTCCCTCTCCGATTCGGCCTCCCTTGCCGGCTCCTTGTCGCCCACAGGCGCTTCTTCTGCGTCGTTGGGAACCGCAGCCGCGGCATCAGGCCCGGTCGCGGGCTCCCATACAGCTGCCGGTTCCGGGGCCCCGGCGCCAGGCGTCGCGGCAGACGGCTCCGTCGCGGTTTCCGCGTCGCGCCGGACGTGGCGGGGTTCCTTCTCCGCCGGTGCCGGCTGGGAGGGAACGTCGTCGTCCTGATCCGGTATCACGATCGGATCGCCGCAGAACGGGCAGAACAGCATCGTGTCGGTCACCTTTTTCCCGCAGTGCGAGCAGTACATACAATCCCCTCCCTCGCGCAATGTATCGGCACCCGTCGAGAGCGCTCACATGTTCCGCATGGCTTCAAAGTCCGGGTCGCCGTAGAAGGTGCGCTCCTCGCCCGCGTCGCCGCCCAGCTCCTCCACCGCGTTTCTCAGCTCGATGTAGTCCAGGTAGGTAATGTCCGTCAGCGTCAGGAACGACTTCAGCGGCTCGATGGCCCTGGGGTCGCCCAGCTTGCCCAGGAAGGAGGCGTAGAGGGAGCGCTGCTCCGGGCGATTGCGCAGCTTGTCCACCAGGTAGTTGAAGATCCTGTCGTCTCCCGGGAAGTTGGTGCAGATGCCCAGGATCCGGGACTGCGCCTGCTCGTTCGCGGCGTCGTAGCGCTCCAGCAGCGCCTCGATCTCCGCGCCGTCGCCGTCGGAGAGGATGTCCGCCGCCATCTCGCTCAGGTCGTCGCCCTCCTTGCCGGCGCACACCAGCTCCACGTACAGCGGCTTGCTGTCGTCGCTGCCAATGTCCCGCAGCATGGCCAGCGCCGTCGCCCGGATCGATTCCGGCCGGTCGGTGTTCTGGACCATCTTCGTCAGCGCGGGCACGCAGGTCTCCCCCAGGGCGACCACCCGGCTGTACAGCGGCTCCGGCAGGCCGATCTTCCGCTTGTCGTACTCCTCCAGCAGCTTCATCAGGTCCTTGGGCTCGCTGTAGCGCAGGAAGTATTCCCCGGGCTTTTCGCCGTCCAGCCACTTGGCCGGGGCGTTCAGCCAGTTCAGCATGATCTCGTTGTAGCTCTCCTCGACCTGCTTCTCGGTCATGCCGGGGTGCATCGCCATCCAGGTGCGCACATAGTCGTAGAATTTCTCGTCAAAATCGTATATCTTCATCGAACGTGGTCTCCCTCCCGGCCATTTTCGGGGCCGTCACTTTGTAATGCGTTCCAGGCACCCGGCCATGCGGCGGGCGTAAAACAGCAGCTGCCTCGGGGCACAGTTGAATGCCTTTGCCAGCTTTCCGATCTCCGGCTTCGGCCCGTAGAGCAGCAGGTAGTTGTAGGCCAGCGCGGCGGACGCTCCCTCGATGCAGCGCAGCGGGTCCGCCTTCGTCCCCCGGGACTGCCTGTAGGCCGACCACATCAGCAATAGCTTTGACAGCGCCTCGACGTCGTATTCCCGCTGGAGGACCTCGTCGGCATAGCGCACCAGCGCGCGCTCGCCCACGGGCAGCTGGGACAGCATCGCCTCCGCGTCCGGCAGCAGGCCGTCGGTCAGCCCTGCGCCGGCGGGCAGTATGCGGTCCATGGAGATGCCCTGCAGCCTGAGGGACAGCGCCGCGTGGAGCTTCAGCTCCAGCGGAACCTCCCCGCTGAACAGCAGGCTTCGCAGCAGGCTCCGGGATTCCTCGGAATCGATGGCCGTCAGCGTGACCATGGCGGCGCGGCTCAGGCTGCTGTCCTCGGCGCGAACCGCCCAGCCCAGCAGCTGGCGGAAGCCGGCGTCTTCGTTCCAAAGGGCCTCCACGCGCTCGAAGCCCTCGCCCAGGTATCCCACCAGCAGGGAAAGCCTGCGGGCGAACTCCTCCCGGGGCACCTGGTAGCTGTAGTCGAGGGTGTATTCCCCGAGGCGTCCGGCGAGCGCGGTCTCCTGGTAGAACTGGGCCACGCTGTCCTGGGGATCGATGCGCAGTATCCGCTCCCAGAAACGGGTCAGGCGCTCCTGCGGCACCCCGCTGTTGTACAGCGCGATGGCCCGCATGTGCATCAGGTCCCGGTCAAAGGGCGATTCCTGCAGCGCCAGTCGCGCGCTCTCGGCCACCTGCTCGTGCAGGCGCAGCTCGCCCATGGCGTAGACCATCAGCCGCAGCTCCTGCCCCTCGGGCTTCTCGGCGGCGGCCCGCGCGATCAGCCCCCAGGCCTCTTGCACTTCATCCAGCAGGTACATGACCTGCGCGCAGACGCAGAGCGCCCGCACGGAGGGCGGGTAGCCCTCGGCGGCCCGCTCGGCCTCCCTTCGCGCCGCCTCCCGGTCTCCGCGGATCAGCAGCGCCATGGCGTAGAGCGCGCGCATGTCGTACTGCTCCGAGGCCAGCGACAGGGACTGCTCGAACAGCCGGCAGGCCCGCTCCGGGTTGTCGCTCTTCATGGCCTCGCAGGCCCGGTTGGCAATGCGGGCGGCCCGGTTCAGCCGGCGCGCCGTGTGGCTGATCTCGCTGTAGAAGTCGAGCTCCGCCGCCAGCTGCCGCACCTCCTCCAGGTGCGCGCCCTCCGGGTCGCTGGACCGGTAGAGCCGCAGCGCCTGGCGCGCGCCGGGCACGTCATTCAGGCCCAGCTGGTTCAGCGCCAGCCCGTAGTAGCACTCGGACGGCCCCTCGCCCTCCGCCAGCATGTCCAGCAGCAGGCGGTTGGACTGGGCGTGGCAGCCCATTTCGCAGTAGAGCTCCGCCAGGTCCAGCCGGTATTCCCGGTTGTCCGGCGATTCCTCCACCGCCCGGCGCAGCAGCTCCAGGGCGTCCACGATGTTGTTGTCCCGGCGGTTCATCATCGCCCGGTGGTGCACATAAGCCGGCGACCGGGCGAAGGAGACCACCTTGATGTCCTTGCTCATTCAGCCTCCATGATCATAAGCATTCCATTTATCAATCATTGCCGCGTCCCGCGCGGCGCCTCTGCCCGCCGGCGTCAGCCCTCCGACTTCGCGGTGGCCGCGGCCAGCAGCTGCCTCAGGTCCTCTTCGGTAAAGCTGTAGCGCTTGTTGCAGAAGTGGCAGTCCACCTGCGCGCCGTGCTGGGTTTCGATCATGTCGGTCAATTCCTCGGCGCCCAGGGTGATCAGCGCGCGCTCCACGCGGCCGCGGCTGCAATCGCACTCATAGCGGCTCTCCCGGCGCTCCAGCACCACGGGCTGGAGGTGCATCAGCAGCTGGTCCACCGCGCCGTCGAGATGGTATTCCTTAATGGTGCCCGATATATCCATGAACATGCCCGCGCTGTTCTCCACGGACTGCAGGGCAGCCTCGCTGGCCCCGGGCAGCATCTGCACGATCAGCCCGCCGGCGGCCTCCACCTTCTCGTCGGAGACGAGCACGCCCAGCGACACCAGCGACGGCGTCTGCTCGGAGGCGGTGAAGTACATGGCGAAGTCCTCGGCGATCTCGCCGGAGACCAGGTTGACCTGGCCCACGTAGGGCTCGCGAAGGTGCATGTCCTTGATCACGGTCAGCCGGCCATCCCGGCCCACCGCCGCCCCCACGGGCAGCTTAGGCCCCGTGCGCGGCAGGTCGATCTCCGGGTGATCCACATAGCCCTTCACACAGCCGTTGCTGTCGGCCACGGCCAGCACGGTGCCGATGGGCCCGCCGCCGCGGATGGAGGCGGTCACGCTCTCATCCCTGCCCTTCAGCATGGAGCCCATCATGGCCGTCGCGGAGAGCGTGCGGCCCAGCGCGGCTGTGGCGATCTTCGACAGGCCGTGGATCTCCTTCGCCCGCTGCACCATGGCGGTGCTCTCGATCAGTATGGCCCGCGCCTGGCCCTCCAAAAGCGATATGTGCAGTATTCCGTCCTGATTCATCAAACTCATGTTTTCTCTCCTTAAAGCTCTATTCGCGCACGGCGAGGATGTGCAGCCGCTCGTCCTCCGGCTTCGGCGGGTCGAAGGTCATGCCGCCGAACACCTCGACAGACTTGAAGCCGCTCTCCGTCAGCAGCGCCATGAGGTGCTCCGGGTCGTGGGCCTTCTGGACGTGGACCTCGGAAAAGCGCCGGTACAATTCGTCCCTCTGCCTAACAAAGAACGTCAGGTCCATGGTGACGGTCCGCGCGGCCGGATCGAAGCGGTTGCTCCACAGGTAGGCCACGTCGTCCCGCTCCTCGCCGTAGAAATTGTTCCCCAGGGTGTGCTCCAGCTTCCAGGGCGAGGACACGTCGAAGGCCAGCGCCCCGCCCAGCTTGATCGACGCGCGGGCCCTGCCAAAGAAGGCCCGGAGCCTGTCGTCGTCCAGCAGGTAGTTCACGCCGTCGCAGCCGCACACCAGCGCGTCCACGGGCCGGGGCAGCTCCAGCGCGCACATGTCCTGGCGCACGAACATCGCCTGCGCGCCGCTTCGCAGCGCCTTTTCCCGGGCCGCCTCCAGCATTTCGCCGGACAGGTCCACGCCGGTCACGCGGATTCCCTGGGCGGCAAACCGCACGGAGAGGGACCCCGTGCCGCAGGCGCAGTCGCACAGCGCGCGGGGCCTGACCCCGGCCCGCGCCAGCAGCGCCAGGTAATGCTCCGCCCAGGCGTCGTAATCCACATCGTCCATCAGGACGTCGTACCAATCGGCAAAGGCTTCGTAGGCCGGCATCGAACGCTCCCATCCGGCGGCATCGCCGCTCTGTGTTGTATTTCAAACCCGGCTCAATCCAAAGGCGGACCTGTACGCGCCGGGCGGCCGAGTTCAGATTGAGATGAGTTCCACACTTCACCATGTTATATTGTAGCACATCGCGGTGCAAAATTCAATTCCAACGCCCCCAATATGGCGATTGTTCGCCGGGATAACACATTTTTATCCCAAACGGCGCCCAGCCTTTCCCTGTCTCTGGTATGATGGAGGCAAACCAAACCGGGAGCGCGATACCATGACAAACTACGATCTCGTCATATTCGACCTTGACGGCACGCTGCTGAACACGCTGGACGACCTGGCGGCCTCGACCAACCACGCCCTCGCCGCCCACGGCTTTCCCGCCCGAGCGACGGAGCAGGTGCGGCAGGCCATCGGCAACGGCGTGCGCAACCTGATTCGGCTCTCCGTCCCGGAGGGCACGCCGGAAGCGGTCCAGGCGCAGGTGCTGGCCGATTTCAAGGTCCACTACACCGCCAACGTCAGCGTCCACACCCGCCCCTACCCCGGCATCCCGGAGCTGCTGCGAGCCCTGCGGGCCGAGGGCGTTCGCGTGGCCTGCAACTCCAACAAGGTGGACAACGCCGTGCGCCTGCTTTGTGAGACCCACTTTCCCGGCCTGGTCGACCTGGCCCTGGGCGAGCGGGAGGGCATCCCGAAGAAGCCCGCCCCGGACGGCGTTCACCTGATCCTGCGCGAGCTCGGCGCGGATGCCGCCCGGGCGCTGTACGTCGGCGACAGCGACACGGACCTGATGACCGCGAAGAACGCCGGCATCTCTGGCGCGTGGGTCAGCTGGGGCTATCGCAACCGCAGCGAGCTGGGCGATATCGAGCTGCCCCATGCCTTTGACACCGTCGAAGCGCTGCGCGCATACATTCTCGCCGAGAGTGTATAGTCATGCACGCTGTCCCGCTCAAGTATTGTCTTCGGCTTTGCGCCGTGCGCCTGATTGACACAAACGAACGCCGCCAGGGAAGCGATTCCCCGGCGGCGTATTGTTTATAGGGTCATCCGTTCGGATTCTGGGCGATCTCCCGCAGTATGGCGTTAAGTATGGCGGTGGTGGCCGGAATGCCGCCCTTCTTGCCGCGCACGACGATGGAGTTCAGGTCGCTGTCCATCAGCCGTTCCTTCATCTGCACGATGCTGGCAAAGCCGGTCGGCGCCGCGAGCACGCACACGTCGTTCAGCGGCTCATGCTGCCGCCGCACGATCATGCGGCCCACCGCGGCGGGCGCACTGCCCACCACCATCAGCTTCGGGCCCTCGACGGCGAGGCCGTAGTCCACGGCGACCTCGGCGCGGGTGGTGTGCCGCTGCTCGGCGATGCTGACCACCTGGGGATCTTCGATGAAGCAGAGGACCTTCGCGCCCTTGTTGCCCAGCAGGCTTGAATCGATGTCGTTGGCCACCAGCGTGGTATCGGTGATGATGGAGCCTCCCGTTTCAATGACCCGGCGAATATGCGTCAGGGCCGTCGGTCCAAAGTATATGCTCTGCACCAGCGCGTGATCGCGCGTTTCTTCTTCGACCATCTTGAGTATGTTGGCGACCGCTGGATTGATATATGGCGCGGCAGTGCGATGCCGACCGCTGCCGCCCGATACATTTTTGAACATTCTTACACTCCATTTCAAAAGCACAACTATGCGAATATATCACGCATTGCACATATATAACTATACATCGTTCATTTTATTTAGTCAAGGAACTGGAATATCATCTTACGTTAATATTTTATCACCTCAGCCGGTCCTTGGCGTCGATTTTTCCCCTTCCCCGCCGGCAGTTTAAATTTAATATCCGCAAGCTATTGACATTCGCGCGCACTTGGGTTATAATCATATTCGTTCGTGAGAACATAGGGGCATGGTGTAATGGTAACACGTGGGTCTCCAAAACCTTTGTTGTGAGTTCGAATCTTACTGCCCCTGCCAAAGCCGGTCGAATGACCGGCTTTTTGTTTTTGGACATACGGACTAATGATATATCAAAAAATGACGCAGAGCAATCCTTTCTTGCTCTGCGCCTCGTCTCATTCAAAGGGCCATTCTCCGCGTTTGAGGGCCTTGCGGACGCGGCTGTTGCGTTGTTTCTCTCGAGTCTTGACGTTGTGTTCCCATTGTTTGAGGGCCTTGTAGTGCTTCCAACCGCTGCTGCGTCCGGCTTTGTTGAAGCAATCGAAGTCGCTCCAGAGACACAGAAGCCAGCGCTCCTTGGCCTTCACGCAGCTTCTGAGTCCCTCGAAGCCGCAGGCGGCGTATTCGTGTCGATCGTCGATGCCGCGGGCGGCGCGTCCGCACTGCACGCGGTGGCGGATGTTGGGGTAGTTGTTGACGGTATGGCTCATGGCTCAATTGCGCTCCGGGCGGCGCGACGCCTATGCCCGAAGCCTCTCCCGTTTATCGAGTCGCGCTACAAGCCGTCAATGCGAATGCCGGTGTTTTTCATGCTGGGCACTTCCCTTCCCTGGGGATAGAGTGTGTTTCCATAATCCCGAACATGCATTTTCGGCACCCCGAACTGCAGCCCGATGCACCCGAAACTGTACATCCTCGACTTTAGAAACACATCTGGCGATCCCTCTCGCTTCCCCGATACACCTATATTATAAGCGCGAACGCGGGTCGCCCGACATTTGGGTTTTCGCGTTCGCGCTTGGATTGTTCTTCTTTTCTCACGGCGTCAGCACGGACTGGCCGCCGCTGGCCTGCCGGCGCAGCTCGTCGATGGCCGCCGCCAGCTGGTTGTCGCTGGCGGGGTCGGGCTCCAGCGGCACGGAGCCGCCCACCAGGGCCAGCTCCAGGTCCGGCTTCACGCCCACGCCCTGGGGGGAGCGATCGTTGCCGTCGTAATACTGGGAGGTGGTCAGCTGGATGCCGGCGCCATCCTCCGGGTAGGTCTTGAGGGACTGCACGACGCCCTTGCCGTAGGTGTTCGTGCCGATGATGGTGCCCCGCCCGAAGACCTGCACTGCCGAGGCCAGGATCTCCGACGCGCTGGCGGACATGTCGTTCACCAGCACCACCAGGGGCACGTCGTACATGGCTTCATCGGAATAGAAGTCCTCCCGGGTGCCGTCCCGGTCCTTGATGTAGACGATCACGCCCTTGGGCAGCAGCCGGTCCGCGATGTTGACCACCTGGTCCAGCAGCCCGCCAGGGTTGTTGCGCAGGTCGATGATCAGGCCCGCGACCTTCTGCGCCTCGAAGGTGTCCAGCGCCTCCATCACCACCTTCTCCGCGTCGCCGGTGAACTGGGTGATGGACAGGTAGCCGAGGTTCCCGGCGATGACCTGGTAGCTGGCGTAGCTGATGGCTACGTCGCCCCGCTCCACGGTGATGTCCCTGCGCGCGCCGTCTCGGACCACGGTCAGCACCACGCTGGTGCCGCCCTCGCCGCGGATCATGTTCACCGCCTCGTTGTAGGTCCGGCCGTCCGCGCCGCTGATGGCAATGCCGTCCACGGCCACCAGCACGTCCCCCGCCCGCAGGCCCGCGGCCTCGGCAGGGGTATTGGGATAGACCCGCACCACCTGGATGGCCCCTTCGGCGGTGTTCTCCAGCAGCGTGCCGATGCCCTGGTACCTGCCGCTGCTGTTCTCCTGCTGCCGGGTCATCTCCTCCGAGGTGTAATAGAAGGTGTACGGGTCCTCCACGGAGGCCGCCATGCCCCGTATCGCACCGAGGACCAGTGTCTCCTCGTCCAGCTCGTGGTAATACTCGTCCAGCATCGTCCGGCGCACCTCGTCCAGGCGGCTGTAGCGCTGGATGAGCGCGTAGTCCTCCTCGGAGATGCGCGTTTCATCCGGGGCGCGCAGCTGGCTCCTGCCGGAAATCAACAGCGTCGCCGTCGAGGAGATGACGGCGATCATCACCGCCGCCCAGATGAGCGCGAGGGTGCGCAGCGTGTGTTTGCTCATGGTTCCTCCGAACGTGGTTTGTTTTCAGTGATTGGCCGGACGGCGCGCGAATGCTCCCCGCGCCTCGCCCGCATTCAAACAGATACGCCGGCGATCAGGCCGGCGCATCCGGGCTTCCCTTAACACTATGGGGCTGTCCCTTCGGACATTACAGGCGGTACTTGCGGCTGTTCTCGCCCTTGCCCAGCAGCATCATCATCTTGAAGGTCACCGCGTCGTCGAAGTTCCGCAGGTCCAGGCCGATGGCGTGCTGCACCTTCTCCAGGCGGTAGACCAGCGTGTTGCGGTGTATGTAGAGCTTGCGCGCCGTCTCGGAGAGGTTCAGGCTGTTGTCGAAGAACGTCTCGATGGTGTGGACCATCTCGTCGTTGAACAGCCGCGCGGTCTTGCGGTTGAAGATCTTCGCGTTGTAGCTCGCGCCCATCTCCGGGGAGACATCGCTGAGGAAGCGCTCCAGCAGCAGGTTGCGGTAGACGAACACGTGCTTGTTGCTGTGGTAGACCCGGCCCACGTTGATGGCGTTGCGCGCCTCGGCGTAGGCGTCCGGGATGGCGACCAGCTCCGAGCAGGGGTCGGAGATGCCGATGTACACGGTGTTGCCGGTCTCCGTCAGCAGGCTGCTCTCGAAGGCGTTGGCGTACTCCTCGATCTCGGCGAAGTCGGCTTCCTCGTCCACAGCCTTCAGCATGGCCACGGAGTGGTGGCCCACCTCGGTGATCATGTCGTTCTCGTCGTCCATGGCGTCGCTCATCAGGCGGATCGCCTGCTCGACCTCCATGTCCTGGAAGTAGAAGTACAGCACGCAGCGGTTCTTCTGCAAGGGGATGTCGTGCTCGGCGGCCAGCGACTCGAACTCGGCGCCCTCGACCTCGCCCCGCAGCATCAGCCTCAGGGACTGCTCGCGGCTGGTCTGGCTCATGTCCTCGCGCATCATCATGTTGATGATCTCCGCGCAGAGCACCGCGCACTTCTTCACGTCCTCGCTGTCGCCGTGCAGGCAGATGAACACCGGCTGCTCCTCGGCCGTGCCGATCAGCGTGACGCCGCCGTACACGAAGGGCACCGTGGGGTTTTGGAGGATGTCGTCCGGCATGGTGAAGCTGCGGGAGTCGCCCTCCGGCAGAATCACGTTTCCGCTGTAGTCCAGCAGGAGCGCGGATAGATCGATCATATCCAGTATGCGGGCAATCTTCACCGTCACGCGATGATCAAGATACATGTGGTTCCCTCCCTGTCAGCGTCCATGTTCAATTTAAATCAGTATAACCCATCAATGTTTAAATCCGGCGTAATTCCCGGTTATTCCCATTATGATCTTGTTAATTTTCGCATTTTTTGTGTACATTACACGAATTATTAAGATTTATAAAGTGAGTGTATCGTTAGCCATGGTGTCCACGTCCAGCCAGCCGCGGACGATGCGTCCCGTCGGCATGGCGGCGGTCCACAGCAGCTCCTGGAGCATGCCCGTCTGGCGGATGCTGACGATCCTGTCCCCGGCCACGATGATGTGGTCCAGCAGCGGCACGCCCAGCGGAGCCATGGCGTTCAGCGCCCGCAGCGTGCACAGCAGGTCCTCCCGGGAGGGCCTCAGCGTGCCGCCGGGGTGGTTGTGGGCCAGCACGATGTAGCGGGCTTCCTCCTGGAGCGTGGCCATCAGCACCTGCCTCAGGTAGAAGGGCGCCGCGTCCACCGCGCCCTTTTGCAGCAGCACCGGCCGGATCAGCTGTCCCCTGCCGTTCAGCAGGATCAGGTAGAAGCACTCCACGTGGACGCCCACGTACAGCGTCTTCAGGTAGGGCGCCATCCGCGAGAGCGCGTCCAGCCTGGGGTTCAGGCCCCGCTGCTGGGAGAGCACCGTCCGCGTCAGGCTGGGGATCAGCGCGTAGTAAAAGGCATCCGTGCCGCTCAGGCCCGAGGTCATCAGCGTCGAACGCGGGGCCTCCAGGAAGTACTGCGGCGCGGGATAGCTCAGCCGCACATCCTCCATGAACGCCTCCGCCGCCTCCTGTCCCCGCAGGAAGCGCTGGGCCTCCTCGATGGCCTCGTACAGCGCCTCCCGGCGGTCGATCGCCACGTCCCGGACGGGTTCGTCAGCATTCCTGCCGCGCGCACCGCTGCTCACGCGCCCAGCGCGCCCGCCTGCTCCAGCGCCGCCAGCACCAGTTCGGGCGTCTCCAGGCGCTCGCCCATGTACCAGCCGTCCTGCTCCTCGTCGTACTTCAGCTCCGCCGCGCCGTCCACGGCCACGCCGCCCTTCACGAAAACGAGGTCCAGGGAAACGGGCCGCTCGATGTCGTACAAATCCGCCACGTACTCCCGCTCGGAAAGCGCTTCCGCGTCCTCGCAATTCGCGAGGAAGGCCTTCAGCGCGCCCAGCTGGGTCTCGGTCAGCTTCAGCTTCATATATATCCGCTCCTTTGTGTGCCGCCGTCGCATGGCCTGCCGTCCTTCGGCGCAAGCCTCCGCGCCGGCCGGTCAACACCATTCTCCATTATAAGTTTAACGCATTGCCGCCTTTTTTGCAAGACCAAACCCAAAAATACGTTGACCTGTCCGGCGTTGTCCCGTATAATGGAGAATGTAGAATTGTGTATAAGCGAGGCCCACATCCATGAAGACCGCCTATGGTACGCTTGCGAAGCTGCTGTTCGCGTTGATTGCCGCCCTGCTGCTGTTCGCGCCGATGCGCTACGGCACCGAGGATTATCTCTACGCACACCCGCGCTCTGTCAGGATGAGCCCGGGCGACAGCTATGCGCTCAGCTACCGGCTGGATTCCGATGTGCCCCAGGCCGTCTCCTATGCCTCCACCGACGAGGCCGTCGCCACGGTCACGTCCGGCGGCGTGGTCACCGCCGAGGGGCCCGGCAAGGCGCAGATCCGCCTGGACGCCGAAAACGGCGCGCGGGCCCTGGTACAGATCGACGTCATCGGCGTCCCGGACGCAACCCTCACGCTGAACACCCACTTTCTTTCCATGGAGAAGGGCCAGGTCTCCGGCCTGCGGGCCATATTCAACGAAGGCGCCGAGAACACCCTGGTGCAGTGGAGCAGCCAGGACGAGAACGTGGCCCAAGTGGACGCGGTGGGCCGCGTCTCCGCCGTGGGCGGAGGCCGCACCCGTGTGGTCGCCACCGCCGCCAACGGGCTGACCGCCTGGGCGGATGTCAGCGTGCACGTCTCGGGCAACGCCGTGCGCATCACGCCCGAGGAGCTCACCGTTGGCGAGGGCAGCTACGTGCTGATGGGCGTGCGTTACCTGCCCCAGGACACCACCGACGACGTCACCCGCTGGACCAGCAGCGACGAATCCATATTGCGCGTGCAGAACGACGGCAACATCTACGCCGCGGCCCCCGGCACGGCGGTGCTCAGCGTCTTCTCCAGGGACGGACTGACCGCCAGCACCGTGGTGAACGTGGAGCCCGCGGCCGAGGACTTCACCGTCTCCCCCGCCGCCGCCACGCTGGACCGCGGCACCAGCCTGAGCCTCGAGCCCCGGTTCATCGGCGCCGACGGCCAGACCGACGAGGACGCCAGCGGCCACTACATCACCTGGACCAGCAGCAACCCCGCCGTTGCCACCGTCGCGGACGGCGTCATCACCGCCACCGGCACCGGCACGGCCCGCATCAGCGCCGCCGCCGACGGCAAGATCGCCAGCTGCAGCCTGAAGGTGCAGACCCCGGTCGAGGAGATCCGCCTGAACCTGGACCAGCTCTACGTGCTGCGGGAGCAGACGGTCATCCCCATCCAGCTCGAGGCCGAGATCATCCCCGCCGACGCGGACAACCGGCGGCTCACCTACGAGACGGACAACGACCTGGTGGCCACCGTCAACCAGCGCGGCCTGGTGACCCTGGTCGGCGGCTACGGCTCCGCCACCATCACCGTTCGCGCCAGCAGCGGCGCGGAGGACCGATTCACCGTGAACGTGGTCTCCGAGCTGCCGGAAGGCGTCTCCTATCCGGAGGAGTGACCACCCAGGCAGTCCCGCGCCGCGTCAGAGCGCCGCGGCTTCTCCTTCAAGCGCGAACCGCTGACAATAATACTTTGATAAGAGCAAAAGGCCAACTATTAAAAGTGGAAAGATCCTTCGCTTCGCTCAGGATGACAGCGTCACAGCTGGAAACTCGTCATCCTGAGCGAAGCGAAGGATCTTTAGCTTTTTATAATGAATAAACCGAGAATAATACAGGATCGAAAGGCGTGATTCTTTTATAAGTCGCGCCTTTCAATGGCCTGCCTGCCCTCTGGCCCCGGCAGTTCGACATCCAGCAGCTCGTCCATGTCGATATTCTCGCCACCCGCCAGCACGATGCGCCCCTCCGCGGGTAGGATCTGCTTGATGCGCACGTCCCGCGTCACGTAGCGTCCGCCCTCCTTGCGGGCATCGTGGATGAACCAGGTCACGCTGGCCTCGGCGGGTAGGCGCTTCGCCAGCTGCCCGAGGCGCTCGCTGATCACGGCCTTTTCCTCCTCGGACAGCTCGATCCAGCGCTCCGTCTCCCGGGCCGCCTCGATGATCTCCGCGCCGAAGCCCGTCAGCGCGGCAAAGGGCGAGAACTGCGCGGCGCGGTTCAGCATCGTCATGCGCGGATGCCGACGGGACACGTGATGCGGCCTGTCCATGATGTCATCGTACTCGCCCATTGACCTCGCCTCCTCTCTACCGCTCGGGTCACGCCCTGTGGCCGCCGATCTGGTCGTTGCGCTCCCGGGCGGTGGCAGCCTCCTGGAAGTTCATGCCCTTCAATATGGCGTTCTTGCCGAACTTCTGCTTGATCTCCAGCACGACCTCCTGCTGGCGGCGCTCCCGTTCCCGCGCGGCCTCGGCCTCGGCCTGCCGCTTCTCCAGCGCCTCGTAGTCGGTAAACATGTCCAGCTGGACGCTCTCGGCGGCCTCCGCCTCCCGCACGTCCCGCTCGTCCTTGACGCGGTTGGCCACCACGAACATCCGCCGCACCAGCAGCTTCGGGTTCACGATCCTGTCGTACAGCGCCATCATGGCGGCGATGATCTCCCGGCTGGAGGAGGTGTAGCCCGGCAGGTTGGCGCTGCCGTGGGCCTGCTTGGGGGCCTCCCGCCCGTAGTAGTCCAGCGTCACCGGGCCGGTATAGGCCCTTCGCCGGGCGGCGTCGGTCAGGTTCTCCCGATCGTAGCAGACCGTCAGCTCCAGCTGGTTGGTCTCGAGCTTCTTGCTCACCAGGTCCAGCGCCAGGCTGTCGGTCATCTCCCGGACGATCAGCCGCCCCTGCTCAAAGTCGTAGGGGCACTTCAATACCTGCCCCACGCTGAGGCTGTTGCTCTCGGGCTTGTAGCCCTTGATGTCGGCGATCGTGCAGGGCTCCCAGCCCCAGGCATGGTCGATCAGCAGCTCCGCGTTCACGCCGAAGAGCCGATAGAGCAGCTCCTCGTTGTAGTAGTCGCCGCTGCCCCCCTCGGAGCATCGGGCGATGTCCCCCATGGTGAACAGGCCCTCGGCCTCCAGCTTCCGCGCATAGCCCCGGCCCACGCGCCAGAAGTCCGTCAGCGGGCGGTGGGACCACATCTGCTCCCGGTAGCTGCGCTCGTCCAGCTCCGCGATGCGCACGCCGTCCTTGTCCGGCTCTACGCGCTTGGCCACCACGTCCATGGCCACCTTGGCCAGGTACAGGTTGGTGCCGATGCCCGCCGTGGCGGTGATGCCCGTGGCATAGAGCACCTCCCGCACCATCTTCAGCGCCAGGAAGTGCACCGGGTCCATACCGGCCTGTTCGGCCTCCTCCCGGTACAGGTGCACGTAGTGGGTCACGTCCATGAACACCTCGTCCACGCTGTAGACGTGGATGTCCTCCGGCGAGATGAAGCGGGTGTAGATGTTGTAGATGCGTGCGCTGGTGCGGATGTAGTGGGCCATCTGCGGCTGGGCGACCACGTATTCCAGCGCCAGGGAGGGATCGGCCTCCAGCTCCGGCTGGGAGCTGGACCGCCCGGTCAGCTTCTTCCCGGGGGCCGCCTGCCTGCGGGCCGCGTTGATCTGCCGCACGGCCTGCACCACCTCGAACAGCCTCGGCCTGCCGGACACGCCGTAGGCCTTCAGCGCCGGGGATACCGCAAGGCAGATGGTCTTCTCCGTCCGGGCGGCGTCGGCCACCACCAGGTGGGTGGTCAGCGGGTCGAGCCCGCGCTCCCGGCACTCCACGGAGGCGTAGAAGGACTTCAGGTCGATGGCGATGATGTTCATTCCTTCCGCCTCCTTTCGCGCGTTCCTGCCTTCATTATACCAGCCTTCCGCCGCGCTGTCCACACCCGCAGCGCCTCCCAAGCCATGCCCCGGGCCCGGACAGCGCGGTCCAGCCCCTGCGCCCTGTCGCGTCCAGCGCACGAAAAAGCCGCCCCTTTCGGGACGGCTCAATTCTCACCGGATTACCAGCGATCGTTGTTCTCCATGCGCATCTTGTCGAAGCAAGCGCGGCAATACACCGGGCGATCTCCGCGGGGCTGGAAGGGAACCTGAGTGGGCTGGCCGCACTCGGCGCAGATCACATCATACATCGGGCGATCGCTGCGGTTGAAACCACCGTTAGCGGCCTTGCGCTTGTCGCGGCATGCCTTGCAGCGGCCGGGCTCATTCTGGAAGCCCTTATCGGCGTAGAACTGCTGCTCAGACGCGGTGAAGATGAACTCATTGCCACAGTCACGGCATACCAAAGTCTTGTCTTCGAACATGGAAAAAACCCTCCTAATTGTGTGTGCCCATGCGATGTATAGTCTCTGTTGCCGATTCCTGTCATCGGTAGGGTTCCACCGGAGGGATACGGTTTCGAAGCGCTCTAATCGGGGCTGGAAATATTATAACACAGTGGAGCAATTTTGTACAGCCCTTTCGAGGCATTTTCCGCCACAAATTCGAAAAAAATTTAACACTTGGCGGCGCCGTTCCGCCGAGCAAATACGGGACTTTTGTCGGTTTTTTATGCCGGCAAAAGCCCCGCATACCAGATCGGCTGCACGGCATGCCGGAGGCGCAAAGAGAGCGCGTCGATTCGGCCACCCGGCATGCCTTTCTGACGGTTTCACAGCCAAATGCCTGCGCTCTCTTTTGGCGCGGGAGAGCACGATGGCGCTCGGGCAAAGTGCCGCCATCGCCCTCCCCGCATAAAGTTTGCTCGAATTAATTATCCGCCCGGTTGTAGCCGTTCTTCATGTGCTGGCTCGCGTCCAGCAGCACCTTGTTCAACGTGGAGATGGTCTGCTCCTTCGCCATGGCGCAGATGGCCTCGTTGGCCTCCTTCGCCAGCGCGAAGTCGCCGGTCTCGGCCATGCGCTTGTCGTACTCCCAAACCAGCCTGCGTCCCTTGGAGGCCATGGCGTTCTGGTAGCGCTCGACATGCTGGATGCTGGTGGCGTAGTTGTGGTCCGCCAGCGCCGCGATCAGCCGGCTGCCCCAGTAGAAGTTCTCCGTGGAGGTGTCCAGGGTCACGTTCTTCAGGTAGCCCGGCACGTCCGCCACGTTGGTGTAGACCGGCAGCAGGGCGTTAAAGGTCGTGGGCCCGAAGCACACCCATTCCAGGCCGCGGATGGCCTCCGGGGCGTCGCCGCGGATCTGGCACACGCTGGTCACGCCGGTGCGGTTGATGCCGATGGAGCGGTACATGCCCCGCTTGCCGGTGTCCTGGTTGGAATAGGGGTTGAAGGGCGTGCCCTGGTAGTGGGAGGACAGCAGGTACTTCACATCCTCCACCGCCACGAGCCGGTCGGGCTTCATGGACCACGGGATGTCGTCGCTCTCCGGGGTGAACTCCGCGTCGGGGCCATCCCAGCGGTGGGACTTGGGCGTCAGGTAGCGGCCCATGAACCAGGCCCTGGGGGTGTTGTAGATGTGGTCCATGTCCGTGCGGGAGCCGAACACGTTCCGGGGATTGAAGACGCCGTCGGCGTTCAGGTCCAGATGGTTGTCCCGGATGAACTCTTTGAGGTCCGCGGAACACAGGTGGGCCTCCCTGGCACCGAAGGCGTCCTCCAGGTCGAAGGCGTCCATGCCGAACTGGTTGGGGTTGATCACCACGCGGTCCTCGGGAATGCGCCGCGCCATCCAGTGATGGCCGCCGATGGTCTCCAGCCACCACACCTCGTCGGCGTCGTTGAAGGCAATGCCGTTGGACTCATAGGTGCCGTACTGCTCCAGCAGCGCGCCGAGGCGCTCCACGCCCTCCCGGGCGGAGTGGATGTAGGGCAGCACCAGCACCACGATGTCCTCCTCGCCGATGCCGCCGGGCACGTCCTTCTCCCGGCGGGACTTCGCCGCCTTGTACTCCACCAGCGGATCGGCGGCCAGCACCCGGGGATTGGAGGTGATGGTCTCCGTGGCGGTCATGCCCACGTTGGCGGCGTTGATGCCGGTGGCAGCCCAAATGCCGTGGGCCTTGTCGACGCTGGGGCACGCGGTGTAGCGCATGGGGTTGTCCGGAAGCTCGATCTCCACGTGGGAGATGACGCTCTTGTATTTCCTGGGCTGCTTCTTCGGGTCCACGACCACCAGCTTCTTGACGTCAAAGGAGCCATCGTCGGTGCGGGCGATCATGGTGGAACGGTCGTTGCTGGCGTGCTTGCCCACCAGCACGATTGTACAGGACATGGTTGTTTCCTCCTTATGGGTTCGTTCTGATTAACCATTTTACTCCATTCATCTTCTCTTTTCAACGCGTTTCGCGGCAAAACTGCCGCTCCTTGACTGTTTTCGCGCCTGCCCGCGCAGAAATCGCCTTCAATTTTTTCAGAATTTGCCCATTGGAAATCGACCACCGCGATTTGTTATAATGATAGTCGGAGGGATATTTCCGGCGAAGGCTTCGCCGGGAGTTCAGGAGGATGGATTATGATTGGAGAGATCGTTACACACAGCAGGTTTGGCCGGGGCACCGTCGAGGGATTGGAGGATTCCCGCATCACCGTGCGCTTCGACGATGGGGCGGTCCGCGTCTTTGCCTATCCCGCCGCCGTCGAGCGCTTTTTGACCTTTGAGACCCCCTCTGCGGCGGCACAGGCCGCGGAAGACCTCGCCCAGAGCCAGCGGACTGCCGCCGAAATCGCCCGCGCGGAGATCGAAGCGCGGCGCCGGCGGGAGGAAGCGCTGACCCAGATGCGCCTCGAGGCCATGCGGGAGAAGCGCGTCTCCACCGCGAAGAAGGCCGCGGCCAACCGCGCGGCGGCCGTCGCCCGGAACAAGGCCAAGGCGGAGGGCTGACGCCGGCAGGCGCGTGAAAACAAAGCCTATTGAAAAGATCCTTCACCCCGTTCGGGACGGCATTCATTGGTTGCCATCCCGAACGGGGTGAAGGGCCTTTTTCTATTTAAATTCTATTGGAAGCCTGTTCGACGCTCCCCCGCCTCCGCGTCAGCCGCCCAGGTAGGCCGCGCGGACGCGGTCGTCCGCCAGCACCTCCGCGGCGTTGCCGGAGATGGTGATCTTGCCGGTGCCCAGCACATAGGCGCGGTCAGCCACGGACAGGGCCATCTGCGCGTTCTGCTCCACCAGCAGGATCGTCGTGCCCGCCCGGTGCAGCTCCTTGATGATGTCGAAGATCTGCTCCACCAGGATCGGCGCGAGGCCCATGGAGGGCTCGTCCAGCATCAGCAGCTTGGGCTTGCTCATCAGGGCGCGGCCCATGGCCAGCATCTGCTGCTCGCCGCCGGACAGCGTGCCCGCTACCTGCTTTTCGCGCTCTTTCAGCCGGGGGAAGCGCTGGAACACGTCCTCCAGCGAGGCAGGGATCTCCTCCTTCGGGCGAGAGAAGCCGCCCATCTCCAGGTTTTCCCGCACGGTCATCTGCTGGAACACGCGGCGTCCCTCGGGGCACAGGGCCATGCCCAGGCCGACCACCTTGCTGGCGCCGATGCCCACGATGCTCCTGCCCTCGAAGGTGATGACGCCGCTGCGGGGCTTCAGGAGGCCGGAGACGGTGTTCAGCGTGGTGGACTTGCCGGCGCCGTTCGCGCCGATCAGCGTCACGATCTCGCCCTCGTTCACCTCGAAGGAGATGCCCTTGATGGCGTGGATGCTGCCGTAGTAGACGTGGATGTCGTCCACCTTCAGAAGGGTCTTGCTCACGTTCGCTTCGCTCATGCTCAGCCCTCCTTCTTCTTGCCCAGATAGGCCTCGATCACGGTGGGATTGGCCTGGATCTCGTCGGCGGTGCCCTTGGCGATGATCCTGCCGTAGTTCAGCACGCAGATGCCCTCGCAGATGCCCATGACCAGGTTCATGTCGTGCTCGATCAGCATGATGGCGATCTGGAACTGGTCGCGGATCTTGATAATGTTGTGCATCAATTCCTCGGTCTCGTGGGGGTTCATGCCCGCCGCGGGCTCGTCCAGCAGCAGCAGCGACGGATGGGTCGCCAGCGCGCGGACGATCTCCAGCCTGCGCTGGGCGCCGTAGGGCAGCGAGCCCGCCCGGACCCCGGCGAGGTCCTGCATGTCGAAGAGGCTCAGCAGCTCCAACGCCTGCTCGTGCTGACGCTTCTCCTGCTTCCAGTAGCCGGGCAGCCGGAAGATGCCGGTGAACATGCCGTACTTGACCTGGTTGTGCAGGCCGATGCGCACGTTGTCCTCCACCGTCATGTTGTCGAACAGGCGGATGTTCTGGAACGTGCGGGCAATGCCCAGCTTGTTGGCCTGGACGGTGTTCATGCCCGCGGTGTCCTTGCCGTTGACCAGCACCGTGCCCATCGTGGGCTGGTAGACCTTGGTCAGCAGGTTGAACACGGTGGTCTTGCCCGCGCCGTTGGGGCCGATCAGGCCGGCGATCTCCGTCTTGCCGATGATCAGGTTGAAATCCTCAACGGCCTTCAGGCCGCCGAATTCGATGCCCAGGTGGCGCGCCTCCAGCACGGGGGTGCTGTAGTAGTCGCGCTCGGGAATGATGCCCTGGCTGGGCGCGGGCACCATCTTGGTGTCCAAAAGCCGCTTCTTGTTCTCGGTCTGCGTCATTCTGCCGCGCCTCCCTTCTGCGCCTGCGCCGCAGGCCCGCCGCGATGGATCAGCCTGCCGAACAGCGAGCGGATCATCGGGTTGTTGGTCGCCAGCATGACCAGTATCAGCACGATGGCGTAGATCAGCATGCGGTAATCCGCGAACGCGCGCAGCAGCTCGGGCAGCACGGTCAGCAGCGCCGCGGCGATGATGGAGCCCCAGATGTTGCCGATGCCGCCCAGCACGACGAACACCAGCACCAGTATCGAGGTGTCGAACTTGAACTTGGCCGCCGTGATGGTGGAGAAGTTCAGGCCGTACAGCGCGCCAGCCATGCCCGCGAGCACGGCGGCGGTGACGAAGGCCATCATCTTGTACTTGGTGACGTTGATGCCCATGGCCTCCGCGGCGATCCGGTTGTCCCGGGTGGCCATGATGGCGCGGCCCGAGCGGCTGTTCACCAGGTTCAGCACCACGAACAGCGCAAACAGGATCAGCACGAAGCCCACCGGGAAGGTGGAGATCTTCGCCACGTCCTTGGCGCCGTTGGGGCCGTTGACCAGGATCGTGCCGGGGATGGCGGGGTTGTTGAATGCGACGTACAGCTTGCGGCCGTCCAGCGAGAAGTACAGGCAGTTCAGCACGTTGCGGATGATCTCACCGAAGGCCAGCGTGACGATGGCCAGGTAGTCGCCACGGAGCCTGAGCACCGGAATGCCGATCAGCACGCCGAAAACGCCGGCAACGATGCCGCCCGCGATCATGGCGAGGATCAGCCGGACGATCTCGTTCTCAAGGCCGAAAGCCGCCGTCAGCCAGGCGGAGGCGATGATGCCTGAGAACGCGCCGACGCACATGAAGCCCGCGTGGCCGAGGCTCAGCTCGCCGGAGATGCCGACGACCAGGTTCAGCGAAACAGCCATCACGATGTAGACGCAGATGGGGATCATCTGGCCCCGCAGCGAGCGGGACATGGAGCCGCTCGAGATCATCGACTGGCAGATGATGAAGGCGATGATGACGATGCCGTAGGAGATGATGTTGTTGATCGTACTCTTCTTCAGCTTCATGGCAATCACCTCACACTTTCTCGCGCACGGGCTTGCCCAGCAGGCCCGCGGGCTTGAACAGCAGCACGACGATCAGCACGGCGAACACCAGCGCATCGCCGAGCTCCGTGGAAATGTAGGCCTTGCCGAGGATCTCGATCACGCCCAGCAGCAGGCCGCCGATCATGGCGCCGGGGATGGAACCGATGCCGCCGAACACCGCCGCCGTGAAGGCCTTGATGCCGGGCATGGAGCCGGTGGTGGGCTGCAGCGTGGGATAGGCGGAGCACAGCAGCACGCCCGCGATGGCCGCCAGCGCGGAGCCGATGGCGAAGGTCAGGGAGATGGTGCGGTTCACGTTGATGCCCATCAGCTCCGCGGCGCCCTTGTCCTCCGACACGGCGCGCATGGCCTTGCCCATCTTCGTCCGGCCGGTGAACAGCGTCAGCGCGATCATGATCACGATATTGGCGATGATGGTCAGGATCGTCTCGCTGCTGATGACGAGGTTGCCGTCAAACAGCTTGATGGTGCCGAAGCTGAACGCCGAGGGGAAGATCTTGGGGTTGGAGCTCCAGATCAGCAGCGCCGTGTTCTGCAGGAAGTAGCTCACGCCGATGGCCGTGATCAGCACCGCCAGGGAAGCGGACTGCCTCAGCGGCCGATAGGCCAGGCCCTCGATGATGACGCCCAGCGCCGTGCAGACCGCCATGGCGCACAGCACCGCCAGCACCGGCGGCAGCGAAAGGTACGAAATGGCGCAGAACGCGATATACGCGCCGACCATGATCACATCGCCATGGGCGAAGTTCAGCATCTTGGCGATGCCATAGACCATGGTGTAGCCCAGCGCGATGATGGCATAGACGCTGCCCAGGCTGATTCCATTGATCAGAAATCGCAGGAACGATACCATGAATTCCAACTCCTCACTTAACGGATTCAAGGTAACCAACGCTTACCAGCACGCCCTTGTGCTGGCAAGCGTTGGTTACCTCCATATAAAACCGAATATCCCCGCCTCCGCACAGGGCGGAGGCGGGTAAAACACACGGGGTCCTCAGGCTCAGTCGTTGAAGCCCACGTACTGGCCGTTCTCGATGACGACGGCGGTCGGGGTCTTGGACACGGCGCCAGTGGAATCCCAGGTCATGGTGCCGGTCAGGCCGGTGATCTCCAGGGTCTGGAACTGCTCGATCAGCTTCTCGCAGGCATCCTGATAGGAGGTGCTGCCGTCGATGCCGGCGTTGACGGAGGCGGTGTACAGGGCGTACACGGCGTCATAGGCATCCGCGGCGAACTGGTTCGGGATCTCGCCGGTGATCTCCTGATAGCGGGCGACGAAGGCCTTGGTGGCCTCGTCCTCGGCATCAGCGGAGAAGGGGGTCAGCATGAACACGCCCTCAGCCAGGCTGGCGTCGAAGCCTTCCATGGTCAGGATGCCGTCCATGCCGTCCACGCCGAAGAACACGGGCGCGTAGTCCATGGTCTTGGCGGTCTGCAGGATCATGGAAGCGGGGGTGTAGTAGATGGGCAGGAACACCAGGTCGGCGCCGGCGTCCTTCGCCGCGGAAACCTGCACGGAGAAGTCGGTGGTCTCGTCGGTGAAGGTGGTCACGGCCTCGGGCACGACCTCCAGGCCGATCGCGGCGGCCTCCTCGATGAAGGTCTGGTAGATGCCGGTGGAGTAGGCGTCAGCGTTGTTGTAGATGATGGCGATCTTGGTGGCCAGGTTGTGCTCCTTGATGTACTGAGCGGAGGCAGTGCCCTGGGCGGGATCGGTGAAGCACACCTGATACACGTTGTCCTTGTTCGCGGTGACGTCCGGGGAGGAAGCGGAGGGAGTCAGCATGAACACGCGCTCCTCATAGGCCTCGGCGCCCACGGCGATGCAGGGGCTGGTGGTGGTGGTGCCGGCGATCATCTGAGCGCCGTTGTCCAGCACGTTGTTGAAGGCATTGATGGACTTCTCGGGGTCGTGCTCGTCGTCCTCGTTCAGCAGTTCGATCTGCAGGCCGCCCTGGGCGTTGATCTGCTCCGCGGCAACCTGAGCGCCAAACTTGCAAGCGCTGCCGTAGATGGCGGCTGCGCCGGTGAACGGACCGATGACGCCGATCTTGAGGGCGTCCTCGGCCATGGCGGCGGAAGCCAGACCCATAATCATTACGATCGCGAGGATCATAGCGACGATAGCCTTGTTGAACTTCATAATCGGATTCCTCCCTGATGAAATTGCGCTACGCGAACTGACTGGTGTTCACATATCGTTAATGCATACTATACAAGTAGAGCATTTTGTTGTCAAGTATTGATTTAACGTATTTTTGCGTATTTTACGTTATTTCTGATTTGAACGCAAATCCCATCCATCCTGCATTTTTATACTTCATTCGCATCAAAAGCGTTCATTTTTGATTCCGTCAGGCTCCAAGGCGTCTTTTTTGTTGCCGTGGTACAGTGCTTATCCTCCCCTTCCCTCGCGGGCGGCTGGCTCCGGGCAAAGGGACCTGATGGGCACCGTTCTTCGACCCGCCGGAACGCCCGCCGCGACAACGGGGTGCGGGCCTTGTGTGGCGCCTCCATACAAGAAAAGAGGAGCCCGCAATCGCTCGCGGCACTCCTCTTCACGGCGCAAAAGCGGCTTCCGCGCCCGACCTGGTCTTTGACCCCACACTCGCCTGCTGGAAGGTTCGCTCCTAAGGCCTCATGCCTCCCCACTACTGCTTCTCTCAACGTGAAATATAGATGTTGGCAGGACTTACTTCTAAGCCGCACCATGCTCACCGGAATTTTCCCGGCTTACGTGGATCGTTTCGCCTGCGACTGGCATCGACTTTCAACCACGGACGCGCGGAAGCCAATTTCATTATAGTTTGAATCCCCCGTTCCGTCAAGCGCGGCACGGGGATTCACTCAAAAGAAACCTCATTTGCCTTCCCGCCGGTCGGAAGCCAGCACGGCATGGACCGCGAGGTCCACGACGCCCATGTTGTTGCGCCCGGCCTGGCGGTGCACGCCCTCCAGGCGCATGCCGATCTTCTCCATCACCCGGCCTGACTTCGGGTTGTTCACGTCGTGCTTGGCGCAGATCCGGTTTGCGCCGACCTCGTCAAAAAGGTAGCCGACGACCGCGGCAGCGGCCTCGGGCATCAGTCCCCTGCCCCAATACGCGCGGCCCATGCACCAGCCCAGCTCCAGTTCGGCGATGTCGTCGTCCGCCCGCACGACGCTCAGGCTTCCGATGACCTCGCCGCTCTCCTTCAGCTCCAGCGCCCAGTTGTAGGCGTCCGGGCGGGCGTAGCCCTCCACCCAGGAGGTCAGCACCTGCCGGGTGACCTCCACGGAATCGTGGGTCGGCCAGGTCAGAAACTCGGTGACGACCGGGTCCGAAGCCCAGTTGGCGTACATCTGCGGGGCATCCTCCACCGTGAATCGGCGCAGCACCAGGCGCTCGGTCTCGAGCCGCTTCGTCCCTCCGTGTCTCATGGGCATCCTCCTCGGCGTCACTTGATCTCGCTCAGGTCGTAGGGCGTGTTCTGATATACGAAGTAGTTCAGCCAGTTGGAGTACAGCAGGTTCGCGTGGGCCCGCCAGCTCGTCAGCGGAGGCTGGGTGTCATCGTCGTTCGGATAGTAGTTCTTCGGCACCTCGATGGGCAGGCCGGCGTTCTTGTCCCGCAGGTACTCCCGCTCCAGCGTGTCCGGGTCGTACTCGGAGTGCCCGGTGATGAACACCTGCCGCCCCTGGTCGGTGGCCATGGCGTAGATGCCCGCCTGCTTCGACGTGGCCAGGATCTTCAATTGCGGCACCGCCTCCACGTCCTCCCGGCGAATGGTGGTGTGGCGGGAATGGGGCACCATGAACACGTCGTCAAAGCCCCGGAACAGTATGGAGCTGCGGCGCTCCACCACGTGGGGAAACACGCCGAACAGCTTCTTGTCGAGGCCGTATTTCTTGATGCCGTAGTGGTAGTAGAGGCCCGCCTGCGCTCCCCAGCAGATGTGGAAGGTGCTGTGCACGTGGGTCTTGCTCCACTCCATGATCTCGCACAGCTCGTCCCAGTAATCCACCTCTTCAAAGGGCAAATGCTCCACCGGCGCGCCGGTGATGACCATGCCGTCGTAGCGGTTCTCGCGCACCATGTCGAAGGTCTTGTAGAAGGCCAGCATGTGCTCCTGGGACACGTTCCTGGACTCGTGGGAGCGCACTTGCAGCAGCTCCAGCTCCACCTGCAGGGGCGTGTTCCCCAGCACGCGGGCCAGCTGGGTCTCCGTGGCCACCTTTGTGGGCATCAGGTTCAGCAGCAGGATGTGCAGCGGACGGATGTCCTGGCTGATGGCCCGGGACTCGGTGATGACGAATATGTTTTCGCTTTCGAGCACCCCGGTGGCGGGCAAGCTGTTGGGAATCTTGATCGGCATGGTCCTACCTCCTGTCGGGCGGCGTCCTCCGGGTTTTTCGCCTCCGGAGCCCTTCCCCCACCCTGTTCAATCAATGATTGTCGGCGCGTTTCTGCCGGACCCGCCGACCCGGAAAACCCTCTGTCTTCGATAAATCAAAAGGGAAGCGGTCAGCCCGCTTCCCCTTCTCGCGCGATTGGCGACGCGAATCAAGCAGGCTGCTTCGGCCTCCTGCCCATGCACATACTGCGGCGGTTTCGCGTCATAATCCTACCTCATCGCAACGTTTTTTAGTATTGTAGCGCCGACACGGGCAAAAGTCAAACATTTCACGTGGATTTAACCGCGTCTCTTATCCGATCAGCCTCGCGCAGGCCCTGGCCAGCTCGTCCAGCGTGCCACAGGGCACCATGCTGCAATGCTGCCTCAGCCGCGTGGCCCCCTTCAGGTACTGCCACTTCGCCTCCGGGATCGGGTTCATCCACACCACGCTGCCCGCGGACCTGGCCGCCCGGATCAGCCCGGCCTCGGCCCGGTCCACGTCCACCGACTTGCCGTCGCTGAGGATCAGCAGCACCGTTCCCGGCGTCAGCACCGCCGGGCTCGCCGCCAGGAGCACGTCCAGCGCCGCGCCAATGTTCGTGCCCCGGCCCCAGACGCCCGAGGAGCGCACGTAGCCGCTGAACATATCCATGTTCTGCAGCGCAAAGGGGTTCACCTTCTGCACCTGCTCCGAGAACAGGAAGATATCCGAATGATCCGAGACCTCGGACAGCGACTTCAAAAACCGTATGGCGAACTCCGAGAACTGGAGCATCGACCCTGACACGTCGCACAGCATCACCACGTGCTTCTTGCGGCTGTGCCTGCGCTTGTAGCGCAGCCTGCACAGCGCCCCGCCGGTGGAGAGCCCCGCCCGCAGGGTACGGCGGAAGTCCAGCGCGGCGGAGCGGCCCGCGCTCTTGCGCCGGGCACTGATCTCGCCGTTGATCCGCCGGGTGACCTGGTCGATCAGCTGGTGGGCCTTGGGAATGTCCGCCTCCTTGAAGCTGGAGATGTCCCGGAACAACAGGTCCGCGTCGCTGTCCGCCTGCTGCGCGCCTTCCGCCGCGTCCTCCAGGATCATCTGCTGCTCCAGCAGGCTCTTCATGAACACCGAGCGGATGAAGCCCTCGTACAGCTTTGGCGCGTGCTGCATCTTCTCGGAGAACCTGTCCACCACGTCCTTCAGGTGGTCGCGCTCGCTCTGGGGCATGCGGGCATACACGTCCTTCAGGTCCTCCCGCATGTCGATGGGCCTGCCGTTGACGCTCAGCCGCTCCTCCAGCTCCCTGCGCCGCTCCTCCAGCTCCCGCTCGGCCTCGGCCAGCGCGGCCTGGTTCTGCTCGAACTGTTCCCGGGAGACGAAGTACAGGTTGAAGCAGCGGTCGAACACCTCCTGCTCCCGGCGGCTTCCGGCGAAGATCGCCCGCAGCGCGTCGCGGACGGTCTCCCTGTCCTCAAAGCCGACCAGTCCCAGGGCCTTCAAGGCGTCCTCCGTCTCATGGATGCCCACCGCGAGGCCCTGGTTCCGGAGGAAATAGACAAAGCCGGACAGTTTTCCGACCGGTGTCGGTTTCAATTGGACGTGTCCATGGCCGTGATGGCCGCAGCCATGGTGGTTCCCTTCCTGATGGTCGCAGCCCCCGTGATGGTGGCCGCAATGGCCGTGGTGATCGCCGCACCCATCGTGATGATGACCACAGCCGCCCCCGTCAGGATGGTTGCAGCCGCCGTGGTCGCCGCAGCTTTCACCGTCCGGGTGGCCGCAGCCGCCGTGGTGATGGTCGCAGGCCTTCGAACCCGCGTCGCAGGCATCCCCTCCGTGATCGCAGCTTTCACAGTGGTTCATGCGCTCGCCGTTTGCACAGATTTTGGTCTGTTCCATGCCAATTTCCGCTTCCGGAACGGCGTTTTCGTCAAATAAAGCTTCGGATGAACTCATCATCGGCCAGCACCTGCGCAATGTCGTCGTTGTTCTTCAGGGCAAAGCCCAGGGTCGCGGCGGCGCTCTCGTCGTCCAGCTCGTCCACGCCCAGGGCCATCAGCGCGCTGGCCCAGTCCAGGGACTCGGCCACGGAGGGCTTCTTGGTCACGTTGTCGCTCTGGCGCAGATAGGCCACAGCCCGGGCCACCTGGGCCGCCAGCGCCTCGTCCAGCCCAGGGAGCTTCGCCGTCAGTATGGCAATCTCCTTGGGGATGTCCGGGTACTCCAGATACATATAGGCACACCGCCGGCGCAGCGCCTCGGAGAGGGGGCGGGTGTGGTTGCTGGTCAGCACGATGAAGGGCATGCTGCGGGCCCGGACGGTGCCGTACTCAGGAATGGTGACCTGCATCTCGCTGAGCAGCTCCAGCAGGAAGGCTTCAAACTCGGCATCCGCCTTGTCGATCTCGTCCACCAGCAGCACCACGGGCTCGTCGCTGCGGATCGACTTCAACAGCGGGCGCTCCAGCAGGTATTCCTCTCCGAAGAGGTCCTTCATGACCTGCCCGCCGCCCTGATTGCCCATCTGTATGGCCAGCAGCTGCTTCTGATAGTTCCACTCGTACAGCGCCTTGGACTCGTCCAGCCCCTCGTAGCACTGCAGGCGCACCAGCTCCCGGCCGAAGGCCTTCGCCGCCGCCTTGGCGACCTCGGTCTTGCCCACGCCCGCCGCGCCTTCGATCAGCAGCGGCCGGTTCAGCTTCACGGCGATGTAGAGCGTCGTCACCAGGGCGTCGTCGGCGATGTACTGTTCCTCGTTCAGCTTGTCCTTCAGTTGTTCCAAAATCTGGCGCACGGATACCCATCCTCCCGTATTTCCGTTTCTACGGAGGATTATAGCACAGGTTCATTAACTTTCAAAGGTCTGCCGTTGGTTATTCAGCCGCCCTGCTCCAGCGCCTGCATGCGGGCCTTTTGGTCCACGGCGGCCAGGAATTCCCGGGTGGAGATCAGCCCGGCGTCGTACTGCCTCAACAGCTCACCGGCCTCACCGGTGCCGTCCTGCTCGAACCACGATGGGCTTCGCGCGATCACGCAGTCGTCATGGGCGCGGTACCAGCTGAGCTTGTCCTCGGGAATCAGCCATATGCCCCTCTCCATGAAGTCGTCCAGGCTCTGCTGCCACTGTGCCAGCGTCTCCTCCAGCATCTGCCTGTCCCGGGGCTCCGCCGTCTCCAGCTCCGCCCTGAGGCGGGCGATCTCCTCCTCGTTGCTGCGGATGATCTCATCCTTGTTCGGCCTCTGCAGGGGCTCTGTCAGGTCCGGGCACAGCGAATAGACCAAAGTCGGGTCGAGTTTTTCCGCGATCAGCTCCAGCAGCGCCGTGGCGGCCTCGGGATGCCGGGTGTAGGGGCTGATGAGGGCGACCTTCAGGTTCAGGGCCATCGTCCCGGGCAGATCGTCCCCAAATCCCAGCAGCAGCGGCATCCCTTCATTGCCGGAATACGATACAAGGGTATATGGAACGTCCAATTGGATCAGGTATTCGGTATCGCCGCCCCAGCTGTAGCCGCCGCCGAAGAAGCCATCGTCCCGCTCCGCGTCCTCTTCCAGACCAAAGTCGGTCAGATCCATTTGTTCCACGCGCTCCAGCAGCTCCGCCAGCCTCGGGTCGCCGTAATCGGGAATCACCCCGGAGGCCTGCGCGCACCAGACCCAATCGTTCATTATCTCATTGCGCAGCGACCATCGGAAGACTCCCTCCGTCATGCCGTCGTAGGTAAAACGGTCGCGCTCTCCCAGCAGGTCCAGCCGGGGTCGGATTTCGTTCTCCAGGAAGTCCAGGAAGCCCTGCCAGGTGTCCGGCACATCCTCCAGTGAAAGGCCCAGCTTGTCGAGCAGCACCTCGCTCACGCCAATGCCGTCACAGTAGCCCTCCAGCGGCAGCGCCACGGGAACGCCGTCGCGGCACAGCTTCCTCTGAATGCCGGGATACATGCGCCCGATGAGCCCGGACAGCGCCTCGCTGGAATCCAGCGGCAGCGCAAAGCCCCGTTCCCGCAGCGCGTCGAAGGCCGAGTCAAAGTCCGTCTGGAGTATGTACACGTCCGCGTCGGTGTCGCGGGTGAGCATCTGGTCCAGCAGTTCACCGCCCACGCCGTCCGCGACCAGGACGGGCTTCACCTCCGGGTGGGCGACGGCAAATTCCAGCATGATGTTGTCGAACATGCTGGGGTTGCCCCGCACGACCAGCACGTCGTCCTCCGGCATTTCGCCGGAGGCATCCATCACCGCGACATATTCAGCCACCGACGCCGCGTAGAGCCGCCCGCCATCCATCAGCACCGCGCTCATGGGCTCCACCGGCAGCGCCGTGGCCGGAACCCCCTGCGTTCCCGAGGCCGGGTCGATGGGACAAATCCGCCCCTCCACCGAGGCGAGCACCCTCTCCGAGTCCCGCAGGGCGGCGATGCCCTGCGCCCGCTTCGGCACCCCACATACTAATTCCAGACTTTCGTCTGTTTTTACTCGATACAGCCGCATCTGGTCAAAGTCGGTTTCCGCCAGCAGGACGCCCGACGGCGTATCCAGCAGGCGGCGTTCCGCCCAATCCTCCAGCTTCTCGACATGCGGACTTCCTGCCTGGCTGTCCACCGTGACGAGAAGATTGCCGTCCCATCCCGCCAGCAGGTACAGCACGCCCTCCCGCGCCAGCGCATCCACCATTCTTTCCAGGCCGTCCGCATCCTCCAGGGCCTTGGGAACGCCCAGCGTCCGCACGTTCGCGGCCCTGGCAGCGCCGTCCTCAAGGACGACATCGAACACCTGGAAGGCCGTCGGACAGCCCTCGCCGTCGGTGGTGAACCGGGCCCCTTGAAGCCTGCCGTCGTTCAGAAAGAAGGTCGCGCCGTCGAAGGCGGTTCTCCAGCCCTCCATGAAGCCGTCGGCTTTTGCCTCAGGCTTCGGCAGTTCTATGGCGTCCTCCCAGACCTCGAGGGCCTCGTCCCCCGGGCGCCAGGTGTACAGCTTCGCGCCCATGGCATACAGGGTCTCGCCGTCGGACAGCATTCGCTCCACGTAATCGCCGTCCACGGTCGGCAGCAGGAGGTTCTCCTCGGCTCCGGCCATCCCGAGCAGCGCGGCGCAGGCCAGCGCCGCCAGCAGCATCCACAGGGTTTTCATTCCAATGCCTCCTCTCGCGGCGGAAATCCGCCTGCATCTACCCAATAGACGCCGCTCGAGGGGCCCTTCGTGAACCCCGCCGTCTGATTTTACACAGATACGGTCCTCAAAACGCAAACGGGCGGGAGCGCCGCAGCGACGCTCCCGCCCATAGATTTATGCGTTTGTGTTGATCCATTCCGAGATCCGAATGTCCCTCAGCCCTCGCGCAGCCGGTCCCGCACCTCCATCAGCGCAAAGCCCAGCAGGTTCTCGCCCTGCCACTGGAACGGGTCCCGGGCGCGGGGATCCTCAGCGTCCAGGCCAATGCCCCAGATGCCGTCGTCCGGGCTGGCTTCGACCAGCACGGCGTCCCCCGTGCCCAGCAGATACGCGCGCAGGTCCGGGTTCTGGCTGAATTTGGCCAGGTTGCCGTCCCGGACGATGGCGTATTTGTTCGCCTCCCACACCTCCGGAGCGAAGCCCGAAACCATGCGGCCCAGGGCCTTCTGCTGGTCCGGGTCATCGGTGTCCAGGATCGCGCGAAAGACAAAGTCATCCCCGAACAGCAGCGCCTTGTGGGCCATCATGTACTGCTCGGCGGTGGTATAGCGCACGCCGTCGGCCTCAAACCCGCAGCGGTGCCACTGGCATAGGCAGCCCTCGTCGACCGCGCCGGTGTCCTGCCAGAAAAAGAGCATGGGCCCGGCGGGGAGGTTTGTGCGATCATACTTCATGGATATATCCCCCAGCGATCGCCTTGCGGCCTTACTTTTCGACGACCTCCAGCAACTCCATCGGGCAGGCCTTGGCGCAGATGCCGCAGGCGATGCACTTGGTGGCGGTGTCGCCCAGGGTCATGACCTGCATGGGGCAGGCCTTCACGCACTCGCCGCAGGCAGTGCACAGCTTCTTGTTGATCATGTACACGCCGGTCTTCGGGTTCTGGGTGATGGCGTTGTTGGGACAGGTGCGGGCGCACTTGCCGCACTGGATGCAGGTCTTGACCTTGGCGTCGCCCTTGTTGTCCACGATCTGAATGCAGCTCTTGGCCGGGTCAAACACCTTGTAGAAGGCCTCGGAGCAGGCGCGCACACAGCTCAGGCACGCCATGCAGGTGATATCTTTTTTCGCAACCAGCTTCTTCATTTCAGCAACCTCCAAATATTTGTATAGTGTCATTATAACCGAGCAAAGCCAGTTATGTAAATATAACCTTTCATAGCAAAAACTAACTTTCACCCGATCATTTTTTGCGCCGCGCATTAATTTCATCTTTATAATAATCTAATCAAACCTTCCCTTTGAAAATGCCTCCCGGGGGGATACGACCATTGACTTTGTGACCCACATTTGATAAAATAATAACAACCATGGCTTGGTCTGTGCCACCGTGGATTCATGCCGGCTTCGATGGGTTTGCACGCCCATAATCATGGGTGTGCAGTACGTCCTGAGAGCCGCCGTTTCGCCCCCGGGCGACAGCGGCGCGGCGGTTCACCAGCCCTGTTTTTCGCAACAAATATCGATTACTTGGGAGGAACTGACATTGAGCGAGATCACCAACACCTTCATCACTCTCGAGGAGATGGAAGCCGCAACCAACCGGCTGCTGGAGACGGCGGCGAAGGTTGGCGCTGACACCTGGCAGCAGCGCGTCAAAAACCAGACTCCGCACTGTAAGTTCGGCGAAGAGGGCATCTGCTGCCGCATCTGCACCATGGGCCCCTGCCGCATCACTCCGAAGGCTCCCCGTGGCATCTGCGGTTGCGACCGCGACGGCATCGTCGGCCGCAACTACCTGCGCTTCACCGCTGGCGGCGCCGCCACCCACTCTGACCACGGCCGCAACATCGCCCACGTGCTGTACCTCTCCAAGGAGGGCGGCGATTACCAGGTCAAGGACCCCGAAAAGCTGATCCGCATCGCCAAGGAATGGGACATCGAGACCGAGGGCCGCGACATCTATGATCTGGCCCACGAGGTCGCCGAGACCGGCCTGCTGGAGTACGGCAAACCCTTCGGCGTGCAGCGCTTCCTGAAGCGCGCCCCCGAGGTGCGCCAGAAGGTGTGGCATGACGCCGGCATCGAGCCCCGCGCCATCGACCGCGAGGTCTCCCAGTCCATGCACATGACCCATATGGGCTGTTCCTCCCTGCCCGAGGCACTGGTTCGCCAGTCCCTGCGCGCCGGCATGTCCGACGGCTGGGGCGGATCCATGATGGGCACCGAGTTCTCCGACGTGCTGTTCGGCACCCCGAAGCCCGTGGACACCAACGCCAACCTGGGCGTCATGGAAGAGGACATGGTCAACATCATCGTGCACGGCCACGATCCGTCGCTGTCTGAGATGGTCGTGTTCTACGCGCAGGATCCCGAAATGATCGCCCTGGCCAAGGAAATGGGCGCCAAGGGCATCAACGTCGCCGGCGTGTGCTGCACCGCCAACGAAGTCGCCATGCGCCACGGCATCCCCATGGCCGGCAACTTCCTCCAGCAGGAGAACGTGGTGCTGACCGGCGCCTGCGAAGCCATCGTCGTGGACGTGCAGTGCATCTTCCCGGCCCTGGGCCCGCTCTCCAAGTGCTTCCACACCAAGTTCATCACCACCAGCCCCATTGCCCAGATGCCTGATTCCGACTACATCGAGTTCAACGAAGCCACCGCCGGCGAGAATGCCCGCAAGATCGTGGAGCTGGCCGTTCGGAACTTCCAGAACCGCAACAAGGATCTGGTCCACATTCCCCAGTTGAAGACCAACGCCACCGTCGGCTACTCCGTCGAGGCCATCAAGAAGTGCCTGGACGGCGTCACCAACAGCCACGTGAACGAGGTCAACACCATGAAGCCCCTGATCGAGTGCGTCAAGTCCGGCGTCCTGCGCGGCGCGGTCGCACTGGTCGGCTGCAACAACCCCCGTGTGCGTCATGACTACGCCCACATCGAGCTGATGAAGAAGATGATCGCCAACGACATCATCGTCATCGTCTCCGGCTGCTCCGCCCAGGCTGCCGCCAAGGCCGGCCTGCTGAGCAAGGAAGCCAAGAACCTGTGCGGCGAGGGCCTGAAGCGCGTCTGCGAGCTGGTTGACATTCCTCCGATCCTGCACATGGGCTCCTGCGTCGATATCTCCCGCATGATGATCCTGGCGGCCGACATCGCCAAGGATTGGGGCATCGACATCTGCGACGTGCCCGTGGTCGGCTGCGCGCCCGAGTACATGTCCGAGAAGGCCGTGTCCATCGGCAACTACGTCGTCGCCACCGGCATCGACACCTTCCTGGGCGTCAACCCCTACACCAAGGGCGGCCCCGCCATCGAAGGCCTGCTGCAGGGCAGCATCAAGGATTGGGTCGGCGCGAACTTCACCGTCGAGCTGGACATCGAGAAGATGGGCGACGACATGATCGAGCGCATCGAAGAGAAGCGCGTCGCGCTGGGCATCTAAGCAATCATCGGGGATGGAAAACGGGGGACAAATCCCCCGCTTCTCCGGTCCCGGCATGAACCGAAAGGATTTAGTGACTGATGAAGGTAGCAATTACCGGCAAGGGCGGCGTCGGCAAGACCACCCTCTCCTCTGTCCTGGCGCGGCTTTATGCCGATGAGGGCCGCACGGTCCTCGCAGCGGACGTCGATCCGGACGCGAACCTGGGCCTGGCCTTGGGCTTCTCCGAGGAGGAGGTCAACGCCATCACTCCCATCTCCAAGATGCGGAAGCTGGTGGAGGAGCGCACCGGCGCGAACAACGTCAACAAATTCTTCAAACTGAATCCCCAGGTCAGCGATATTCCCGACACCTACGCCCGCGAGATCAACGGCGTCAAGCTGTTGGTCATGGGCACGGTGGAGACCGGCGGCTCCGGCTGCGTCTGCCCCGAGCACGTCATGCTCAAGGCCGTGCTCTCCAGCCTCATCTTCCGCAAGGACGATGTGGTCGTCATGGACATGGAGGCGGGACTTGAGCACCTGGGTCGCGGCACTGCCAGCATGATGGACCAGTTTATCGTGGTCATCGAGCCCGGCGCCCGCAGCATCCAGACCTACACCAAGGTCAAGCAGCTCGCTGCCGATATCGGCATCACCCGGGTGCGCGTCGTCGCCAACAAGGTGCGCGACGAGCAGGACGAGGAGTTCCTGCGCAGCCGCATCCCGGCGGAAGACCTGCTGGGCTTTATCCACTATGACGCGGACGTGATCGACGCCGACCGGCGCGGCACCTCCCCCTACGACACCAGCCCCCGAACCGTCGAGGAAATCCGGGCCATCAAGGCGCGCATCGACGGCGAGAAGGCACAGTGACCGGGCGGCTGCCCGCACTCCCCCTCCCCGCAGCGCGGGGTACGAGAGAATCAATCATGAAAGGAATGTAAACATACATGGGACTGTTTCAGACTGTATTCCGTGGTTCCGATGAAATGTACTTCAAGGCCGAAGAGGAGCTGAACGCTGTCATCGCCGAGCTGGGCGAAGACGCGCCTATGACGATGCCCGACACGGCTTACTTCCTGGCCTGCATCTATGCCTACCTGGGCATCAAGGTCACCACCCTGGGCGAGCTGAAGGCGGCTCTGGCCGAGATCCGCAAGATGATGACCCGCGAGAACCGCACCAAGTCCATCTTCGATTCCGGCGTGGCCACCGCCATGGCGGCCGAGGTCATCGAGGCCTGCAAGTATGCCCGCACCCCCACCCCCTATGAGGGCACCCAATACCACGGCCACTTCTCCGACGCCGAGGTGCGCGAGCTGGGCGTTCCGCTGGTCACCCGCGACATCCCCGGCTTCGTGGTCATGATCGGCCCCGCCCCCACCGCTGAGGAAGCTCTGGAGACCGTCAAGGGCTACCAGTCCCGCGGTATCTTCGTATTCATGATCGGCGGCATCATCGACCAGGTCCACTCCCTGGGCATGACCACCGGCTTCAACGTTCGCGCCGTGGCCGTCGGCCCCGACATCTGGTCCGTTGGCCACGTCATCTCCCTGGTGTGCCGCGCGACCTTCATCTTCGGCGCGACCCAGCCCGGCGACGCCCAGGCGTTCCACGACTACACCTTCAAGCGCATCTTCGCGTTCGTCAACGCCTATGCGCCTGTGGCAGACATCGTCGTGGCCTGCGGCGCCGGCGCCATCAAGATGGGCTTCCCGGTCATCACCAATGACGACCACGATCCCACCTGGCCCGTGCCGAAGTCCCTGATCGTGTACAAGAACACCCAGGATTGGATCGAGACCTCCCTGGAGGCCCGTGACATCAAGATCAAGATCACCAACATCGACATCCCCGTGGCCTTCTCCTCCGCTTACGAGGGCGAGATCATCCGCAAGAAGGACATGCGCATCGAGATGGACGGCTCCCGCGTGGACTGCGTCGAGCTGGTGCAGACCAAGGAGCCCCACGAGATCGAGGACCACAAGATCACCCTGGAAGGCCCCGACTTCGACGAGTTCGAGCACGGCGCGAAGATCCCGATCGCCTACATCGTGGATGTCTGCGGCAAGACCATGCAGACCGACTTCGAGGGCGTGTTTGAGCGCAAGTTCCACTCCTTCCTGAACTGCATCGAGGGCGTGATGCACACCGGCCAGCGCGACATGATCCGCATCCGCGTGAGCGATGCCGCCTTCGACGCCGGCTTCCGCGCCAAGCACATCGGCGAGGTGCTGTATGCCAAGATCAAGAGCGAGTACGACACCGTCGTCGACAAGTGCCAGGTCCGCATCTACACCGATCCCGAGAAGGTCAAGGAGCTGCGCGCCGAGGCGAACCACACCTTCGACGTGCGCGACGAGCGCCTGAAGACTATGACCGACGAGTCCGTGGACGTGTTCTACACCTGCATCCTGTGCCAGGCGTTCTCCCCGTCCCACGTCTGCATCGTCACCCCCGAGCGTCTGGGCCTGTGCGGCGCCGTGTCCTGGCTGGATGCCAAGGCCACCAATGAGCTGGACCCCAACGGTCCTTGCCAGATCGTGCCCAAGACCCGCCTGATCGACGAGCGCGTCGGCCGCTATGAGGACGTCAACGAGGCCGTCAACAAGTACTCCCACGGCGCCTTGGAGCAGGTCACCCTGTACTCCATCATGGAAGACCCGATGACCTCCTGCGGCTGCTTCGAGTGCATCTGTGGCATCGAGCCCCTGTCCAACGGCGTGGTCATCGTCAACCGCGAGCACGTGGGCATGACCCCCATGGGCATGAGCTTCTCCGAGCTGGCCTCCATGACCGGCGGCGGTGTGCAGACCCCGGGCTTCATGGGCCACGGCAAGCACTTCATCTCCTCCAAGAAGTTCCTGAAGGCTGAGGGCGGCCTGGCCCGCATCGTCTGGCTGCCGAAGGCCCTGAAGGAGCAGATCGCCGATCGCCTGAACGAGTCCGCCAAGGAGCTCTACGGCATCGAGAACTTCACCAGCATGATCGCTGACGAGACCATCTGCACCGAGGATCCCGAGGAGCTGCTGAACTACCTGACCGAGGTTGGCCATCCCGTGCTGGGCATGGAGCCCCTGATGTAGTCGGCAATGCCGACAGCTATCTGCTGCCGCGCATAATTACCCCACCCGTCCCGACGAATTTGGGACGGGTGGGTGTTTCGTTATAAACGCAAGATAATCGTTTGGAGGTAGAGATGTTCTATCATGCTTCTCAGGTCGGCGGCATCACTTGCCTGGAGCCACGGATTTCAAACCACAAAATCCCGTTGATCTATTTTTCGGACAAGAGAGAGAACGTGCTCGTCTACCTGAGCAATGCCATTGAAAAGTATTGCAAAGAGACAGGATTTGTATATGAAGGCGCATGGCAGAAGTGGGGACCTTACGGTTTCGATCAAGCGGGTCGTCAGCAGTTGGAAGAATACTATCCAAATGCGCTCGAAACTACTTACAAAGGCGTGTCTGGCTATATCTATCAAGCCGAAACCATCGTTGACTCTGGTTTCGATACTCAGATACCAAATGCCTTTACCAGCAGTGAACCCGTTATGGTCTCTGGTGTTGAATTCATTCCAGATGCCTATGAGGCCATTCTGCAGGCAGAAAGGGATGGACTTATTTCGATCATCAGATATGAAGATATGTCTGACTCGATGAAGCAATGGAACGTGCAAATGATCATGGATGAATACAGAAATGCCAAGGATCACTTGGATTACCAACACTTTCTGAAAGGGAACTTTTTGTTTTTAACCAAAGACTGACCCAACGATAAGAGGGATTTCTATATGTGTTGTTTTGACGCATGAAGCAACTGAATTTTGCGCCATTGATCCAAGCGCAAAATGCCTGTGCTTCAATAATAGCGGTATGAAACCGGCTGACCGCAACAGCGGGTTGCTTGTGTTCCGGGTATCTCTATAGTAGAATAAACGCAGACCACAAATCTGCGCGGGAGGTACCTGTCATGAATACGCAGGAAGTCATCCATCAACTCAGGACGAACATGGGGCTTTCCCAGGACGAGCTGGCCGAGAAGGTCTTCGTCACCCGGCAGGCGGTATCCCGCTGGGAGAATGGCGACACCGTGCCGAACACGGAGACCCTGAAGCTGCTCTCCAGGCTCTTCGGCGTCTCCATCAACACGCTGCTGGGCTCGCCCCAAAAGCTGATCTGCCAGTGCTGCGGCATGCCATTGGAGGACGCGGTCCTCGGTCGGGACAAGGACGGAACGCCCAACGACCACTATTGCCAGTGGTGCTACGCGGACGGGACCTATACCTACAGCGACATGGACGACCTGATCGACGTCTGCATACCCAACATGGTCAGCCAGGGCTTCACCGAGGACCAGGCTCGCGCCTATCTGAAACAGGCGCTGCCCCAGCTGGATTACTGGAAGCGCTACGAGGAACTGAGCGACGATGGTCAGTTTGAAGCCTTCAAAAAGCAGCTGATCGACGAGATCAACGCGCTGCACATCGAGGGAATGCCCCGGCTTGAAAAGCTGAACGCCCTGGTCGGCAGCTTTGTCAACCTGGAATATCCCCTTCCCAGCGGCATGAAGGCGAAATTCCTCAACGACCAGACCACCTATCTGGGCAACCAGCTGGAATCGGAATTCGGCGGAGATCGATGCTTCGGCGTTCTCGCCTGCATGGATTTCATACTGATCTGCACCTACGAGAAGGACGGCCTCAACCCGGAGCTCGTTCTGTACAAGAAGAGATAATCCTTTCCACAGCGGCATTTTCGCCGCATTCTCATTTCTAGGGAGGGGTATACCAATGGACAAAAAGGCCCTGCGCCGGGAGATCGGCGCAAAAAAGCGCGCTCTGACGCCAGAGGAGATCGAAGCGCACAGCGCCGTGCTGGCGGAAAAGCTGTTTGCGACGGAGCAATATAGAAACGCAAAATCATTGTACGCCTACCTTTCCTTCAACCAGGAGGTGCGCACCAACCCCATCATCGAGCGTGCCTGGGCGGACGGCAAGCGCGTGGCGGTGCCGAAGGTCATCGGGAACGAGATGGTGTTCATCTGGATCGACAACTTCGACAACCTGGCACCCCAGGGGGCGTTCAACATCACCGAGCCCATCGAAGACGGCCCCGTTGCCGACGACGCGACCGCGCTGGTGCTGATGCCCGGGCTGGCCTTCGATCCCGAGGGGCATCGCGTGGGCTATGGCGGCGGCTTCTACGACCGCTATCTCGCAATGCAGCCCAATCATCCGCTGGTGGCGCTGTGCTACGACTTCCAGTTATACGATCACCTGGAGGTCGAGGACTACGATGTGCCGGTGGATCTTGTCATTACCGATTGACGTACGAAACATACCCATTTGAAGAATCCCCTTCCCGACGATTTCATCCATCGGGAGGGGGATTATCATGTTGTTCTATTATTTGGCTCTTCACGGAAAGTTGTGGGATTCAAGCCAAGCAAGAGGCAGAGCAAGATAGCGAACGAGGGTAAAGAAATACTCATCGTCTCTATAGCCGT
>CADCHI010000017.1 GCA_902801165.1 uncultured Eubacteriales bacterium | reverse complement strand
GTATGTGGCCTACGCCTTTTCCTACACCGGCGGCGCGCTGATCGACTGGTGCGTCACAAACCTGGCGAAGGACGAGAAGAAGGCCGCGAAGGAGCAGGGCATCTCCGTCAATGAGCTGCTGGAGGCCGAGTATCAGAAGGAGCACGGCGACCAGCCCAGCGGGCTGCTGGTGCTGCCCCACTTCGCGGGGGCGGCGACGCCCTACATGGACATCGGCGCGAAGGGCGCGATCCTGGGGCTGACTACCGACACCGGCGTGGCGGAGCTCTACCGGGGCTGCATGGAGGGCGTGGCCTATGAGATGGTGCTGAACGCCCGGGCGCTGAAGGATTCCGGCGTGCATTTCAGGAAGCTCCACGCCACCGGCGGCGGGGCGCGGAGCGCGGTGTGGATGCAGATGAAGGCGGACATGCTGAACCTGCCCATCGTGGCGCTGAGGACCGCCGACGCCGGCACCGTGGGCAGCGCGATGCTGACCGGCATCGCCATCGGGGTGTTCAAAGATCTCGAGGACGCCGCGGCGCACATGGTGGAGGAGATCCACACCTACCAGCCGAGGCCCGAGATGCACGAGAAATACATGAAAATCTACGAGCGGTACGCAAAGGTCTATGATGCCGTCAGGCCGCTGGTATAGTATCGACAAAAAACCGGGCCCCGCGCATGACAAACGCGCGGGGCCCGGTTTATGTCGGTATCCCGTTTCGATTCAATTGTTCTTTTGCGCATCCGACGGGAAAATGCCTCACCTGTCCTTCTTTTTGAAGATGAACAGCTTGCTGAACACGTAGTTCAGCACGATGACGAGGATGTTGGAGAACACCTTGACGCCCAGCGCCCAGAGGCTCTGGCGGTCGGGGGAGACCAGCAGGGGTCCCAGCCGGTCCACGCCGAGGATCATGATGATCTCGTCCATCACGCCGGTGCCCAGGCGACAGGCGACGAAGGCGGCGAACTCCCTGAGGGCCACCGCTCCGGCGCTGCGGCTCTCGAACACCCAGCGCCGGTTGGTGGCGTAGGCCACCAGCACGGCGATCACCCAGGCGATGGCGTTGGCCGCACCGGTGGAGAGCCCCAGCCGGGAGAACAGCGCGAAGGCGGCGATGTTGACCAGCGTCGTGACGCCGCCGAAGAACAGGTACAGCAGCGCCTCCCGGTACTTCAGCAGCAGGGCTTTCAGCTTTTCCACGGACTTCAGCGCTCCTCAGAGACCTTCTTGCCGTCGATCCAGACGGAGAGTATGCGGGTCTGCAGCGAGAACAGGCTGCCGTCGGCCAGCACGATGTCCGCGTCCTTGCCGACCTCCAGGGAGCCGACCCGGTCCTGCACGCCGATGTGGCGGGCCGGGTTGATGGTGATGGCCCGCAGGGCGTCGAACGCGGGCATGCCGCTCTCGATGGCCATGGCTGCGCAGAAGCGCAGGTGCTTCTGCTCGGTGACGGGGCTGTCGGTGATGATGGACACCCGGCAGCCCGCCGCGTTCAGTATGGCGGGGGTCCGCCAGCTCTTGTTCTTCAGCTCGATCTTGCTGGGCTGGCCGAAGGTGGGCCCGACGGCCAGGGGCACGTCGGCCCGCTTCAGCTCGTCCACGATCAGCGCGCCTTCGGTCACGTGCTCCAGCGTCAGGCGGACGCCGAATTCCCGGGCGATGCGCACGGCGGTGAGGATGTCGTTGGCCTGGTGGGCGTGGGCCTTCAGGGGCATCTGTCCCCGCATGACCGGCAGCAGCGCGTGCAGCCGCAGGTCAAAGGCCGGCTTCTTTGCCGGGTCGTCTCCGGCGGCGTCCAGCTTTTCCATGTACTCCCGGGCCTTGAACAGCATCTCCCGCAGCTTGGCCGCGGTGTTCATGCGGCTGGAGATGCCCTTGTCCTTGTAGCAGCGCTTCGGGTTTTCGCCGAAGGCGCACTTCATGGCCGCCTCGGGGACCAGCACCATGTCGTCGATACAGGTGCCCACCGGCTTGAACGCGGCGAAGGTGCCGCCCAGCACGTTGCTGCTGCCGGGGCCGGTGCACAGCGTGGTCACGCCGCCCAGCGCGGCGTCCCGCAGGGCCTCGTCGAAGGGGTTGATGGCGTCGATGGCCCGCAGCTGGGGGGTGACGGGGTCGTTGTATTCGTTGTAGTCGTGGCCCTCGTAGCCCATCGCCCAGCCGTCCAGGCCGATGTGGCCGTGGGCCTCCACCATGCCGGGGTAGACCTGCAGGCCGGAGGCGTCGACGACCTCCGCGCCCTCGGGAACCGGCAGGTTCGTGCCGATGGCCGCGATTTTGCCGTCCTCGATCAGCAGGTCCGCCGCATAGGGCTCGGCGTTGACGGCGTCGTGGATCATTCCGTTCTGAATCAGCTTTTTCATGGTTGCGCTCACTTTCCGGGGACGCGGCTTTTTCGCGCGCCCCTGCTTGTTTATAGGGGATCTTCGGTCCGGCAGGCCCCGCGGGAACCCGCCGGCGATCGGTTTTTTCCATTATAGCACGGCGCGGGGAAGAAGTAAATTCCCGGCCGCAGGTTCTCCGGCAGGATTGCGCGGCGGCGATTGTCTAATTTTCTTCCATGTGTTCCCCGGGGATGTGTGCTATAATGATATTTGGCATACTATGGAGGGATATTTCATGCGTTGTGACATTGGCATAGATTTGGGCACGCAGAGCGTGCGCATGGCGGAGCTGAAGAGTGGCCCGGTGATGAGCGCGCCCGCGGCGCTGGCCTTCCGCGAGGGCAACAACTCGCCCATCTGCGCGGGGGAGATCGCCCAGCGGCTGGTGGGGCGCACCTGCGAGGGCGTGTCCGTGTGTTATCCGCTGCGGGATGGCGTGCTGGAGAACAACCTGTACGCGGCGCGGATGTTCCAGTGGCTGTTCAAGCGCTCGGAGGGCGTGAACACCCGCCGGCGCTTCGGCGCGATGATCACCTGTGCGCCCTTCGCCCGGCCGGTGCAGAAGGAGGCCATGCTGACCGCGGCCATCGACGCCGGCGCGGCGGAGGCCGTGCTGGTGCGCTCCGACGCCGCCGCGGCGGTGGGCGCCGGGCTGGACCTGAACAGCCCGGAGGCCAAGCTGCTGGTGGACGTGGGCGCGGGCAAGATCACCGCCACGCTGTTCACCTTCGGCCGGGTGGCGGCCTTCGGCTACCTGCCCTACGGGCTGAACCGCATCGACGACCGGGTGCGGCGCATCCTGCGCAGCGACTACGGCTATCGGGTGGGCGCGGCCTGCGCCGAGGAGATCAAGCTGACCCTGGGCAGCGCCATGCCCGACAAGGCCCCCCGGGACGTGCTCATGCACGCCACGGGCATCTCCATGGCCCAGCGGATGCCGGTGAACTTCGACGTGGAGACGAAGCCGGTGCTGGACGCCTGCGAGGACGTGGTGGCGGAGCTGGCGCGGCTGTGCTGCACGGTGATCGACAACGCCCCGGAGGAGCTGGCCGCCGACCTGAACGACGCCGGCGCGGTGCTGACCGGCGGCGGCGCGGTGATGACCGAGCTGGACCGGCGCATCGGCCAGGCCCTGGGCATCCCCTGCCGGGTGGCGGACGCGCCGGAGAGCTGTGCCATTCGCGGCCTGCACCGGATCATGGAGGACCCCAACGCCTACCGGGCGATGCTCCAGGGCCAGCAGACCCGACAGGTCTGGTAGCGCGGAAATGAAAGGGATAAATTTCGAGGAGGCGGGCCCATGAAGCGGGCGGTGATCGCCGGGGGCAGGCGCGTCGAGTACACGCTGATCCAGTCCAACCGGGCCAACGTGCTGTTCCAGGCCCTGCCGGAGGCGGGCATCCGGGTGTACGCGCCGAAGTACCTGCGGCTGCGGGACGTGGACGCGATGGTCCGGGATCGGGCCGAACAGCTCACCCACATGCAGCGGGAGGTGGAGCAACGGCTGGAGGACGACCGCCGGGCCCACCCCGTGACCGACGGCAGCCCTATTCTGATCGAGGGACGGCGTTGTGCGCTGCGGCTCCACGCCGGGCCCCGGCGCACAGGGAGGCTGGCGGGGGACGAGTACCACCTGACCCTGCCGGAGCCGGACAGCGACGCCGCCGTGCGCGCGGCCATCCGGAGCACCCTTTCCGCCGTGGCGCTGAAGCGCATCCGCCAGCGGCTGGAGTTCTACGCGCCCCGGGTTGGCGCGCATTTTGGCCGGGTGACCATCCGCGAGCAGAAGAGCCGGTGGGGCAGCTGCTCCCGGAAGGGCAACCTGAACTTCAACTGGAAGCTGATCATGGCGCCGCCGGAGGTGCTGGACTACGTGGTGATCCACGAGCTGTGCCACCTGCACGAGTTCAACCACTCGCCCCGGTTCTGGGCGCTGGTGGCGGCGCAGATGCCGGAGTACGAGGCCTGGAAGAAGTGGCTGAAGGTCCACGCGGAGGACCTGTACCTGTAGCCTGGGCGGTTTTGAAGCGGCTTCCCGGTCGGGCTCCTGCGGCGTCGGCCGGCGCTTGAAGTTAATGTTAAATCCAGCCTGTTTCGTTGAAATATTGACGATTTAGAGTATAATAAAGCTGTCCTTTGGGCCGGACCGGGGCGAGAACCCCGGCGCGGCTCCGATATAAAAAAGGAGGAAGAGATCATGAAGAAGATTCTGTCTGCCGTTCTGGTTCTGACCCTGGCGCTGTCCCTGTGCGCGTTCGCCATGGCCGAGGGCGCCATGTCCTATGCCGATTTCGCCGCCGCCGAGCTGGACAGCGAAGTGACCATCGAGGCTTATGTGCAGGCCCATCAGAGCTGGTGGGACGACAAGGTGACCATCTACGCCGCTGACGAGGATGGCGCTTACTTCCTGTATGAAGTGCCCTGCTCCCAGGAGGATGCCGAGAAGCTGGTCCCCGGCACCAAGTTCGTCGCCACCGGCTTCAAGAGCGAGTGGTCCGGCGAGGTGGAGATCGTCGATGTCTCCTCCTTTGAGATCGTCGAGGGCGATACCTACATCGCCGAGGCCGTGGACGTGACCGACCTGCTGGGCACCGACGCCCTGGCCGAGAAGATCAACCAGCTGGTTGCCTTCAAGGGCATGACCGTCGAGGATTACGGCAATGGCGCGGCCTTCGCCTACAAGAACGAGGAAGAGAAGACCGACGACCTGTACTTCAAGGTTTCCAAGGATGGCCAGACCTACGAGTTCACCGTGGAGTTCTACCTCTGCGGCCAGGACACCGACGTCTACAAGGCTGTCGAGGCCCTGAACATCGGCGACGTGGTCGACCTGGAGGGCTTCCTGTACTGGTACAACGGCGCCAACCCGCACATCACCGCGGTGACCCCCGCCGAATAAGCCATAAGGCCCGCAAAACCCGCTTCCGCACAGACGGAGGCGGGTTTTCTTTGCGCCTGTTACACGTTTTCAATTCGTTCACAAATCATGCAATGTTTGTTTATTGACTTTGATCTTTCCTGATCATATAATATTTCCAGCGATCGGGAAGAGAGCCCGGTCGGCCAAATGGATATGATAATCTGTGAGAGGAGAAGATAGATATGAAGACTACGAAAAACAATCGCAGGCGCGTCCGCAGGAACGGCGGCGTCTCCCTGATGCTCTCCCTGGTGCTGGTCTGCGCGTTGGTCGTGGGCGGCGCCTTCGCCTTCGGCAGCCTGTCCGTGAACCGGGCGGCCTCCGCTGAGGTCACCCAGGCGCCCGTCGCCACGCCGGTGGAGGACAACAGCCCGGCCATCTACGTGGCCCAGAAGAACGCCAACTCCGTGGTGGGCATCATCACCAGCACCGAGGGCTGGACCCAGAGCGGCGGCGTGCAGAACACCATGGTCGGCCAGGGCAGCGGCGTCGTGATCGCCGAGGGCGGCTACGTGCTGACCAACAACCACGTCATCGAGGACGGCAGCGCCTTCCAGGTGCTGATGCCCAACGGCGACAAGGTGGACGCCACGCTGGTCGGCGCGGATTCCGCCATGGACCTGGCCGTGCTGAAGGTCACCGAGCAGGCCGACACCCTGGTGCCCGTGACCATCGGCTCCTCCGAGAGCCTGCCCGTGGGCTCCACCGTCATCGCCATCGGCAACCCCGGCGGCGAGATCCTGGCCAACACCGTCACCCGCGGCATCATCTCCGCACTGGAGCGCAGCAGCGTCTCCAGCAACAACACCACCCGCAACGTCAACTACATCCAGCACGACGCGCCCATCAGCAGCGGCAACTCCGGCGGCGGCCTGTTCGACTACCAGGGCAACCTGATCGGCATCAACACCCTGAAGTACGGCGGCAGCTATTACTCCTCCGGCAGCTATGAGGGCCTGGGCTTCGCCATCCCGGTGGAGACCGCCTACCCCATCGCCCAGCAGCTGATCGAGTACGGCAAGGTGATCCGTCCCCAGATCGGCGTGACCGTGAAGGACCAGGAGGGCCCGGACGAGCCCATGAATGAGTATGCCCCTGCCAGCGTGTGCATCTACGGCGTCAACGAGGGCAGCCCCGCCGCCGCGGCCGGCCTGAAGCAGTACGACTTCATCACCGCCGTGAACGGACAGCGCGTGACCTCCAGCCGCGAGCTGACCACCCTGCTGGACACCTTCAAGCCCGGCGACTCCGTGACGCTGACCATCGTGCGCTACAACAACGCCCAGATGTCCCAGCCCAGCAACAACTACTATGACGGCTATGGCTATCCCTTCGGCTTTGGCTTCCCCTTCGGCGGCTTCGGCAGCTACGGCGGCTATGGCAGCTACGGCAACGGCGGCTATGGCTCCAGCACCGAGGGCGTGCTGACCGTCGGCGGCGGCTACACCACCTTCGACGTGGAGGTCACCCTGGAGGAGAAGGACTGACCGCAAGGTAAATATAAAGGATAATTAAGAAAGTCCCCCGGCTCGATGGGCCGGGGGATGCCTTTTGGATTCTGGCGCTTTTTTATTGCGCGGCGGGGTGAGTTGGGGTATAATGGAGGAGTGAAACAAGGAGGCTTTGGCTATGACGGACATCAAACACCGGATTATTGCGGCGCTGCTGGCGCTGTGTCTGCTGGCGGCTGCGATGACGGCCCTCGCGGAGGGCGTGACCCTGCCGGACGGGGAGTATGTGCCCGACGGGTTCAGCTTCTCCGGCGGCACCGGCAAGGTGACCATCAGCTGCCCCCGGGTGGTGGCGGCGAACGGCGCCGTCACGGCGACGCTGGTGTTCTCCAGCCCGAACTATCCCCGGGTGGTGGTGGATGGCGTCGAGTACACCGCGAGCCACGACGGTGATACCTCCGTGTTTGAGATCCCGGCGCGGATCAACGAGGACATGCTCGTCGTGGGCACCACCACGGCCATGTCCCAGCCCCACGACGTGGAGTACACCATCCGCATCTCCATCGGCGAGGAGGCTGCCGACGCGTGGGAGTCGGAGGAGGAGATGGAGGTGGAGCCCGCCGTCAACGCGGCGCTGGAGGATCGGGATCGGGAGATCACCGGCCTGACCTATGAATCCACGATGCCGCTGCGCTACGCCCACGAGTTCGCCGTGGACTACTTCGAGGGCGGCTACAAGCTGCTGAGCATCGGCGACGGCAACCGCTACCTGGTGGTGCCGGAGGGCGGCGAGGCGCCCGAGGGGTTGGACGCCGGCATCCGCGTGATCCGGCAGCCGCTGACCAACGTGTACCTGGCGGCCACCGCGGCCATGGCCCTGTTCGACGCCGTGGATGCCCTCGACGTGATCAAGCTGTCCAGCCTGCAGGCCAGCGGGTGGTACATCGACAACGCCGTCGCGGCCATGGAGCGCGGCGACATGCTGTTCGCGGGCAAGTACAGCGAGCCGGACTACGAGCTGATGGTCAGCTCCGGCTGCGACCTGGCCATCGAATCCACGATGATCCTGCACACGCCCAAGGTGCAGGAGATGATCGAGCTGCTGGGCATCCCGGTGTTCATCGAGCACTCCAGCTATGAGACCCATCCCCTGGGCCGCACCGAGTGGGTGAAGCTCTACGCCGCCATGGTGAACCGGGAGGCGGAGGCCGAGGCCTTCTTCGACAGCCAGGCGGCGATCATCGACGAGCTGAAGGACTTCCAGAACACCGAAAAGACCGTGGCATTCTTCTACATCAGCAGCGACGGCAGCGTGGTGGTGCGCAACGCCAGCGACTACGTGGCGGGCATGATCGAGATCGCCGGGGGCCGCTACGTGTTCGACGACTCCCTGACCGGCGAAAGCACCCGGTCCTCCGTCTCCATCACCATGGAGGAGTTCTACAACGCCGCCGTGGACGCGGACTACCTGATCTACAACGCCTCCATCGACGCGCCGCTGAACAGCGTCGCGGACCTGATGGGGAAGAGCGCCCTGTTCGCGGACTTCAAAGCCGTGAAGGAGGGCAACGTGTGGAGCACGGACCGCTACCTGTACCAGGCCACCGACATCGTGGGCAGCCTGATCACCGACATCAACCGCATGCTCCTGGGCGAGCAGGAGGGCATGACGTTCATTCGCAAGATCGACTGACGCCCATTCCCGGCAATGGCGCGCCGCGGGGCGCAACGGGGCCCTTTCCGGCCCGTGAAACACTTCGGAGGTGTACAGCATGGACAAGGTCGTCATCATCACCGGCGGTACCAGCGGCATCGGCCAGGCCGTGGCCGCCCAGCTGCGGGCACAGGGGTGCCGGGTGTATGAGTTCAGCCGCCGCGCGGCCCAGTCGGACCCGAACCACTTCAGCGTGGACGTGACCGACGATGCCGCCGTGAAGCGGGCCGTGGAGGAGGTCTTCGCCCGGGAGGGCCGCATCGATATACTGATCAACAACGCGGGCTTCGGCATCTCCGGGGCGATGGAGTTCACCGACCCCGCCGACGCCCACCGGCTGATGGAGGTCAACCTGTTCGGCATGGACAACGCCATCCGCGCCGTGCTGCCCCACATGCGCCAGGCCCGCTCCGGCCGCATCGTGAACATCAGCAGCGTGGCGGGGGTGTTCGCCATACCGTTCCAGGCCTGGTATTCCATCTCCAAGGCCGCCGTGCGCTCGCTGACCATGGCCCTGGCCAATGAGGTGGACCCCTTCGGCATCCAGGTGACCAGCGTCATGCCCGGCGACATCCGCACCGGCTTCACCGCCGCCCGGAAGAAGAGCGTCGTGGGCGACGACGTGTACGGCGGGCGCATCGCCCGGTCCGTGGCCCGGATGGAGAAGGACGAGCAGAACGGCATGAGCCCGGAGGCCGCCGCCCGCACCATCGTGCGGGTCGCCCTGCAAAAGCGGCGCGTCAAGCCCTACTACGCCATCGGCTTCTCCTACAAGTTCCTGGTGCTGCTGGACAGCCTGCTGCCCTGCAGGCCGGTGCGCTGGCTGCTGTTTCAGCTGTACGGGAAATAATAAAACTACCTAAAATCCATGAGTATCGCGCGAGGCACATGCCCCGCGCGATTTGTCATTATGTTGTCCAGTTTTCTACCCATATTTTCACCATTGTAATGTTATACTGTTACCTGAATAAATATATAGGGTGGGGTAGATATGCCCACTCGCGCCGGGGCGGCCTGAGGGCGCTCCGGCAGGCAGAAGATGGAACAACGGCGGCTCAGACCGCGTCAGAACAGGGGGCGGCACCGCGCCGCGGCCCGATGACGACCATTCGGAGGTGCCCATGGATTTTATACATTCGCTATTCGCCAACGCGCTCAGCGGCGTTTCCAACCTGCTGGTGTACCTTGGCATCGTCGCGCTGTTCGTGGTGGGATTGATCCGCTGCATCGCGCCGGTGATCGCCACGCGGGGCACGCTGCGGCGGGCGATTCGCAGCATTCGCTCGGAGGGAGAGAAGAAATACGCCTGGCAGCAGGATGACTTCCTGGGCAAGGGCACGCTGTATCCCCACTGGAGCGAGTACCTGAACAACCTGTTCTTCGCCGACGGCGTGTATCACAACGCCAGCAACGTGGAGGACTACATCAACGAGGAGACTGTGATGTACGGACCGGGGCGCGCCTCCTTCGCGGATGCCCTGCCGGGGCTGATGACCTCGCTGGGCTTCCTGGGCACGCTGATCGGCCTGGCCCAGGGCCTGTCCGGCTTCAACATGTCGGACTCCACCGCCGTGCAGCAGTCCATCGTCACGCTGATCCCCGGCATGCGCTACGCCTTTACCACGTCCATATTCGGCGTGGTGGGCAGCGTGCTGTTCACGCTGATCACCCGCGCGGTCTACGGCTCCAGCGAGCACACGCTGAAGTCCTTCTACGGGGCCATGAGCCGCTACGCCGGCGTGCTGAGCGTGGACCCGATGACCCAGATCGCCATCTACCAGCAGGAGCAGACCGCCCTGATCCAGACCATGGCCAAGGACCTGAACGGCGCCTTCACCGAGAACATCGCCGCCGCCGTGCACGACGCCATCGACCCGCTGAACCAGTCCTTCAAGAACTTCGTCACCGTCTCCACCAAGGAGCAGATGCGGTTCATGGACGCGGTGATGCAGCGCTTCGCCGACCGCCTGGACGAGTCCATGCGCTCGAAGCTGCAGCGCTTCGGCGAGGTGCTGGACGAGACCAGCCGCCTGCAGCAGGAGAGCTGCGCGGCGGTGCGCAGCAGCGTGTCCGGCGCCAGGAGTGCCCTGGAGGACCTGCGGCAGCTGCAGACCCTGTCCCGGGAGACGCTGACCGGCCTGGCCGGCTACGCCCAGCAGCTGACCGACGCCCGCACCCAGGCGGACGACGCCTACATGCGGGTGGCCTCCAGCGTGGAGCAGATGGAGCTGGTCTCCCGCCAGCAGAACAACTACCTCAAGACGGTCAGCACCATGCAGGCAGATCTCTCCCGCATCGTGGAGGCCATGCAGAAGGCCGCCGACGACCTGCGCTCCTCCGCCGGGAGCATCGAGAAGGTGCACATCCAGGCGAACAAGCAGCTCCAGGAGGAGTTCGGCAGCACCATGGACGCCTATCGGGACTACGTCAACCAGTTCACCCAGCGGGTGGACTACCTGGCTTCCAATATCTCCGGCGCGCTGAGGGAGCTGCCCGACGCCGTTTCGGAGGCCAACAACCGCTTCCTGGACCAGGTCGACCGCATGACCGACGCCATGGTGCAGGGCCAGCGGGCGCTGGAGGACGCGGCGGACAGGATCTACCGCGGCTGATCGGCGGAGCGTCTTAGCCGCGCCGCATTGATTATGAATTTGTCCGCCGAAACGGGGCGGACCGCTGAACGCCTGCGATGAAAGGAGGGAGGCCCGTGCGAAGCGCACGCACCCACGCGCGGCGCGCCGCGAACAACGGCACGCAATGGCTCAGCTTTTCAGACCTGATGAGCTCCCTTTTGCTGATATTCATACTGATCATGTTCTACATCATGTACCAGTATTTCGATATGTACGAGATCAACATGGCGGAGATCGCCCGCCAGCAGTACGACCTGGACCAGGCCAATGCCAGCCTGGACGAGCAGCGCACGCGGCTGACCGAGGCGGAGGCCCAGATGGTGGCCCAGCAGATCCGGCTGAATGCCGCACAGTCCGACCTGGAGGACGCCCAGAGCATACTGGCCGCCCAGCAGGAGGAGCTGAGCCAGGCCCAGTCGCTGCTGGATGAAAAGGAAGAGGAGATCGCGGCCCAGCAGGAGCAGCTGGACGCGCTGAGCGTGCAGCTGGGCAACCAGCAGACCCAGATCGAGCAGCAGCAGCAGGCCCTGGACGACCAGCAGTACCAGCTGGAGCAGCTGGTGGGCATGCGCACGCGGATCATCAGCTCGCTGAGCGAGGCGCTGAAGGCCGCTCACATCTCCGCCCAGGTGGACCCCTCCAACGGCTCCATCGCCCTCGAGTCGGACGTGATGTTCGAGCTGGGGCGCTACGACCTGTCCGAGCGGGGCGAGAACTTCATCGACAGCTTCCTGCCGGTCTACCTGAACGTGCTGTTCTCCGACGAATACAAGGACTACGTGTCCGAGATCATCATCGAGGGCCACACGGACTCCCTGGGCAGCTACCTGGACAACCTGGCCCTGTCCCAGCAGCGCGCGCTGGCGGTGGCCTCCTACGTGCTGGCGGACGACTACCACGCCATCACCGCCGCCCAGAAGCGGATGCTCCGGGAAGTGGTGACCGCCAACGGCCGCTCCTACAGCGACCGGGTGTACGACGAGAACGGGCGCGAGGACATGGACGCCTCCCGCCGCGTGGTGTTCAAGTTCCGCATGACGGACGAGCAGATGATCCAGCAGATGAAGTCCATACTGGAAAACCAATGACGGCGGCGGCCGAATAACTTACGGGAGACATTTCTGTGCAGTATTTTCGCAGGCTGACCTGGTTCATCGCCAGGTATATGATCTTGATTTGCGTGCTCGCGGGCATGCTGGTGTGCGGCTTCTTCATGGCCCTGAACGCCGCCAACATCTACGTGGTGCTGAACGACGGCATGGAAAAGCGGGTGGACGTCATACTGACGCGCCAGCAGGCCGAGGAGCTGAACAAGTACTTCCACGCCGACTTCCTGATCGCCGACGAGGCGCTGGAGGGCGCGCTGAACGGCATCAGCGCCTACGCGGACTATAACATCACCGGCTTCGACTACGAGCTGACCATTGAGAAGCTGTGGGCCTGGCCCTGGGACACCTATGCCAACTGCACCGTGGTGGAGCGCGTTCCCTCCATCACCGGCAGCGTCATCTCCAGCCGCCGCAGCGAGGTCTCCGAGCGCATTCCCCGCTGGCAGGGCGGGCGCTACGACATCACGCTGGTGAAGGTCGGCGGCGCGTGGAAGATCATCGGCATGCAGCAGAAGACCATACTGGTGGAGGCTGAGCAGACGGAGGAGGGACTGGAGCAGGAGATCCTGGTGCCCTGATGATGCATGCAAGGCAAAAAACAACCCGCAACCGGGGCTTGTCCCGGTTGCGGGTTGTTCTATGCGCTGTCGATCGGTCACGGATTTACCACGATGATGGTGACGACGGCCTTCTTGCCGTTGCGAGTCTTGACGGTGATATTTGCCTTGCCGGTGGACACGGCGGTGACCACGCCCTGGGCGCTCACCCGGGCCACCCGCTTCTTGGAGCTCTTCCAGGTCAGCGGGGCGGACTTGGCGGTCTGGGGCGTGATGACGGCGCTCAGGCTGAGGGTCTCGCCCTTCTTCAGCGTCACGGTGCCGCCGGGGGCCAGCGCGATGCTGTCGGGAATGGTGGGGTCCACCACCTTCACCGTGACGGAGGCGGTCTTCTTGTTCCGGGTCCTCACCTTGATGGTGGCGGTGCCGGCGGCCACGGCGGTGATCGTGCCGTCCTTGCCCACCCGGGCCACGCTCTTCTTGCTGCTGGACCAGGTCAGGCCGCTGACGGCGGTCGCCGGGGACATCGCGGCGTTCAGCGCCAGGGTCTCGCCCTTGTTCAGGGTGATGGTGCCGGTCCTGTCCAGGGCGACGCTCTCGGGCAGGGTCGGGTCGTAGGCCCGCAGTGTGACGGAGGCGGTCTTGCCGTTGCCGGTGGTCACGGTGATCTTGGACTTGCCGACGCCCACGGCGGTGACCAGGCCGCTGTCGCTCACCTTGAAGGCCTTCTTGTTGCTGGTCTTCCACTTATAGGAGGTGTAGGTGTCGGAGGGCGTGATGACGGGCGTGAGCTGCAGCTGCTGGCCCAGCGCCAGATCGGTCATGGAGACATCCGCGAAGGCGACGGACTGCACCGCCTGGGGCAGGATGGCGGTGTCCGTCAGCTCGGTCCCGGCGCTCGCGCCCAGGGCTTCGACGATGAGCGGGTCATCCGCGCCCCTGTGGATGACGACCTTGGTGCCGGTGGGGCAGTTGTAGCAGAGCCAGCGGGCCGCGGGCACCTGCAGGCGGATGCAGCCGTGGGACGCCGGCTTGCCCAGCTGCCGGATGGAGGAGTGGATCTCCGTGCCCTCCCGAGGCTCCCGGAAGAGGATGGTGTGGAAATACAGGTGCTTGGTGTAGCGCACGCAGTACTTCACGTAGCTGCTGGTGAAGGAGAACCACTCCTTGCGCTCGCTTCCCTTGGCGGCAGGCAGGTAGAACACGCCCACGGGTGTCAGGTTGTGGGCGCCGGAGGAACAGATCCAGCGGTGCACGACGCTGTTGTCCGACGTGCGGTAGATGGTGGTGCGCTGGTTGCCGATGTCCACGCCGATCCAGTAGGGCAGGGACTGCCAGTCCGCCTCCGCCGAAGCCGGCGCGGGGGGCAGCAGACTGGAGAGCAGCATGAGGCACAGCAGCGCGCAGAGCAGGCGCTTGATCGTCACGGGGACCACTCCTCTCTCATGAATCCCGCGCCGGAACGGCGGGCGTCCCCCTCGCTTGCGGAGGGCTGTCGATTGCCGGGGCGTCGGGATGCGTTTCCAAAACCATTATAATAAATTGTGGCTGATATGTAAATATCAAATTATAATATTATGAACGGTTTCCGGGCCCCTGGGCGGCGCGCGCCTGCCCGCTTCCGGGGCGCGGCCCCTGCGCGCTTTTCCGCCATTCCGGCTTGTGCGGGGGAGCAAAATGGACTATAATGTTGTGGGTAAAACCCTGCGGGAGGGAATGCGTATGCGGGTTGTGGTTGGCATGTCCGGCGGCGTGGACAGCTCTGTGGCCGCGCTGCTGATGAAGCGCGCCGGTCACGAGGTGATCGGCGTGTTCATGAAGAACTGGGAGGAGAAGGACGAGAGCGGCGTATGCACCAGCGAGCGGGACTGGGCCGACGCCCGGGCCGTCTGCGAGAAGCTGGACATTCCCTATTATTCGGTGAACTTCGCCCGCCAGTACTGGGACCGGGTGTTCGAGCACTTCTTGGAGGAATACCGCCGGGGGCGCACGCCCAACCCCGACGTGCTGTGCAACCGGGAGATCAAGTTCAACGTGTTCCTGGACTTCGCCGAGCAGCTCGGTGCGGACAAGCTGGTGACCGGCCACTTCGCGAACATCGACCAGGCGGAGGGGGAGTACCGGCTGCTGCGGGCCGCGGACGAGAACAAGGACCAGACCTACTTCCTGTACATGCTGGGCCAGCGGGCGCTGTCGAAGGCGATGTTTCCCGTGGGGGGCCTACTGAAGGGCGAGGTGCGGCAGATCGCCCGGGAGGCCGGGCTGCCCGTCAGCGAGAAGAAGGACTCTACGGGCGTGTGCTTCATCGGGGAGCGCAACTTCAAGCAGTTCCTCTCCACCTATCTGCCGGCCATGCCGGGGGACATGGTGACCACCGACGGCAGGGTGGTGGGCCGCCACGACGGGCTGATGTACTACACCCTCGGCCAGCGCCGGGGCCTGGGCATCGGCGGGGGCGGCAACGGCCAGCGCTGGTTCGTGGTGGGCAAGGACCTGGGGCGGAACGAGCTGGTGGTGCACCAGGGCGAGGACGAGTCGCTGCTCTACAGCCCCGGGGCCGTGGGCTCCGAGGTCACCTGGCTGGCGGGCCATCCGCCCGTGGCGGAGGGGGAGCCCCTGGAATGCCAGGTGCGTCTGCGCCACCGCCAGCCGCTGCAGGACTGCCGGCTGACGCTGGCGGACGGCGTCGCCCACATGGCCTTCGCCCAGCCCCAGCGCGCGGTGACGCCGGGCCAGTCCGCCGTGTTCTACCGGGGCCAGGTGTGCCTGGGCGGGGCCATCGTGGACGGGCCCGAGGCGCAAAATTAGAAATGGACATCGCCGAACAAGCATGTTATAATAATACCAGAAAATACATCAGGGGGGCCGTGTTATGAATACCAAGAGCAAAATCTGGCAGATTGTGCTGCTGGTTCTGTTGGTGGCAGCCATCATCGCCATACTGCTGTTCAACAACAAGCTGAACGCCAGCAAGGAGTCCCTATCCGCCACGATGACCCAGCTGACGCAGGAGCAGGAAAACGCTGCGACGCTGCAATCGGATCTGGACGCGGCCAGAGCTGAGCTGGAGGATATCGGCGGCCAGCTGGAGGAAGCGCAGGCCACGGCCGAACGGCTCTCCGGGGAGCTGGAGGCCGGCCAGGCCAACGCCGAGCAGCTGCAGGGCGACCTGGACGCCGCCAACGCCCGGGTGACCGAGCTGGAAGCCGCCGCCGAGGAGACCGAGGCCCGCATCGCCGAGCTGGAGGCCGCCGCCGGCGCTTCCGACGGCCGGGTGAGCGAGCTGGAAGCCGCCGTCAGCGAGCGGGACGAGACCATCGAGGGGCTGAACGCCACCCTCGCCGAGACCCAGGAGCAGGTGGCCGAGCTGCGGTTCTCCGCGCTGCGCGCCTCCCTCAAGAGCCTGCTGACCAGGATCAGGACCGCCCAGGCCGGCGCCGAGGCGCCTGCCGTGGACGTCGACGCTGTACAGGCGCAGATCGACGCGGTCGTGAACGACGCGTCCGAAGAGACCACCACCGAACAGCGCGTGGAGGCCCTGGAGGCCATCCAGGCTCAGCTGACCGATGCCGCCGAGGCGCTGGGCATCGATCTGAGCCAGGAGGAAGACGAGCAGCCCGCCGCCGAGCAGCCCGCCGAAGGTGAACCCACTGCCGAGGGCGAGCCTGCCGCCGAAGGTGAGCCTGCCGCCGAGCAGCCTGCCGCCGAGCAGCCTGCCGCCGAAGGTGAGCCTGCCGCCGAGCAGCCTGCCGCCGAGAGCGAACCCGCCGCCGAGGATGAGCCTGCCGCCGAGCAGCCTGCCGCCGAGAGCGAACCCGCCGCCGAGGATGAGCCTGCCGCCGAGCAGCCCGCGGCCGAGGGTGAGCCTGCCGGCGAAGGCGAACCCGCTGCCGAGCAGCCCGCCGCCCAGCAGCCCGCTGCCGAGAGGGCGCTGTCCCGGGTGATGAGCCAGCTGGAGATTTCCATCATCGACATCGCCGGCCTGCAGACTGGTGAAAGCGAGGTTTCCGAGGCCGTATCGAATGTGGACCTGGACGAGGTTCGCCAGAAGATTGACGCCGTGGTCAGCAGCGAGGACATGACGGTCGAGGAGCGCGTGGAGGCCCTGGAGGCCATTCGCGACAGCCTGTACGAGGCGGCTCCGGAGCTGGAGCGCGAAACCGAAGGCGACGCGGAGCTGGAGGCCCTGCAGGCCCGGCTGACCGCCGCCGAGGAAGGTTTGGAGCAGCTGAACGGCGAGCTGGCCGAGCAGCAGGAGACCATCGAGACCCTGACCGCCCAGATCGACGAGATGAGCACCCAGGCCGAGACCGACGCCACCCAGCTGGAGGCCCTGCAGGCCCAGCTGACCGAGGCCCAGGCCGAGGCAGACGCCAAGACCGAGGAGCTGACCGCCGCCCAGGCCGCCTATGAGCAGTACGTGGCCGAGCTGGAGGCCTACCGCGTGCAGCGCGAGCCCGCCAGCGGCGAGGCCCATGTCTCCACCTCCGTGGGCAACGTGATCGAGATCGCCGACGACGGCGTGACCGCCACCTGGGACTACGTGAACCGCGACATCAGCGGCAACGCCGTCACCCTGAGCCTGGTGCTGGACGGCGAGACCCTCTACACCTCCGGCGCCCTGAAGCCCGGCGAGGTCATCGACAGCATCCAGCTGGGCAAGCCCCTGGAGGCCGGCACCTATCGCGCCATGGCCGTCACCACCGTGTACGATGCCAACGGCGAGGTGCAGCTGACCAACCGCGTGCCCGTGACCCTGAACGTGGCCGGTTGAGAGGCCGGAAAAACCGAATAGCGAAGTTATGGCGGGGCCACTCCGAAGGGGAGCGGCTCCGCTTTTGTGTACCGCAGGAGAGTGTAGAAAACATAGTGTTTCGCTATGGAATATTGTGCTTGCCCGCCGTTGCCCATTGCGTTTCCCCCGGCGTTGTGTTATGATAAACAAGTAAATCTATGCGCAAGGGGAGGCGGTGGCATGATTCGCGTGGACACGGTGCCCGAGGCGCTTCGGGCGTTCTTTGACGCCCATCCGAAGCTGGCCCTGGCCTTTTCCGGCGGGGTGGACAGCGCCTATCTGCTCTATGCCGCCGTTGAATGCGGCTGCGACGTGCATACCTTCTACGCCCAATCGGTCTTCCAGCCCGCCTTCGAGCGGGAGGACGCCCGCCGCCTGGCGGAGCAGCTGGGGGCGAAGATGACCATTGTGCCCCTGGACGTGCTGGCGGTGGAGGCGGTGCGGCAGAACCCCGAAAACCGCTGCTATCACTGCAAGCGGGCCATCTTCGGCGCGCTGCTGGAGGCGGCGACCGAAGCGGGCTGCGACGTCATCATGGACGGCACCAACGCCTCGGACGACGCCGGGGACCGGCCCGGCATGCGGGCGCTGGCGGAGCTGAAGGTGCTCTCCCCGCTGCGCCAGTGCGGCATCACCAAGGCCATGGTGCGGGAATATTCCCGGCGGGCAGGGCTGTTCACCTGGGACAAGCCCGCCTATGCCTGCCTGGCCACCCGCGTGCCCAGCGGCACGCCCATCACACGGGAGGTGCTCGCGCGAGTGGAGGGCGCGGAATCGGCGCTGTTCGCCATGGGCTTTACGGATTTTCGCGTGCGGGTGTTCCACGACGCCGCGCGCCTGCAGCTGCCCGCGGGGCAGATGGCCCGGGCGCTGGAGCGGCGCGGGGAGATCCGGCAGGCGCTGGCCCCCTGGTTTGACATCGTGCTTTTGGATTTGAAGGACAGGTGAACGGCTATGGACAGAGAGCAGGCGCTTCGCGCGCTGCGCGCCGTGCAGGCGGGGGAGCTGACCCCGGAGGCGGCGCTGGGGATGCTGGCCCAGGCGCCCTATGAGGACATAGGCTACGCCAAGATCGACCACCATCGCGGCCTGCGCAACGGCAACGGCGAGGTGATCTACGGTGCGGGCAAGACCGCGGAGCAGATCGCGGGCATCGCCGCGAAGATGATCGAGCGCGGCGGCAGGAACATACTGATCACCCGCATGGACGGGGAAAAGGCGGCGGCAGTGGCCCAGGCCGTGCCGCTGTTTTACGATCCCATGTCCCGGGTGGGCGTCGCCAACCGGCAGGAGCAGAAGCGGGTGGGCGGCGTGGTGGTGGCCTCTGGCGGCACCAGCGACCTGCCGGTGTGCGAGGAGGCGGCCCTGACCGCCGAGACCCTGGGCAGCCGCGTCACCCGGCTGTACGACGTGGGCGTGGCCGGGCTGCACCGGTTGCTGAGCCACATGGAGGATTTGCAGTCCGCCCGGGTGGTGGTGGCCGTGGCCGGCATGGAAGGCGCGCTGGCCAGCGTCATCGGCGGCCTGGTGAGCTGCCCGGTGATCGCCGTGCCCACCTCCGTGGGCTACGGGGCGAACTTCGGCGGGCTGTCCGCGCTGCTGTCCATGCTCAACGCCTGCGCCAGCGGCGTGTCCGTGGTGAACATCGACAACGGCTTCGGGGCCGGGTTCCTGGCCAATCGCATCAATCGGATGAAGGGGATCGACGAGGCGGAGACGCCCAGCGGAGGCAACGACTGATCCATGAGGACGCTTTACATCGAATGCAACATGGGCGCGGCGGGGGACATGCTGATGGCCGCGCTGAGCGAGCTGCTGGACGCGCCGACGGAATTCATCGACCGCATGAACGACCTGGGGCTGCCCGGGGTGCGCTTTGCCCGGTCCGCCGCCGAGAAGTGCGGCGTGAAAGGCACCCACATCGACGTGACCGTAGACGGGGAGGAGGAGATCTCCCTCGACGTGGACGGGCACGAACATGAGCATGAATACCATCATGGACATGAACACGATCACGACCATGACCACGACCACGATCACGGGCATGACCACGACCATGGGCACGAACACGACCACGAACACGATCACGAACATGACCATGACCACGAACACCATCACGGCCATCACCACCACGCGACGCTGGCGGAGGTGAGGCGGATCATCGACGGCCTGCCGGTTTCCGACCGCGTGAAGGCGGACGCCGGCGCGGTGTACGGGCGCATCGCCCAGGCGGAATCCGAGGTGCACGGCCGTCCCGTGGACCAGATCCACTTCCACGAGGTGGGGGCGCTGGACGCCGTGGCCGACGTGGTGGGCGTCTGCGCGCTGATGGAGCAATTGAACGTGGAACAGGTGGTGGTCTCCCCGGTGCACGTGGGCAGCGGCCAGGTGCGCTGCGCCCACGGCGTGCTGCCGGTGCCCGCCCCGGCCACGGCGCGGCTGCTGGAGGGCGTGCCGATCTACGGCGGCGCGATCCGCGGCGAGTTGTGCACGCCCACGGGGGCGGCGCTGCTGACCCACTTCGCCGACCGGTTCGGCGCCATGCCGCCGATGGCTGTGGAGCGGATCGGCTACGGCATGGGCATGAAGGACTTCGAGTGGGCCAACTGCGTGCGGGTCATGCTGGGCGAGACCGAGGATACCGGCGGCGCGGTGTCGGAGCTGAGCTGCAACCTGGACGACATGACCGCCGAGGAGATCGGCTTCGCCATGCAGGCGCTGCGGGAGGCCGGGGCGCTGGAGGTCTATGCGCTGCCCGCGCAGATGAAGAAGGACCGCCCGGGCACGCTGCTGTGCTGCCTGTGCCCGCCGGAGCGGGAGAGGGAATTCGCGGAGCTGATGCTGAAGCACACCGCGACCCTCGGCGTGCGCTGCCAGACCCTGCGGCGCTACACCCTGCGGCGGGAAGCGGTGACGCTCTCCACCCCCTACGGTCCCGTGCGGGGCAAGCGCTCCCGGGGCTTCGGAGTGGAGCGAATCAAGCCCGAGTTTGACGACCTGGCGGCCATCGCCCGGCGCGAGGGCATCGCGCTGAGGGACATTCGCTGGGAGACGGGAGAGGAGGAACAGCCGTGAGTCAGAACAGGAGCGGACGCCGGCTGAACGTGTCCTTCAATTCTCCGGTGGTGCTGGGCTTTGTGGCCGCCTGCCTGGCGGCCATGGTGCTGAACCTGCTGACCGGCGGGGCCAGCAACCGGGCCGTGTTCAGCGTGTACCGGTCGTCGCTGGCCAGCCCGCTGGTGTGGCTGCGGATGGTGTGCCACGTGTTCGGCCACGCCGACTGGAACCACCTGCTGAATAACATGATGTACATTCTGCTCCTCGGCCCGATGCTGGAGGAGAAGTACGGCTCGGCAAACCTGGCCCTCGTCATGCTGGCCGCGGCGCTGCTGACGGGCCTGATTAACTTCGCCTTCTTCCCGGCCACGCGGCTGCTGGGCGCCAGCGGCATCGTGTTCGCGATGATCCTGCTGTCCTCCATCACCCGCACCACGGACGACGCCATCCCCGTCACGTTCATACTGGTGGCCGTGCTCTACATCGGCCAGCAGGTGTGGCAGGCGGTGGCCGTGCGTGAGAACGTTTCCTACATGGCCCACATCGTGGGCGGCGCGGTGGGCGCCGGCCTGGGCTTCGCCATGAACCGAATGAAGAAGTGACCGACCACCAAGGAGGCAAACCCCATGTCCGACATCGGAAATTCCAACCGCATCGCCCGGGAGTACATCGACTCCCTGCGCATCGAGACCCGCTACATGGATTCCACCAACCCCACGCTGGACTTCACGCTGTACGGCGAGCGCTTCGCCTCTCCGATCATGACGGCGGCGCTGTCCCACCTGGACCACTTCATGTTCCCCGGCGCGGGGGACGCCCTGGCCAAGGGCGCAGCACAGGCCCAGGCCGTGCTGTGGTACGGCATGGCCGACGACGACGAGATCGACCGGCTGGCGGCCTCGGGCGCGCGGATGATCGAGATCATAAAGCCCTACACCGACCGGGACATCATCCGCCGCAAGATCGCCCACGCGGAGCAGCTGGGCCTGCTGGCGGTGGGCATCGACATCGACCATCCCTTCGGCGAGGACGGCGGCCCGGACATCGTGGACGGCTGGGAGATGACCGCGCTGCGCACCGCGGAGCTGGAGGCGATCTGCCGTGGCACCCGCCTGCCGGTGATCGTCAAGGGCGTGCTCAGCTGCCGGGACGCCGAGCGCTGCCTGGCCGCCGGCGCAAAGGGCTTGGTGCTGTCCCACCATAACAACCGCATCGAGTACGCCGTGCCGCCGCTGGCCATCCTGCCGGAGATCGCAAGGCTGGTGAACGGCGCGATACCGATCTTCGTGGACTGCGAGATCCGCACTGGCATGGATGCCTTCAAGGCCCTGGCTCTGGGCGCGGCCGGCGTCTGCATCGGCCGGCCGCTGATGACCGCCATCAAGCAGGGCGGCGCGGAGGGCGTGCGGGATTACCTGCTCAAGGCCAACGCGGAGCTGGGCAAGGCCATGGCCTACACCGGCTGCACCGACCTGGGCAAAATGGACCCGACGGTGATCCGCAGGGTGTGAGGCGTTTCGAGGAGAAGAACGACCTCTCAGTCACAGCCTGCGGCTGTGCCAGCTCCCCTGAAAGGGGAGCCAAGGCTGTCGCGCTTTGGTCGTAGACCTTTTCTGCCTATCTCGGGAGAGCAGTCCGAAGATGCCATTTTCGCAGTATTCTTCATTTATATGAGATCCTTCGCTGCGCTCAGGATGACCGCGTCAAAACGTTTGTCATCCTGAACGAAGTGAAGGATCTGTACATAGCGTCGACTAAGAGCGGACTATTAATCCTCGATTATCAGTGAAGAACCTCTAAAAACCGCATAGAACATACGAAAACCCCGTGCGCTTGAATCAATGGCGCACGGGGTTGATATCAGAAAGGCGGTAGCAAGTGGGGTTGAGCGCCCTGCGCTCAAGGCGGCAGCAGATGGCCGCCGGCCCTGCCGGCCCCGTGCGCTTGAATCAATGGCGCACGGGATTGATAATAGAAAGGTGGCAGCAAATGGGGTTGAGCGCCCTGCGCTCAAGGCGGCAGCAGATGGCCGCCGGCCCTGCCGGCCCCAGCGCTTGAATCAATGGCGCACGGAATTGATAATAGAAAGGTGGCAGCAAACGGGATTGAGCGCCCTGCGCTCAAGACGACAGCAGATGGGTTGAGCGCCCTGCCTATACCCACACAGATCAGCACCCCCTGCAAAGGAAAATTCCCAGCGCTTGAATCAGTGGCGCTGGGAATTGATAATAGAAAGGCGGCAGCAAACGGGGTTGAGCGCCCCGCGCTCAAGGCGGTAGCAAATGGGGTTGAGCGCCCTGCGCTCAGCCCTGCCGGCTCAAGAGAGGATGGGGGCGTCGTTCGCGGTGCGCAGGAAGTCGCGGATCAGCTCGCGGCAGCGCAGGTAGACCTTCTCGCGGGCGTACTCCACGTCGTTCTTCTCCCGCATGGCGCGCTCGTAGGGCTGGCGCAGCTCGGTGCCCACGTTGATCTTGGCGATGCCGGCGCGGATGCCCCGGACGATGTAGTCGTTCTCGATGCCGCTGCCGCCGTGGAGCACCAGCGGGATGTCCAGCGCCTCGCGCAGCTGGGCGATGCGCTCGATGTCCAGCTTGGCGGCGGGCTTCTTCTGGTCCTTCAGGTTGCTGGCGATGGCGCCGTGCACGCTGCCCACGGCCACGCTCAGCCAGTCGCAGGCGCTCTCCTTCACGAAGCGCAGCGCGTCGTCCACCTCGGTGAAGCCCAGGCGGCGGGCGAAGATCTCCTCATAGGGGATGGACGCCTGGCTGGTCTCGTGGCCCATCACCGCGCCCAACTCGGCCTCCACGGGGATGCCGGCGGCATGGGCGAGGTCCGCTACGGAGCGGGTGGCGGCGATGTTGCCGTCCAGGTCCAAACGGGAGGCGTCGATCATCACGCTCTGGTAGCCCGCGGCGATGGCCCGGCGGATGATGGGCAGATAGTCCACCTCCAGGTGGTCCTCGTCGATCACCGGCACGTGGTCCAGGTGCAGCAGCGTGTGGCCCTCCACGGCGTACTTGCCGTATTCCTCGGCGATGTTCTCCAGGCTGACGGATTCGAATTTCTCCCACTCCAGGCGGGCCACCTGGATCATGGCCACGCTGTTTTCGTCCGCGATGGCCTGGGCCACGGGCTTGAGCATCGGCGGATAGGGAATGTTGAAGGCGGGGACCACAAGCCCGTTTTCAAGGGCCTTGCGCACGGCAGTTTTCGCGTTCATATTGATTCTCTCCTCGGTATCGGCGGCAGTGCCGCCAGAATTTCAGTCAATTAAATAATAGCACGCTCGGCACCGCCCGTCAATTGAAAATCCCTTCCCCTTTCGCGGGTTTCGTGCTACAATAGTACCGCTGACAAAATTTTAACGGAGGCATTGACATGAACCTGAACGAAGCCCTGAACGCGCTCAAGGAGCTGGAAGCCACCCTGCGCGCCTATAACCACGCCATCGGATGCCTGAACTACGACGGTGAGACCGTCGCCCCCCGCAACTCCGCCCCCGCCCGGGGCGAGACCATGGCCTTCCTCAGCGGCATCATCCACAACCGGGTCACCTCGCAGGAGACCGGCGAGCTGATCGAGACCCTGCTGGCGGAAAAGGATAAGCTGTGCGCGATGGACCTGCGCAAGGTGACGCTGCTCAAGGAGAGCCGGGACGACCTCACCTTGGTTCCCGCCGAGGAGTACATGGCCTACCAGCAGCTGATGGCCGAGGCCATGCAGGTGTGGCACGACGCCAAGCTGGCCAGCGACTTCGCTTCCTATGCGCCTTACCTGGATAAAATCGTCGCCTATAACCGCCGCTTCGCCGAGCGCAAGAACCCCGCCGCGCCCGCCTATGACGTGCTGCTGGACGGCTATGAGAAGGGCCTGAGCCACGAGCGGCTGGACCCCTTCTTCGAGCTGCTGCGCCGGGAGCTGACGCCGGTGATCCTGGAGGTGGCCGCCAGGCCGAAGCCGGACACCGCCTTCCTGGAGCAGTCCTATCCCGTCCATTTGCAGAAGAAGTTCACCGACCGGGTGATGCAGATCATGGGCCTCGACCGCGACGACTGCGCCGTGGGCGAGACCGAGCACCCCTTCACCGAGGGCTTCAATAAGCACGACGTGCGCATCACCACCCACTACCACGAGGACAGCGTGCTCTCCAACCTGTACAGCGTGGTCCATGAGGGCGGCCACGCGCTGTACGAGCTGGGCGTGGGCGACGAGCTCCAGGGCACGTTCCTCGCCGGCGGCAGCTCCATGAGCGTCCACGAGAGCCAGAGCCGCTTCTATGAAAACCTGATCGGCCGCAGCCGCCCCTTCTGCGAGGTGCTGCTGCCCGAGCTGAAGGCGCTGTTCCCCGAGCAGATGGCCGGCGTGGACGCGGAAAAGCTCTACCGTGCCGCGAACCTGTCGACGCCGTCGCTGATCCGCACCGAGGCCGACGAGCTGACCTACTCCATTCACGTGATGATCCGCTATGAGCTGGAAAAGGCCATGATCTCCGGCGCATTGAAGACCGCGGACATCCCCGGCGAGTGGAACCGCATGTACAAGGAATACCTGGGCGTGGAGGTGCCCGACGACCGGCGCGGCTGCCTCCAGGACAGCCACTGGTCCTTCGGCGCCATCGGCTACTTCCCCAGCTACGCCCTGGGCAGCGCCTATGGCGTGCAGATGCTGGCGAACATGGAGAAGGACGTGGACGTCTGGGGCGCGGTGCGCAGCGGCAGCCTGAAGCCCATCACCGCGTGGCTGGGCGAGAAGATCCACCACTACGGCCAGCTGCTGACCCCGGACGAGCTGGTGCTCAACGGCTGCGGCGGTCCCTTCGACCCCAACTGCTACGTGAATTACCTGAAGAAGAAGTACGGCGAGCTGTACAACCTGTAATAAAGGGCTTGACTCTCACGCAACGTCAGGGTGTATGATCCCCTTGAAGCGAGGCGCTTGAAGGGAGGCACGGAGAGATGATGACGGTACACGAGGTCAGCGAAAAGACCGGCGTGAGCGTGCGGACGCTCCACCATTACGACAGCATCGGGCTGCTGAAGCCCGCGGCGCTGTCGGAGGCGGGCTATCGGCTGTACGATGACGGATCGCTGGAGCGGCTGCAGCTGATCCTGCTGTTCCGGGAGCTGCAATTCCCGCTGAAGGACATCGGGCGCATACTGGACAGCCCGTCCTTCGACCGGAACCGGGCCCTGGAGCAGCAGGTCGAGCTGTTGAAGCTGCGCCGCGAGCACCTGGACAACCTGATCACGCTGGCCAGCGGACTACTCTTGAGAGGAATGAGCCATATGAGTTTTGAACCGTTTGATACGACGAAGATCGACGAATACGCCGCCGAGGCGCGGCGCAGCTGGGAGAGCACCCCGGCCTGGAAGGAATACGAGGGCAAGCGCAAGGGCCGCAGCCGCGCGGACGAGAAGGCGCTGGGCGAGGGCCTGATGGCGCTGCTGGCGCAGTTCCACCCCCAGCCGGGGGAGCCCGCCGACGGCGAGCGGGCCCAGGCGCTGGTGGAGCGGCTCCGGGACTACATCACCCGGCACTACTACGACTGCACGCCCCAGATCCTGCGCAGCCTCGGCGCGCTGTACGCCGGGGAGGGCCGCTTTGCCGAGAACATCGACGCCGCCGGCGGCCCCGGAACGGCGGACTTCGCCTCCCGGGCCATCGGGGCCTGGTGCGAGCGGCACCCGCAATAGTCTGGAACGGAATTCGCCGGTCAAATATCCAAAACTTTTCACAATGTTTGCTTGTCCGATACCGCGTTTTGTTGTATAATAACTGTTGGCGCATCCTTGCCACGGTTAACCGGCCGTGGCCGAAGTCCATAAGGAGGTGAAAAAGAACATGAACCAGTATGAAGTCATGTACGTCATCGATCCTACGCTGGAAGACAGCGCCAGGACCGAGCTGATCAACCGTTTTTCCGAACTCGTGAAGAAGAATGGCGGTGAGGTGGATCGCGTAGACGAGTGGGGCAAGCGCCGCCTGGCCTATGCCATCCAGTATAAGACCGAGGGCTACTATGTGCTGATGTACATCAAGGCGCCCGCCGATCTGCCCCGCGAAATCGAGCGTAACATGCAGATTTCCGACAGCGTGCTGCGTTACCTGACCGTGCGCTACGAGGGCGAACTGCCCGCCAAGCGCGAGCCGCTGCGTCCCTACGCCGCCCGTGAGGCCGCTGCTTCCGCCGCCGAGGCGCCCGTGGCTGCCACCGAGGAAGCTCCCGCTGCCGAAGCGCCCGCTGCTGAGGTCGTCGACGACGAAAAGCCCGAGTCTGAGGCCGAATAACAGCGTCCCACAAAGGATGGTGTGAAGTATGAACAAAGTCATCCTGATCGGTAACCTCGCGAATGATCCCGAGGCCCGCACCACGCAGAGCGGAATCTCCCAGTCGACCTTCCGCATTGCTGTGCAGCGCCGCTTTGCCAACCAGCAGGGCGTGCGCGAGGCGGACTTCTTTACCGTGATCGCATGGCGCCAGACCGCCGACTTCTGCAACCGGTACCTCGCCAAGGGGCGCAGGGTTGCGGTGGAAGGCAGCATCCAGAACCGTTCCTATGATGCGCAGGACGGCTCCAAGCGCTATGTGACCGAGATCATCGCCGAAAATATCGAAGCCGTGGGCAGCCGCGACGAGGCTGCCGGAGCCCCGCGTCCCCGCGACAACGGCCCGACGCCCCCGCCCGCACGGCCCGCAGCCCCTGCGATGAACGACTTCACCGAGGTCGACGACGACGAGCTGCCCTTCTGAGCAGCCTGAAGCGTCGGTCCTTCCGGCCTGTGGCATTGCCACGGCAAATTCTTCTTTGGGAATGCCCCGAGGCATCCCCTTATATCCGAAAAGGAGGAACAGGAACATGTCTGAAGAGAGAGGCGAGCGCATTCGCCGTCCCCGCGGCCGCAAGCCGCGCAGGAAGGTCTGCGCGTTCTGCGTAGACAAGATTCAGCACATTGATTACAAGGATGTGGCCAGGCTCCGCCGTTTCACCAGCGAGCGCGGCAAGATTCTGCCCCGCCGCATGACCGGCACCTGCGCGAAGCATCAGCGTCAGCTGTCTACGGCCATCAAGCGTGCCCGTACCATCGCCCTGATGCCCTACGTGTCCGACTGATCATATATGTGATGAAAATGAGGCCCCTTCCCGTGTGGAAGGGGCCTCAAGTCGTTGAAAAAACGTGTTCTTTACGTTTTCTTGGGGAATCCCCCTCTCAGTCAGCCTACGGCTGCCAGCTCTCCCCCCCGTCGGGGGGCGAGCCAAGCACTGAGATAGCCTTGCCTCGCCCCCGTGAGGGGGAGAGGTGCCCGTGGCCGAAGGCGTAGCGAAGCGTTAAGGGCGGAGAGGGGCTCTCAATTCTCCCAAGTTTCCGTGAAGAGCAAAAAAACCAGCAAACGCAAAACAGCCGCCGACGTTCTCGCCAGAGGCTGTTTTATGTGCCGCCGCGGCGGTCAGATGTAGTCGCCGTAGATCTCCCGGTATTTGGAGGGGGAGCAGTTCCTGGCCTCCCGGAAGACCCGGTTGAAGGTGGCGATGCTGCCGAAGCCGGCGTTGATGGCGATCTCCTGGATGGGCGTGCGGGAGTGGATCAGCTGGTCCTCGGCCATGGAGAGCCGCTTCTGGCGCAGGTACTCCGAGAAGGAGGTACCCAGCTGCTGCTTGAAGATGCGGGAGAAGTAGTACTTCGAAAAGCCGGTGAAGGCGCTGACGTCGCTGAGGGAGATGTCCCGGGTGAAGTTCTGGTCGATGTACAGGCGGGCGCTGTCCACGATCTCCGGGTCTATCCGCCGCTGGCCGGCGTCGTGCTGGAAGCCCTGCTGGGCGTAGTGCTGGCCGATCAGCACGTACATCTGCAGCAGGTAGGAATAGCACAGGGAGTTCCACAGGGGGTCCTTGCGCTCGTAGCACTCCACGGTCTGCGTCAGCAGCTGGCGGACCTTCTCCTGGAAGGCGGGCTGGCCGGTGATGTAGATGGGGCTCTTGAGCAGGCAGCTGATCAACTGCATGTCCCGCATGCCGAAGATGCTGTCCGGCTCGAACAGCAGCAGATAGCGGGAACTGCCCTCCTCCATGACCAGGTCATGGGCGTGCTCCGGCGGCACGATCAGCGCCTCGTCCGCCTGGACGCGGTAGACGCGCTCCGGCAGGGTGTAGACGACCTCGCCCTTCAGCGGCATGATGATCTCCACGGCGGAGTGGGTGTGGCTCTCAAAGTGCCAGGGGATGTCCGAATACCAGATGCGCAGGGAGGCGTGCTCAATGTAGGTGACGTACTCGTGCTTGCCCCGCATGATGCGAAACCCGTCCGGGAAGCGGCTTCGGGACGGGGCCAGCGCCTTCGACGCATTGTTGTCCATGCTTCTTCATCCTCCTCGGTCGGCGTTGGGCCCATCATTCCGCCTGAGCCATGTTGGCGGTGATGCCGATGGACGAAACGCCCTGTGCCATTATTATAACGGGGCCGTAACGTAGTTTCAACAATGGGTTGCTCGTTGGTTGCGACAGGCATGGTCAATTGTTGTCATTCCAGGCGAGAGAGCATGGTTTGCGCGGCATCCCGCGGGGAAAGGGCATATTGTTGGATATGGCGCGTTTTCCCGCGAAGAGGCGGGAAAATGACCTCTCGGAGAGACGCGGAACGCCGATCAGGCGCGGTGGACGCCCTTGTAGACGTTGACGATGAAGTCCTGGGCGTTGGTCACGATGCTGCGGGCGGAGAGGCTGCCCCGGTCGCCCAGCTTGTTCACCGCAAATTCCGAGATGTCCACGCTGTAGAAGTAGACCTGGCGGACGGTGCCGTCCGGCATCACCCGGAAGGAGGGCGTCATGTTGCCGGTGGCGATGGTGTGCAGCGTGGAGGCCATGCAGATGACCGTAGTGGCCCTGCGCACGCAGTCGCGCATGGCGTTCTGGGCGTCGTACACGTCGCCGTGGATCTCCGGCAGGGGTCCGTCGTCCCGGATGGAGCCCCCCAGCACGAAGGGGATGTTGTGGCGCACGCAGCTGTAAATGATGCCGTTGTCGATGCCCTCCGCCTCGATGAAGCGGGCGATGGAGCCGTGGCGGCGCACCCGGTTCAGCGTGTCCAGGTGGTTGTAGTGGCCCATGGGGCGGCTGCGCTGGGTGTAGATGTCCTGGCCCAGGGCGGTGCCCAGCCAGGCGCCCTCCAGGTCGTGGGTGGCCAGGGCGTTGCCCACCAGCAGGCCGTGGACGTAGCCCTCGGCGATCAGGCCGGCGAAGGCGTCCCGGGCGTCGTGGTCGAAGGCGCAGGCCGGCCCCATGACCCACAGGATGCTGCCGTGGTCGCGCTCGTAGCGCAGCAGGTCGTACAGCTGGTCGTAGTCGATGGAGAAGGCGGTCTCCCGGGAGCGGCCCTGGCGGAAGGCGAACACGTCGCGGCTGTCCGATTCCGCCTCCCGGAAGCCGTGGGGATAGACGTAGATACCCTCGCTGGCGTCCTCGGTGCGGCCGACGAACACCTCGTCGCCCCGGCGGATGTTCCTGAACTCCACCACGTGGACCCTGCCCTCCCGGTAGACGGTCACGCAGTCCATGCGGCTTTCCTCGGCCAGCAGCCAGCGCCCATCTACCTTGAAATACTCCGGAAAGATAGTGGTGGCGTGGTAGCCGTCGGGGACCACGCCGTCCTGAGGCGCGGGCAGTCGGCGGGCGTCCGGCGCGTCTGCCAGGAAGGGCTGGGTGAAATCCGGCGGGGTATAGGGGGTCAGCTTGAAGGACATGATTCATCGCTCCCGTTCGGCGCCGACGCTCCCGGCGAATCCCGGTCGGGGGACCGCGGTGGAGCCGGCGCGGTATTATGAATGATTATAGCGCATTTTTGTGCCGGCCGCAACGCCGACGGCCCAAAAACGGCGGCAATTGGACGGCGTTTGCAACATTTTGCCCGAAATCATGCCATTTTCTTAATACGGCAGGCGATAAAACCGGCTTGTACAAAAACGTTTGTGAGGATTGACAGTTTTAAAAAGTGCAATTTCACAAGAAAAATCTTGCAAATTTACGTTGATTTTGCTATATTGATCCCGTCATCACGCAGGAAGCGCGGTGCAGTGATTCCAACAGGAGGTAACGATCATGGCTAAGATCAATCAGCAGATGGTTTTGCAGTTTGATGGACAGGAATTCGACCTGGGCGCCGTCGAGGCGAACGTGAAGAAGGACTGGAAGGATGCCGGCAGGAAGCTGACCGAGATCCAGACCCTGGACATCTACGTGAAGCCCCAGGAAGCCAAGGTCTATTACGTCGTCAACAAGGAAGTTGAGGGCAAGGTCGACCTGTAATTCCAGGACCGAACGAACCGCGGTTCATTGCGCATCGGCAATGGGCCGTCATTTGTTTTTGGCGGGCCGGCGGTCTTGCGCCTGTCGGCAGCGGCTGGAGTTGAACAGGATCGGAAGGCGGGACGCTTTCCGGGCCGGCGGGTTCTTCGGGACCCGCCGACATTCATTTTTAAGGAGACGCCTGCCGGAGCTCATTCCTCCCGGTGGGCGTCCTTCCAGGCCTCGATGGCCTCGAGGCGGCGGACCAGTTCGGCCTCCTCGCCCTGGCCGGCGGGGCGGTAGTAGCGCTTCCCGGCCAGGGAATCCGGCAGGCAGCGCATGGCGGTCAGCTTTTCATCGGCGTCGTGGGCGTACTGGTAGCCCTTGCCGTAGTCCAGCTGGCGCATCAGGCCGGTGACGGCGTTGCGCAGATGGAGGGGCACCGGCTCGGCGACCTCCTTCGAGGCGTCGGCGCGGGCGGTCTCATAGGCGGCGTACAGGGCGTTGGATTTGGGGGCCAGGGCCATGTAGACCACCGCCTGAGTCAGGTGCACGCTGCACTCCGGCATGCCGATCAGCCGGCAGGCCTGGAAGGCGGCCACGGCCTGCTCCAGCGCCCGGGGATCGGCCAGGCCCACGTCCTCGCTGGCGAAGCGGGTGACGCGGCGGGCGATGTAGATCGGGTCCTCGCCGGCCTCCAGCATCCGGGCCAGCCAGTATACCGCGGCGTCCGGGTCGGAGTTGCGCATGGACTTGTGCAGCGCGGAGATCAGGTTGTAGTGCTCCTCGCCGCTCTTGTCGTACAGCAGGGACTTGCGGGAGGTGCACTGGGCCAGGGTCTCCTCGGTCACGGTGACGCCGCCGGAGGCGTCCAGCTCGCCGTTGAGCACGGCCATCTCCAGTGTGGAGAGGGCGGCGCGGGCGTCGCCGTTGGCGAACACGGCGATGCGCGCCAGCAGGGCGTCGGGCAGGTGAACCTCCTGGCCGCCAAAGCCCCGGGGGTCCGTGAGGGCCCGGCGCAGCAGCGCCGTCAGCTCCTCCGTCTCCAGCGCGCGGAGCACGAACACCTTGCAGCGGGACAGCAGCGCGGCGTTGACCTCGAAGGAGGGGTTCTCCGTAGTGGCGCCGATCAGTATGATGCTGCCCTTCTCAACGAAGGGGAGGAAGGCGTCCTGCTGGGCCTTGTTGAAGCGGTGGATCTCGTCCACGAACACGATGGTCCGCTCGCCGAAGCGGCGGTTGTCCTCCGCCTGCTGCATCACGCCGCGGATCTCCTTGATGCCGCTGGTGACGGCGGAGAAGTCGATGAAGGCGGCCTTCGTGCGGCGGGCGATGATGCGGGCCAGGGTGGTCTTGCCCACGCCGGGCGGGCCCCAGAAGATCATGGAAGACACCTGGTCGCCCTCGATCAGCCGCCGGAGCACCTTGCCCTCGCCCAGCAGGTGCCGCTGGCCGACGAACTCCTCCAGCGTCTGCGGGCGCAGCCGCGCCGCCAGGGGCTGGGAACCTGAATCTGCGAACATCGACATCTGCTCCATGGGGGCGAAACCTCCTGCGGTGGAATGCCTTCATTATAGTCCCATTGCCGCGCAAGTTCAAGGGGCGGGGGTTGAACATGGGCCGGGTTTGTGGTAGAGTATTGAGAGGAAGGGAGAGGGAGAGCCATGGAAAAGAGCTATTCGGAGCGCTTCGCCCTGCGCACCAGCCACTGCGATCTGCATGGAGACTGGCGGCCGGGGGCGATCCTGGAGGCCATGCAGGAGACCGCGGCGGCCCACTGCGCGCGGCTGGGCATCGGCCGGGACGTGACGGACGGCCTGGGCATCGCCTGGGTGCTCTCCCGCACCCGCGTGGAGCTGACCCGCGTGCCTCGGCTGGGGGAGACCATCTCGGTGGAGACCTGGCCCCTGCCGACAAAGCACCTGTTCTTCCCCCGGGTGAACGCCATCCGGGACGCCGAGGGGACGCAGATCGGCGCGGCCAACAGCCTGTGGGTGCTGCTGGACCTGAACACCCGGCGCATCGTGAACAGCGACGTGGTGCTGGCCCACCTGCCCGAGAACCGGGACATGCCCACCGGCCCCGCCCTGGGTGCGGTCCGGCTGCCGGAGGGGGAGGCGGAGTCGCGCCTCATGACGCCACCCTACGCCGACTTCGACGTGAACGGCCACGTGAACAACACCAAGTACCTGGACTGGGCCTGCAGCGCCCTGGGACACGGGGCGATGGCCTCCCGGCGGGTGACGGCCTTCACCGTCAGCTACGAGGGGGAGATTCTCCCCGGGACGGACGTGCGCACGGAGCTGATCCGAAACGGGGATCAGTTCGCCTTCTGCGGCTTCGCCGGGGAGAGGCGCTGCTTCGCCGTCGGCGGGATGCTGGCGCCGAGAAATGATTGACTTATATAAGGAAACAGGAGAGAAGAACATGAGTGAAAAGAGAGACCGCAACGGCCTGACCGAGGCGGAGGCCATCGCGAGGCACCGCTCGAAGAACTATCCCAAGCCCGCGCTGACCGCGGACATCGCCGTGTTTGCCCGCCAGGGCGAGGGCTGGAAGCTGCTGATGATCCGCCGGGGCGGACATCCGTACCTGGGGTGCTGGGCGCTGCCCGGCGGCTTTGCCGAGGAGGGTGAGCGGGTGGAGCAGTCCGCGGCCCGGGAGCTGGAGGAGGAGACCGGCGTGTCCGGGCTGCCCCTCAGCCTGGTGGGCATCTACAGCGCGCCGAGGCGGGACCCCCGGGGCTGGACGGTGTCGGCGGCCTACGCCGTGCGCCTGCCCGAGGGGACCATCGATGCCGAGGCGGGGGATGACGCCGAGGCGGCCTGCTGGATGGACGTGCGCTTCGACGCGAACGGCAGGGCTTTCCCGGCGCTGCCTGAGGGCGACGGGATCGCCTTCGATCACGCGCAGATCATCGCGGACGCCGCGGCGGCGGTGCTGTGAGGGTTTACGGGTGAGACTGTCTTAGAGTCTGTTTCTAAAATGCCTGAAGCGCATTTTCGGCGTCTTTGACTGCATTTCAGCGTTGATTTCCCTTGACTTAGCCCCACTAAGCCTGCAAGGCAACAACAATCCCGTGGATTGGGACGCGGCACCGTGGAAATCGCCTTGAAATGCAGCCAAATCCTCTCGAAACTGCATCTCCCAGCATTTAGAAACACACTCTAAAATACAGGGCGCCGAATAACGCGGTTGCGGCGGCGCCGAGGGGCTGTGGTATGAGCGCGGCAGCCTTGCCTCCCCTCCCAGGGGGAGGTGCCGAGCGCAGCGAGGCGGAGAGGTTGCTTTCACAGTATCCCCAATCAAAGACGCAACGAAAAGATCCTTCGCTTCGCCAAGATGACATCGACACGCCTGTCATCCTGAACGAAGTGAAGGATCTTTTCTTTAATACGGTGAAAGAGTATTCACGCTGTTTTTCTGCAAAGGCCTCACACGCTCCTGCGGGGCTTTAGCCGGGTGGAGACCTCGATCTTCAGGGGCGGGCTGTCCTTGTTTTCGATCAGCTGTATGATGCGCATGGCCGTGGTCTGACCCAGGAACGCCTTCGGCACCTCTACGGTGCTCAGGGTCGGGTCCATGTACTCGCAGGCGGGCAGGTCGTCGAAGCCGATGATGGCCACGTCCTCGGGGATGCGGTAGCCGGCCTCCTTCAACGCCTGCATGGCGCCGATGGCGATGAGGTCGTTGTCGGCGAAGTAGCAGTTGGCGGGCTCCTCACCGCCCTGCAGCAGGCGGCGCATGTCCGCGTAGGCCCCGTCCTGGGAGGGGGTGAGGCGGTGCACCAGGGACTTGGAGGTGGACATCCCGGCGGCGCGGATGGCCTTGTAGAAGCCGTCGGCCCGCTGCTCGAAGTTGCTGATCCAGTAGGCCGAGCGCAGGTAGCCCGGTTGGGTCCGGCGCTTGCGGATCAGGTATTCCGTGGCCATGAAGGCGCCTTGGATGTTGTTGATCATGATGTAGTTGCAGTCCAGCTTTTCAAAGTAGGCGTCCAGGAACACCATGGGCAGCTTGATCCGGGAGAAGAACCGCAGGGTGGCCTCGTCCATCTCGGTGGCCAGCAGTATGATGCCGGAGAACTGGGAGCTGCTCAGGGTGTAGATCTGGTCGGAGAGGTCCTCGTCCTCGTAGAGGTAGCGGATCACGCAGTCGTAGCGCTCCTGGCGGCAGTAGGCGTTGATGCCGTCGGAGACCGAGGAGAAGAAGGGCGTGTCGTCCACGACGGCGCCGCTCTTTTTGTAGATGGCGAAGCAGATCGCGCCCTTCTTGCTGGTGGAGGAGACGTTTCGCCGGGAGAAGTCAAAGCCCAGCTCCCGGGCCGCGTCCAGCACGCGCTTGCGCGTGGCCGTGCTCACGCCCGGCTTGTTGTTCAGCGCCAGGGACACCGCCGCCTCCGACAGCCCCAGCCGGGCCGCCAGCTCTTTTGCCGTGATCGCCATGTCCATCACCCCACATTGATTATATGGGATTCGGGGAAATCCGTCAATGAGTGATGAAGCAGCGCGGGGAGAATAAAAGCCTTCCCCTTTTGGGGATCGAATGCCCATAGACTGTTTTCCTAGAGTGTGTTTCTAAAATGAGGCATGTGCTTCCCGCAGGCTTAGTGGGCTAAGTCAAGGGAAATCAACGCTGAAATGCAGTTCAGGACGCCGAAAATGCATTTCGCCGAATTTAGAAACAGACTCTAAAGCCTTCCCCCTTGGGGAAGGTGGATTTTGGCGAAATTGCTTGCAATTCTGCCGAAAGACGGATGAGGTCGGATGCTGCACAAGTGTACTGCTTCACACGCATCGTCAGTTCTATTCGCTGCCTTCCATGTCGAGACGGGATTTTTTGCGGCGGATTCCCGGCACAAGAAACTTCGGCGCTCGCCCACATCGCGTTCGAGCGCCGAAGTTTTTGTTCGGAAAACATGCCGCCAAGAAAAGCCGTCCCCCCGGTCTCTTTCACATTTCTTGTAGAAATTCGACCTCATCCGTCAGCCCTACGGGCTGCCACCATTCCATGAGCCTGCTGGCCCGACCTCACTGAAAACAGCCCACTGGACTGATTTCCGGGCGTTCAGTCCCCCAAAGGGGAAGGCTTTTGGGGGATGTATGGTTCACCAAAGGAAAAGGCTTTTGGAAAATGTGCCGTAAAGGGAAGAACATTTGCAGGTTTCCTTTCTTACCATATAAATATACATTCTCTTGCATTGTGCCCGAACGCCTTCGGGGAATTTCTGGAATTCAGCGAATTTAGAAGATATTCACTAAATTATTTATTGAAATTAAGTTACCGACACGCTATAATATTTTCGAAAGCAGCGGAAACGCTGCGGGAACCGCAATGGTCCTCGCGGGAGGACCGAAAATTAAAAGGAGGTACCCCCTAATGAAGAAGATCCTTACCATCGTCCTGGCCCTCATCATGGTGATGAGCCTTGCTGCCGCTTCCGCGGAAGGCATCATCTACATCATCACCCCCTCCACCTCCAACCCGTTCTTCAAGACCGAGCAGGATGTGGGCGCTCCCGCTGCCGAGGCGCTGGGCTATGAGGCCAAGTGCTTCTCTCATGACGACGATGCTCAGACCCAGCTGCAGCTGTTCGAGGCCGCCATCAACGACAAGGCCGTCGCCATCATCTGCGACAACGCCGGCGCCGACGCCTCCATCGAGGCCGTTCGCATGGCTTCCGAGGCGGGCATCCCCACCTTCCTGATCGACCGTGAGATCAACGAGTCCGGCCTGGCCATCGCCCAGATCGTCGCTGACAACGCCCAGGGCGCCGCGGCCATCGCCGAGAAGTGGGTCGAGGCCATGGACTACGAGGGCAAGTACGCCGAGCTGCTGGGCCTGGAGTCCGACACCAACTGCCACGTCCGTTCCGACAACTATCACGCCGTGATCGACGAGTACGACACCCTGGAGATGGTGGCGCAGCAGTCCGCCAACTGGGACCAGACCCTGGCCTATGAGAAGACCGAAGCCATCCTGCAGGAGCATCCGGAAATCACCGGCATCATCTGCGGCAACGACACCATGGCTTGCGGCGCGACCCAGGCTTGCATCGACGCCGGCCGCGACGACATCAAGATCATCGGCCTGGATGGCTCCGACGAGGCTGCCGCTTACATCAAGGACGGCAAGATGGTCGGCACCGCTCTGCAGCAGATCGCCGCGATCACCGAGCTGGCCATCCAGCAGGCTGATGCCTACATCAAGGACGGCACCAAGCCCGAGACCGAGAAGCAGCTGGTGCCCTGCGTGGCCATCACCGCTGAGAACGTGGACAAGCTGTCCGCCTTCGTGTACTCCGGCGACTGATTCCCAATCGACACCCGAACGGCGGGGGGCCGCTTTGAATAAAGGCGTACCCCCGCCTTTTTACCGGATTTGTGTGATCAATTGGAATTGATCTGAGGCAACAGGCAGTAGGCAACAGGCATTAGTCAGATAGCCGCTTCCGCGTTTTCAATCAATGCCGCGATAAAGCGCGGCAGCCACATTTTGACTGTTGCCTAATGACTGTTGCCTATTGCCTTAACTTGGAATTTGCTCTGCAAATTCCAATTCAAGAAGGAGTCAATTATGAGCAAGAGCAAAATCATCATCATCGTAGTGTGCGTGGCGCTGGTGGCGTTCCTTTGCCTGTCCGCGAAGGTCATCGACAAGGGCACCGAGGGCCAGTACACCGGCGAGGTGGCCTTCGACGCCGGCGCGTCCTCCAGCGACGACTGGAGTGCCATCGTCGATGAGATCACCACCGCGGCCCAGGACATCGGCGCGGTGGACCTGGACGCCCTGGGCGACGGCAAGGCCGTGACGCTGAAGGGCAGCGTCACCGAGTTCATCTCCAAGGCCAACGGCAAGAAGAACTCCATCGCCGTGGTGCCCGAGGGCTACAGCGGCGACAAGACCTTCGTCGTCCAGCTGGGCAGCATCTACTCCGGCACCGCCGTGCGCGACGTGCAGTCCGTGAAGGCCTTCGCCGACTTCACCAACCAGACCGAGTGGAGCGCCTACGCCAAGGCGCTGAACAGCCAGCTGCATGAGCTGGTGGTGGCCCCGCTGGCCATCGACGACGGCGTGGTGGGCAAGACCGTGACCATCACCGGCGCTGCGGTCGCCTCCGGCAGCGAGGTGACGATTACGCCGATCGCCATCACCATTGAATGACAGGAGGGCGCGCAATGTTTGATGATCCCAATGTAGTGCTCCACTGTGAAAAAATAGACAAGATCTATCCCGGCACGAAGGCGCTGGACCAGGTGTCCTTCGACCTGTTGAAGGGCAAGGTCAACGTGCTGATCGGCGAAAACGGCGCGGGCAAGTCCACCCTGATGAAGATGATCGCCGGCATCGAGCAGCCCTCGGCGGGCAAGATGTACATGGACGGCGAGGAAGTGTTCTTCAAGGACACCAACGCCGCCCGGGCCCGGGGCATCGGCATCATCCACCAGGAGCTGAGCCTGTTTCCCAACCTGACGGTCTACCAGAACATCTTCATGTGCCACGAGAAGAAAAAGGGCATCTTCCTGGACGACAAGAAGCACCTGGAGGGCGCGCGGGCGATATTGAAGCGCCTGGAGCACGAGATTCCGCCGGACACCCTGGTGGGCGACCTGCGCGTCGGCCAGCAGCAGATGGTTGAGATCGCGCGGAACCTGGTGGAGAACGACCTGCGGGTGCTGATCATGGACGAGCCCACCTCGTCCCTGTCGGCGGCGGAGGTGAAGGTGCTGTTCAAGATCATGCGCGAGCTGCTGGAGCAGGGCATCTCCATCGTGTACATCTCCCACCGCCTGGAGGAGATCATGGAGATCGGCGACCACGTGACCATCCTGCGGGACGGCAAGTATGTGGCCGACGCCGACATCAAGGACATCACCCTCTCCTGGATCGTGGAGAACATGGTGGGCAAGAACACCCAGTACCACCGCTTCCAGCGCTCCATCGACCTGAAGCACGCCGAGAAGGTGCTGGAGTTCAACCACATCTACCTGCCCAAGACCGGCGGCGGCTGGCTGCTGGATGACGTGAGCATGTACCTCAAGAAGGGCGAGGTGCTGGGCATCTATGGCCTGCTGGGCGCGGGCCGCAGCGAGCTGTTCGAGTGTCTGATGGGCCTGCGGCCGGAGCACACCGGCGAGATCACCTACCAGGGCAAGCCCATGAGGGTGGGCGGCGTCGCCGACCAGCTGAAGAAGGGCTTCGCGCTGGTGCCAGAGGACCGGCAGCGGCAGGGCCTGGTGCAGAGCCTGGACATCTGCAAGAACGCCTCGCTGGCCTCGCTGGAGAGCTTCCGCCGGGGACTTCTGATGAACTACCCCGCCGAGGAGAAGGCCGTGGACGCCCAGATCCAGGACCTGCACATCAAGGTGGCGGACAAGCACCTGCCGATCCTGTCGCTCTCCGGCGGCAACCAGCAGAAGGTGGTCATCGCCAAGGGCCTGATGACCCAGCCCACGGTGCTGCTGATGGACGAGCCCTCCCGAGGCATCGACATCGGCGCCAAGACCGAGGTCTTTGAAATCATCCATGAGTTTTCCGAGAGGGGCCTCTCGATCATCGTCATCTCCTCGGAGCTGAAGGAGATCATGGCCATCGCCGACCGCATCTACGTGCTTTCCAACGGCAAGTGCACCGCGGAGCTGGAGGGCGACGGAATCACCGAGGACAACTTGGTTCGCGCCTCCTACGCCGGCCTCGGCACGGGCAAGAGCGCTTAAGACAGGAGTGGTATGAATATGAAAAAGAACAACAATCAGCTGTTGATGACGCTGCTGAAGGGCCGCACCTTTATCGTGCTGATCATCCTGGTGATCTTCTTCAGCTTCGCGTCCTCCTCCTTCCTGCAGCCCAGCACGCTGACGATGGTCGCCAAGCACGTTGCGCTGTACGGCATACTGGCCCTGGGCATGACCTTCGTCATCATCACCGGCGGTATCGACCTGTCCGTGGGCTCCGTGGTGGGCCTGGTGGGCATGCTGGCCGGCGGACTGATCCAGGAAGGCCTGACCATCGGCGGCAAGACCATCTACTTCTCCGTGCCCGCCATCATCGTGATCATGCTGCTCACGGGCTGCCTGATCGGCCTGATCAACGGCCTGATCGTCACCAAGCTGAACGTGGCGGCCTTCATCGCCACCCTGGGCACGATGTACGTCTGCCGCGGCCTGGCGAACCTGCGCTCCAACGGCGCGACCTTCTCCAAGATCGCCGGCTATGAGGGCCTGGGCAACGTGGGCCTGAAGGCCCTGGGCACCAACTGGCTGAACATCCCCGCTGGCGTGTACGTGTTCGCCGTGCTGGCGGTGCTGGCGGCGATCCTGCTCAAGCGCACCTCCGTGGGCTGGCACATCCTGGCCGTGGGCGGCAATGAGAAGTCCGCCCGCCTGTCCGGCATCAAGGCCGACCGGGTGAAGATCCTGGTCTACATGATCTCCGGCTTCTGCGCCGCGTGGATCGGCCTGATCAACACCGCGCAGCTGTCCGCCGCGCACCCCGCCTCCGGCGACGGCTGGGAGATGAACGCCATCGCGGCCACCGTCCTGGGCGGCACCTCCATGGCCGGCGGCTCCGGCACCATCGTGGGCACCATCGTCGGCGCCTTCGTCATCGGCGTCATCAACGACGGCATGACCATGTGCGGCGTGTCCGAGTTCTGGCAGAAGATCATCCGCGGCGTCGTCATCATCCTCGCCGTCGTCATTGATCAGACCCAGCGCAACCTGCAGAACAAGATGGCCCTGTAGGCGCGGAACGAGGCGAAGTGAGATTGAGGCATCAGGCAACAGGCATAAGGCAATAGTCAAAATGTGGCTGCCGCCCTTTGACGTATGTATATATGACAACGCGACAGCGGCATTCTGACTGATGCCTGTTGCCTACTGCCTGTTGACTCAGACAACTTCCAATTCCCCATCGACCCAAAAAGGAGATACACCATGTCTGCACACATCAAAATTGGCTACGCGCCGACCCGCAGGGCCATCTTCTCGGCCCCGGCGGCGCTGGAATACCGCAAGCTGACCGCGAACCGCCTGCGCGAGCTGGGCATCGACTTCGTGGACATCGACGACGTGAACGACGAGGGCCTGCTGTTTGACGACGCTGGCCTTGAGAAGATCATCGCCAAGTTCAAGGCCGAGAAGGTGGACGGCCTGTTCATTCCCCACGCCAACTTCGGCACCGAGTACGAGTGCGCCCGCCTGGCCAAGGCCCTGGGCGTGCCGGTGCTGCTGTGGGGCCCCCGGGACGAGCGCCCGGACGAGAAAGGCATGCGCCTGCGCGACAGCCAGTGCGGCCTGTTCGCCACCGGCAAGGTGCTGCGCCGCTTCAAGGTGCCCTTCACCTACATGAACAACTGCAACCTGGAGGACCCCGAGTTCGAGCGCGGCATCAAGGACTTCCTGGCCGTGTGCAACGTGGTGAAGGTCTTCCGCTCCACCCGCATCCTGCAGATCGGCCCGCGCCCCTTCGACTTCTGGTCCACCATGTGCAACGAGGGCGAGCTGTTGGAGAAGTTCAACATCCAGCTGGCCCCCATCCCGCTGCCGGAGCTGTACGCCGAGATGCGCAAGTGGAAGGCCGAGAAGACCGAGGTGCAGAAGGTCGTGGACTACTGCCACGAGTACATGACCTGCTCCATCGATGAGGAGGGCCTCACCGAGGTCGCCGCGCTGAAGGTCGCCATGAAGAGCCTGGCAACGAAGTACGGCTGCAACGCCATCGCCATCCAGTGCTGGAACGCCCTGCAGGACGAGATCCACATCATGCCCTGCGCCGCCAACGCGCTGCTCAACGAAGAGGGCATCCCGGTGATCTGCGAGACCGATATCCACGGCGCCATCAGCCAGCTGATCGCCGAGGCCGCCGCCATGGGCGAGCGCCGGGTCATGTTCTCCGACTGGACCGTGCGCCACCCCGACAACGACAACGGCGAGCTGCTGCAGCACTGCGGCCCCTGGCCCATCTCCGTGGCCAAGGAGAAGCCCAGCATCTGCGTGCCGGTGGCCTTCCCCCAGAACGGCGCGGTGTCCGCCGAGGCCAAGCACGGCCCCATGAGCCTGGTGCGCTTCGACGGCGACGACGGCGAGTATTCCATCCTGCTGGGCCATGCCCGCGGCATCGACGGCCCCTGGACCCGCGGCACCTATGTGTGGGTCGAAGTCAACAACCTCAAGCGCCTCGAGGCCAAGGTGGTCGAGGGCCCCTATATCCACCACGTGGCCGCCATCCATGGCGATGTCGTGCCGGTGGTCTACGAGGCCTGCAAGTACATCGGCGTCAAGCCCGACCTGTACGACCCCATCGAGGACAAGGTGAAGGCGTACCTGCATGGCGAAGATGTGACGTTTGACGAAGTCTGATTGAGTGTGGCGTGTTGAGGGTGGAGTGTGGAGTTTAGAATGCCGCGCGGCAGCAGCTATTAACTCCAAACTCCACACTAAAGGAGTGTATAACATATGCGAAATCTTAAGGCATTATCCTACAAGCTCCGCCGGGACGTGGTCGAGATGATCATGGCCGGCAAGGCGGGGCACATCGGCGGGGACATGAGCGTGATGGAGACGCTGGTGTCCATCTACTTCCACGCCATGAACATTTCCCCGGAGAACCAGAACGACCCGACCCGCGACATGTTCGTCATGTCCAAGGGCCACTGCGTGGAGGCGCTCTACGCGGTGCTGGCGGAGAAGGGCTTCTTCCCGATTGAAACCGTCATCAAGGAGTATTCCCAGTTCGGCTCCAAGTTCATCGGCCATCCCAACAACAAGCTGCCGGGCATCGAGATGAACTCTGGCTCCCTGGGCCACGGCCTGCCGGTGGCCATCGGCATGGCGCTGGCGCAGAAGATGAACGGCACCGACGCCCGCACCTACGTGGTCATGGGCGACGGCGAGCTGGCCGAGGGTTCCGTCTGGGAGGGCGCCATGAGCGCGACCCAGTACAAGCTGGACAACCTGTGCGCGGTGGTTGACCGCAACCGCCTGCAGATTTCCGGCACCACCGAGGAGGTCATGCACCAGGATTACGTCGAGGAGCGCTTCAAGGCCTTCGGCTGGAACGTCATCAGCGTGGACGGCAACGACATCGACGCCATGAACGCCGCCTTCGACGAGGCCAAGACCGTGAAGTCCCGCCCGACCCTGGTCGTGGCCAACACCACCAAGGGCAAGGGCTCCGCCGTCATGGAGAACAAGGCCAGCTGGCACCACCACGTGCCGTCCCAGGAGGAATACGAGCAGATCATGAAGGATCTCAAGGCATACGAGGAGGCGTTCGCAAATGAATAAAATCACCAACAGGCAGATCATCTGCGAGGTCCTCTCCGAGCACGCCAAGACGGACAAGGACATCGTGGTGCTGTGCAGCGATTCCCGCGGCAGCGCGTCCCTGGCCCCCTTCGCCAAGGAATTCCCGGAGCAGTTCGTGGAGGTCGGCATCGCCGAGCAGGACCTGGTGGGCATCGCCGCGGGCCTGGCGAAGTGCGGCAAGAAGGCCTACGCGGCCTCCCCGGCGTCCTTCCTCTCCACCCGCTCCTATGAGCAGGCCAAGGTGGACTGCGCCTACTCCCAGACCAACGTGAAATTGATCGGCATCTCCGGCGGCGTCAGCTACGGCGCGCTGGGCATGAGCCACCACTCCGCTCAGGACATCGCGGGCATGTGCGCCATCCCCGGCATGCGCGTCTACCTGCCCTCCGACCGTTTCCAGACCCGCTGCCTGTTCGAGGCGCTGCTGAAGGACGAGAAGCCCGCCTACATCCGCATCGGCCGCAACGCCGTGGAGGATACCTACGAGGAGGGCAACGTGCCCTTTGAGATGGACAAGGCGACGGTCGTCACCAAGGGCACCGACGCCCTGATCGTGGCCTGCGGCGAGATGGTCAAGCCCGCCAAGGACGCGGCTGAGTTGCTCAAAGCCGAAGGCATCAGCGCGACGGTCCTCGATATGTACTGCGTCAAGCCCCTCGACGTGAACGGCCTGCTGGACGCCGCCAAGGGCGTCAAAGTGGTCGTGTCTGTGGAGGAGCACAGCCCCTTCGGCGGCCTGGGCAGCATGGTCAGCCAGGTCATCGGCGCGAACGACCCCAAGAAGGTCATCAACCTCGCCCTGCCCGACGCGCCCGTCATCACCGGCACGTCCAAGGAGGTCTTCGACCACTACGGCCTGAACGCCGAGGGGATCGCGAAGACCGTGAAGGAGAATATCTGACAATTAGGAATTGGGAATGAGGAATTAGGAACTATGGAGACCCTGCGCGGGCAGCCAATTCCTAATTCCCAAATCCTAATTCCTAATTTGATATGAGAACGGAGTTCGATTATGAGCAAATACATCCTATCCATCGACCAGTCCACCCAGGGCACGAAGGCGCTGCTGTTCGACGACAGGGGCGCGCTGCTGTGCCGGGCGGACCTGCCCCACAGGCAGATCATCAACGAAAAGGGCTGGGTGGAGCACGACCCCGAGGAGATCCTGCGCAACACGGTGCAGGTGGCCAAGGACGTGGTGGCGAAGGCGGGCATCGACAAGTCGGACATCGCCGCGCTGGGCATCAGCAACCAGCGGGAGACCTCCGTGGCCTGGGACCGCGCCACGGGCAAGCCGGTGTACAACGCCATCGTGTGGCAGTGCTCGCGCGGCGTAGCGATCTGCGAGGGTCTGGAGCAGCAGGGCTATGCCGACGTGGTGCGCCGCGCCACGGGCATCAACCTGTCGCCCTACTTCCCGGCGGCGAAGCTGGCGTGGATCATGCAGAACGTTCCCGGCGTGTCCGAAAGGGCCCGCGCGGGGGAGATCTGCGTGGGCACCGTCGACAGCTGGCTGGTGTACAACCTGAGCCTCGACCACCGGCACTGCACGGACTACTCCAACGCCTCCCGCACCCAGCTGTTCAACCTGACCACGCTGCAGTGGGACCCGGACATGCTGGAGATCTTCGGCATCGATCCCAGGTGCATGGCGGTTGTCACCGATTCCGACGGCGATTTCGGCGAGACGGACTTCTGCGGCTGGCTGGATCGGCCCATCCCGATCCGCGGCGTGCTGGGCGACAGCCACGGCGCATTGTTCGGACAGGGCTGCCTCGAACCCGGCATGACCAAGGCCACCTACGGCACCGGCTCGTCCATCATGATGAACATCGGCGAGAAGCCCGTGCTCAGCGACACCGGCGTGGTGACGAGCCTCGCCTGGAAGATCGGCGGCAAGGTAAACTACGTGCTGGAGGGCAACATCAACTACACCGGCGCGGTGATCACCTGGCTGAAGGACGACCTGAAGCTCATCGGCGGCCCCGGCGAAACGGAAGCGCTGGCCCGGCAGGCCAACCCCGGCGACCACTGCTATCTGGTGCCCGCCTTCTCGGGCCTGGGCGCGCCCTACTGGGACAGCCGCGCGGAGGCGGCCATCGTGGGCATGACCCGCGCCACCGGCAAGAACGAGGTCGTTCGGGCGGCGCTGGACTGCATCGCCTATCAGATCACCGACATCGTGCGGGCCATGGGCGAGAGCGCCGGCATGCCCATCGGCGAGCTGCGGGTGGACGGCGGCCCGACCCGAAACGCCTACCTGATGCAGTTCCAGTCCGACATGCTGAATATCCCCGTGCGCATCCCCGATTCCGAGGAGCTCTCCGGCATCGGCGCGGCCTACGCCGCGGGGCTCGCCATGGGCATCTATAGCGAGGACGTGTTCAACGTCCTGAAGCGCACGTCCTATGCGCCGGACATGGATTCTGCCACCCGCGACGCGAAGTATCAGGGGTGGCAGGAGGCGGTCAGGCGCGTGCGGACGTAAATTGGAATTTGCGGGGCTGATGCCGAGGGAAAAGGGATAAGGGAAAAGGGAAAAGGAATAGTGGCTGCCGCTTGGAACACCAGCATTTGATCGAAACGCGGCAGCCTTGCCTCCCCTTTCACGAAATGCTTTGTTTTACGGTATGTTTGAGGGTTACGACCTCTCAGTCACCGACTACGTCGGTGCCGGCCCCCCCAGAAAGGCAGCCAAGAAGGTTGCGCTCCTACGTGGCAACTGCTTTTCCTTTTCCCTTTTCCCTATTCCCTTTTCCCTGACTCAGACAACTTCCAATTAATACCACCAAAGGAGGCCATACTATGCTGCGCGGTATCCCCGACATCATCGGTTCCGATCTTTTGAAGGCCTTGGCGGACACGGGTCACGGCGACCTGATCGTCATCGCGGACCACTTCTATCCCCATGTGACCAAGTGCCCCAACGGGGTCAGCATCCAGGCCAAGGGCGTGGGCAGCGTCGAGATGCTGGACGCCATCCTCCAGCTGGTGCCGCTGGACGTGGAATATGAGAAGCAGCCCATCCAGTACATCGTGCCCGACGCCGATTCCGGCATCGTGGTGGAGTCGAACCCCGTGTGGGACGCGGTGAAGGAGACCGTCAAGAAGCACGGCTATGACACCGCCTGCATCGGCACCATCGAGAGAACGAAGTTCTACGACAAGGCCATGAAGGCCTACATCACCATCTCCACCAGCGAGCGCCAGCCCTACGGCTGCATCATCCTGCAGAAGGGCGTGCTCTGAGGCGGAACAGTTGAAGAAAAAAAGCGGCCCCCTGCCTCGGCTTTCGCCGGACAGGGGGCCGTTCATGTATGCTTTTGCGCGGCGGCCTCAGCCCTCCAGCAGGTCCTTGGGCAGGCGCTTCAAGCCCTGGACCAGGGGCAGGCCCAGCACGTAGCACACCACCAACTCGCCCAGGGCCACCGCGCCCATGTACAGCGCGAGGGTGGGCAGGCTGACGGGAGCGCCGGGGGCGCGCACGTAGGCGAAGTACACCACCGGGCCGACGATCAGGCCGTTGAACAGGGTGGGGAAGATGGCCGCCAGGACGGACTTGCTCCGCGTCTGATGGGTGCACAGCGCCGCCATCAGCGTGGCCAGCGCGCCGAGGACGACGTCGAACCAGATGCCGCCGCCCAGCCAGTTGGCCAGCAGGCAGCCGACGAACAGGCCCGGCACGGCGTCGACGGTCAGCATGGGCAGCAGCGTCAGCGCCTCGGAGACGCGGAACTGGAGCGGGCTGTTCATGCTGAAGCTGATGGGCTGGAAGATGAGGGTCAGCACCACGTAGATGGCGGCGATCAGTCCGCCGCGGACGATGGAGCGGGTGGTGAACCGGGGCTTGCCGGGGGTATTGGAACGGCTTATGGGGTTTTCCTCCCTTGATTGTTGGCAGTGAAGCTCCGTGAAGGCCGGCAAAGAAAGGGCATGGAGTTCCATCCATGCCCATCTGAGCGCCGCGGGGCGCTTGACCTGGTTTTGTTTTTTCGGGAGCGCTTGCGCGTCCGTCAGACAGGAGGGCTTCGAACTGTCTCGTATTTAAGTGTACGGCAATTATACAGCAGGCAGCGGGGGAAAACAAGGCGGGGCAATGTAAAGATAATAGAAATAACGCAGGTCGGGACTTGATTTTCACAAGTTAGCGCGGTATCATAAATGCAAGTTGTTTTCCCAATACATGCAGAATGGAGCGATAAACATGCTGAATATTCGGGTAGAAAGAACCACCGCCCCCAAGGCAAAGCCGGTTCCGGGCCAGAAGCTGGGCTTCGGACACATCTTCACCGACCACATGTTTGTGATGAACTACACCGAGGGCCAGGGCTGGCATGACGCCCGCATCGTGCCCTACCAGAAGATCGAGCTGGATCCCTCCGCCATGGTGTTCCACTACGGCCAGACGATGTTCGAGGGCCTGAAGGCCTATCGCGGCGCGAACGGCGAAGCCTACCTGTTCCGGCCGGACATGAACGCCAAGCGCGCCAACAAGTCCAACGAGCGCCTGTGCATCCCCGAGATCCCCGAGGAGGACTTCGTGCAGGCCATCCGCGAGGTCGTGGCCATCGACAAGGACTGGATCCCCACCGAGCCGGGCACGTCCCTGTACATCCGCCCCTTCGTGATCGCCACGGACGAGTTCCTGGGCGTGGCGCCCTCCAAGACCTACCTGTTCATCATCATCCTGAGCCCCTCCGGCGCCTACTATGAGAGCGGCCTGGCCCCCGTGGGCATCTGGATCGAGGACGAGTACGTGCGCGCGGTCCGCGGCGGCATCGGCTTCGCCAAGACCGGCGGCAACTACGCGGCGTCCCTGATCGCCCAGGTGAAGGCCCATGACGGCGGCTACAGCCAGGTGCTGTGGCTGGACGGCGTGGAGCGCAAGTACATCGAGGAAGTCGGCGCCATGAACATCATGTTCAAGATCGATGGCAAGATCGTCACCCCGATGCTCAACGGCTCCATCCTGCCCGGCATCACCCGCAACAGCGTGCTGTTCCTGTGCCGCCAGTGGGGCATGGAGGTCGAGGAGCGCAAGGTCTCCGTGGACGAGCTGATCGAGGCCCAGAAGTCCGGCAAGCTGGAGGAGGTCTTCGGCACCGGCACCGCCGCCGTCATCAGCCCCGTCGGCAAGCTTCGCTACATGGACGAGGTCATGACCATCGGCGATGGCAACATCGGCCCCGTGACCCAGAAGCTGTACGACACCATCACCGGCATCCAGACCGGCAGGATCGAGGACAAGTACGGCTGGCGCGTGCGGGCGGACGCAGACTGAGTCTGCACGCATTAGCTGCCGCACAGATAAACCATCCGGGCCGCCCATGGAACATGGGCGGCCCGGCAGACCGCTGACAAAGCCCACAATCGCAAGAATCCCACCTGATGGAAGAAAAGCAGGTGGGATTCTTGCTTGCTGCGTTGGCAGCGCCTGCAAAATGCGGTCATTTACAACCGGGTAAACTCCCTTTTTTGCAGGCTTGCCGCCTTGCCTTGCAGACTTTTTCAGCGGCCTCCAGTCTGTTGACTTTGTCAACATCCTGTCCGGGCCGCCCATGGAACATGGGCGGCCCGGAACGCTGTTCGAGTCTTTGTATTGTCGCTCGTGTGTCCCTGCAATTCCATTTATGCGTGGCGTTCGGAGGATGCCGGGTTCGGGGTTTGCCCGGGCGACGCAAGTTAGCATTGACAACGCGCCGGGGACGTGATAGGATGCCTGTGTGCTGAGCATAATATCGGCAAGGAGGATGAAAACATGGAACTGAAGGGATCGAGGACCGAGGCCAACCTGATGGCGGCGTTCGCCGGGGAATCCCAGGCCCGCAATAAGTACGATTATTACGCTTCCCAGGCCAAGAAGGACGGCTATGTGCAGATCGCCGCGCTGTTCGAGGAGACCGCGAAGAACGAGAAGGAGCACGCCAAGCTGTGGTTCAAGCTGCTGCACGGCGGCAAGGTGCCCACCACCACCGCGAACCTGCTGGACGCGGCCGACGGCGAGAACTTCGAGTGGACGGACATGTACGCGAAGTTCGCCGAGGAGGCCCGCGCGGAGGGATTCGAGGACATCGCCCGCCTGTTTGACGGCGTGGCCGCCATCGAGAAGGAGCACGAGGAGCGCTATCGCAAGCTGCTGAAGAACATCGAGGACGGCGTGGTGTTCTCCCGCGACGGCGACATGATCTGGCAGTGCAGCAACTGCGGCCACATCTGCGTGGGCAAGAAGGCCCCCGAGGTGTGCCCGGTCTGCAACCATCCCCAGAGCTATTTCCAGATCAAGGCTGAAAACTACTGATTGCGCAAAATGACTGTCGGCGCGTTCCTCGAAATTCGCCGACCCGGAAAGCGGTTCCGCTTTCCGATCATGCGCACAAAAACGCCCGCAGCCGGATTCCAAGCCTCCTTCGAGGATGGAACCCGGCTGCGGGTGTTTGCGTGAGCCCCGGCTCAGCGCGTCGTCCGCTTCGCGGCGCGGCGGAGCAGCAGCGTCAGCAGCAGCGCGGCGACGAGGGCGCCGGTCAGCGCCCCGGCGCTGTCGATGCCCACGTCCAGCAGGGCGGGGCCCCGGTCGCTGACGAACCGCTGGTGCAGCTCGTCCGTGCCGGCGTAGAGGGTGGCGAGGCCCCAGGCGATGGGGAGGGAGGGCCGCAGGCGGCCGTCGTCTCGCCTCAGGCTGAAGTAGAACATCAGGTTGAAGGCCAACAGGGCGAACTCGCAGAAGTGGGCGCACTTGCGCACCACGCCGCCCAGCGATTCCAGATAGCTCTGCTGATCGGCGCGGGGCAGGCTCTCGAAGTCGGGACGGATGATCTGGGCGACCTCCAGCGTGACGCCGTTGCTGAGCTCCGAGGATTCCTCGCCGTCCTGCGAGGAAAAGAAGAAGATCAGCACCGCGGTCAGCAGCGCGGCGACCAGGAAGAATCGCCTCCAGAACAGTCGGTTTTTCATGAACAGTGGGTTCCTTTCCGGGAATGCGCTCTAATCTTAGCACATTTGCCGGACGGTTTCAAGGGTGAACGGCGGTGTTTTCGCCCGATTGCCGCCTGCGCCAATTTTCCACATTTGCGTGCTTGACAATCGGTGGGCTTCGTGCCATAATATCAATGTTCCCCTGTTGGGAACGCGCACAGGCACCCATAGCTCAGCAGGATAGAGCGACCGCCTCCTAAGCGGTAGGTCAGGGGTTCGAATCCCTTTGGGTGCGCCGATGCCAGTCAACCGCCGGAGGGGGGTTAGAGTCTGTTCCTAAAATGCCTGAAGCGCATTTTCGGCGTATTTGACTGCGTTTCTGCGTTGATTTCCCTTGACTTAGCCCCACTAAGCCTGCGGGAAATCGCCTTGAAATGCAGACAAATCCACTCGAAACTGCATCTCCCGGCATTTAGAAACACACTCTGGCGCACCCGGGGAGATATACGAACTCCATCGCGAGCCTGCGAGCGATAGGGTTCGGCAAAGCCGCGGCGCAATACACAGTCATGTCTTTAGTGTGTTTTTGAGGTAAAAACCGATAAAAGCAATGGATAAAATATGAAAAGCTAAAAAGGGAAAACATCGTAACTAAAACATAAAGCAAACATCGATTTACTTGTTTGACAGTGGTTTTTGTGTGTTATATAATATATTGGAATAAATATATTCGGGGAGTGTGCCCAGACGCAAAAAGCGCGTTTCGGGCGTTCGGTTCCACAGAGACAGGCGGGTGCGGATGCCGAGATGCCGGCGGCGCGCGGAACCTGTCACCACAGACCCGGAGAGAGCCGAGACAGGATCGGAGGGCGAAGCCATGCCTGAAGAAAGCAGCGCCGCACGGGAAGCCCGCGTCCGGACGGACGCAGAGGCGCCTTTGTCGCGCGAGCCTGAACGCTACGGCTGCCTGTTTTGCAGGACGGGTCGCGAGGAGAGCGTCATCCGCCAGCTGGGGAAGCAGTTTCCCGGCATCGAGGCGATCGCCCCGGTGAAGCTGAGGCGGCGGCGCATGGGGGGCACGCTGGTGGACGAGCGGGTATCGCTGTTCCCGGGCTATGTGTTCTTCCGGAATGTGGAACTGGCCACCTTCGCTTCGGTGAACCGGCTGGAGCACGTGCTCCGGCTGCTGACCTATCGGGATGGCACCTGGTGGCTGCACGGTTGGGACGAGCAGCTGGCCAGGCGGCTGTTTGAGGCCGGCGGCGTGGTGGGTTATTCCGCGGCATATTTTGACGAGGGACAGCGCATCCACATACTGGATGGCTTTTTAAAGGATCACGAGGGCTCGATCACCCGGGTGAACCGCCGGGCAAAGACCGCCGAGGTGCGCGTGGATCTGCAGGGAAAGCAGTTCTACGTCTGGCTGGGCTTCGAAGTGATCGACGAAAAGCGGGAGGCGCCCAGCCCCGGCGATTGACGCGCCGGGACGCGGCCTCGATAGATGACAGAATGGCGCCGCTTCGGGGAAAACCGCCCCGGGCGGCCCGATTCAAATGAGGAATAAGACTGAATGAGCAAAGCAGAAATGAACGGCCACAGGGGCCCCAATCGCGGGACGGCTATCGCGGCGGTGCTGATGCTGTACGACCTGCTGGCGATCCACCTGTCCTATTTTTTTGCCCTGTGGCTGCGATTTGACCTGAACTATTCAACCATACCCCGGAAGTACCTATACTGCTACACCAAGACCATCACCATCTATGCCCTGATCTGCGTGGCCATCTACTGGGCCTGCAGGATGTACAAGGTGATGTGGCGTTTTGCCAGCGTCTATGAACTGGTGCGCACGCTTGTGGCCTCGGCGGCAACGTCGCTGGGCTACTCGCTGGTGATCATATTCTTCATCCGCCCGATGCCGGTGCTGTACCACGTGTTCGGCATGCTGCTGCAGTTCATCTTCCTGATCGCGGCGCGCTTCTCCTTCCGCTTCTACCGGTACCTTCAGGGTCAGCACAAGCGGAGCGTGGGGCGCTCGGGCCGGGTGATGATCATCGGCGCGGGCCGCACCGGGCAGACCATACTGCACGACATGAACCACAACCGGGAGATCAACGACCGGGTGGTGTGCATCATCGACGACGACGCGGGCGCCTGGGGCAAGTTCATCGAGGGCGTGCCCATCGTGGGCGGTCGGGACGAGATCATGAGCGCGGTGAAGAAGTACCGCGTGGGCAAGATCTACTTGGCGATTCCCGGCGCGTCGGTGGCGGACCGGCGGGACATCCTGCACATCTGCAGCGAGACGGATTGTGTGCTGAAGCAGCTGCCCGGCATGTACCAGTTCGTGGACGGCGACAAGATCTCCGTCCGGGCGATGAAGGACGTCTCCGTGGAGGACCTGTTGGGCCGCGAGCCCATCCGGACCGACATGCAGGAGGTCTTCGAATTCATATCTGGCAAAACCGTGCTGGTGACGGGCGGCGGCGGGTCCATCGGTTCGGAGCTGTGCCGGCAGATCGCGGCCCACAGCCCCAAGCAGCTGATCATATTCGACGTGTACGAGAACAACGCCTACAACATCCAGCTGGAACTGAAGGAGAAGTATCCGGACCTGAACCTGGAGACCCTGATCGGCTCCGTGCGGGACAGCCGGCGGATGTACGACATATTCGAGACCTATCATCCCCAGATCGTCTACCACGCGGCGGCCCACAAGCACGTGCCGCTGATGGAGGACAGCCCCTGCGAGTCCATCAAGAACAACGCCATGGGCACCTACAAGACCGCCTACGCGGCAATGGTGCACGGCTGCGAGCGCTTTGTGCTGATCTCCACCGACAAGGCCGTGAACCCCACCAACATCATGGGCGCCAGCAAGCGGCTGTGCGAGATGATCATTCAGAGCTTCAACGAGAAGATCAAGGCCGGCAGGGCCAATGAGATCCCCCAGCTATTCACCCACGAGGGCGTCGAAAACGCAGACAAGGACCTGACGGGCCGGGTGTTCGAAAACATCCACACGGAGTTCGTCGCGGTGCGCTTTGGCAACGTGCTGGGCAGCAACGGCTCTGTGGTGCCGGTGTTCAAGAAGCAGATCGAAAAGGGCGGCCCGGTGACGGTCACCCACCCCGACATCATCCGTTACTTCATGACCATCCCCGAGGCGGTGAGCCTCGTGATGCTGGCGGGCACCTACGCCTCCGGCGGCGAAATATTCGTGCTGGACATGGGCACCCCCGTCAAGATCGTTGATCTGGCCCGCAACCTGATCCGCCTGAGCGGCTTCAAGCCTGACGTGGATATCAAGATCGAGTACACCGGCCTCCGTCCCGGCGAGAAGCTCTACGAGGAGAAGCTGATGGCCGAGGAAGGCCTCAGGAAGACCGACAACGACCTGATCCACATCGGCAACCCCATCCCCTTCGATGTCGATGCCTTCCTGGTGCAGCTGGGCGAGCTGATGGAGATGGCCTACAAGAACCGCAAGGACATCAAGGTGAAGGTGGAAGAGATAATGACCACCTATCACTCGGCGGCATAAAAGCGCTCATGGGAGCCTTCCGGCGCTGCCAGAGGGCATAGGGTGACGGCGCATGATTGAATTTGATCTTCCATACGGCAAAACGAGCCAAAGGCTCCGGCTGGAGGAACGGCATTACGCTGGTTCGATGACCTCTTCGCTGGCGGACTATGTCCCGCCTGTGGACGGCGACGCGCTGGTGACACAGGCGCTGGAGCACCCCGTCGGCGCGCCGCGGCTCTGCGAGTTGGCGAGGGACAAGCGGCGCGTGGTGGTGATCTCGTCGGACCATACCCGGCCCGTCCCCAGCCGCGTGATCCTGCCGAAGCTGCTGCGGGAGATTCGGCGGGGGAACCCGAAGGCCGAGATCACCATACTGGTGGCCACGGGCCTGCACCGGCAGACCACCCGGCAGGAGCTGCTGGACAAGTACGGCGAGGAGATCTGCCGGAACGAGCGCATCGTGATCCACGATTGCGACGACCGGGCAAACCTGGTGGACCTGGGCACGCTGCCCTCCGGCGGCCGCCTGTCTGTCAACCGTCTGGCGGCGGAGGCGGACCTTCTGATTGCCGAGGGCTTTATCGAACCCCACTTCTTTGCCGGCTTCTCCGGGGGACGCAAGAGCGTGCTGCCCTGTGTGGCGGGCCGCGCCAGCGTGATGTACAACCACAATTCCGCGTTCATCGCCCACCCCAGGGCCCGCACCGGCGTGCTGGAGGGCAATCCCATCCACACGGATATGGCCTGGGCTGCCCGGGCCGCGAAGCTGGCCTTCATCGTCAACGTGGTGCTGGACGCCGCCCACAGGCCCATCTACGCCGTGGCGGGGGACTGTGAGCAGGCCCATCTGGCGGGCTGCGATTTCCTGGCCTCACGCTGTCGGGCGCAGGCCGTGCCGGCGGATATCGTGGTGGCCACCAACGGCGGCTACCCGCTGGACCAGAACATCTATCAGGCGGCGACCTGGTGGGTGAGGCGTACTATGGCCTGGACGGGCAGCTGGTCGTCGCCGACGGCGGTTATGCCATGGCGGAGTACAGCTACCACACGGACAGCCATGGGGAGACCCACCTGCTGACCGAGGACCGCTATGACGCCGATCGCAACCGGGCGGATATCCCCGGCAGCTACAGCTATCGCCGGGATACCTGGGAAGACGACCGCCTCGTGTCCACCGCCTTCTACGGCGCCGACGGCCAGCTGACCCGGCCCACCGGCGGCTTCGCGCAGATCGTCTACGAGCGCTCTGACGAGACCGAGGGCATCGTCATCGCCAAGCGCTACCTGAACGCCGACGGCTCCCCGCTGACCGGCGAAGAGGGCGGCGCGGAGTACGTCGTCACCTATGCCGACGAGGCGGACCTGCAGGCCGGGCGGGAGAAGTCCTGCGCGGTGTTCGGCACGGACGGCACCGAGGTCCTGGGCGCGAGCCGGTGGCATCGCCTGTTCAACACCTACGACGCCGAGAAGCGCCTGGTGCGCACCGACTACTTCGACGCCGAGGGCAACCCCATCTTGGCCTCCGGCGGCTACGCCTCCGTGGTCAATACCTATGATGCCGCGGGCAACGTGATCGAGACGGACTACCTCGGCACCGACGGCAACCTGATCCGCCTGATGGGCGGCTATGCCAAGGTGACCTACGAGTACGACGGCTCCGGCCTGCACTACATCACCTATTACGGCGCCGACGACCACCGCACGATGATCACCGCGGGCTATTCCCGGGTGGAGCTCGAGTACGGCGGTGAGGACTTCGACTACCGCGAGACCTACTACGACACCGAGGACCAGTACACCATGTGCATGGGCGGCTACGCCCGCATACAGTGGCTGTACTACCATGGCCGCGGCGGCGAGGAATCCGAAGACGGCCAGTGGCAGCTGAATCCCGACGCGGTGGAGCGCGAGAGCTACTACGGCACCGACCTGAAGCCCATCGAGAAGAAGGCGGGTTATGCCGTCCTGGTGAACGAGCGCAACGAGTATGGCCAGGTGGTCCGCACCGTGACGCTGGACGCCAATCTGCAGCCGACCCGCGACGACGAGCACCAGTACGCCTCCATCACCTATGAGTACGCGGGCATCGACCCCAACGAGCCGGCGATCTCCGAGGCCTACTTCGATGAGAACGGTGCTCCCTGCGAGAGCACGGATGGCTACTACATCCACGACATGACCTACAGCGGACCCCACAGCAACCTGCTGGTGGCGGAGGCGTTCTTCGATGCCGACGGCAACGCGGATGTGTCCGCGTCCACCGGCGCTCACCGCGCGGAGTACGCCTTTGACGGCAGGCAGGTCCAGACCATGGCCCGCTACTTCGACAAGGACGGCAATCCCAAGGCCATCGACCTGGGCTACGCCTCCCTGCTGCGCGAATACGCCGGCAACGGCAATCTGCTGTGGCAGGCGACCTTCGACACTGAAGGCCAGCTGGTCACCTCCGGCGGACAGTACGCCGTCGAGGCTCACCGCTATGACTACGTCGGCCATGTGACCGAGGACAAGTACTTTGCCCCGGACGGCTCGGCCCTGACCCAGGCCTCCGGGTACGCTTCGGCGCGCTACGCCTACGACGCGAACGGCAACATCGCCTCCGTGGCCTACTTCAACGCCGAGGGCGAGCCGGTGGCCGTCAACGGCAGCGCCCGGATCGAGCGCGGATATGACGACCAGCACCACGTGACCTATGAGGCTTTCTTCGGCGCCGACCAGCAGCCCGTGCTGATCAACGAGGGCTATGCGGCCCGCAGGATTGCCTACGACGCCCACACCGGCCTGATGAGCCGCGTGGAGTACCTGGACGGCGAGGGCAACCCGGTCCTGCTGTCCACGGGCTATGCCGCCTACGAGCAGCAGTACGACACCAACGGCAACCTGCTGATGCGCGCCTACTACGACGTGGACGGCACCGCCGTCGCCCCGGCCTCCGTGGGCTACGCCCGCTTCGAGCGCAGCTGCGACGCCGCCGGCAACGTGCTGGAGGAGGCCTACTACGACGCGGACGGCAGCCTGATCGTCAACCGCGACAACTACGCGGTGTTCACCCAGGCCTTTGACGCCAATGGCGCGCTGACCCAGGTCGCCTACCTGGACGCTGACCGCCAGCCGGTGGACACGGCCCTGGGCTATGCCAGCGTGGAATACGCCTATGACGCCATGGGGAACCGCATCAGCGAGGCCTACTTCGACGCGGCCCACGAACCCGTGACCGTCTCCGAGGGCTATCACCGCGTGGCGCACACCTGGGACATCGCGGGCCACATGCTGACCGAGGCCTACTACGACGCGGACGGCCAGCCTGCGGAGTGCCCGGACGGCTATGCCGCCTTCGTGTGCGAATACGACGCCGCCGGCAACCTGGTGCGCGAGGTCTACTACGACAAGGACGGCAAGGTGGCCGCGGTCACCTCCGGCGCCGCCGAGATCGTCCGCGAGTATGACGGCGAGGGCCGCCTGCTCAGCGAGCGCTACTTCGACGAGACCGGCGCACCCTACATGCTGCGGGGCGACTACGCCGCCATGTTCACCACCTACGATCGGCTGGGCAACCCGCTGACCGAGGCCTACTACGACGTGAACGGCGAGCCCGTGATCTCCACGAAGGGCTACGCGCTGCGCACGTGCACCTACGACAGCGCAGGCCGCCTGCTGACCGAGGAGTTCACCGACGGCTACGGCAACCTGCTGGAGCAGCGCGAGGGCTATGCCCGCAGGGTTCAGACCTGGAACGCCCAGGGCTTCCTGACCAGCGTGGCCTACTTCGGCGACGACGAGCGCTACATACTGATCGACGGCGATTACGGCTACGTGACCTACGCCAGGGACGCCAACGGCAACTGCACCGAGGAAGCCTGGTACATGTTCGAGGGTCAGCCGACCATCATGCCGGACGGCTCCAACCGCGTGACCCACGAGTACGACGCCGCGGGCAACTGCGTCCGCTCCGTCTACTACTACGACAGCGACGTCGTGATGCTGGACGCCGGCTATGCGGCGGTGGAGTACACCTACGACGCGCGCAACCGCCTGACCCAGGAGAGCTACCTGGACGACGGCATGAACCGCGTGATGATCGCCAAGGGCTATTCCGCCATCGGCTACGTCTACGACAACGCCGGCAACACGCTGGAGGTTCGCTACCTGGACGAGCAGGACAACCTGACCCGCGTGCCCGAGGGCTTCAGCGTCTGGAAGCGCGAGTACGACAGCAGCAACCATGTCATCATGGAGCAGTACCTGGACGAGAACGAGCGCATCGCGTCCCTGACGGACCGCATCGCCGCCACCCGGAACACCTACGACTTCCGGGGCAACGTGATTCGCGTGGAGTACCTGAACGCGGCGCTGCAGCCTGTGGAGACCGCCGCCGGCTTCTCCACCATCGTGTACACCTACGACTCCAATGACCGCAAGGCCAGCGAGACCTACCTGAACTCCAGGGGCCTGCCCCGGGAGATCTCCTCCGGCTACGCCGGCATCCGCTATGAGTACGGTGACCAGGGCAAGGTGTGGCGCACGGTCTATCTGGACGCCTCCGGCCAGCCCACGCTGACCAACGGCGGCTACGCGGTCACCGAGTTCCTGTACGACAACAACCAGTACGTGGTGCGGATCACCTACCTGGACGACAGCTACAACCGCACCTATATCAACGAGGGCTATGCGTCGATCCTGCGCACGGTGGACAAGAACGGCAGCATCCTGACCGAGACCTACCTGGATCTGAACGACTCCCCGGTGCTGTGCTCCTCCGGCTATGCCACGCTGCGCAACACCTGGGATGAGCACCAGCGCCTCGTCAAGCGCGAGTACCTGGACGGCGAGGGCCAGCCGGTGACCCTGGCGGGCGGCTTCGCCGCGGTGGGCTATGAGTACGACAAGAGCAACAACATGACCCGCCAGTCCTACTACAGCAAGACCGGCGATCTGACCTGGTGCCAGTACGGCTACAGCGAGATCACCTACACCTACGACAACCGCAACCACTGCGTCGAGGAGCACCTGCTGAACGCCCAGGGCCAGCCCGCGGTCCACACCAGCGGCCTGTATTCCTGGCTGAGCAGGGACGTGGATCCCGACGGCCGCGTGCTCTCCGTCAAGTACTTCGGCATCTCCGGCGAGCCGGTGTCCTACGCGAACCAGTACGCCGAGATCCGCTACACCTACGACCTGGCCGGCCGCGAGACCTCCATCGCCTACTACGACCGCGCGGGCAATATGACCCTCTGCAACCGCGGCTACGCGAAGAAGACCACGGCCTACAACCAGCTGGGCAACGTGACCGAGGAAGCCTTCTACGACGTCGAGGAGAACCTGGTGGACACCACCATGGGCTACGCCATCGCGAAGTACGAGTATGACGACCTGGGGAACCTGACCGCCGAGCGCTACCTGGATTCCAAGTCCATGGGCGTCGAGCAGCTGGATGCCCGCTACGCCTTCGCGCTGATGGAGTATGACGACGAGGGCCGTCTGACCGGCGAGGACTACTACGACCCGATGGGCAACCCGGTCAACTGCCGCGAGGGCTACGCTTCCCACCACATCAGCTACACCGACAGCGACCTGATCGCCGAGGAGAGCTACGTGGACGCCACCGGCACGCCCGTGGCCCACACGGAGGGCAAGGGCGACGCCACCGGCGAGCTGACCTACAGCTTCACCAGCCGCGAGCTGATCTCCGAGGACGAGGCCAGCGGCACCTATGAGATGCGCGTGGTGAACGAGGATCCCACCGCCGAGGCAGATGGCGCCTACTCCGTGCTGACCTACGACCGCTACGACCGCGTGATCGTCAGCCGCTACTTCGACGCGAACGACGCGCCGGTCGAGGGTGTCGAGGGTTGCGCCATGGTGACCCGCGAGTACACCAGCCGCGGCCAGATCTCGATGATCCGCTACTTCGACGGCGAGGGCAACGGCACCCTGGTGAACGGCGTGTTCGGCCTGAAGCGCGAGTACAACGCCTATGCCAACCTGGAGATGGAAACCTGGCTGGATGCCGCGGGCAACCCGGCGCTGAATGACGACGGCTACGCCGCCATACAGTACGACTACGACCTGAGCAACTCCAACACCGAGCAGCGCTACTACCAGTATTACCTGGATGAGAACGGCGAGCCCGTAGCGGCGAACAACAACGCCTGGGGCGTGTACACGCTGTACTATCCCGTCACCAAGGTCCACAGGATCACCTACATCGACCAGAACGAGGAGCCCATCACCATCACCGATGGCTACGCGATTCTGGAGTACGAGGACGACGAGAACGGCAACCGCGTCTGGGAGGGCTACTTCGACGAGATCCACGCCCAGATCAACTGCGCGGAGGGCTATTCCAGCGTCGAGCGCGGCTACGACAACGAGGGACGGCTGATCTCCGAGCGCTACCTGGACCGCTACAACAAGCTGATCAATAACGCCGAGGGCGTCGCTGGCTGGAACGGCTACTATGACGAGGACGGCAATCTGATCGTCACCAGCCGCTATGACCAGGACCGCAACCCGTTGCCGGCGGATGAAGAAGTGGAAGAGGAGGCGATGGTTGATGCGGCGTAATGCGAATCGCGCGAAGCTCCCGATGAAGCGGATGCTCCTCCGCCTGACCGCCCTGATGATGGTTCTGTGCCTGCTGCCCCTGGGCGCGCTGGCCGAGAACGAGGGCGATGACTGGGTGACGTTCTTCCTGCTCTGCAACGAGGGCATGACCAACGCCGGCGGAAACTCCGGCAACACCATGATGGTGGTGGGCATGAACCCCAATAGCGGCAAGATTCGCCTGTTGGTGTTCATGTGGGATACCTTCGTGCAGTACGAGGGCTACGACGTGCCCCAGCGCATCGGCATGCCCTACCGGAACAACGGTCCGGAGGAGACCCTCGAGGTGTTCAACACCAACTTCGGCATGGATATCGACCTGTTCATGTCCCTGAACTACCTGAACCTGGCCTCGCTGATCGACACCTTCGGCGGCGTTGAGGTCGACGTTTCCCGCGCGGAGCGCAATGCCCTGAACGGCATGGTGGGCTCCAAGGAGGAGCGCCTCAAGGCTCAGGCGGATTCCGGCCTGCTGAGCCAGGCGGTGGTCGAGATGCTCGCCAACGAGTATTACCTGAACGAGTACGGCCCGGACACCCACCTGAACGGCCTGCAGGCCGTGGGCTTCGGCTGGCTGCAGTATGACTCCGTGTACAACTGCTGCCTGCGCGAGCTGGAGGTCATCGCGGACCTGTTCAGCAGCGTGGGCGACAGCATCGCCGAAAAGGTCGTGCTGTACTCCAACGAATACGACCTGCCCGAGGATATCGGCAGCCGCCGGCCCATCAACCTGGACGAGATGACCGAAGAGGACATCGACTTCCTGCGCGAGCTGGTTTCCCCGATCTTCGAGAAGTCCTACAACAACCTCTCCGACGAGGACATCGTGGGCATCTCCACGACGCTGATGAAGGCCGCCTACGACGCTTCCCGCCAGGGCTACGACATCTTCAGCGCTGTGGACCGCACCATCCTGCCCCTGGAGGCCATGAACGAGTACGACATCGTGGCTGGCACCAAGGGCCACCTGGTGGACGCCGAGGCCAATGGCGAGGCGATGCGGGCGTTCCTGTTCGCCGAGGACGAGGGCTGACGAGACAAGTATAGACGACGTTCCGGGCGGAGGGGATATCCCCTCCGCCCGTGGCGTTCGGGGGAGCGACAACTTGGAAGTTGTTTGAGTGTTGAGTGTGGAGGGTTGAGTGTGGAGTTAAAGAATGCCTGAGAACGGCGGAATGTCATTTGCTCAGCAAATCAGGCGTTTTCGCGGGAACAAAAGCCCTACAATCGAACAATGTCTGTGCGCGACTAACTGTAACTCCAAACTCCAAACTCCAAACTCCACACTCCAAACTCGTGCGTCAGCCCGCCAAATTCCAAGTTACCAGTCTACCGACAATTGCAAAAGAAACGGGGGAAATGCCCATGCAAAACGAGACCGACGGACGAAACCGCGGCGCGTTTTTCAGCGAGAACTTCCGGAGGCGCTCCCGCTACCAGCTGGTATTCCTGGCGCTGGTGGCGGCGCTACTGGTGATCACGGTGCTGAACATCAACACCGGCAGCGTGCCCATTCCGGTGGGGGAGATCGTGCAAATCCTGCTGCGGCGGGCCAAGGAATCCACCCAGTACAGCATCATCTGGAAGATCCGCATGCCCCGCATGCTGATGGCGGTGCTGCTGGGCGGCGCGCTGTCGCTGTCCGGCTTTTTGCTGCAAACCTTCTTCGGCAATCCCATCGCGGGCCCCTTTGTGCTGGGCATCTCCTCGGGAGCCAAGATGGTGGTGGCCCTGACGATGATCTACTTCCTGAGCGTGTTCAGCCGGGTGTCCTCCTGGGCGCTGATCGTGGCGGCCTTTGCCGGCTCGCTGATGTCGGTGGGCTTCATACTGCTGATGTCCCGGCGGCTGAAGCACATGGCGATACTGCTGGTGGCGGGCATCATGATCGGCTACATCTGCTCGGCGGTGACGGACTTCATCGTCACCTTCGCGGAGGACTCTGACATCGTCAACCTGCGCGGCTGGTCCCTGGGCAGCTTTTCCGGCATGGGCTGGGACAACGTTGGCGTGGCGGCGGTGATGGTGGGCGTCACCTCGGCGGCGACGTTCATGATGGCCAAGCCCATCGGCGCCTACCAGCTGGGGGAGGCCTACGCCCAGAGCATGGGCGTGAACATCCGGGCGTTCCGCATCGCGCTGATCGTGGTATCCAGCATACTCTCCGCAACGGTGACGGCCTTTGCCGGGCCGATCTCCTTCGTGGGCATCGCGGTGCCCCACCTGATCAAGCGGGCGCTGAACACCAGCAAGCCGCTGATCGTGATTCCCGCCGTGTTCCTGGGCGGCGCGGTGTTCTGCATGGGCTGCGACCTGATCGCGCGCACAGCCTTTGCCCCCACGGAGCTGAACATCAGCACCGTGACCAGCGTGTTTGGCGCGCCGGTGGTCATCGCCATGATGCTGCGCCGGCAGAAGGCGAGGTGAGCCCATGGCTGAGTATTACTTCAGGACGCGGCAGATGACCGTCGGCTACGACGGCGTGCCGCTGATCAAGGACATCACCATCGACATCGCCCGGGGCGAGATCGTCACCCTGATCGGCCCCAATGGCTCCGGCAAGTCCACGATCCTCAAGAGCATCACCCGCCAGCTGAAGACGTTGGGCGGCGAGGTGTTCATCGCGTCGGAGGAGCTGCGGAAGCTCTCCTACAAGGCGCTGTCCACCAAGCTGGCCGTGGTGCTGACCGAGCGCATGAAGCCCGAGCTGATGACCTGCCGGGACATCGTCGCCACGGGCCGCTACCCCTACACGGGCCGGCTGGGCATACTGACGGAGGACGACGAGCTCAAGGTGGAGGCGGCCATGGCCGCCGTACACGTGCTCGAGCTGCGCAACCGGGACTTCAACGCCATCAGCGACGGCCAGCGCCAGCGGGTGCTGCTGGCCCGGGCCATCTGCCAGGAGCCGGAGATCATCGTGCTGGACGAGCCGACCTCGTTCCTGGACATCCGCCACAAGCTCCAGCTGCTGAGCCTGCTGCGGGGTATGGCCCGGGAGAAGGGCATCACGGTGATCATGTCGCTGCACGAGATCGACCTGGCCCAAAAGATCTCCGACCGCATCGTCTGCGTGAAGGGCGACCACGTCCTCAGCAGCGGCACGCCGGAGGAGGTGTTCGGCGAAGACGCCATGCGGGAGCTGTACGGGATCGACCAGGGCTATTACGACCCGATGTTCGGCAGCATCGAGCTGCCCCGGCCCGAGGGCGCGCCGGAAGCGCTGGTGCTGTCCGCCTGCGGCACGGGCATTCCCGTGTACCGCATGCTGCAAAAGCGGGGGATTCCCTTTGCCGCCGGAATCCTGTACACCAACGATGTGGACTACCGGCTGGCGCGGCTGCTGGCCGCGGAGGTCGTCGCGGAGAGGCCCTTCATGCCCATCAGTGACGAGGCACTTCGAAAGGCCCTCGCGTGGGTAGAGGCCTGCGGGCAGGTCATCGACGCCGGCGTGGCGCTGGGGGAGACGAACCGGCGCATGGGGGAGGTCATCGACGCCGCGAAGCGCACGGGAAAATATGTTTCAGTAGAAGATTTTGCCAAGCGTCAATAGAAAAAAACGGGGGAGGCGAAAGCCTCTCCCGTTTTCATATATGGCTTTGTATTGGAAAGGGCTACAGCAGGGCCTCCAGGGCCCGCAGCGCCGTAGGGATCAGGGTGTCGTCGAAGTGGAAGCCATCGGTGTGCAGGCCGGGCCAGTCCTTCCCGGCGCCGATGCCGAAGTAGAGGCCGGGCACCCGCTTCAGATACCAGCCGTAGTCCTCGGACCACCGCATGGGCTCGGCCAGCTGGACCACGTTCAGCCCGGCGCGTCCGAAGCGCTCCAGGGCGTCGTCGAAGGCGTCGTCGTCGTTGGTGGTGTCGGGGAACACGTCCCGCAGCTCGAAGGAACAGGTCATGCCTTCCTCGGCACAGCCGGCCTCGGCGCGGGCCCGGATCGCCGCGATCAGCGCGTCGATGTCGGCCTTGCGGTGGCCGCGGAGGGTCTGGTTCAGCCGGCCCTCGGAGGCGGACAGGCCGAAGTTTTCCCCACCGGCGATCAGCCCGATCAGCGTGCGCATCAGCAGGCGGTCGTCGCCGCCCAAGATGTCCCGGATCATGTCCGGGGTCTCCAGGGCCAGGCGGCTCAGCAGCTCGATGGGGTTGGCGCCGTCGCCGGGATAGGCCGCATGGGAGGGACGGCCCTGGACGCGCACCACCAGCCCGCAGGAGGCGCAGGCGAAGCAGCCCCGGCGCATCAGCACCGCGCCCTTGGGGAAGCCCGGGATGTTGTGCAGCGCGTAGAGGCGACTCAGGGAGGCCAGCTCCGGCCAGGTCTCGCAGATGTGCCGCGCGCCTTCGCCGGTCTCCTCCGCCGCCTGGAAGATCAGGCGCACGTTCCTGCCGACGCGCCGCCCCTCCAGCATCAGCCCCAGGCCGCAGAGTATGGCGCTGTGGCCGTCGTGCCCGCACCCGTGCCGAGCGTCGGCCCCGGACCGAACGTCGGCTCCGAGCCTCGCGTCGCACAGGGTTCCCTCCACGGGAATGGCGTCCATGTCCGCGCGGAAGCCGAGGGTGGGCAGGCCGTCGCCCTCCCAGTGGGTGGCCAGCAGCCAGCCGCCCATGTCCTCCACGGTCAGCGTGGTGTTTTCAGAGAGGAACCGCCGGATCGTCTGCAGGGTCCGGACCTCATGGCCGGAGCGCTCCGGGCAGGCGTGCAGCCGCCCGCGCAGTTCGGTGACGGCGGCGATTTGGGACGGGGTGAGCATGGCAATGACCTCCCAGCATGATGATTGCCCCTATTTTACCACAGCAAAGCGCGGGGGTAAAGGGAAAAACCCAATTCGCGGCAAAGGGCCCTCCGGAATCAAAACCGGAGGGCCCTTTGGGCTCTACTGCTTTTCGTGGCTCAGCGCGTCCGCGTAGTTGCGCAGTGCCTCAAGCGAGTCGATCTTCTTTCCGCTGGGGGCGATGCGCTCCCGCACCGACAGGGGCAGCGCCTCAAAGAAGCGCAGCGCCTCCTCGTCGTGCTTCAGCAGCTCGGCCAGGCCGGAATACTTGGGATAACCCATGCTCTATCACCTCGCCGTTAGTATGGCGCGGCGGCGGGGGCGCTATGCGCGTCAGCGGGAGGGCCGCAGCACGCCCTGGCTGTAGCGGGAGTTCAGCAGGTCGCGGATGCGGTCCATGCACATCTGCATGTTGCTCTGGGCCAGGTCGGTGGAGGTGTTGTTGCGGAAGGCGGTCTCGTAGGCGGTGAAGGCGCTGGTGATGTCGTTGACGTCGCCCTCGGACAGCACCTTGTATTTCGCGCCGTAGGTCTGGGCCAGCAGGTTGTTCAGCGTGACCGACGCCATGAAGTAGTCCCGCATCTGGGGGAGTATGGCGTTTTCAACATCCGCGTTGGGAACGGAGGTCATGTCGAAGCTCTGCATGAGGATGTACAGGTTTGAGTACAGCGCTTCGCCGGCGAGATTGCGGGCGGTTGTATATTTGCGCTGTATATTCGACCGCATATTGATGGATATGCACAGCGCCGCCACCAGGGCGATCACCAGCGCCATCGCCGCGCAGACGACCACCTTTCTTCGCAGGCTCAGCGCAGAAAATGCCCGGATACCTGCCTTGACGTTTTCCATAATTTTACCTCCTGGTTATCGGTTATGGAATAAGTATATGTGCCTCATGGGGTGTATATGCGTTGCATATGCTAATAAATATACGACATAATTCCTGCAAATTCCTGCGTTGCATTGTGAAAACAAATGAATATATGCAAGGAATATACAGCTGTATATAACTAATTTTATGCATCGTGACATAATCCGCGCACACTCCGATGTGTTTTTGGTCACAATTCACCGGCTTGGTCATGATGGCGCGACTGCTCAGGAGTTGCTTTTTTCACCGCAAAAAGAGCGTCGGATATTTACAAAATGATAAATCGGTGTTATACTAATAACATACGGGCGAAAGCCCAAATAAAGGAGGTAAATCCCATGAAGAAACTGTTGACTCTGGTTCTGGCTCTGGGCCTGGTGCTGAGCATGGTTGCCAGCGCTTCCGCTCTGACCATCGCGTTCTCCCAGATCGGCCAGGAGTCCGACTGGCGTACCGCCAACACCGACAGCGTGACCGCCGCCATCGAGGGACATGAGGGCTGGGAGTTCGTGTACTCCGACGGCCAGCAGAAGCAGGAGAACCAGATCCAGGCTCTGCGCAACTTCATCACCCAGGGCGTTGACTACATCCTGTTCACCGGCGTTGTCACCTCCGGCTGGGACGAGGTCCTGACCGAGGTCAACGAGGCTGAGATCCCGCTGATCCTGCTGGACCGCATCCCGGACTGCGCGGACAAGATCGAGTACAAGGCTGCTTTCGGCGGTGACTTCCCGCTCGAGGGCCGTCGCCAGATCCAGTGGGCTGCCAAGTACCTGGAGAGCATCGGCAAGACCGAGGACGTCAAGGTCGCCATCATGGAAGGCACCACCGGTTCCGACGCTCAGGTCGGCCGCACCGAGGGCAACCTGGCCGCTCTGGCGGACTATCCTTGGATGGAGGTTGTCGGCCAGCAGACCGGTAACTTCACCCGCGCCGAAGGCCAGGCCCTGATGGAGAGCTGGCTGAAGTCCATCGAGAAGATCGACGTTCTGATCGCTCAGAACGACGACATGGCCCTGGGCGCCATCGACGCCATCAAGGCTGCCGGCCTGGTTCCCGGCAAGGACATCATCATCGTGGGCTGCGACTCCGTTAAGGCCGCCTTCGAGGCCATCGTGGCCGGCGACATGAACGCCACCATCGAGTGCACCCCCCTGTATGGCCCCTTCGTCGTGAAGGCCATCGAGGACCTGGAAGCTGGCGTCGAGTACGACAAGACCGTCGTGCATCCCGAAGAGGGCGTGTATGACTGCGTTGGCGGCATCGAGGTCGAGGGCACCACTTCCGTGCTGGCCGCGGATGTCATCGACGAGCGTCAGTATTAATTGACATCGGTTTTCCAACAGAAGTCCTGCTGCTGAAGTAGCTTAGACTTTTGCAGGGCGGCGGGTTTCCTGCCGCCCTGCTTCGTGCTTTTCACTGCGACTCAGTCGTGGCTGCCCCTCTCTTGGACATGGGCGAGGGGCAGCCACGGCTGAGCGGCCGTATTGCAGTACATACACTTTTATGTCTCGAAGGAGGAATTGCTTTGCCGGAAAACATACTCGAAATGAGGGGCATAGAGATCCAGTTCCCCGGCGTCAAGGCCCTTGACGGCGTGGATTTCTCCCTTCGCGCCGGCGAGGTACACGCGCTGCTGGGCGAGAACGGCGCCGGAAAATCCACGCTGATCAAGTGCCTGACGGGCGTCAACCACAAGGATGCCGGCACCATCGTGTTCGATGGGAAGGAGATCACGCCCACCAGCCCCCAGAACGCCATCGATATGGGCATTGCCACCGTGTTCCAGGAGATCAACCTGTGCCCCAACCTCACCGTGGCGGAAAACATATTCGTCGGCCGCAAGGAGTTCAAGAAGAAGGTCATCAATCCGAAGGCCCGGGAGCTGATGAAGCGCTTCCACCTGGATATCGACGTCACCCGGCCCCTTTCCTATTACTCCACGGCCATCCAGCAGATGGTCTCCATCGCCCGCGCGGTGAACATCGACTCCAAGATCCTGATCCTGGACGAGCCCACCTCCTCCCTGGATGAAAACGAGGTGCAGCTGCTGTTCAACGTCATGCGGGAGCTGAAGGCCGCCGGCATGGGCATCATATTCATCACCCACTTCCTGGACCAGATCTACGCCATCTCTGACCGGATGACCATCCTGCGCAACGGCCGCCTGGTGGGCACCTACGGCATCGACGAGATCAACAAGCTGCAGCTGGTCACACTGATGGTGGGCAAGGACATGGAGAACATCTTCGACCTGCACCCGCCGACGGTGGGCGACGGCGCCCCGGTGATGCTGGACGCGGAACACATCGGAGCGCCCGGCCCGGTGTCGGACATCAGCCTGAGCATGAAGAAGGGCGAGCTGGTGGGCTTCGCGGGCCTGCTGGGTTCCGGCCGCACGGAGACCGCCGAGATGATCTTCGGCGCCAACCACCCCACCAGCGGCACGCTGACGCTGAACAGCAAGAAGGTGGAGATCAAGAAGCCCTTCGACGCCATCATGAACGGCGTGGCCTTCTGCCCCGAGGACAGAAAGCGGGACGGCATCGTCGGCGACCTGTCCATCCGCGAGAACATCATGCTGGCCGTGCAGGCCAAGCGCGGCTTCCTGCATCCGCTGAGCCGCGCCGAGCAGAACGAGCTGGCGGACAAGTACATCAAGGCCCTGTCCATCGCCACCCCGGATGCCGAGAAAAAGATCGGCGAGCTCTCCGGCGGCAACCAGCAGAAGGTGATCCTGGCCCGCTGGATGGCCACCCAGCCGGAGCTGCTGATCCTGGACGAGCCCACCCGAGGCATCGACGTCGGCGCCAAGGCCGAGATCCAGCGCCTGATGATCGAGATGTGCAAGGACGGCGTGTCCGTCATATTCATCTCCTCGGAGCTGGAGGAGGTCATCCGCTGCTCCAACCGCATCGTCATCATGCGCGACGGCAAGAAGGCCGGCGAGCTGGAGGGCCCCTTCGATGGCGACACGCAGAGCAGGATTTTGCAGATCATCGCCGAGGGAGGTGACGCGCAGTGAAAAAGAAGACCTACCTGATCTTCCTGATCGTCGGCCTGCTGCTGCTGGCCGTCGGCATCGGCTGCTTTGCCCGGATCTGCGCGGTCAAGGACAGCATCTATTCCAATTACAGCATCAGCTTCTCCGACGCCAGCTTTGCCTCGGTGTTCATCAACGACCACGACGAGGCGACCGTGAAGGCGGACTTTGACGCCGCCATACTGGCCGCCGCCACCGGCGGCGCGTCGGCGTCGGAAGAGCCTTCGATGGACGAGGTCCCGGTCGAGGGCGCCGAGGCGGTCGAGGCCGCGGAGGCAGAGGCGGTCGAGGCGGTGGACGAGGAGGCCCAGGAGGAGGCCCTGGAGGCCATCGCCGAGGCGTCTCCCTACGACACGGTGATCGGCAGCTTCTCCAAGGTCTCCGGCCTGCGCAACGCCTGGAAGCTGCAGGGCATACTGATCGGCGCGGGCCTGCTGCTGTGCCTGGTGGCCGTGGTGCTGGTGCTTCGCGCCAAGAACCTGGACCTGGCCGCCATCATGCGCTCCAAGATCACCTGGGCGGTCATCGCCGAGCTGCTGATCCTGGTGGTGTGCCTGGTCATCCGTCCGGAGTTCTTCTCCATCAGCTACCAGCCCTCCAGCCGGATGCTGTACGGCAACCTGGTGGACATCATCAACCGCTCCGCCGAGATCACCATCATCGGCATGGGCATGACGATGGTCATCGCCCTGGGCGGCACGGACCTATCCGTGGGCGCCCTGGTGGCGGTTTCCGGCGCGCTGGCGCTGAAGCTGATGCGCTGGGATCCCACCAACCCCCTGTACCAGACCCCCGGCGACTACAGCGTGTACCCCTTCATACTGGTGCTGCTGGTGCCGCTGCTGGTGTGCCTGCTGATGGGCGCGTTCAACGGCGTGCTGGTGGGCCAGCTGAAGCTGCAGCCGATCATCGCCACGCTGATCCTGATGGTCTCCGGTCGAGGCATCGCCCAGATCATCACCAACGGCAAGCAGTACACCACGATGTACAGCCCCTTCCGCGTCATCGGCCAGGGCAGCTGCCTGTTCCTGCCAACGCCCATCGTCATCACCGTGGTGGTGGTGGCGGCGGTCATGCTGTTCGTGCGCAAGACGGCCTTCGGCACCTTCGTGGAGTCCGTGGGCATCAACCCCAGCGCGTCGAGGCTGTCGGGCATCAACTCCAAGGTGGTCATACTGATCGTGTTCGCGCTGACCGGCCTGCTGTCCGGCATCTCCGGCATGATCTACTCCAGCCGCATCATGTCCAACGACTCCAACAACGCCGGCATCAACTATGAAACCGACGCCATACTGTCCGTGGTCATCGGCGGCACCAGCATGTCGGGCGGCAAGTTCAGCCTGACGGGCACCATCGTGGGCTCGATCATCATCCGCACGATCATCACCTTCGTGTACTACTTCGGCGTCTCGCCGGATTCCACGATGGCCTTTAAGGCCCTGATCATCGCCGTGATCATCGTGCTGCAGTCTGAACCCGTGCGCAACTGGATGGCCAAGCGCTCCCAGGCCCGGACCATGGTGAAAGGAGGCGCGGTCAAATGAGTCAGAAGACTGAAAAGCGGCAGAGCCTGTTCAGCCGCATCATGAACCCGAAGTACATCATGGTGTACGCCACCGTGATCATCTTCCTGATCATCTACGCCTACGGCGCCATCCGCTACGGCAAGATTGGCTTCACCACCCTGCGCACCTTCGTCAACTTCTTCACCGACAACGCCTACTACGGCATCTCCGCCGTGGGCATGACCATGGTGCTCATCACCGGCGGCATCGACCTGTCCGTGGCCTCCGTGGCGTCGCTGACGGGCATGCTGATCGCCTACGGCTATGAGCGCATGGGCATCTCCCCGGTGATCACCATGCTGTTCTCCATCCTGGTGGGCATCGGCCTCGGCGCGCTGATGGGCTCGGCCATTCACTACCTGAACGTGCCGCCCTTCATTACCACGCTGACCGGCAACTTCCTGGCCCGAGGCATTTGCAGTCTGATCTCCCGGGAATCCATCAGCATCAACCACCCGCTGATCGACGCCCTGGCCGGCTTCAAGATCACCCTCTACCACATGGTGGACGGGGAGTGGGTGAAGATCAAGCCCATCACAAAGATCGATCTCACGGTGATCATATTCATCGTGATGATTATCCTGGGCACCATCGTGCTGCAGCACACCCGCTTTGGCCGCAACGTCTACGCCATCGGCGGCAGCGAGTCCAGCGCCAAGCTGATGGGCCTGCCCGTGGGCAAGACCAAGGTGGCCGTGTACGCCATCAACGGCTTCTGCTCCGCCCTGGCGGGCATCGCCTACGTGCTGGTGGTCAAGTCCGGCTGGAACATGGCCCTGCAGGGCGGCGAGCTGGAGGTCATCTCCAGCGCCGTCATCGGCGGCACGCTGCTGACAGGCGGCGTGGGCTACATGATCGGCACCATGTTCGGCGTGCTGCTGAAGTCCGTCATTCCCGCCATCATCAACTTCAACGGCACCCTGTCCTCCTGGTGGGGCAAGATCGCCACGGGCGCGCTGCTGCTGCTGTTCATCGTCATCCAGCGCGCGGTGGTCAGCTACACCGGCAAGAAGAAGGCGAACTGACGGCCTTCCGGCGCCGATGGATTCGGCATTCATTTGGGGCTGCTCCGAAAAACCCGGAGCAGCCCCTTCTCTGTTGCGCAGCGCGCCTTCCGGGGGGTTCGCACCGGTGGAAAATTAACGCCAGTGAGTTTGACGCGCATGGCGATTTATGCTATATTTAATCTGTATGCGCGGGGCCTTCCCGCGCGCTCACCAAACATCGATTTTGAAAGGAATGAATGACAATGAGCCAGCTGAAAGGCGCATGCATCATCGGTCAGTCCGGCGGCCCCAGCGCCGTCATCAACGCTTCTGCCTACGGCGCGATCAAGACCGCCCTGGAGAATGAGGACATCACCCAGGTTCTGGGCGCCCTGCACGGCATCAAGGGCGTGCTGGACGACGACCTGATCGACATGGGCAAGGAAGATCCCGCTGAGCTGTCCTATATGAAGTACACCCCCTCCTCCGCGCTGGGCTCCTGCCGCTATAAGCTGGCCGACCCGGATGTGGACGACACCGACTACAAGCGCATCCTGGAGATCTTCAAGAAGTACAACGTGCGCTACTTCTTCTACAACGGCGGCAACGATAGCATGGACACCTGCAACAAGATCAGCAAGTTCATGCTGAAGAACGGCTACGAGTGCCGCGTGATGGGCATTCCGAAGACCATCGACAACGACCTGTTCGGCACCGACCACTGCCCGGGCTTCGCCTCCGCCGCCAAGTACATCGCCACCTCCGTGATGGAAGTGTACCGCGATTCCACCGTGTATGACAACGGCCAGATCACCGTCATGGAGTGCATGGGCCGTCACGCCGGCTGGCTGACCGCCGCCGCCGCGCTGGCCAACTATGCCGGCGATGGTGCCGACCTGATCTACCTGCCCGAGCGCGACTTCGACCTGGACGCCTTCACCGAGAAGGTCAAGGCCATCTACGCCCAGAAGAAGAAGTGCCTGGCCGTGGTGTCCGAGGGCATCCACGACAAGGACGGCAAGTTCATCTCCGAGTACGGCAACGCCAACGCCGCCAAGGACGCCTTCGGCCACACCCAGCTGGGCGGCCTGGCCTCCTTCCTGGCCAACCACCTGAAGGCCGCCACCGGCGCCAAGGTCCGTGGCATCGAGCTGAGCCTGCTGCAGCGCTGCGCTGCGCACTGCGCCTCCCAGACCGACATCGAGGAGTCCTTCTCCGCCGGCAAGGCCGCGGTTGAGAACGCCGTCGCAGGCATCACCGACAAGATGGTGGGCTTCGAGCGCGCCTACGAGGATGGCAAGTACGTCTGCAAGATCAAGCTGTTCGAGCTGACCGACGTGGCCAACACCGAAAAGAAGGTTCCCCAGGAGTGGATCAACGAGACCGGCGACGGCCTGAACCAGGGCTTCATCGACTACGCGCTGCCGCTGATCCAGGGCGAGACCCAGCTGCCCAAGGAGAACAGCCTGCCCCGCTTCGTGCGCCTGGCCAAGGTCAAGGCCGAGCCCCAGGGCTGAGCCCTGCCCCAATAGCTGCCGCATGGCAATGCCCGGCATCCGACCCCATTGATTCAAGGGCCGGATGCCGGTGTTTCGTTTTCGGCGACAGGGGAGGATTGTCTACGGTTGTTTTGGCCGCGGGCAGTCTCTGAAGTCGACTCTTTAGTAGAAATCGAGGGCTAAGCCATGAATTACAGGACCATCGACATGAGCACCTATCCCCGAAGGGCCCACTTCGACTACTTCCGCTCGCTGCAAAACCCGATGCTGGGCGTGACCGTGGACGTGGATGTGACGGCGCTGCAGGGCTTCTGCAAAGACCGGGGCTGTTCCTTCTACCTGGCGTTCATGCACGCCGCGGCGCTGGCCGCCGACGGCGTGCCCGAGCTGCGCCGGCGCATCCGGGACGGCGGCATCGTGGAGTACGACGCCTGCGGCACCAGCCATGTGGAGCCGCTGGACGACGGGACCTATTGCTACTGCACGCTGTACCACGACCGTGCCTGGGACGAATGGCTGCCCTACGCCGAGGCGGCCCGGGCGGCCTGCCGGGAGCAGGGCTCCATCGAGGAAGACGATGACGTGGAGGGCCTGTACTTCGTCACGTCGCTGCCCTGGCTGCGCTATTCCCAGCTGATCCAGCCCACCGCCGGAGGGGACGAGAGCAACCCCCGCATCTCCTGGGGGCGCTTCGAGCCGGACTGGCGGGGCCGGCTGATGATGCCGGTGACGCTGCTGGCCCACCACGCCCTGCTGGACGGGCTGCAGGTGGTGCAATTCTACAAAAACCTTGAAACTGAGATGGCCGCGATCGCCGAAGGGTGAGCGCGGCCTGTGTGTTTGGATGCGCAACGCCTCTCCGCATTTCTTAGCGTAAAGAGCATTTTTGCATACAGCTGGATTAAAATTCTTGACAAATTGCTCAATCTTTGTATATAATAATAGTCAGCTAATTGTGCATTTTTTAAGGGCGTATTGCCCTACTGAGAACGGAGGCGGGAGAATGCCGGGTTCGGAGTACATTCTGGAAATGAATGGTATCACCAAGATCTTTCCGGGCGTCAAGGCACTGGATAACGTGCATTTCAACCTGAAGGCGGGAGAGATCCACGCGCTGGTGGGCGAGAACGGAGCCGGAAAGTCCACGTTCATCAAGACGCTGACCGGCGTGCACCAGCCCGACGGCGGCGAGATCATACTGAACGGCGAAAAGGTGGTCATGACCGACCCCATCACCGCCCAGGAGCGGGGCATCGCGGCGATCTATCAGCACGCGGCCTCCTATCCCGACCTGTCTGTGGCGGAGAACATCTTCATCGGCCATGAGTTCAAGATCGGTCCCTTTATCGACTGGCCGAAGATGAATCGCGAGGCCAAGAAGCTGCTGGACTCCATCGACGCCAACCTCAGCCCCACGGCCTCCGTGGGCTCGCTGACCGTCGGCCAGCAGCAGCTGGTGGAGATCGCCAAGGCGCTGTCCATGAACGCGAAGATCCTGATCATGGACGAGCCCACGGCATCCCTGTCCCAGCGCGAGGCCGAGGACCTGTACACCATCGCCCGCCGCCTGCGCGACCAGGGCGTCGGCATCATACTGATCTCCCACCGCTTCGAGGACATCTTCGGCCTGGCGGACCGCGTGACCGTGTTCCGCGACGCCCAGTACATCGGCACCTGGAAGCTGGAGGAGGTCGACCAGCCCTTCCTGGTGCACCACATGGTGGGCCGCGAGATCACCCAGCTGTTCCCCAAGAAGGAGACGGTCGTGGGCGAGGAGCTGCTGAAGCTGGAGCACCTGACCCGCACGGGCTTCTACCGCGACATCAACATGACGGTGCGCTCGGGCGAGATCGTGGGCCTGACGGGCCTGGTGGGCGCGGGCCGCACCGAGGTCATGGAGTCGGTGTTCGGCGTGACCAAGCCCGATTCCGGCCGGATCATCTTCCGGGGCGAGGAGGTCAAGGACCAGACGCCCACCCAGATGATGGCCCGGGGCCTGGGCATGCTGCCGGAGAACCGGCAGAAGGAGGGCCTGCTGCTGGCCTGGTCCATCAACCACAACATCTCCCTGTCGGTGCTGAATAAGTGCCAGGACGGCATCTTCATCAACCGCGGCAAGGAATATGAGCTCTCCAACAAGATGAAGGAGCTGCTGGCCATCAAGGCCCCGAACACCGACACCCACACCGGCGCGCTGTCCGGCGGCAACCAGCAGAAGGTGGTCGTGGCCAAGCAGCTGGCCGCGGAGCCCCAGGTGATCATACTGGACGAGCCCACCAAGGGCGTGGACGTCGGCTCCAAGGCCGCCATCTACGAGATCATGTCCGACCTGGCCAGCCAGGGCCTGGGCATCCTGATGATCTCCTCGGAGCTGCCGGAGGTCATCAACATGTCCGACCGCATCTACGTGATGAGCGAGGGCAAGGTGACCAAGGAGTTCACCGACACCAAGAGCCTGACCCAGGACGACATTCTGCACGCGGCCATGCCGCAGAGCAAGTGAGGGGGGAGCGGAAGATGCAGACGAAGAAAGAGCGCAAGCCGATCTATTCAATCCTGATCGAGCATCGTGAAATTCCCCTGCTGGCGGTGCTGGCGGGCAAGAGCTGGCTGAACGTATTGAAGAACGGCTCCATCAACATGGTCATGTGCTGCGGCATGCTGTGCGTGCTGCTGATCGGTTCCATCGACATCTCCATCACCGCCATACTGGCCTTCGCCGGCGCGGTGGCGGGCAAGCTGATGGGCACCGGTGTCCTCCAGTCCACGGTGCTGATGTTCCTGCTGGGCATCGCCATCGGCGCGGTGATCGGCGCGGTCAACGGCGTGCTGATGAGCTACGGCCGGGTTATTTCGCTGATCGTGACGCTGTCCACCAGCTACATCGTCCGGGCCCTGATTCCCATGAGCTGGCTGCTGGGCATGAACAAGATCAACCCCACCCAGCTGACCCAGGGCTTCAAGGACAGCCTGATCAACCACTCCTTCCTGGGCCTGCCCTTCCTGGTGTGGCTGGCGGTGCTGGTGGTGGTCGTCACAGGCGTGTTTCTGAAATACACCCGCACCGGGCGCAACCTGTACGCCGTCGGCTCCAACGCCGAGGCGGCCCAGATGCGCGGCGTGCCCATCAACCGCATCCGCGTGCTGGCCCACACCATCTGCGGCGCCACCGCGGGCCTGGCCGGCATCATGTGGCTGGCCTTCTACGCCGCCATCGAGAAGGGCTCCGCCCTGGGCGACGAGATGTTCACCATCGCGGCCTGCGTGCTGGGCGGCGTGGCCGTCACCGGCGGCTATGGCAAGATCACGGGCGTGGTCATCGGCGCGGTGATGATCGCGTTCATCGACTCCGCCATTCCCCAGATGGGCATCGGCAATTCGATGATCACCGAGTTCATCAAGGGCATCCTGCTGCTGGTGGCCATACTGCTGAACGTGATCCTGCAGCGCATTGCCGAGAAGCAGGACCTGGCGAGGAGGAATATCTGATGCAGAAAGTGAAATCGTTTCTGAAGAGCTGGGAATTCTTCCTGATCGTCCTGCTGGCCGTGATGTGCCTGGTGTTCAAGATCACCGACGCCTCCCGCATCGCCGCCGGAGCGCAGAAAAAGCCCATCTTCTACTTCGCCAACGTCCTGAAGAGCATGCGACCCTACTTCCTGTACAGCTTCATGACCCTGGGCATGATGCTGATCCTGGCGATGGGGGACATCGACATCTCCGTGGGCGCCATCGGCACCCTGTCCGTGGTCACCCTGGGCGTGACCTACAACCGCATCGCGGGCCAGACCGAGAACGGCAGCCCCGCGGCGCTGGCCGTCGCCCTGCTGGCCTGCCTGCTGGTGGGCAGCCTCTGCGGCGCGCTGAACGGCTTCCTGGTCACGCGGTTCAAGGAGCTGTTCCCGATGATCATCACGCTGGCCACGCAGCTGTTCTTCCGCGGCTTCAGCTACCTGCTGATCGGCGGTGACACGCTGACCTTCAAGGACCCCACCTTCAAGTCCCTCAGCAGCCTGAATCAGCTGCTGAAGGTCGGCGGGCTGCAGATCCCGATCTCCATCCCGATCTACCTGGCGCTGGCGGTGGTGTTCTACTTCTGGCTGCACCGCACCGGCAACGGCCGCAAGATCTTCGCCATCGGCACCAACTCCGCCGCCACCTACTACTCCGGCGTGCGGGTGGACCGCATCAAGTTCTGGTGCTTCGTCATCGCGGGCTTCATGAGCGCCGTGACCGGCATCTTCTTCGTGGGCAACTCGTCCTCTTCCGTCAAGGCGGACATCATGGACGGCTACCACATGTACGCCATCGCGGCGGCGGTGCTGGGCGGCTTCTCCACCGACGGCGGCAAGGGCAGCGTCATCGGCGCGACGATCTCGCTGGTCATCTTCGGCGTGGTCAAGTTCGGCCTGGGCACCCTGTTCGCCTTCCCGGATTCCGCGGTCAACCTGTCCGTCGGCGTCATACTGATCCTCTCCGTGCTGGTGCCCAACCTGGTGGAGGACATCCAGAACAAGCGCAAGGTCGCCCAGCGGCGCGCCGAGACCGCGAAGCTGAACGCGGCGAAGGCGTAAGGCAATTTGGAATTAGGAATGAGGAATTAGGAATTGCATACTGGCCTGAGGGTACAGTGGCTTCTGAATTCCAGATCGACAAGGATTACTCCCGGCTCAGCCGGAGTATAATAAAAGGAGGTATATCCCTATGAAGAAAGTTTTGGCTCTTGTTCTGACCTTGATGCTGGTGTTCAGCGTCGCGGCGTTCGCTGAGAAGGCGGGCGAAGGCATCACCATCGGCGTCGTCTACAAGCAGTCCGGCAACGCCTACTTCCAGGCTGGTGTCACCGGTTTCGAGCAGGCTGCCGAGGAGCTCGGCTTTGAGTTCATGCACGACGGTCCGGACGACGGTTCCTCCGACGGCCAGATCCGCATCATCGAGAACTACATCGCCCAGGGCGTGGATGCGCTGTGCATCTCCGCGAACGACCCCGCCGCGCTGGTTGACGTCTGCAACGAGGCCCGCGAGGCTGGCATCAAGGTCATCTCCTGGGACGCCAAGGTTGACGCCGAAGGCCGCGACCTGGATGTCGAGCCCGCCTCCGCGAAGGTGATCGGCGTGACCCAGCTGGATTCCATCGTGAACTCCATCGGCGGCGAAGGCCAGATCGCCATCCTGTCCGCCATGGCCACCGCTCCGAACCAGAACCTGTGGATCTCCTTCATCGAGGAGGCCCTGAACTCCGGCGACGAGAAGTATGCCAACATCGAGTACGTCGGCACCGTGTACGGCGACGACGAGTACACCAAGTCCTTCAACGAGACCCAGGCCCTGCTGGAGAAGTATCCCGACCTGAAGGGCATCATCGTTCCCACCACCGTGGGCGGCCCCGCCGTCTGCAAGTGCATCCAGGACGCCGGCCGTGACGTGAAGGTCACCGGTCTGACCCTGGCCTCCGACATGAAGGAGTTCATCGACGCCGGTATCGCCGACGAGACCTTCCTGTGGAACCCCATCGAGCTGGGCTATGCTTCCTCCTACGCGGCTGTCGCGCTGGTGAAGGGCGAATTCACCGGTGCTGTCGGCGAGACCCTGGAAGTTGGCGAGCTGGGCACCCTGGAAGTCACCGAGTCTGACGACGGCGGCTCCATCCTGTTCCTGAACAAGCTGAATTCCTTCACCCGCGAGACCGTCGACGCTTGGGTGGACATCCTGTAATTCGGGAAGTAACACTGAACGATTGACCAATCGAGAGGCCCCGGCGCATCCGCGCCGGGGTTTTTCACATCCAAATCTTTACGGATATATTTACCCTATGCAACCTTTTTGACATATCTTGCATCTAATATACATCCATGCCTTCGGGAATGCTTCCCGGAGCGCGGACTGAAAAGGAGAAGATGCAATGTCAAAATATCTGCATATGCTGGTCGCGTGGGTCGCGCGGCTGCACGATCATATCATGACCTTCAACGACCGATTTGAATACAGCTTTACCGACAAGGAGCTGCACTTCATCGTGATCGGCGCGCTGGGACTGGGGCTGATCCTGCTGATCTACCCGCTGTTCAAGTGGCTTGCCAGCAAGGGCCGCGTGCTGGCCATCACCTGGATCTACGTGCTGACGGTGCTGGTGGTGCTGACCTTCGCCATCGAGATTGGGCAGCACGTCACCGGCACGGGCACCATGGAGTTCGGGGACGTGGTGGCGGGACTGGGCGGCTTCTTTGCCGTCACTGCGGCGATCATCGTGCTGAGACTGCTGCTGCTCGCGGCCAGGGGCGCCGCGGGGCTCGCCCGGGGCCGGGCGAAACGGGGCCGGCAGGCGCGAGCGTAGCGCCTCCTCCGGGAGAACGGGCCTTCTTTCGACAACCTTTATTTGACTTTTGCGGAAAACAGTGTAATATAGTAATCGTGCAAAGCACAGGCAGGAGGCGGAGCATGATTACCGACCGCAAGAAATGGTTCTTCAAGGGCATGAGGGACGGCATCCCCATCATGCTGGGCTACTTTGCCGTGTCCATCGCGCTGGGCATCTCCGCCCGTAACGCGGGCATGACCGCGCCTCAGGCCACCATCGCCAGCGCGCTGATCATGGCCTCGGCGGGCCAGTACATCGGCTTTACGCTGATCGCCGCCGGCGCGAGCTACCTGGAGGTCGTGGTGATGGAGGCCATCGCCAATGCCCGATACCTGCTGATGTCCTGCGCCCTGTCCCAGAAGGTGGACAGCGCGCTGCCGCTGCGCCACCGCCTGCTGATGGGCCTGTGGATCACCGACGAGATCTTCGGCGTGTCGGTGTCCGTGGAAGGGCGGCTGAACCCCTACTACAACTACGGCATGGCCGCCGTGGCGACGCCGGGCTGGGCCCTGGGCACGCTGATGGGCGTGGTGCTGGGGAACGTGCTGCCGGTGCGCGTGGTCAGCGCCCTGAGCGTCGGGCTGTTCGGCATGTTCATGTCCATATTCGTGCCGCCGGCGAGGAAGAACCGGATCATCGCCGCGCTGGTGGTGGTCAGCTTCGCCGCCAGCTATGCCTTCAATGCCATTTCGGCCTTTGACGGCATCTCCTCCGGCATGAAGATCATACTGCTCACCGTGGTCATCTCGCTGGGCGCGGCCCTGCTCTTCCCGGTGGAAAAGGAGGCCGACCATGCGGCATAACGTCTATCTGTACATACTGGGCATGTGGCTGGTGTCCTACCTGATCCGGGTGCTGCCGCTGACGCTGATCCGCCGGGAGATCACCAACCGGACCATACGCTCCTTCCTGTACTACGTGCCCTACGTCACCCTGGCGGTGATGACCTTCCCGGCCATCCTCACGGCCACCCAGAGCCCCATATCCGCCGCCCTGGCCCTGATCCTCGGTCTGGCCCTCGCCTGGTTCGGCGGCAGCCTGTTCCAGGTCTCCGTGGCCTGCTGCGTGATCGTGTTCGTGGCGGAGCTGATTATCTGCTGAACTTGCCCGGAGGGTCGCCGGTTTTAAATCATATCCACCCCTGAATGGGACTGTTTCAAAACAGCGAATCGCAACAATGCTGGTTTTGAGACAGTCCCGTTTCGCTTTTGAAATGGCGCAGAACCGGGAAAGCGGGAGGCTTCGGGCGTGTGGCTTTGCGGGAGCGCGACCGCGATCATTGCCGGCAGCGGGCGTTCAGCTGCCTTCGGGTGAGAGATTTAACGCCAGTGAACGGCTTTCGGTGTTGTCGCGGCGGCCTGCGTGTGCTATAATTAGTTAGTCAAAACTATAATACGATCCGCTTGGAGGAACCACCATGAAGGAAAACCGGCACATCGGCGTCACGGACGCCCTGCTATTGATACTCAGCCTGGGCCTTGCCATCGGCGTTGCCACGGTGTTTCAGCCCTGCGTGCACGAGGACGGCAGTTTCGGCGCCTGCCACTGGGCGGGCCGGGCGGTGCTGGGCGTGGGCATCGCCCTGAGCGCCCTGGCGGTCCTGAGGCTGTTCATGGGCTCCCAGGCGCGGCGGGGGACCGACGCGGCGTTCATCGCCTTCGGCGCACTGGCGGCGGCGCTGCCCGGCGGCCTGATCGGCCTGTGCGGCATGGCGACCATGCGCTGCCGCACGCTGACGCAGCCCGCTTCGCTGGTGCTGGGCGTGCTGATCGCCGTTACAGCGGCGGTGGACCTGCTGCTGCGCGGAAGGCGCGGGTGAAAGGACGAGGAGTATGATCGGAAAGCTGTCCCTGAAGAACCTGGCGGGCAAGCCGGGGCGCACGGCGGCGATGGTGCTGCTGGCGATGTTCCTGTCGTTCTCGATCTTCGCGGGCTCGCTGACGGTGCTGAGCCTGCAGCAGGGCCTGAACGGCCTGGAGGCGCGCCTGGGCGCGGACATCATCGTCGTACCCTATGAGGCCACCACCAAGTTTGACGTGAAGTCGATGCTCCTGCAGGGCAACCCGGGCTACTTCTACCTGAACCGGTCGTTTGCCGACAAGGTCGCCACCCGCCCAGGGGTGGAGGCGACCTCCTGCCAGCTGTACCTGGCCAGCGTGTCCGCGGGCTGCTGCTCCGTAGCGGTGCAGCTGATCGGCTTCGACCCGGAGAGCGACTTCACCATACTGCCCTGGGCCCAGGAGACCTATCACGGGGAGATCGGCTTCGGCGACGTGCTGGTGGGCAGCGACATCAGCGTGCCCACGGACGGCGTGCTGCGCTTCTTCGACGTGGATTGCCGCGTGGTGGCCCAGCTGGCCAAGACCGGCTCGGCGCTGGATACCGCGGTCTACGCCAATATGGAGACGATCCAGGCCCTGATCGAGGCCTCCCAGGCCAAGGGGCTGAACCAGTACAACGACATCAGCGCCGACGAGGTGGTGTCCTCCGTGCTGGTGCGCGTGGCCGAAGGCTATGACGTGGAATCCGTCAAGAACGACATCAACCTGCACGTGCGCAAGGTCGTGGCCGTGCGGGCCAGCAACATGATCTCCACCATCGCCGACAACCTGACCGGCGTGTCCCGCCTGATCGGGGCGTTCATCGCCGCGATCTGGGTGTTGAGTCTGGTGATTATGATGATCGCCCTGACGATGCTGATGAACGAGCGCAGGCGGGAATTTGCCATACTGCGGGTGATGGGGGCCTCCCGGCGCAAGCTGGCGGGCCTGGTGATGGCCGAGTCGGCGCTGACGAACCTGCTCGGCGGCGCGGCGGGCGTCGCGCTGGCGGCGCTGGTGGTGTTCCCGTTCAGCGGGGTCATCGAGGCGCGGCTGGGGCTGCCCTTCGTGCTGCCCGGCGGCGGGCGGGTGCTGGCGCTGGCGCTGGGCTCCCTGGCGGCCTGCCTGGCCGCCGGCGCGGCGATCTCCGCCGTCTGCGCGGCGCGGATCAGCCGCATCGACACCAGCCTGATACTGAGGGAGGGAAACTGATGCTTCGGGCAGAGGGAATCAGCAAGAACTACTATCGCAAGCGGGACGGCAGCAACGTCTTTACGGCGGTGCAGCCCACCGATTTCGAGCTTCCCGAAGGGCAGGTGACGGAGATCACCGGGCGCTCGGGGAGCGGCAAGAGCACGCTCCTGAACCTGCTGGCGGGCCTGTTGGCGCCTTCCACGGGGAAGGTGTGGCTGGACGATGCCGACCTGTACGCCCTGCCCGACGGCGCGCTGTCGCGGCTGCGCAACCGACGCGTCGGCGTGATCCCCCAGGGCCAGAGCGGCCTGCACAGCCTGACGGTGCTGGAGAACGTGCTGCTGCCCGCGCGGCTGTACGGCAGGGGTCCCGTGCCGGAGGCGCGGGCGAGGCAGCTGCTGGAGCGGATGGGCATCGCCGACCTGGCGGACGTGCGGCCCGGCGACCTCTCCGGCGGCGAGATGCGCCGCATGGCCATCGCCCGGGCGCTGATCCTGGAGCCCAGCGTGGTGCTGGCGGACGAGCCCACCGGCGACCTGGACGACGGGAACACCGCCGCGGTGCTGGAGCTGCTCCGGGATACGGCGCGGCAGGGCGCCGCGGTGCTGCTGGTGACCCACGAGGCCGGGGCGGCGCGGTACGCCGACGCCGTCTATCGCATGGACAGCGGGCGGCTGACCCGGGAATGAGTCGAGTTTCCATAAAAATGGGCCCAATCCTCTAAGGATTGGGTCCATTGATGTTTTGGACTGCGCGTCAGCCCTGCATGAAGCTGAAGTCCTGGTGCAGCGAGAAGGTCACGGGCACCCGTCCGAGCTCCACGGTCTCGTCGACGGGGTCCACCAGCACCAGGTCGAAGGTGATGCCGGTCAGCAGCGGATGCGCCAGCAGGACGTCGGCGGGCACGGACAACACGAGCCGCTGGGTCTCCTGGTCCACGAGGCCATAGTTCTCGCCGAAGCCGTACAGCATGGCGGTCAGGTCGGTGGCGTCGCCCTCGAAGCAGACGTTCTCGATCCGCACGGCGACCTCCTGGCCGAAGATGTTCTGCACGTCCATGGTCAGCAGGGCGGTGGTGTTCGCGCCGTTTTCGCGGATGGAGAGCTGGGCGTTGTCCAGGAGCAGCATGTCCAGGTCGTCGTAGGTGGTGAGCTGGAGGCCGCCGTCGGTGAGGCCGCCGGCGTTCAGCGCGATCAGGCTGCTCAGGTAGTAGTAGTTCTGGTAGTCGCGGATGGCAAAGGCCGCGTACAGCCGGCTGTGGTCGATGACGTCGTGGAGCATCATCATGCCTTCGGCCTCGCTCAGCCTGCAGGTGTAGACGGTCTCGCTGGTGAGGGGCCATTCGTTCCAGCTGTTCAGCGTGCCCCCGGAGAACTCCGTGGGCGTCCGGAGCTCGCGAATGATCTCCAGCGTGTCGTAGTCGGCCAGGTTCAGGGTGTAGCGCTGCAGGAAGCTGCCCTGGAGGTCGTTGAAGCCCAGGATCTCGGTGACCTGCAGGTTGCCCTCCTCGTTGGACATCACGAAGTGCATCACGCCGAGGTCGCGGTAGAGCTCCTCGCCGTTTTCGTCGTGGGCGATCAGCGCCACCTGGACGCTGAATTCGCCGTTGTCCAGCACGGTATAGGGCAGACCGGGGGAGATGGGGTTGCCCTCTGGGTCGACGATAAACAGCGCACGGTGGACGTATTCGGAGGACAGGGTGGTGCCGTCGATGTCGATCTCGGGCATCATCGAAACCAGGGCATAGCTGCCGGATTCGTCGAGCTCGAATACCTGCAGGTTGATGCCGGCCAGGAAGCCCAGCTGGGCCTCCGTCAGCCGCAGCGAGAACAGCGAACGCACGTCGCGGACGCCGCTGTGGGACTCGGTGACCAGGCCGCTCCAATCGACCATCGAATTCTTCGACTGGCGCGTGGAGCGCTCTGCTTCCTCCGCCATGGCGAACGTGGCTGTGCAGCAGAGCATGACGGCCAGAAGCGCGCAGACGAGCTTTTTCATAGAATTATCCTCCCCGTTTATGATAGATGAGCGTTGCGCAGGCGGCGCGAATCCATCGTCGGCACCATAGATTATAGTGACTCCGAAATCCGATGTCAACCGCGGCGGGCCCGGGCGCGCCTGTTGGCGGACGGCTCCCTCTCCTCCTGCCGTTGGAAACCCCGGATTGATTCGCGTGCCTCCGCGCATGGAAGAGCGCGCAGGCATGCCTCTTAACGTATCTCCATTATAGCATCGAGGGCATCGGGGCTGTAATTCGTCTTTTTCACGCGTGGTCTGTGCGAAAAGGGACTGTCTCAAAATAGCGAATTGCGAAGGGATCATCGGACGATGATTCAGAAAGCGCCGTAGGGGCGCCATAATTGGCGCCCGCGACGGAGGGGTCCGCTCCCAGCGGCATTTCTGCCGTCCCTACGAATGGATTCCGCAATGCTGTTTATTTTGAGACAGTCCCTCAGATCGCTGACAAAGCCCGCAAACGCAAGAATCTCCGCCGACGAAAAAGAACAGGCAGAGATTCTTGCTTGCTGTGTTGGCTGCGCCTGCAAAATGCGGTCACTTACGACCGGGTGGTATGCATCAGTAGACGGTCAGGCAGTTCAGCATCTCGATGACCTTGTCGTACTGGGCGTCGGTGGTGGCCTTCACGTTCTCCCAGACCTCATGGCCGTTGACGAAGGTGCTCAGCACGATCTCGCCGGTGGTGGTGCGGGCGTCGCCGACGAACCAGACGTTGCCACCGGCCCAGCCGAACACGGCCTCGGTGCAGTTCTGGAAGTACTCGGGGCGGGTGAACATGAATTCCACGATGGCGGTGGCCTGTTCGGCGGTCAGCGCGTTGGCGTTGGGGAACTGCTGGGCCAGGGGGGTGTCGCACACGCGCAGGTAGACGTCGGTGCGGGTGGCGGGGTCGTACATGTTCAGGTGCACCTTGTTCTGGACGAAGTTGTTGTAGGCGGCCTGCGGGTCGGAGTAGAACTGGGCGAACAGCGAAGCCTGCTGGACGTAGTCCTGGGTCAGCACATAGGTGCCCGCGGGGGCGGTGTAGCTGAAGGTCACGTTGTAGGGGGTGATGACGGTGTACTGGTTGCCGCTGATGGTGACGGTGTCGCCGGCGCCGGCGCGGGTGGCGTCGTCTTCGGCCGCCTTGATGTCGTCGCTCTTGGCGATCAGGTCGGTTTCCGCGCTGCGCTCGGGGGCTTCGTTCTCAACGTCGAGGCCGAGGCCCTTCTCGGCGGAGGGGGTGACGGTGACGTCGCCCAGCGCGCCGATCTCCTCGGCCAGGGCGGGCACGACCGCGCAGCACAGCGCGGCGATCAGCAGCATGCAGATGAGTTTCTTCATGGACATAATCCTCCTTTGTTCGGTGTCGGCAGGGGTTGGCACACACAAATAATGTACAGTTCAATTATACATAAATTGGAATTAATGTCAACAGAAAGCAGCGTCCGCAGGAGCAGGTGAACGCCGGTGCGTTCCCTCGGGACCGCCGCCCCGAAGGACGTTCCGCTTTTCCAAAGCGTGTACCCATCAAATAATTGTCGACGTGTTCCTGCGGAACCCGCTTCCCTTGACTTAGCGCCACTAAGCCTGCGGAAAACCGCCTTGAAATGAATGATTACCTGCTCGAAACTGCACATCCCTCATTTTAGAAACACACTCTAATCATGTACAATTCCAAGAAAACGCCCCCGATCGCAATGGTCGGGGGCGCGCCGTTCAAGGCGTCAGGCCTGCATGAAGCTGTAGTCCTGGTTCAGGGCGCCGCTGACGGGCACCCGGCCCAGCTCGGTGACCTCGTCGGAGGGGTCCACCAGAACCAGGTCGAAGGTGATGTTGGTCAGCTGCGGATGGGCCAGCAGGATGTCGGAGGGCACGGTCAGTATGAGCCGCTGGGTCTCCTGGTCCACGAGGCCGTAGTTCTCGCCGAAGCCGTACAGGTCGGTGGTCAGGTCGGTGGCGTCGCCTTCGAAGCAGACGTTCTCGATCCGCACGATGACCTCCTGGCCGAAGATGTTCTGCACATCCAGGGTCAGCGTGGCGGTGGTGGCGGCGCCGTTCGCGCGAGGCGCGAACTGGGCGTTGCTCAGCACCAGCATCTCAAGGTCGTCGTAGGTGAGGATGAGGGTGTTGTCGTCGGGGCTGATGCCGCCGCCCAGCGCGGTCAGGCCGCTCAGGAAGTTGTTGTTCTGGTAGTCGCGCACGGCGAAGGAGACGTACAGCTTGCTGTGGTCGATGATATCGTGCAGCAGCATCATGCCCTCGCCCTCGCTCAGCTTGCAGGTGTAGACGGTCTCCTCGGTGACAGTCCAGTCGTTCCAGCTGTTCAGCGTGCCCTCGGCGTACTCGGAGGGCTCGCGGAGGCTGCGGGTGACCTCCAGGGTGTCGTAGTCCGCCAGGTTGATGGCGAAGCGCTGCAGGTAGCTGCCCTGGACCTCGTCATAGCCCAGGATATCGGTGACCTCCAGGTTGCCCTCCTTGTTGGACATCACGAAGTGCATCATGGCGCGGTCGCGGTAGAGCTCCTCGCCGTTCTCGTCGTGGGCGCTCAGCTCGACCTCGACGCCGTAGTCGCCGTTGTCCAGCACGATGTAGGGCAGGCCGGGGGAGGTGGGGTTGCCCTCGGCGTCCACCATGAACAGTGCGCGGTGCACGTACTCGGAGGACAGGGTGGTGCCGTCGACCTCGATCTCGGGCATCGCGGAAACCAGCGCGTAGCTGCCGGAGCCGTTGTCCTCGAACACCTCCAGGGAAGCGGAGGCCAGGAAGTTCAGCTGCTCCTCGGTCAGCTCCAGGGAGAACAGGGAGCGCACGTCGCGCACGCCCAGGTGGGAGATGGTGGACATGCCGCTCCAATCCACCGTGCCGCCCTTCTGCAGGTCCACGGAGTGGGCCACGAAGTCGGTGTAGGCGGAGGAGAGGCTGACGCTGCGGAAGTTCTCCACGAAGTAGTCGTACAGCTTGGTGCTGAAGTAGGGGTAGTAGATGGACAGGCCCAGGGCGTTCTCGATGGTGGAACGGGAGTACACGATGGCCGCGTTCAGGGCGTCGGTCATGGCGCTGCGGGCGGCCTCGGAGGCGATGTCGAGGCGGCTCACCAGGCTGTTCAGGTCCACCAGGTCGTAGTCGCTGGAGCGCTGCGGATCGTCGGCGTGGCCGAAGTTCGCGCCGGCTTCGCGGGCCCGGGCGAAGTCCACATAGGTCTCGGCGGTCAGGATGCCGTCCAGTTCAGCGAACAGGACCTCCGCGGCCTGGCTCACCGCGTCCATCTGGGACAGGTCGATGCAGGACAGGGTGATGTCATAGGTGCGATTGTAGGCCTCGCCGGCGGCCACCAGCTCGTCGACGAAGGCGTCCACGGCGCGCTGGCCGGTCACGGCGCCGGAGGCGTCGTTCTCGATGCCGTTCAGGAAGGCGTAGTTCCAGCCGGAGCCGGGCTCGGTCTCCTCGGAGGCCAGCATGTAGTTGGCGTAGGGGGACACCTGCATGGCGATCTCGGCGGAGCCCATCAGGCAGGCGTCAAAGCCGATCCACTCCAGCTTCTCGGTGGCGAAGGGGCTGGCGGCCAGGCCGGCGACCAGCTCGTCCATCTTGATCATGTCGTCGGAGAACTGACGGTCCACGCAGACGCCCTGGTTGGGGCCGCCGCCGTGGTTCCACAGCACCAGCGCGAAGTCGTCCGCCGGATAGTAGGTGTGGCAGAACTCCAGGAAATCGCTCAGCGTCTGGGACGCGCCCATGCTGGTGTTGTCGCCCTCGTAGACGGGCGTCATGGCCTTGCGCACGTGGGGCATGATCTCCTCGAGGGTGTAGGACTCCTGCGGGTTCTCAGCGACGGAGGCCGCCATGCCGGCGGGGTCCATTTCCCAGATGACGTTCCGGTCCGTGGGGATGCCGGGGATGGCCCAGCGGAAGGAGCCGCCGGTGGTGACCAGCACGTTGACCGCGTCGGTGTTGAAGTTGGACTGCGCGATCTCGAACACGTCGTTGGAGGCGCAGCCGTAGTTGGACTCCAGGTCGCTGCCGCACAGGTACACCATCAGGGTGAGGGCCTTGTTGTCATGGACGGAGACGGAGACGTCTCCCAGGTCGATCTGCTGGGGCACGGCCGCCGCGTTGGACAGGTGGGAACCGCCGCCCAGGGAGCCGACGCCGCCGCCATTGCCGCCGCCGCCGTTGCCGCTCAGAGAGCCGATGCTGCCGCTGCCGCCATTGCCGTTGCCGCCGCTCAGGGAGCCGATGCCGTCGGCGAAGGCAGCCGTCACCAGCAGGCACGCGGCCAGCACGCAGGCCAGGGCGATCCGTAAGCACTTTTTCATTTGGTAATAACCCCCTTCATTCGATGACCGCCGGCGCGTTCCACCGGAACCCGCCGGCACGGGAGAGCGTTCCGCCTTCCCGATCATGCACGATTCAAAGAAGCATGGAGGTTGAGCAAAGCCCAACCTCCATGCTCATCTCAGCCGGTGACCGGATCTCATCAGGAAATGGTCAGGTTCTCCAGCAGGCTGATGATGGTGTTGTACTCGGCGTCGGAGGTGACCTTCACGCGGCCATAGATTTCGCGGCCGTTGACGAAGGTGCACAGCACGACGTAGCCGTCCACGGTGCGGCCGTCGCCGACGAACCACACGTTGCCGCCGGCCCAGCCGAACACGGCCTCGGTGCAGTTCAGGAAGTAGCCGCTGTCGGTGAACATGTAGCCAACCAGCGCCTCGGCGTCTGCGGAGGACATGTTGTTGGCGTTCGGATAGGCGGCAGCCACGGGGGTGTCGAACAGATACAGGTAGACATCCACGCGGGAGGCGGAGTCATACATGTTGAAGTGCATGCCGCGCTCGATGAAGGTGTTGCACACGCCCTGGGGATCGCTGTAGAACTGGTTGAACAGCTGGGACTGCTGGTTGTAGTCCTGGGTCAGCACGTACACGCCGTTGGGGGCGGTGTAGTTGAAGGTCACGTTGTAGGGAGTGCGAACGGTGTACTGGTTGCCGCTGATGGTGACGCTGTCGCTGGTGGAAGCGCGGGTGATGTCGTCGGCAGCCTTGTCGATGTCGTTCTTGGTGATGGAGTCATCCAGCAGGCTGCGCTCGGGCATTTCGCCCTCCAGCGCGATGCCCATGCCCTTCTCGGCGGACGGGGTGACGGTCACGGAGCCCAGAGCGCCGATGTCGGTCTCTTCGGCCATGGCAGGGATGACCGCGCAGCACAGCGCGGCGATCAGCAGCATGCAAAGCAGTTTCTTCATGATTATCCTCCTAATACTGTGTATTGCAACAAGAGCCGCAAAAGAACATACTCTCATTACTAACACGTAAATTATAAACGATTCGTTACAGGCTGTCAATCACTGGTGGAAAAAATAAGAAGAAAACTTGGCAGAAGTTGGGCTGGGCCCGCCTTGGGAAGCTCCCTGGAGCGCGTGCCCATGATGCATCCAGATGGATTCGGAAACGCGCTCCAAGGGCAGGGGAAGGGGTCTTAAACCTCCTCGGCGTCCGGGGGAAGCTCCGGCAGCGCGGGGCTGCCGGGGGTCCTGCCGTGGCCGACCCCGGGGAGGGTCTCCAGCCGGTCGCACCAGTCGACCACCAGGGTTCGCAGCAGGCCCGCCAGCTGGTCCTGCTGGTCCTCGCTCAGGGCTGAGAAGCGGTCGTCCGCCGGGGCGGATTCCCGATCCAGCATGGCCTCGCGGCCCGCTTCGGTGATGCGCAGCAGGTTGCCGCGCCGATCCTCGGCCTTCTCCCGGGTCAGGTAGCCCTTGCCCTCCAACTTGGTCAGGATCTCGCTCAGCGACCCGGGCTGTATGCCCAGCATCTGCTGCAGCTGGCGCTGGGACAGGGCGTCCCGGCCCGCCAGGATGGACAGGATCAGGGCCTGGCCGTGGGCCGCCGGGCCGCCGACGGGGCGGCGGTGCACCATGCGGCCGGCCATCTCGATCAGGTCCGTCAGGTCGGCCTCTTCGATCCGCCGCTTCAGGAACTCGGGGTTGGGACGGCGCATCCCGCCGTGGGGCATGTCGCCGCCGGGACCCATGCCACCGGGACCCATGCCACCGTGGGGACCGTTACCGCCGTGGGGAGGCATTCCGCCGCGGGGCGGCCTTCCACCATGGGGCGGCATGCCGCCGCCGGGGCCCATGCCGCCATGGGGGCCGTTTCCGCCGCGGGGGCCCATGCCGCCCTCGGGACCGAAGCCTCGGGGCATGTCGTGGTCCTCCCGGCGCGGGTGCACGGGCAGCGTCTGGAACGCGCCTTCGTCATTGCCAAAGTATCTATTGCCGCCCAGGCGGCGATTCATCGGATTGTGATTCATGTTCATCCGTCCTTTCTTTGTTTTGGTACCTAAATAATAGCAGATGGAGAATGTGATGTCAAGGTACCAAAATAAGAATTAACGAGATGGTAATAAATGGCGGCCGAGGGAAAGCGTGCCCGGCGTTATCCGATATTGAGAATGCGAAGGATCGGCAAACTTCGCGGGGAAGGAGGAAAAACGGGCGCCCGAAGGCGCCCGCACAGGTGGATTCAATTTTAATAAGGGAAACGACAGTCGTCATTCCGCCAGCTGCCCGTCGAAGAAGGCCAGCAGGTCGTCGTAGACGATCTGGTGGTTGGTGTGGTTCAGCAGCTCGTGCCGCATGCCGGGATAGCGCTTGGCGGCGACGTGGGTGTAGCCGTCGGCCTTCATGCGGTTCACGGCGTCGTTGAAGCCCTTCTCGTCCGGCGCGCAGGGGTCGTCCTCGCCGGAGATGAAGAACACCGGCAGGTTGGGGTTGGTCGCCGGGCTGGGGACATAGGCGTCCCGCATCAGCGTCAGCAGGGCCTTGTAGCCGTTCAGCGTGAAGGGGAAGCCGCAGAGGGGGTCGGCGTCGTAGGCGCGGACGTTGTCCTGATTGGTGCTGAGCCAGGCGTTTTGGGTGGTGGGGTCGGGGTGGCGCTTGCTGAAGCTGCCGGTGGACATGTTCACGAACAGCTTGCTGATGTAGCGCTCGCCCTTGAACAGGGTCATCAGCTTGTTCAGCGCCAGGCCCGCGCCGGCGGCGGGGTTTCTGCCGGGGTTGCCGCAGATCACCAGTGCGTCGATGTCGGCGGAATAGCGATGGCGGTAGTTGTTCACCGACAGCGCGCCCATGCTGTGGCCGAACAGGAACAGCTGGCGGCCCGGGTAGCGGGAGCGGAACCACAGGGTCAGCTGGTGCAGGTCCTTCAGCAGGGCGTCCGCGCCGCCGGCGTAGAAGTAGCCCAGGTCGTCCGGGGACTTCACGCTGGCGCCGTGGCCGCGGTGGTCGTTGATGAGGCAGGCGTAGCCGTGCTCCGCGAGGAACTGCATGAAGGGCAGGTAGCGCTCCTTGTGCTCGGCCATGCCGTGGACCAGCTGGACCAGCGCCTTCGGCTCGCCCTCCGGAACGACCGTCAGCACGGAGAGCTCCAGGCCGTCCGCGTTGGATTTGATTTTAAAGGTCTCGGCCTTGGACATGCGATTGCCTCCCATATTCGATTCATTGACGCGAAAACAAAAGGCGACACGCAGCGCGTGCCGCCTTTGTTCAAGGCCTTATTCCTCGACAGGAGCCTCTTCCTCGCCGGGGATGTCGTCGATGGCGTACTCGCCCTCGTCGCTCACGGAATCCAGCGCCTCGTCCTCCAGGACCTCACGGATGGACAGGGAGATACGCTTGGCTTCGGTGTTGACATCCAGCACCTTCACGCGGACGATGTCGCCGACATTCACGGCGTCCTCGACCTTCGCGATGCGGGTCAGCGCGCACTGGGAGATGTGCACCAGGCCGTCCAGGCCGGGCTCAAGCTCCACGAAGGCGCCGAAGGTGGTGATGCGGACGACCTTGCCCTCCACCACGGAGCCCACCGGGTACTTCTCGCCGGCGACGGTCCAGGGACGGGGCTGGGTCTGCTTATAGGAAAGGGAGATGCGCTCGCGCTCGGGGTCGATGTTCAGGATCTTCACATCGATCTCCTGGCCCACGGACACCACGTCGGAGGGATGCTTCACGCGGCCCCAGCTGAGGTCGGTGACGTGCACGAGGCCGTCGACGCCGCCGATGTCAACGAAAGCGCCGAAGTCCGCCAGGCGGCGAACGATGCCCTTCACGACGGAGCCCACTTCCAGGGACTCCCAGATCTTCTTCTTCTTCTCCGCCTCTTCGGCCATCAGGACGGCCTTGCGGGAGGCGACGATGCGCTGACGATGCGCTTCTTGGCCTTGTCGATCTCGATGATCTTCAGGGTCATGGGCTGGCCCACGAACTCGTCGATCTTCTCGACATAGCGCAGGGAGAGCTGAGACGCGGGGATGAAGGTGCGAATGCCTTCGACGTCCGCCAGCAGGCCGCCCTTGACGGCTTCCTTGCCAACGCCTTCGACGAACTCGCCGGCCTCTTCCTTGGCGCAGATCTCTTCCCAGGCCTTGCGGTTGATGATGTTCTTCTGAGAGAGCAGCACGTTGCCTTCGCCGTCGTTCACCTTGACGACTTCGACTTCGATCTCATCGCCCTCCTTGACATCGGTTGAAGAAAGCTCGGATTTCTTTACGATACCGTCAGACTTGTAGCCGATGTTGACGCAAACCTCATCGTCGGTGATCATTTCGACCTTGCCAGTGATGATCTGGCCGGGACGAATTTGAACTATGGTCTTGTCAATGGCTTCTTCTGACATGACTTCAAGTTCCTGGTTCTCTTCGGGGGTAACTTTCTTCTCGATGTCGTTCATTCTTGCAACAACCTCCTTAATGATACAATCCGGCGTGGATGCACCGGCTGTAATCCCAATGGTATCGGACGGTGCTATGGGAATTCCGTCCAATTCCGCCGCGGTCTCTATGAAATAGGTCCTGCGGCATATATCAGAAGCGAGCCTGTAGAGCTTGCGACTGTTTGAGCTTTGCCGCCCGCCGATGATCAGCATCACATCGGCCTTCGCGGCGATGTCCACGACCTCCTGCTGGCGGTCCCGCGTGGCGGTGCAGATGGTGGCGCTGACCTCCAGCTGCCCGATGCGCTCGGCCAGCCTGGCACACAGCTCGCGGAAGCGGCCCTCCACCATCGTGGTCTGGGCCACGACCCGGGCGCGCTCCATGGGGGGCAAGGCGTCGATGTCCGCCTCGCACATCACCGCCCAGGCGGGGCCCTCCGTCCAGCCCAGGATGCCCTGGACCTCCGGATGCTCCGCTTCGCCGATGACGATCAGCGGCACGCCGTCCTCGCTGGCCCTGCGGGCCATTTCGTGGATGCGGTTCACGAAGGGGCAGGTGGCGTCGATGATCTCGCAGCCTTTGGCCTCCAGCGCCTCCTGCTCGGCCCGACCGATGCCGTGGGAGCGTATCACCACGCGGGCGCCGGCGGGAACCTGCATAGGGCTATTCATGCTGGTGACGCCGATGGCCTCCAGCGATTCCACCACCTGGGGGTTGTGGATGATCGGGCCGAGGGTTACGGCAGGCGCCGATTTTTCAGCGGTTTCCACCGCCCGGCGGACGCCGAAGCAGAAGCCTGCGTTCCTGGCCAATACAACGCGCGCGATGGGTGATCGCCCCCAGCCGTGCCCGCGAACGGGCGTAGTACACACGGTATACGCATAAATATACTATTATGCTATCCAATTTAGTTCGATTGTATAGTTTATAATTCCTGCTTCATTTTTGAACTTACAGAAATTTAACACTGTACTTCCCGCTTCAGGCCCCACACCGCGGCCTCGATGCGCCGGGTGGCCTTGTCCAGGGTGTCGCTGTCCACGCGGCGGCCGAGGCCCTCGAAGCTCACGGGCGGGCCGAAGCTGACCTGGGTCTTGCGGAACAGGCGGTAGGGCCCGCCGATGTAGGCGGGGATCACCGGCGCGCCGGAGCGCAGCGCGATCATGGACACGCCGTCCAGCATCGGGGCGGGGGAGTTGTCCTTGATGCGGGTGCCCTGGGGGAACACCGCCAGGCCGTGGCCCTCCCGCAGCAGGCCCAGGGCGGTGCGGATGGCGCTCAGGTCGCTGTGGCCCCGGTCCACCGGAAAGCCGCCCAGGGCGGTGACGATCGCCGCCAGGGGCTTGAAGCGGAACAGCTGGACCTTCGCCATGAAGTGGAAGTAGCGCTTCTTGGCGCGGATGGCCAGGTAGAAGGGGTCCCGGTTGCTGCAGTGGTTGCTGCACAGTATGAAGGCGCCCTCCTCGGGGATGTTCTCCACGCCGTCCACCCGGGCGGGGTAGAGCACCGCGTAGATCGCGCCCATAAAGGCGCACAGGAATCGGTAAAAGCCCTTTTTCATGTGATCGCCTCCGTTCAACTCCGGGCCTGGATGGCCTCCAGCGCCAGGGCGCGGATGGCCTCCACGGACGCCTCCAGCGTCAGGTCGGAGGTGTCCACCAGCTTCGCGTCCTCCGCCTGGCACAGGGGAGAGGCCGCCCGGTGGGTGTCCTGGTAGTCCCGCTGGATCATCTCCTGGAGCACCTTGTCGAAGGGCTCTTCCATGCCCTTCTCCTTCAGCTCCAGGCAGCGGCGGCGGGCCCGCTCCTCGGCGGAGGCGGTCAGGTAGACCTTCAGCGTGGCGTTGGGCAGCACCTTGGTGCCGATGTCCCGGCCGTCCATGACCACGTTCTGTCCCTCGGCGATCTTCCGCTGCAGGGCCACCATGCGCTCGCGCACCTCCGGCACCGCGGACACGGCGCTGGCGGCCATGGAGACCTCCGGCTCGCGGATGGCCCGGGAGACGTCCTCGTTCCCCAGGTAGATGTGCTGGGTGCCGTCCTCGTAGCGCACGTCGATGTCCACATTGCCCACGGCGGCGGCCACCGACGCGGCGTCGCTCAGGTCCAGGCCGTTCCGGCTCAGGTCCAGGCCGATGGCGCGGTACATGGCGCCGGTGTCCAGGTACATGGCGTCCAGCTCCCGGGCCAGGGCCTTGGCGATGGTGGACTTGCCTGCGCCCGCGGGCCCGTCGATGGCGATGGAAAAGACTTTATCTGACATGGGTTTTCCTTCTTTCGTTGAATTGCGGCCGGCTCAGTGGCCCGCCAGCTCGACGATGGCGTGGGCGAAGATCTTCACGCCCAGCATCATTTTCTCCACGTCGATGTACTCGTCGGCGATGTGGCACACGTCCATGTCCCCGGGGAAACACACGCCGAAGGCCACGGTGTTGGGCATCATGCGGGAGTAGGTGCCGCCGCCGATGGCGATGGTGTAGGCGGGCAGGCCGGTGACCTCGTGGTACACCTTCAGCAGGCCCTTGACGATCTTGCTGTCCGCGGGCACGTGCAGCGGGGTGTGGCTGGAGGCGCAGCAGACGCTCATGCCCGCCGGGGCCACCCGCTTGGCCGCCTGGCCCAGCATCAGCTCCTCGTTGCCGCAGATGGGGTAGCGGATGTCCAGCAGGGCGGAGAGCTCGTTGCCGTCGTAGCGGAGGATGCCCAGGTTGCAGGTCAGCGCGCCGGACAGCTCGTCCGCGCAGGCGATACCCAGGGACTGGCCGGTGTACTCCATGCCCACGGCGTCCGCCAGCATGGCGATGGCCGCATGGGTGGAGTCCGCGCCCGCGCCCAGCTCCTTCAGGGCGATCAGCAGCATGCCCGCGGCGTTGACGCCGCCCTCGGGCATGGCGGCATGGGCGTTCTTGCCCGTGGCAGTGATCTTCGCCCGGCCCTCGCCCTCCGGGGCGGCGCTCAGGCGGAACTTCTCGTGCTTCTTCTCGATTTCGGCCAGCTTTGCGTTCAGGGCGTCGACCGTCAGGCCGTTCAGGCCCACCACCGCGGTGGCCTCGGCGGGCACCACGTTGGGCCGCTCGCCGGCGTAGAGGGAGTGGACGGGCAGCCGCGCGCCGTTCTCACCGCCGGTAACCTTCGACAGGCGCATGTTCACGCCGCCCTTTTCGATGTTGATCACCGGGAATTCGGCGTCCGGGGAGAAGCCGTAGTCCGGCATCTTCAGCTTGCTGGCGTAGTGGCGCATGTCGCTCATGCCGGTCTCCTCGTCGCAGCCCAGGATCAGGCGCACGCCGTCCTTCAGCGCAAAGCCCGCCTCCTTCACCGCCCGCATGGCGTACAGCGCGCACAGCGCCGGGCCCTTGTCGTCGGTGGTGCCGCGGCCGTAGAGCCGGCCGTTCTCGATCTCGCCGCCCAGCGGGTCGTGGGTCCAGCCGTCGCCCAGGGGCACCACGTCCAGGTGGGCCAGCATGCCCAGGGTCTGGGGGCCTTCGCCGTAGCTGATGTCGCCGGCGTAGCCGTCCACGTCCCGCACCTCGAAGCCGAAGCGCCGGCCGTCCTCCAGGGCCATGTCCAGCATCCGGCGCACCTCTTTGCCGAAGGGGGCGTTTTCGCCCGCGGGCTCGCCCTGCACCGAGGGGATGGAGATCCACTTGCGGATGTTTTCGATCAGTTCGTCGCGGTAGGAGTCGACGATCTTGTCAAGGGTTTCGTAGTTCATGGTGACTGCCTCCATAGATGATTTATTGGTTTATCCGGGATTGCGTCTCCCGGTGGATGGTTTCACAAACCGACTGGAAGCGGCGGTCGATATCTATGTTGGGGATGCGCAGAATGGCATAACCACGTGTCTGCAGGTAGGCGTCCCGATTGGAGTCGGAAGCCTGCCCGTCTGGCGTGAAGTGCTGGGAACCATCCAATTCGAGGATCAATTTGGCGCTCGGGCAGTAGAAATCTACGATATATGGACCCAGCACGCGTTGCTTGTAGAACTTTACCGGATAGGTGCGCAGAAAGCAATACCATAATTTGCGCTCCCAGGGAGTCATGGCCTTTCTGAGGTGGCGGGCGTTGGCAAGCATCACGTCTTTCGGTGGGATGGAAGCCATGGTATCACATCTTTCCGGTGGAGATGGGCCCCTCTCAGTCAGCGCTGTGCGCTGACTGAGAGGGGTTTCCTTCACATATTCTCCCACTTTCGCATCTGTTTGTCAACGAACGGCGCGTAAAGGCGGCGCTTCCCGATTGCCAGGCGAAGTTGAGCGAACTCACGCCTCGCCGCCCGTCTCTTCGCTCGCCTCGTTCAGGAACCTGTACACCGCCCCGGCGACGCTCTCGGGCAGGCCGGGGACCGCTTCGATCTCCTCCAGGCTGGCGGCGCGGAGGGCCTCCACGGTCTTGAAGTGCTTCAATATGGCCTTTTTCCGCTTTTCGCCCACGCCGGGGATGCCGTCCAGCCGGGAGGAGATGCTGGCCCTGGCGCGCAGCGTCCTGTGGTGGATGATGGCGAAGCGGTGGCTCTCGTCCCGGACCCGCTGCAGCACATGCAGGGCGGGGGAGTGGCGGTCCAGCAGAATGCTCTCCTCCTCGTCCGGCAGCACGATTTCCTCTATTCTCTTGGCCAGGCCGACCATGGGGATGTCCAGCCCCTGGGCCAGCATGGCCTCCCGGGCGGCGGCCAGCTGTCCCCTGCCGCCGTCCACCAGGATCAGGTCCGGCAGCCAGCTGAACTTGCCGCCCTGGGGGTCGAGCCCCTTCTCCCGGCGCTCGGCCAGCTCGTCCAGGCCGTGGGACAGCCGGCGGGTGATGACCTCGTACATGCTGGCGAAGTCGTTGGCCCCCTCCACGGTCTTGATGCGGTAGCGGCGGTATTCCTTGTTGGCGCTGACGCCGTCCACCATGACCACCTCGCTGGCCACGGACTGGGCGCCCTGGGTGTTGGAGATGTCGTAGCCCTCGATGCGCCGGGGCAGCGTGGGCAGCCCCAGGATCGTCTGCAGCTGCTCCAGCGCCCCGATGGTGCGGGCGTGGCTGTTGGCGTTCTTGCGGTCCAGCTTGTGGGCCTCGTCTCGCAGGTTTTTCAGCGCCATGCGCACCAGCTTCAGCTTCTCGCCCCTGCGCGGGGTGAGGATGTAGGTGCGGCGGCCGTGCTGCTCGGTCAGCAGCTGCTCGATCACGTCGTGCTCCGGCGGCGTGGCGGACAGCAGGATCTCGTGGGGCGGCAGGTTCTCCGGCCCGTAGTATTGCAGCATGAACTGGGTCAGCACCTCGCCGGGCTCCTCGTCCCCCGCGCCCTCCAGCGTGAAGCGCTCGGAGCCGATCATCCGCCCGGAGCGCACGAACATCAGCTGTACCATGGCGTCGGCCTCGTGGGGCAGCATGGCGATGATGTCCTGGTCCGCCTGGGCGGTGGAGATGGTCTTCTGCTTCTGCATCACCGCCTCCACGGCGCGGATGCGGTCCCGGTACAGGGCGGCGCGCTCGTAGTTCATCTCCCGGGAGGCCTCCAGCATCTTCGCCTTTAAGGCGTCCAGCACCGGCGCGTAGCGGCCGTTCAGGAAGTCGATGACGTGGTCGATGGTCTGCCGGTAGTCCTCCTCGCCGATCAGTCCGGCGCAGGGGGCGGGACACTGGCCCACCTGGTGGTGCACGCAGGGGCGCAGGGGCCTGGCGGGGTTCAGCGTCCGCCGGCACACGCGGATGGGAAACACCATCCGAACGACGTCCAGCACCTCCCGCACCACCGTGGCCCCCTGGTAGGGGCCGAAGTAGCGCGCCCCGTCCTTCTCCTGCCGGCGGGCCAGGTCCACCCGGGGGAAGGTCTCCCGCAGGTCGATGCGGATGTAGGGGTAGGCCTTGTCGTCCTTCAGCTTGATGTTGTAGTGGGGCATGTGCAGCTTGATCAGGTTGCACTCCAGCGCGAAGGCCTCCAGCTCGCCGTCCACCAGCATGATGTCGAAGTCGTCGATCTTCTCCACCATGGCCCGCACCTTGGGGGTGTGCTGGGAATTGTAGTGAAAGTACTGGCTGACCCGGTTTTTCAGGTTCACGGCCTTGCCCACGTAGATGATCTCGCCCTCGGACTTCATCAGGTAGCAGCCCGGGGAGTCCGGCAGATTGGCGATCTTGAACTCCAGCTCCGGCGACATGCGGGCGCCGTTCCAGGGCCTGCGGAGGGAATCGTGGTTTTCGCTCATGGCGGTTCCGCCTTTCGATGGAAATGGATGGGGTCATGCCGGACAGGCAGCGCGCCGCGAGGCGTCCAGCCCCGCGGCGCGCAGACCGCTGACAAAGCCCGCAAACGCAAAAATCTCTGTTGATAAAGAAGAATCAGCGGAGATTTTTGCTTGCTGTGTTGGCTGCGCCTGAAAAATGCAGTCACTTACGACCGGGTAAGCTCCCTTTTTTGCAGGCTTGCCGCCTTGCCTTGCAGGCTTTCTCAACGGCGCGGCGGATCACAGGTTGACCTTGCGGTCCAGCAGCCAGGCGGCCAGCGTCGTGAACACGGCGCACAGCGCCAGGTTCATTAGCAGCGAGCCGCCCAGGCTGGAGAGCAGCGCGTTCACCGAAGAGGCGACGCTGGCGTGCTGGTAGAACAGCTTGTCCGCCAGCCAGCTGGCGCCCCAGTTGAGGGCCACGAACAGCAGCAGGCTGATCAGGGCGCGCAGGAAGCCCTTGCGGTTCTGCAGCAGCGTGGCGCTGAGGGTGATGGCCAGGTAGGCGGAGCAGATGGCCAGCAGGAACTCGATGAACACGGTGCCGGCGATGTACAGTATGAACTGGCCCGTCTGCTGCACGCTGGGCAGCGCGCCATTCAGGGCGAGGCGCAGCAGGGCGTTGGCCTGCTCGACCAGGGCGGGGCCGATGTTGAAGCGGTCCAGCAGTATGCCGATGTCCGCCCAGGCGGCAACGGCGAACAGCGCCGTGGCGGCGATGGCGGCCAGCGCGGTGAACAGCAGCTTGGACAGCACGATGGAGATGGGCCGCACCGGCACCATGAAGGCCAGGTAGCCGGACTTGTCCGTCAGCTCCTTGGAGTAGCTGACGATGCCCGCGATCAGCAGGAAGGCGTAGGAGACGAACACCAGCGTGGTCAGCAGCGTGACGCTGATGGCGGTCAGCACGGTTTTCTCCAGCTTGTAGCCGGCCAGGAAGCCGATCTCCAGGCCCGCCAGGATCAGCACCATGACCAGCAGCGGCGTGCGCAGCTTGCGGAATTCATATTTCATCAGCTTAAGCATCGCGGCGCGCCTCCTCTCCGGCGGCCTCCGCCGAGGCGTGGCCGTAGACTTCGATGTACAGCTCCTTCAGCGTGCGGCCCGCGCAGATCTCCCGCTTGTCGCCCGCCATCACCAGCTGGCCCTTCTTCAGGAACACGGTGGTGTCCACCACGTCCTCCAGCTCGTCCACCAGGTGGGTGGAGATCAGCATGGTGCGGCCCTCCCGGCGCCCCGCCAGTATGGCGTCGATGGTCTGGGTGCGGGTAAGGATGTCCACGCCGTTCAGCGGCTCGTCGAACATCATCAGCTTCGCGTCGCGGCTGAGGGTCAGCGACAGGCGCAGCTTCGCCGCCATGCCCGAGGAGAGCTGGCGGATGCGGTCCTGGGGGTCCAGCTCCATCTGGTTCAGCAGGGAATCGAAGCGCCGGGGGTCGAAGTCCTGGAAGAAGTCGGCGTAGTATTTGCCGATGTCCCGCACGAGCATGTAGTTATAGAAGTAGTTTTCGGTGGGCATATAGGCGACGCGGGCCTTGGTCTCCCGGCCGATGGGCAGGCCCTCGAGGGTGATCTCCCCGGAGGTGGGGCGGCTCAGCCCGGCGATCAGCTTCATCATGGTGGTCTTGCCGCTGCCGTTGGGGCCCAGGAGCAGGCAGGTCCTGCCGGGCTCCAGTGCCAGGGATACGTCGTCCAGCGCGGTGCGGCGCAGGTACTTCTTGGTCACGTGGTTCAATTCGAGCATTTCTTCTTCTTGTCCTTTCGTCGGTTGGTGAATGCGTGGGACTGGGCGATCCAGCCCAGCAGGGTATCGTCGATGTTGGCCTCGCTGCCGAGGATCACGTGGTGGGTCCACCGCCGCGGGCTCACGGCCACGGCCAGGGCCCGGGGGTCCTCCAGCGGGAAATCGAGGCCGAAGGTGACGGTGATGAAGCGGTCGGGCCGCTGCGCTTTGGGCCGGACCGGGGTCAGGGAGGCGCAGGCGAACAGACCGCCGTCGTAGAAGCCGATCTGCGTCTTCCTCACGCGGACCTCGGCTTTTGGGAACCGGGACAGCAGGGCCTCCGCCAGGCGCTCGTACAGGGCGAGCTCCCGGGGCCTGCCGTCGAAGAAAAACAGGACGTCCTGGGTGATGATTTCCGCCATGGCGCGCCTCCCGGGGCCGGGTCAGCCCACGTATTCGATGGTCTTCTTCAGGGCCTTGGAGGCGAGCTCGCTGGGCATCCGCGCGCCGGCGCCGCCGCCTTCGATGACCACCGAGATGGCGTAGGGGTGGGCTTCGTCGTAGACGAAGCCGGTGAACCAGGCGTTGGTCTCCACGGTCTTGTCGTCGCTGACCTCGGCGGAGCCGGTCTTGCCGCAGACGGTGTAGCCCTTCACGGCGGCGCGGGTGGCGGTGCCGCTCTGGACGGTCTCGTACATGTACCCGGCGATGACGCTGGCGGCGGACTCGCTGAGCACCTGGCGATAGGCCTGGGGTGCGCCGGTGCTGGCGGTGGCGCCCAGGGAGTTGGCGATGCGCTTGATCAGCCAGGGCTTCATCATCGTGCCGTTGTTGGCGATGGCGCCGGAGATCATGGCCATGTGCAGCGGGGTGACCAGCACCTCGCCCTGGCCGATGCCCGCCCAAACCAGACCGTTCATGTTGCTCACGCTCTCCGGGAAGGCGGAGTTGTAGACCACGAAGTCGCCGAACTTGAAGTTCTCGTTGAAGCCGAAGCGCTCCGCGGTGGCCCGCAGACGCTCCAGCCCCAGCTGGTAGGCCAGCTTGCCGAAGGTCACGTTGCAGCTGCGCTTGAAGGCGTGCTTCAGGTCGAGGGTGCCGTGGGCGGTGCCGCCGGCGCAGACGATATGCCCGCCCTCATACTGCCACTCGCCGGAGCAGCTGAAGTTCTGGCCCGTCACGTTGGGATCGTTGGACAGGGCCGAGGCCAGGGTGATGATCTTGAACACGGAGCCGGGGGTGTACAGGCCCTGGAGGCAGCGGTTCAGGTAGGCGGTGTCCTCCACCTCGGCCTCCGCGCGCCCGGTCAGCGCGTTGGGGTCGTAGGCGGGCAGTGAGACCATGGCCAGGATCTCGCCGGTCTTGTAGTTGATCACGCACACCGCGCCGCGGTAGCCGGCGGGGAATTCCCCGGCGATGTAGGTCTGCAGCGGGCCGTCCACGGTGATCTGCACGCTGCTGCCCACGTGGCGGGCGCTGTTGAACAGCTCGCTCAGCCGGTCCAGCAGGGAGGTGGAGATGTCCAGGAGCGTCGCGGAGTAGAAGGTCTCGATGCCGGTGCCGCTCATGCCCGCGGTGTCGCCCACCGTCTGGGAGAGGGCCAGCCGGGCGGCAGTGTTGGCGTGGTATTGACGGGTGCCGTCCTCGTCGGTGTGGGCCAGCAGGTTGCCGTCCCGGTCGGTGATGTCGCCCCGCAGGCTGTTGGAGGCGGAGAGCCGTGTGTTGCGCACGTCGGAGGCCCAGATCGTGCCCTGGGTGAACACCGTCATGGCGAACCACCCCGCCAGGCCGACGAACAGCACCACCAGCACCGCACCGACGAAGCGCATGTTGCGCCGCAGCTCCTTCATTCAATCACCTCCGGTCCGGGATAAGCCATGGTCTGCGTGTCATTCCGACACGGCTTTTTGTCATTCCGAGGGACTGTCTCAAAACAGAATCAGGACTATTGATTATGAACCAGCAACCCGTAGGGACGCCATAAATGGCGTCCGCAGGCGGCAATTATGCCGCCCCTACGATTGTGATAGTTTCTTTTCCTGCGTGATTTCTGTTCTGGGAAAGCCCCTTCTTTATTTTTGGGCATCGCTGTGGCCGCTCACAGCATCTCCTCCTGGAGCTCCAGCTGCTCGATGTCCCGGGCCTCGTCCTCCGCGTTCATGGAGGACATGCCCAGCAGCAGCCCCATGGAGAAGAAGGTGCTCAGCAGCGAGGACCCGCCGTAGCACACCAGCGGCAGCGTCACGCCGGAGAGGGGCAGCAGCTTGGTGTTGCCGCCGACGATCAGCATGGTCTGCAGGCCCAGCATCACCACCAGCCCGAAGGAGGCCAGCGAGTGGTAGGAGGTGCGGGCGTTGTAGGCCACGATCAGCCCCCGCATGATGATCATCACGTATACCGCCAGCAGGCCGATGGCGAAGATCAGTCCAAATTCCTCGGAGATGGCGGCGAAGATGAAGTCCGAGTGGTACAGGGGAATGTTGCGCGGGCGCCCCAGCCCCAGTCCCATGCCGAACGTGCCGCCGCTGCCGATGGCGATCAGCGCCTGGATCAGCTGGTAGCCGGTCTTCTCGGGGTCGATCCACGGGTTCTGCCAGATGGCCACGCGGTCCTGCACGTAGGGCAGCGCCTGGTAGGCGATCACCGCCGCCGCCGCGCCCATGCCCAGGCCGGACAGGGTGATGAAGGCGTTGGAGGTGGCCACGTAGTACATGAACACCGTGGTCAGGAAGTAGAGCAGCACCGCGCCCAGGTCCCGCTCCGTCAGCAGTATGCCACAGCAGGCCGCCGCGAAGGCGATGGTGGGAACGCAGCGGGCGAACCGGGGCCGGTTGGAGAAGCCGCTGGCCAGGCACAGGATCATCAGCGGCTTGACGAACTCGCTGGGCTGCGCGGACAGGGGCCCCAGGTGCACCCAGTTGCGCGCGCCCTGGTACCAGCCGCCGATGCCGGGGGCCCAGGGAGCCAGCAGCGCCAGCAGGCACAGCGCCATCAGCGCCGGGGTGAACTTCTTCCAGTGCCGGAAGCGGCGGATGAACGCCGCGCCGACGAACATGGCCGCGAGGCCCACCAGGGCGTAGAGGGCCTGGGTCCGGGGGGTGATGTCGGATTTGGCGATGTCCGACAGCGTGATGATGCCCACGCTGCACAAAAACAGCACCATGATCAGTATGGCTCGGTCCACCGGCCACACCCGGCCCATCAGGGTGGTCACCAGCCAGGTCACCAGCGGCAGCGCGATGGCCAGCGCCAGCGCCTGCGGGTTGACGGCCTCCTTCTGGAAGGCGATCAGCAGCATGGCCAGCGCCTGGAACAGCATCACCGCCGAGAGCAGCAGGTGGGTATTGGAGCGCATCAGCGCCTTTTTCATCTTAGCGACTCTGTCTCTTGCCATGGGATTACCAGCCGTCCTCGTCCGTATCGAAGTGTTCCTCCGGCTTCGCCGGCCTGGCGCGGCGCCGCATCTCCCGGCGCGGCGCGGGCTGGGCGTCGAACAGGGCATCGGGGTCCTCGGGAATGAGGTCCTCCGGGGCGTCGCCGACGGCGACGTCGTCATAATCGTCCTCGGGAACCGCGCCGCGGCGCTCGTGCCGACGGTGGGTGGGCTCCGGCGCGGCGGTCAGCACCAGCAGCAGGCGCACGTTGCCCACGGAGAACTCGTCGCCGTCCCCGAGCAGCAGGGCGCGGGCGGGCTGGTCCTCGCCGTCCCGCAGGGAGGCCCCGGCGTGGCTGCGCAGGCTCAGGCCCTCCTCCGCCAGCTGGAAGTAGGCGTGCCTGCGGCGCACGCTGCTGTGGCGGATGCGGATGTCCGCCCGGCGGGAGGAGCCGATCATGCCCTCCCGGATCACCGGGTAGCGCATGCCCCGGCGGGCCTTTTCGCTGCCCTCCAGCACCACCAGCTCGCCGCTGAGCCCGGTCTGGGGGGACATGCGGCGCAGGGTGTCGGCCCGGCGGCTGTCCACCAGGGTGATGCGCCACGCGCGCAGCACGATCAGGACCATCAGCGCCGCGAACACGTAGCGGGCGCCCAGGGCCAACAGCTCGTAGATATCCTGGCTCATCGCGGCTTCACCGTCCCTTCCTGCCGCGCGGCATTGCGCCGGTAATATTCAACCACTCTACATTATAAACTCCCTTTTTGTATCTTTCAACCTGTTGCGGGTCCCGCAGGTCGTTCGAAATTATGACGAAATATGTGCATATTCTGTCGAAAAGTCCCGATTTTACCCCAAAGTTGATGCGATATCATGTTATAATTATTCTGGGGTTCGGTTGCCGCGGCGTTGAGGCGCGGCGGCTGTATAAACGGCCGGGGCCCGTCAATAATTGGAAATACACTCTTGAACCGGCGGGCGCGGGCCCGTCCAGGGAGGCAATATGAAGAGAAGAGGTTTTATCGAAATACCGAAGCGCGGCGCGCGCCTGATGGCGCTGCTGCTGGCGCTGCTGCTGGCCGGTCCCGTCCCGGCGCGGGCGGCGGGCTTCTGGAGCTGGCTGACCGGCGGAGAGGACGAGGCCGTGGAGGCCGTGGCGGAGGTCACTCCCGCCCCGACGGAATCGGCCCCGGACGACCGGGCGACGGAGACGCTGCCGCCCATCCCGGAGGACTGGAGCTTTGAGACGGCCATGCCCGAGACGGCCGTGACCGCCGCGCCGGAGCCCATCCCCGCCGCGGCCATCGAGGACGACGGCATGCTGCGGGTGGATCTGCGCACGCTGTTCGGCCTGCCCCAGCTGCACCTGCGCTTCGCGGGCGTCTACGCCGTGGAGGGGGACCCCGGCTTCCGCTTCGATCGGGACGCCCAGGTGACCCTCACGGCGGCGGACGGCAGCGTGTACCTGTCGGCGGGCGGCCTGAACATCGACATGGGCCAGTCCCTGACGCTGACCCGTCATCGCGCCGAGGAAGGCGCGGAGAACGGCATTTACATCGAAGAATCGGAGAAGGAGGCCCTGTACTGCGGCGACCTGTGGGTCAGCGCCGAGGGCGAGGGCCTGCGGGCCATCCTCACCATCCAGGTGGAGGACTACCTCTGCGGCGTGGTGGCCTACGAGATGAGCGACGCATTTCCCATCGAGGCGCTGAAGGCCCAGGCTGTGGCAGCCCGCACCTACGCCATGCAGCGCAAGCGGTTGTCCGGCGGCCGGGACTACGACCTGGTGGACACCACCGCCGACCAGGTGTTCAAGGGCTATACCGCCGAGTACGCCAACGTGGCCCAGGCCGTGGAGGAGACCCGGGGCGTGGTGGGCCTGTACAAGGGCGACTTCGCCATCTGCTACTACACCGCCAGCAACGGCGGGCAGACGGCGCTGGCCAGCCAGGTGTGGAGCAGCACGGCGGACGACGGCTACCTGGCGATGGTGGACGACCCCTACGACCTGGAGAACCCCAGGAGCCTGGTGAACGAGCTGACGATCACCCCGGCCTGCGAGGGCAGCGCCGCCCTGAAGGCCATGCTGGAGGCGGCCCTCGGTGAGCGACTGGCGGCGGAGGGCTACGGCGAGGGCGAGTGGGCGATGGAGTCCATCGCTTCGATCGAGCCGGTGGAACCCCGCTTCGAGGGCAGCCGGATGTACGACAGTCTGGAGTTCGCCCTGCGGGCCAGGCTGCTGAAGCCGGTGGAGACGCCCACCCCCGAGCCCACGGAGACCCCGGAGCCGACGCCCGCGGCGGAGCTTGAGCTCGTACCCGGAGACGGGAGCGAATCCGGGGAGGACGGGGTCCCCGGGGAAGCCAGGAACGGCGAGGATGTCCCGAGGGCGGAGGCCGCCGCGACGGACGAAGCGCAAGACGGGATTTCGGAGGATGAAGCCGCGGCAGACGCGTCGCCTTCGCCCTCCGCCCCGGCGGAGACGGACGCGGCCGACGCCCTGGCGGCGGTGTTCTCGGCAAGCGCCATGCCCACCGCGCCGGACGAGCTCCTGCCCGAGCCCACCGAGGTTCCCCGGGAATGGGTGCTGTCGGAGGAGACCTATGCCGTTCGGCTGGACGTGTACGGCCAGATCAAGAAGGAGCTCTCGCTGGGACTCAACCGCGCGGACTACGAGCTGATCTCGGTGGAGACCGAGCGGAACGACGCCGGCGAGCCCGTGGCGTTCACGCTGGCCATGCGGCGCTTCGGCCACGGCGTGGGCATGAGCCAGCGCGGGGCCCAGCGCATGGCGGGCCACTACGGCATGGGCTGGCAGGAGATCATCGCCTTCTACTATCCGGGCCTGTCCGTGGAGCGGATGGAGTGGCCGGAGCCGACGCTGACGGACCTGTCCGCGCTGCCCTCCGGGGTGGGCGGCGACCGTCCGCGGCCCACCGCCACGCCCACCCCGGCGCCGCTGCCGGAGCTGGAGGCGGGCGAGTATTACGCCGAGGTGACGGCCACCACGCTGAACGTGCGCCAGCAGCCCACCACCGCCTCCCAGGCCATCGCCCAGCTGGCCAAGGGCCGGCGGCTGATCGTCTGCGGCCCGGAAGACGCGGACGGCTGGGTGCCCATCCGCACGGCGGAGCTGAAGGGGTTCGTGAAGGCGGAGTACCTGAAGCCCGTGTCGTGACGCGCGCCGGGAGCGGATCTTCAAGCGGGCTTCCGGCACCCTTCACAACAGACCCAAGGAGATACGATGATGACGAGGCGACTTCTGCGCATGATCGCGCTGGCGGTGCTGGCGGCGGCCCTGGGGCCGGCGCTGTGCCGCGGCGCGGCGGCGGAGGCCGCCCCGTCCTCTTTTTGGATTGAGGAAGCGTCCCTTCCGCCGGAGGGGGATGCCCCGGAGCTGGTTCCGGGCGCCCTGGCGGAGGTCGACCTGGACCGGGGCGAGGCGGTCTTTCGCTTCACCGCGCCCTCCAACAGCGTCTACGACGTGTGCCTGTTCCCCGCGGACGAGGGGGACTTCCAGGCCCGTGCCCAGCTGTGGCACGGCGATGAGCTGCTGGCCGAGGGGGAGGGCGGCGCGACGGCGGTCAGCCTGCGCCTGACCACGGGCGAGGCTTACGCTCTGCGGCTGACCGGCGCGGGGCGGGTGCGGCTGGAGCTGGCCCGGCACGCCCTCAGCCGGTGCTTCGAGCTGCCCATGGCGCTGGACGCCGGGGGCGACGCCTACAGCAAGGCCGTCGCCCGGGCGGGGGACGTGCACTGGTATGCCGTGGACGCGGACTCCGACCTGCCGGCGGCACTGGCGGGCATCCCCGACGAGCCGGGGCTGCGCCTGCAGGCCCTGCTGTTCGACGGGGACGGCCGACTGCTGGCGGAGGGCGTGCGCACCGTGGGCGGCGCGTGCCTGCTGGGCTTTGTGCCCCGGGCCGGCCAGCGCTACCGGCTGCGGCTGAGGGCCGTAGGCGCGGGGACCGGCCTCTACAACCTGCGGCTGGAGCGCAGCGCCACCGCGGCCATGCCCGACCGGGTGACCCTGTCCCGGCAGGAGCTGGCGCTGGCCGGGCGCTCCGCCCACCAGCTGACCGCATATTTCAGCCCTGAGGCGGCCTCCGGGCTGGTGTACTGGGAGAGCTCGGACCCGGAGGTGGCCGTCGTGGACGCAAACGGCCTGGTCAGCGGACGCGGCGAGGGCACCGCCTTCGTCACCGCCTACAGCGCCTGGGGCGAGTACGACCGCTGCCGCGTGGAGGTGGGCTATGTGCCCGTGTCCTCGCTGGCGCTGATCACCCGCCGCATCGCCCTGAACGTGGGCGACGACGCCGCGGTCGAGTGCGAGGTGCTGCCTGCCAATGCCAGTCGGCCCGACCTGGTCTACGAGGTGAGTTCGGGCGAGGCCGCGATGGTGGATGCTCGGGGCGTCGTGCGCGGCGTGGCCGAGGGCGAGGCGGTGGTGACCGTCCGCACGCTGGACGGCGGCCTGGAGGACGCCCTGACGGTGACGGTCGGCCCCGCGCCGAAGCGCCGCCGGGCGCTGCTGGTGGGCGAGCAGAACTACGCCTCCACCGTGGCCACCGTGCGCACGGGCTCGGTGAACTCCGTGGCCGGGCTGCGCAGCATGCTGCAGGCCCTGTCCTACGAGGATTCCCGCTTCCAGGTGACCACGCTGCTGGACGCCTCCCGGGACCGGGCCCTCGCCGCCGTGGGCGAGGCCTTCGCCGGCGCCGAGGACGGCGACCTGTCCCTGTTCTACATCACCTGCCACGGCTACTATTCCGACGGCATGACCTTCCTGCAGATGTACGACGGCTCCACGCTGGCGGCGGCGGAGCTGGCGCAGGCGCTGCGGGGAGTGAAGGGCGAAGTGCTGGTGGTGATCGACTGCTGCGGCAGCGGCGGCGTCATCGGCCGGGCCAGCGGCACCGGGGACATCCTCAAGGGCATCGACGCCGTATTCGGCGGCGCGACGGGTCCGGCGGCCATCGACGGCAGCCGTTTCCGCGTGTTGGCCAGCGCGGCGCTGGAGCAGGACAGCTACCGCATCAGCTTCAGCCGGGAGGCGGTGGAGTCCGACATGGCCACCGTGTTCGCCCGGGCCCTGTGCGAGGGCTGCGGCTGGAGCATCGAGCGCTCCGCGAGGAGCGCCATGCGGGCGGACGTGGACTACGACGGCGCGGTTTCGCTGAACGAGCTGTACGCCTATACCGCGCGGCGCGTGCGCTGGTATCTGAATTTGACCGGAACGATCTCCGGCGAGGCCTACGCCCAGAGCGTGCAGGTCTGGCCGGAGGGGGACGCGCGGCCGCTGTTCGCCAGGGCCGCCGCGAGATAACCGAGGTACTTTGGAAAGGAGAAATCACATGAATCGTGAAGAGGCGCTGGCGCTGTTGATGGAGTACAACAAGGAACCCTTTCACATCGAGCACGGAAGGACCGTGGGGCGCATGCTGCGCTGGTACGCCGAAAAGCTGGGCTACGGCGACGAGGCGGATTTCTGGGAGGCCGTGGGCATCCTCCACGATTTGGACTTTGAACAGTGGCCGGAGCAGCACTGCCTGAAGGGAAAGGAGCTCATGGCTGAACGGGGGCTGGACCCGCGGCTGATCCGGGCCTGCGCCAGCCACGGCTGGGGCGTGAGCTCGCCGGACCTGCCGGAGCCGGAGCACGAGATGGAGAAGGTGCTGTTCGCCGCCGACGAGCTGACCGGGCTGATCGGCGCGGCGGCCCTGATGCGGCCCTCGAAGAGCTGCGCGGACATGGAGCTGAAGAGCCTGAAGAAGAAGTACAAGGACAAGCGCTTTGCCGCCGGCTGCAGCCGCGAGGTGATCGCCGCCGGCGCGGAGCGCCTGGGCTGGGAGCTGGACAAACTCCTGAATGACACGCTTGAGGCCATGAAGGCCATGGAGACGGAGCAATAATAAGAACAAAGCGGGGGCGAAGGCCGGCTGCGCCGGCATTCGCTCCCGCTTGGCCGCATAGCATGGCTATCAGGGGGGATGGACATGCAGTATGGGGCACAGGGCGACAAATCCCACAGTCTGACGCTGGTGGACCGGAAGAAGCTGAGTGTGACCGGCGTGGAGGACGTGGACTGCTTCAACGAGCAGCTGGTGGTACTGCGCACGCCGCTGGGCACGCTGACCGTGACCGGCGCGGGGCTGAACATCTCCCAGCTGACGCTGGAGGATGGCCGCGTGGAGCTGGAGGGCGAGGTGGACGCGCTGGAGTACAGCGGCGGCAGGAAGCGGGGCGGCCTGCTGGGCCGGCTGTTCCGCTGAGATGCTGTTCTCGACGATCGGCCAGGGGTGGGAGTTCCTGCTGATGCTGGCCGCCGGGGCGGCCATCGGTCTGTGGTACGGGCTGCTGGCGGCGGTGAGAAGGCTGCTGGCCGCCGGGTTCTGGCTCTCCCTGGGGGCGGACCTTGCCTTCGGGGCCGGGGCGGCGGCGCTGTTCTGTGCCGCGCTGACGGCGGCGGACTACGGCAGGTTCCGGTTATTTGCCGTTCTCGCCGCGCTGCTGGGCTTCGGCCTGTGCGCCATAGGCGTCTGCCTGCCCGTCCGGGAGGTATTGAGGGTCGTGAAGGGCTGGACTTGTCGATTTTTTGTCACAATTCGCCGTTTTCGTTGGATTAAAGTCATATTTCGATGACAGGAATTGGACAGGGCATGTCGAAATTAAAGCCAGATGTGCAGTTATGCTGATGAGAAGGAGAGGTGAGGCGATATGCGCCGCAGGATAAAGCCCCGATTTTGGATGTTCATGATCGCCGTCACGCTGGTGGTGTTCGGCACCAGCTTCATCGTCATGCAGCATCGCTACAGCCAGGGCACGAGGCAGCTGCGCCAGGCCCGGGAGGCGCGGGACGCGCTGATCCTGCAGGTGAGCGCCCTGTCGGACGAGCTGGATTTCGCCCAGACGGACGACTACATCATCCGCATGGCCCGGGACGAGCTGGGCATGATCATGCCCGGGGAGATTCGCTACGTAAACGGCGCGCGCTGATCGCCGCGCCGGGGATGGAATATCGACCTACACGCAGGGACGCCGCCGCGGCGTTCGCCCGCCGCGAAGTCGCATCGCGGGGGCGGCAGAGCGGCGGCGTCCCTGCGGCCATATGGCGGGAAACAGGAGGAAACAGAAATGGGCAATGTGACATTTGGATTCATCGGCTGCGGCAACATGGGCGGCGCGCTGGCCAGGGCGGTGCGGCGCTCGATGCCGGAGGCGCGGCTGCTGCTGTGCAACCGCACGCCCCAGAAGGCCCGGGCGCTGGCCGGGGCCGTGGGCGGCGACGTCTGCCTGCGGGAGAACCGCGAGGCGGCGGCGGAGAGCGACTACCTGTTCCTGGGGGTCAAGCCCCAGATGATGGCGGGCGTGCTGGAGGATTTGAAGCCCGCCCTCAAAGCGCGGGAAACGCCCTGCGTGCTGGTGAGCATGGCGGCGGGCCTGACCGTGGAGACCCTGCGCCGCATGGCGGGGGTGGATTTCCCGCTCATCCGCATCATGCCCAACACCCCGGCGGCCATCGGCCAGGGCATGGTGCTGTGCTGCGCGGACGGGCTGGAGATGGACGATCCGCGGATGGCGCGCTTCACTCAGGCCCTCGCCGGGGCGGGCGCGCTGGACTTCGTGGAGGAGAAGTTGATCGACGCGGGCAGCGCGGTGGCGGGCTGCGGCCCGGCCTTCGCGGCGATGCTGATTGAGGCACTGGCCGACGGCGGCGTGGCCTGCGGGCTGCCCCGGGCGAAGGCCCAGCGCTACGCGGCCCAGATGATGCTGGGCACGGCGGCGCTGGCGCTGGAGGGCGGCGAGCATCCCGGCGCGATGAAGGATGCCGTGTGCAGCCCCGGCGGCTCCACCATACAGGGCGTGCGGGCGCTGGAGGCCAGGGGCTTCCGCAGCGCGGCCTTTGAGGCCGTGGTCGCCGCCTATGAAAAGACCCTGCAGATGGGCAAGCAGTGATGGCGTTCCTCAATGAAAACCTGGCCGCGGTGCTGCTGGTCGTGCTGGTGCTGGGCATCGCGGCGGCCATCGTCGCGGCGGTGCTGCTGTCCCGGGGAGCCGAGCGCCGTCAGGCCCGGGCGCTGGGCCGCCTGCGCCACGATTCGGACCGCCAGGCCCAGGCACTGGCTCGGCTGGGGGAGAACCTGAACGCTGCCGTGCGGCAGATCGACGCGCTGTCCGGGTCCATGGAGAACCGGCAGGACCGCATGCGCCGGACGCTGGACGAGCGCATGGAGCTGATGAACCAGGCCAACGAGCACCGGCTGGAGCAGATGCAGGCGCTGGTGACCGACAAGCTGGACGGCAGGCTCAGCGAGTCCTTCCAGGTGATCAACGGCCAGCTGGCCGGGGTGCACCGGGGGCTCGGGGAGATGCGGGAGCTGGCGCTGGGCGTCACGGACCTGAAGAAGATGCTGGGCGGCGTGAAGACCCGGGGCGTCTGGGGCGAGGCCCAGCTCCGGGTGCTGCTGGAGCAGGTGTTCGCCCCGGGGCAGTACGTGGAGAACGTCGCCATTCCGGCGGGCTCCCAGACCCGGGTGGAGTTCGCCCTGCGGATGCCTACCGCGGGGGAGAGCGAGCCGCTGCTGCCCATCGACAGCAAGTTCCCCCAGGAGGACTACCTGCGGCTGGTGGAGGCCTCCGCCTCCGGAGACGCGGAGCTGGCGAGGCGCTGCGCGGCCCAGCTGGAGCGGGCCGTGCTGGAGCAGGCGAAGCTGATCCACGACAAGTACATCCGCCCGCCCCAGACCACCGACTTCGCGGTGATGTTCCTGCCCACGGAGAGCCTGTATGCGGAGGTCGCCCGGCGGGACGGCCTGCTGGAGCGCCTCCAGGAGCGCTGGCGGGTGCTGGTGGCGGGACCGGCCACGCTGTGCGCACTGCTGACCAGCCTCCAGATGGGCCTGCGCACCTGCACGCTGGAGAAGCGCAGCGGCGAGGTGCTGAACCTGCTCTCCGGCATGAAGCAGGACTTTGCCCACCTCGACGAGTCCATCCAGCGCATGCGCCAGCGGCTGGGCCAGGCCGAGAGCGAGCTGGACGCCCTGGAGCAGCGGGCTCGGAAGGCCGTCAGGGCCATCGACAAGGTGGACGAGATTCAGCGGTAGAGCGGGAAGCGGCGGCCGGTTCGCAAGCGGTCCGGCGCTGTGGAAAACCAAAAATCAGGGGGGCGCCGACGCGACGGAATGATCCGTCCCGGCGCCCCATACTGTCGTCATTCGCGGCGCTATCCGGGATGAAAAAGCGGGTTTCCGGCCTGACAAAGGGCCGGAAACCCGAATCTATTTTCGTTGATGTACGTTGAGAACAGGTCTATCAAACCGTTGAGAATGGGGATTGACGGGTCTATCTTTTCTGGAAATGGCTCAAAATGGCGTCAATCCGCGTAGGGAACGTATTCAAAGCACTCCGACTCGGACAGGCCCTCGATCAGCCAGCCCCAGCCGCGCTGGTAATCCGGGGAGATGGCCAGAACGCCGGTGATGCCGTCGGGGGTGGCGAACCAGGCGTACTCCCGCTTGTCGGAGGCGTAGATCAGAATCCGGTCTCCGGGAGCCAGCTCGCCGGTCTGGCCGTACTGGTTGACGTAGGGCAGCGAGACCGTCAGCGTCAGCGAGGCGTATTCCCAGGTGTCGTCGTTCATCTCCCCCAGGTCCCGCACCCACACGCCGTCGTCGCAGAACTCGAACCGCCCGGTGGGCGCGAGGGTCACGTCCCGGGAGGCCATCCAGGTGCCCAGCACGTCCTGGGTGCCGGTGAGGGTGAGCCGGTTGCCGTCGACGGCGGTGATCAGGCCGTAGCCGCTGCGGAACCAGCAGTCCAGGTTGCTGTCGGAACGGTTGGCGTCCGGGAACAGCAGCTCGTACAGCATGCCGTCCTGCCAGCGCAGGCAGTAGGTGCAGTAGTCGTCGGACATCTCGTCGCCGGTGACGAGCACCTCCGTGAGGCCGTCGCCGTCCAGGTCGACCAGGTATGCCGAGGCATAGCTCAGGATGTCGGTGGCGTAGGTCGCGGTGCCTGCCCCTCCCGTCACGGTCACGGTCAGCGGTGTGTCGTAGTCCGCCTCGTCCAGGGTGCAGAGGAGGGTTTCCGGCGCGCCGTCGCCGTCCAGGTCGGCGGAGAATTCGACGTTCATCGGTATCGCGGCGTCCTCCGTGAGGGCGGCTTCGGCGTGGGTCGTCGCGGTGGTGAGGAGCAGGGACAGGGCGATCAGTGTGACAAGGATTCGCTTCATTTTTTCATTCCTCCCGATTGGCAACTATTCCTTTGACGCGGGGCGGCTGCCGCCGGTTCCGGGATTGACAGCCGCTTGCCGCAGATGCTATAATGAAGTCGCATATTCTGACAATAAGGGGGATTACTCATGCTTACTGTTGAACAGGCGGCGGCCTGCGGCGTTGTGCCGGTGGTCGTGCTGGATGACGCGGAACTGGCTGTGCCCACCGCGAAGGCCCTGCTGAAGGGCGGCATCAACGCCATGGAGATCACCTTCCGCACGGCGGCCGCGAAGGCGTCCATCGCGAAGGTGGCGGCGGAGGTGCCGGAAATGATCGTTGGCGCGGGCACCGTGATCAACGTGGAGCAGCTGCACGACGCGGTGGAGGCCGGCGCGAAGTTCATCGTCTCTCCCGGCTCCGACGCGGATGTCATCTCCGAGGCGGCGAAGATTGGCGTGGCCATGATCCCCGGCGTCGTGACGCCCAGCGAGATCATCCTGGGCCTCAAGCTGGGCATCAAGGTGTTCAAGTTCTTCCCGGCTGAGAGCTACGGCGGCCTCAAGACCCTCAAGGCGCTGAGCGGCCCCTTCCCGCAGATCAAGTTCATCCCCACCGGCGGCATCAGCCAGGCCAACGCGGCGGATTACTTCAAGAATCCCAAGGTGCTGGCCGTCGGCGGCAGCTGGATGGTGAGCAAGGACATGATCAACGCCGGCGACTTCGACGGCATCGCCGAGAAGTCCGCGGCGGCCACGGCGCTGTGCAGGGAGCTGCGCGGCTGATCGTTGCAAGGGCGTAAAGCCCGGCCCGTCAAATGACTCACGGCCGCGGAAGCGCGAGGCGCACCCCCATCGGGTGCGGTGCTTCCGCGGCCGCGGGTTTTTGCGGCGATTCCCGGCCGCCGGAACTGTCAGTTGCCTCCCCTGAGGGTGAAGCCGGTGCGCAGGCCGACGACCACGAACATGACGGCCAGCCCAATCACCATGGCGATGAGCATGGCCCGCTTGGCCACGGTCAGCTTGCGCCGCCAGGCGCGCTCCAGGTAGCGGGGCAGCAGCAGCGCCAGCAGCGCCGCGACGATCAGCCCGTAGGTGGAAAGCTCCTCGCCGGTGAGGAACAGCGCGGCGATGGCGGCGATGCCCACCGCGGCGCCGCCGATGATCTGGTACAGCTTCCAGCGCTCCGGGGACAGGGCGTCGATGCGCTTTTCCCACTCGCTGGGGATGTACTCGCCGTCGTCCTCGTCGTCGGCGTCCGGGGCGATCTCCGGCTCGGGCACGTCGTCCACGTAGGGCACGAAGTCCGAAGGCGCGGCCTCCTGCGCGGGAGCCTCCGGGGCTCCATCGGCCTGGGGAGCGGCGGCCTTTGCGGGCGCATCGCCCCGCTGCATCGCGGCGACGGCCTCGGCCTCCGCCCGGGCGATCTCCTCGGCGGTGGGCACGTGGCGCGGCGCGGTCGGCTCCGCGCCGGAAAGGTTCTGATTCTGCTGGTCCATAGTCGGTCTCCTTTGCCGCGGACGGCGAAATTCGGCGGCCGATGGCCGCGTTTTCTTGATTGTACCACCCCGGGCCGGGATTGGCAAGGCCCGGTTTAAAAACAGTTCATATCCGTGTGGAAGAATAGAGGCAGGGAATACCGCGTTTCGGCGCGTTCGAGGTGAGGACCGTGTTTAATATCCTGGTGGTGGAGGACAACGCCAACACCCGCAAGCTGATGGAGGCGGTGCTGAGCCAGCACGGCTATCAGCCCATACTGGCCAGGGACGGCGTGGAGGCGCTGGACGTGCTGGACCGCAAGCACGTGGACCTGATCGTGCTGGACATCATGATGCCCCGCATGGACGGCTATGAGTTCACCCGGACGCTGCGGGAATCCGGCAACGAGCTGCCGATCCTGATGGTCACGGCCAAGGAAAAGCCGGCGGACAAGCACAAGGGCTTCCAGATCGGCACTGACGACTACATGGTCAAGCCGGTGGACGAGGAGGAGATGATCCTGCGCATCGCGGCCCTGCTGCGAAGATCCCGCATCGTCAACGAGCATCGGCTGACGGTGGGGAAGACTACGCTGGACTACGACGCCCTGTCGGTGGCCACGCCCGAGGGCGAGCGCACCCTGCCGAAGAAGGAGTTCATGCTGCTCTACAAGCTGCTCAGCTACCCGGGCAAGATCTTCACCCGGCGGCAGCTGATGGACGAGATCTGGGACATGGAGTCCGAGACCGACGAGCGCACGGTGGACGTGCATATCAACCGCCTGCGGGATCACTTCCGCGGCAGCGAGGATTTTGAGATCGTCACCGTGCGCGGCCTGGGCTACAAGGCGGTGAAGAAGGAGTGAAGCATCCCTTCCGGCGCGGCGAGACCTCCGGACTGCCCGTCGAGCAGAAGGGCGGACGCCGCTTTCACATGCCCTCCCGGCCCCGGCTGGACTCGCTGTACATGACGCTGTGGACCTTCCTGTTCAGCGTCATCCTCACGGCGGGCCTGATGGCCGCCGCGGCCTACGGCTTTTTGATGCTGTTCGGCATGCTGGTGAACCCCTTCTTCCGCATGGCGGCCCTGCCGGTGCTGATGATGGTGTTCATACTGACGCTGGCGGCGGGCCTGGGGCGCAGCAAGCTGCGGCCCATGGACGACCTGGTGCACGCCATGCACGCGGTGTCCCAGGGGGATTTTTCCGTGCGGGTCGACGCCGAGGACGTGCCCGGCGACATGGGCGAGCTGGTGTCCAGCTTCAACGACATGGCCAGCGAGCTGGGCGGCCTGGAGATGTTCCGAAAGGACTTCATCAACAACTTCAGCCACGAGTTCAAGACCCCCATCGTGTCCATCCGGGGCTTCGCCAAGCAGCTGGAGCGGGACGATCTGACCGACGAGCAGCGCCGGGAGTACCTGGACATCATCGTCAACGAGTCCGACCGGCTGGCGAACATGGCCAGCAACGTGCTGCTGCTGTCGAAGCTGGAGAACCAGAACATCGTCACCGACCGGACCGACTTCGCCCTGGATGAGCAGCTGCGTCGGTGCATCCTGCTGCTGGAGAAGCAGTGGACGGAGAAGGAGCTGGAGCTGGATGTGGAGCTGGAGCCCCTGGAGTACCGGGGCAACGAGGAGATGATGAACCACATCTGGGTGAACCTGCTGAACAACGCCATCAAGTTCTCGCCCAAGGGCGGCACGCTCACGGTGCTGCTGGGGCGGGAGAACGGCGCGGCGGTGTGCCATGTGCGGGACCAGGGCCCCGGCATGGACGAAGCGACCCGCCGGCGCGTCTTCGAGAAGTTCTACCAGGGGGATACTGCCCACGCCACCGAGGGCAATGGCCTGGGGCTGGCGCTGGTCAAGCGCATCGTGGACCTCTGCGGCGGCGCCGTGGAGGTGGACAGCACTCCCGGCGTGGGCTCCACGTTCACCGTGCGCCTGCCCCTGGAGGGCGAGCCGCGCGTTCAGCGGCCCACGGCCGCGTAGAGCCCAACAAACCCCATATAAATAGGAAGAAACGGTCCTGCGCCGCTGAAAGGCGCGGGGCCGTTTCTTTGGTGACGGGGAAACAACATGTCTCCCGGGCCGGCAGGCGGGCTGTGATGATCGTCGGGGTTTCTTCGGACCCTTGCGATGCTTTATCGAAACGGGCGGGGCATGAAACCGCCGCCGCGCGCATAGAGAGGTATGTGTGGACCTGCCTGCGCGAAGCGCCTGGGAAACGCGCCTTTTTGTGTGGAAGATGGGGAAAAGGGGTCGCGCTCCAGGTGGAAATAAGTGCCAATGAGACTATTTTTTGCCACACTTTTTAAGAATCGACCAATTATTAAGAAATATTAAGAAGTGAATTGACTTTGTAAAAAATCTGTGGTATAATATAGATTACAGAATTAGGTAAGTAGGTAGATTAGCAGATAGTTATTTACTCACCTGACCAGATATATTTGGGGGAGTGGAACCCCCAAAACGGAGTCAAGGACAATCGCACCGACAGGAGGAGAGAGCACATGAAGGGTAGAAGGTTTTTGGCGATGCTGATGTCTCTGGTCATGCTTTGCATGAACTTCAGCTCAGTGGTGCCCATGTTTGCATTCGCAGAAGAGGCCCCCGCCGCGCAGCAGAACGAAGCTGTCGCGGCTGAGCCTGTTGTGGTCGAGCCCGCGCCGCAGCTTGCGGCCGAGCCGGAACCGCAGCCGGCGGAGAACTCTGCTGAGCAGCCCACCGAGGCGCCCGCCGAGGAGCCCACGGAGGCTCCCGCTGAGGAGCCCACCGAGGCGCCCGCCGAGGAGCCCACGGAGGCACCCGCTGAGGAGCCCACCGAGGCCCCTGCCGAGGAGCCCACGGAGGCACCCGCTGAGGAGCCCACGGAGGCGCCCGCGGAGGAGCCCACGGAGGCGCCCGCCGAGGAGCCCACGGAGGCGCCCGCCGAGGAGCCCACGGAGGCGCCCGCGGAGGAGCCCACGGAGGCGCCCGCCGAGGAGCCCACGGAGGCCCCCGCCGAGGAGCCCACCGAGGCGCCCACTGCCGCGCCCACCGAGGCGCCCACTGCTGCGCCTACGGAAGAGCCCACCCCGGAACCGACCGAGGTCCCCTTTGCGCTGGGCAAGCTGAGCGCGAGCAAGACCGAGGCGACCGTGGGCGAGACCATCGCCTTCAGCTTTGACGTGACCGGCGCGGAGTCTGTCACCTGGTCCGTGAGCCGCGGGAGCGAGATCCTGGCGGCGGGCGAGGCCTGGAACGGCAGCTTCACCTGGCAGGCCGCCATCTCCGGCGCGTTCACCGTCACCGTGAAGGCGACCAAGGGCGACCAGACCCTCGAACAGAATATCGGCGTGACCGTGCGCGAAGGCGAGCTGAAGGCCGCGGTGTCTTCCAGCGCGCTGTACGGCGTCGTGAACGAAAAGGCCATCGACTTCACCGTCGCGATTTCCGGCGGCGTGCAGCCCTGGTCTGTTAGCTATGCCGTTGAGACGGATGGCGCGACCGTCTTTACCGCTGACAATCTCTCTTCCTATGATAATATAAGCTACATGCCCACGGCCTTCGGCGCCACCAAGCTGGTGCTGACCGTCGTCGACGCCGCCGGCGCTTCCGTCACCGCGGCTTCGAACGTGATCCCCGTGGCTGTGAACGAGCGCGAGACCGCGAGCCAGTGGGAGGCGACCCTGCCCCGCCTGACTGCTGACATGACTGAGATCGACCGGCTGGTCGCCGTGGCGAAGTCCCAGCTGGGCTATCGCGAGAACGCCCGCAACTTCATCATCGAGCAGAACGGCGAGCGCCAGACCTACACCCGCTACGGCGAGTGGATCGGCGAGCCCTACGGCGAGTACAGCGCCAAGTTCGTCTCCTTCGTGCTGAAGTACGCCGGCCTCGAATTCAATCCCCGCTCCCAGACCGCCAAAAAGCTCAAGAGCGCGCTGGGCAGCCGCTATGTGGATGACGAGGACCACTATACTCCCAACGTGGGCGACCTGATCTTCCTGAAGGTCGACCGCGACAATGAGGACCCCAACCAGGTGGGCATCGTGACCGCCGTGTCCGGCAGCAGCGTGACCGCCATCGAGGGCGTCTACGGCGATTCCGTCCGTGAAAACTCCTACTCCCTGACCGACACCAAGATCGTCGGCTACGGCGACATGCACGCCGTGCTGGGCCTGGCCACCGAAGAGGCGCAGGCTGATGCCGGCAAGCCCGCCGTCACCCTGACCCAGACCATGTCCGACGGCACCGTCATCACCGCCGAGATTCCCGAGGGCGCTCTCCCCGAGGGCATCGAGATGCGGGCCGTGACGACCGACGTCAACGCGGCGGCCGTGAAGGTGCTGACCAAGAACGGCTACACCCAGGCCGAGGCCGAGGCAGCCGTGCAGGAGCTGGTGGCCCAGGGCGTGAACCTGGGCGACTATGTGGCGGCCTATGATATCAGCTTCCGCATGCCCTATGCGCCCGAGGTGGAGATCGAGCCCGAGAAGCCCGTGACCGTCTCCTTCAGCAAGGTGGCCATCCAGGCCGAGAGCGGCAGCGAGGTCGAAGTGTACCACGTGGACGACAACGGCCGCGTGGACGTTGTGGATTCGGACGCAGGCGTGAGTGGCAGCGGCGTGGACGCGACCGTGGCCACTGATGCCTTTTCGGAAATCATAACCTCTAATCCCAACGGCCTGCTCGGCCTGCTGGGCGCGGGCCGCGGCGAAGATGACGGCAACGCTCCGGATCCGAGCAACTACAATACGCCTTCCGAATATGTGAATGCAGCCTATGGCAACGAAAACGACGAGGACAACTATAAGCAGATCTGGGTAGAGGTTACCGGTGAGCCCGGCGAGACCGTAAAGGCCGGCGATACCATAAACAGCTACTATATCCGTTATGGCTGGAACAACCCGCTGGACTGGGCCAAGGGTCTGCCCAGCGCGCAGCCGCTCTTTGATCAATATATCGACAATACTGTGCAAATCAAGCTGCCCGCGGGTCTGCTGTTGACCAGCGTCGGTGGTCACTCCTTTGACAAGAGCCCGAATAACACCGATCCGGATACTGAGCATACATACACAATCCATCTGCCCAACAAAAACGCCGCAGAGGCCTATTCTGGCTTCTCGATCAGCGTGTTCGTCTGCAACAACGGCACTGAAGACGCGCTGGCCACCTATGGCACGGACAATGGTGAGGGCGGCTTCAACATCGCGAACGCCGTCTCCTTCTCGACCACGTTTACGACGCTGGACAAGACGGTTACTCCCCACACTGAGATCGGCACCTACACGCAGACCGTGAAGGCCGACATGAAGGGCTTCAAGACCATCACTGAGGACAAGTGGGGCGTCGAGAAGACCCTGCAGAGTGCTGAGCTGAGCCCGAACAATGACAAGGTCACCTTCACGTGGGCTATCGACGTCGGCATGCTGAACAGCAACGGCAAGGTCATGAAGTCCCCCTCGGATTACAACATCCATGGCCGTGACCCTGTCGAGGAAATGAAGATCATCGACACCTTCCTGACGAATCTCGTCAAGGGTGAGAACGATGAAGTTCCGAAGAACAGCCCGAGCAACGTCACCATCCAGAAGGATGGCGGTACTGCGCAGAGCTATTCCAGCGGCACTGAGATCAGACTGAACGGCACACTGAAGCTGAATCAGGAGATCAAGGTGGATACGGATTCCGACACCGTCGGCGATCAGCTGGTTGATACTTATACCAAGTATATTGTCACCGTCACCTATGATGTCACCAGCGATATGATCGCTCCGTTCTATGAGAACAAGCACTATACGCTGGATTCTGACAATGAAGCGCTTCTGAGCGAGTATAAGCTCGTGAATCTGAACGCGGTCACCTCCGACGAGCCTGTCTCTGCGGAAGGCTCTGTTGCGCTGCCCGTGACCGAGCCCGCCAAGCTGACGATCAACAAGCAGCTGAAGAACTATCTCGGTGCTGTCGGCGATTACAGCGGCAAGTACGGCGATATCGCCTACACGCTGACCGCTGCGACTCCCTTTACCGTGTACAAGTATGAAAACGATGAGTACACCGCGTATGAGGGCATGGAAAACGTCACTTCCGCGACGCTGCATGACATATTCGCGACCGAGGACGCCAATAAGAACAGCGGCTACTATCTGGTGGCCGGCACCGCCTATACGGTGACTGAGGCTCTGTCGACCGATCAGCAGGGCTTCATGACGCTGTTCGAATCGAGCGACACAGTCAAGACGCCTGCGGAAGGCGACGACTGGATCGCGAAATTCACCAACCGGGAGACCCTCGGTCAGATCACCGTTCAGAAGAAGGATGACTGGGGATCCAACCTGGGTGGCGCCATCTTCGAGCTGTATGATTCCAACAACCAACCGGTCGTCATCGGCAAGACCGAAGACGGCGATGACATCACTGAGAAGCCTACCAGCGTTGCCGGTGTCGCCTTGTTCGACAACCTGCGCTATGGCTCCTATACACTGAAGGAGAAGAGCGCTCCCGACGGATACGCTCTTGGCACGACCACCGAGTGGACCGTTACCATCGGCGACGACAATCAGGATGTCAAGCTGGACATCGTCAACAAGAAGTCTACGGCTCAGATTCAGCTGACCAAGTACCTGGGCGTGACCGAAGCAACGATCACCAACAAGGCCAACAGCAACTATCCGGGCACCTTCGTGCTGCAGCGCACGACGACGCCGAATGTGGAGAGCAGCTGGACGAACGTCACCATCAGCACCAATAAGGTGGGCGACAACGGCAGCATCAACGCGAACGTGGACGCGTTCGCCGCTGACGGCACCGCTTACAGCTATCGCTTCGTGGAGACGATTCCGGCGGGCTTCTACGATGCCGACACCGGCGCCACCGACACCGCGACCTCTCAGGTCGTGACGCTGGTGGTGGACGGCAAGGCTGCCCAGAATATCGTCAACGTCGACATGCGGAACCGGAAGATGGTTCGTACCAACGTGACCAAGAACTTCTATCCGGTCAAGACCAATGGCCAGACCAACTCCGTCGACCAGAACAAGACGACGACTGTGAAGCTCTACAGCTACACCAAGTCTGACTACAGCGATCTTGCGCAGGTCACCGGCACCGACAGCCAGACGATCGGTCGAGTCAACAATGTTTCGCAGTATGCCCGCTGGACGAACCTGCCGTATTACGGCCCGGACGGCAACGGCAACATGGTGCGCATCCACTATGTGGTCAAGGAAGAAGCGGTCGACACCTATCTGCTCGATCGCACCCAGACCGGAAATACCGTAAAGATCGGCGACGAGTATTATGTGGAGCTCACCGGCTCCGCTTCCGGCAATGCCGGCACCAGCACCGCGCCTGCGGCCGACGGCTCCGACCTGCCGGCGTTGTCTGATAAGACGCTCTATAACGTGCAGCAGGCCATTCCGGTGCAGATCTGGAAGAGGAACTACTACACGAATGATCCTATTGATGGCGCGGGCGTGACCATCTACAATGCGGACGGCACCATTGCCCACGACGCGATCAGCGGCGCGGAGCTGAAGGACGTTCCGGTGAAGACGGGCAGCAGCTTCAATGTGACCGTCTATCTGGAGCCCGGCAAGAGCTATACCTTCGCCGAGACCGTCAATAACACGGGTCTGAATTACCATTCCGTGAGCAACAGCGGCAAGATCGACCTGACGAGCGTGTCTCAGACCTATGCGAACCGTGGCAATACCAAGAGCCAGACCCGCACGATCTACAACGCGCCCGATCCGCTGATCCGGATCAACAAGGTGAGCAGCGCGAACACCGGCACCAGCGTTTCCGGCGCGCAGTTCACCGTGTATACCAAGGACGGCAATGTCTACAAGCCCGTGAAGGATGATCAGGGCAACCCGATCGTCATCACGACGACGAATGCCAACAGCACCACCAGGCTGCCCAAGGGCGAATACTATTTCGCCGAGACGACGGTGCCCGAAGGCTATCTTGATCCCAACACGAACCTGGCGTTCTATCAGAGCCTCAGCTCTGACTATGTCTCCGGCACGACCTCTGACGGCCAGACCCTGACCTTCATCAAGGGCACCGTCGAGGACATGAAGAAGAACGGCACTTCCGACAACATCATGACCTTCACCTTCAAGAATATCCCCAACGTGGGATCTCTGGCCGTGAAGAAGACGATCGACGGCACCGCCGCCACGATCGCCGGCTTCAACGTGCAGGTGAAGAACGCGGCCGGCGAGGTAGTCGCGACGAAGGCGACCGATCCCAACGGTAACGTCACCTTTGACAACCTGCCCGTCTATGACGCGAACGGCAACAAGATCCAGTACACGATCACCGAGGCTCTGACGGAAAGCCAGGCGGAGGTCTACTACAAGGCTTCCGACGACCAGACCGCCGAGCTGTCCATCGACGCGACCAAGGTCGTCGTCACCAGCAAGGATACCTCCGGAAACGACCTCGTGATCAACAATGCCTCCCGCGTCCAGTGGAACGGCACCAAGGTCTACGTCGACAGCTGGGAGTATGCCTTCACGCAGCTGGTCTACAGAATGCAGGGCGCGACCATCGGTCTGTTCAAGCAGGTGGGCGACAACTGGGTTCTGGTGGACGCGAGCGAGCTGAAGGGCTCCTCCAACCCGCAGACGACCGACGAAAACGGCCGTGTCCACTTCGACGGCCTGCGCCGCGACACGAATTACGTGATGGTCGAGCTGGCCTCCGGCAATTCCGCCTACTTCCCGCGGATCAACGGCACCGTCAAGGATGACGGCTATCCGGCGGACGGCGTGAATACGACCACGATCCCGAATTCCGCGATCAATAACTACAACCATCTCAGCCTGACCTCCGAGACGATGAGCGACACCGCGGACAAGATCTTTGGTGACGGCGATTCCGACCGGCCTCTGTACAACGCCAACCACTGGGTGCAGTTCCACATCAAGAAGTGGCTGGATGCGGATACGTTTGACAGGTCCAAGGGCGAGGCGCCGATCTACGGCGACGCGGTGGATTTCGACGCTGACAAACCGCTGAACAACTCCGTCTTCTGGCTCTATCGCTATGAGATGCCGGAAGGCCAGACCAGCGTGAACTTCAATCCCACCTCTCCCGCGCCTTGGGAGAAGATCGGCGAGTACACCACCGGTACACTCTACAACACTTCGGATGAGGTGCAGAACGGTGAATTCATCACCAAGGTCGAATCCAACATCACGAAGAACTATGTGTACATGCTGGTGGAGCACTATCCCGGTCTGAATGGCGTGGAAATCAACCCGAAGTTCAAGTACATCTTCTGGCATGCGTATGGCACGCAATATACCGCCAGTGTGACCGGAAGCGAGTATGTGCGCAGCAACATCTATCAGATGGACACCGTCAACCATGACGACGTCCTGAACGCGCATCCCGTTGGTCCCGGCGAAACCAAGTATTATTTGGCCAGCGTGCGCATTTCCAAGTGGCAGGACAGCTTCGATATGACGAACGGCCTGCCCAAGAAGGATTACCAGCCGCTGCCCAACGCCAAGTTCGAGCTGCGCCTGACTGACGGCACCGTGATCGCGACGCTCATCAGCGGCCTCGCGGCGCAGAACGGCGGCACGCAGTATTCCGCGCAGAGCGGTACCTTCCAGCTGAAGATCACCACGAACGGCGACGGCACCAAGAGCTATCAGCTTGTGGACTATGAGTCCGACAAGAGCTATGGCACCGTGGATGTCGAGGAATTCACGGCGACCTATAACGGCACGGAGTATCCGGGCTATCGCATCAGGACGAAGCTGGTGGAGACCGAAGCTCCCGCGGGCTACAGCTACATCTCCGAAGGCTACGACATGTGGCTGTGCTTCCTCGATACGAGGCCGGAGAATACTACCGGCGAGTGCTGGGTGTACAACGACGCGTACTACGTCAGGACCAGCGGCAAGAACACCACCGAAAAGCTGGCGGAGAACCAGTCCGGCACGTCCTGGTATCTCACCAACGCGGGCGAGGGCTCCTTCGGGACTGCCGGCGACGGCCAGACCCCGCTGCGCATCGTGGACTATCCGATCACGAACACCATCGTTCGCGTGGAGAAGTTCGGCTACAAGCCGAACGCCGCTACGCAGGGCCTGACCAGCACCCAGCTGGATGAAAAGACCAAGGAAGAGATCGAGCGCGAGCCGCTGGAAGGCGTCGAGATGGTGATCGAGCGCAAGAACACCGAGGGCGTGTTCGAGGCTTGGGATTATCTGAAGGACGATTGGGGCACGAGGACCTTCTCTACCAACTCCGAGGGCAGCTACATCTTCCCGCTGGGCCTGCCGGAGGGCGTCTATCGCGTCTATGAGAAGAGCATGCCCGACCGGTATGCCACGACCTACGAGATGGCCTACTCCTCCGCGAGCAAGGCGCGCGTGTTCACCGTGACGAAGGCCGCGGCCACCATCACGATGTACAACCCGAAGATGGTCTCCTTCCAGCTGAAGAAGGAAGACATGTCCGACAACGCGCTGGAGGGCGTCAAGTTCACGCTGACCAGCAAGACCACCGGCATCGGGAACAAGGAAGGCACGACCGGCGCGGACGGCACCGTGACGATCATGGATATCCCGACCGCCAAGTATGTGCTGACCGAGACCGACAAGACCGGCTACGCGAGCAATTACTTCACCAAGTACATTGCCGAGCAGTATCCGGATCTGGCGGCGCTCACGGGCAGCACCGGCCTCGACATCGGCTACACCTATCAGGTGAGCGGCGACGCCGACAGCGAAGCGGATTACATCGTCAAGACCATCAATCCGCAGAGCAACAGCGCGCCTCTGCTGAGCCTGACGATCAAGAACCCGCAGACCGGCTCCATCGGCCTCAAGAAGGTGGACGCGGATCAGGCTGATACGGGTCTGCAGGGCGCCAACTTCATGAGTTGGTATAAGCCGTTCGATGCCACCAGCGGCACGATGGATTTCACGGGCAAAGTTCCGACCACCCGCGCATATCTGAACAACACCGCCAACGGCTGGACCAGAAGATCTGATGCTACCACCCGTGCGGACGGCACCATCGCGACGCTCACGAACCTGAATCCGGGCGTCTACGCCTTCATCGAGTCCTCCGCGCCGACCGGCTACGACCGGCTGACGACTACTGACGGCAATGAGATCATCTTCTTCGTCGTGGTCAAGGGTGACATGAAAATCACCGTCACCGGCCTGCCCACCAAGGCGGCCACGTGGCTCGGCGACGTCGACACCTACTACGAGGGCACGACCGGAACGATCAGCTTCGTGCTGAAGAACGCCAAGAGGGTCGAGCTGAAGGCGAAGAAGACCGTCAACTACAACGAGCTTGCGTCTGTCACCGGCATCAGCAAGGCCTGGTCCGTCACGCTGAATCTCTACGACGAGAACAAGACCACGCTGGTCGGCACGCTGACGCTGACCAACAGCACGAATCAGGGCGAGGACGGCGTTACCTTCAAGGAGAGCGCGTCTTCCAACCGCGCTGCGCTGTTCAGCCCGGGCAAGACCTACTATCTGAAAGAGGTCATGAACAACCCGACCTCCGGCTTCGCCATCAACATGGTGATGAAGGACGGCACGGAAGTCGCCGCGAGCAATGGCTTCTATCCGTTCCCGATCGGCGGATTTGAGGGCTTCACCATCGATGTCACCAACGACTATCTGTGGGGCTATGTCAAGTTCGACAAGAGGGATGAGACGACTCTGGAACTGATCCCCGGCGCTAAGTTCAAGGTTTGTGCGAACCGCAACGGCGCCTGGGTCAAGATCGCGGACGTCTCTCCGGTCACTATCACGCAGGACGGCGAAACCAAGGAAACCGGTACGTACTACGCGTACTTCCCGCTGGAGAAGGCTGAGGAGACCGAGTATCGCATCTACGAGACCTCCGCGCCCGATCCGTATCTGACGGACGAATCCAAGTTCATCTCCGTCACTCTGTCGGCGGAGAACAACGTGGAGGATTACTCCGGCAAGCTGGAAGACCCGGATAAGTACATCACCAACACCGAAGGCTACAAGATCACTGTGCAGAAGTACAACAACATGCACAGCGCTTCGGCGAACCTCTATCCTGCCGGCACGAACGACGCGAAGTTCAAGTTCTATCATCAGACCACCGAGGGCTGGGAGGAAATGAAGGAAGTCGCGACGGACGGCGACGGCAAGGCTATCTACCTGACCACGCCGGGTCAGACTTACGCGGTGGCGGAGTCCTACTTCGACGCCACGAAGTACACCGGCCTGGACGGCGTATACGACAAGGCCGGCAACAAGCTCACCCCGACTGAGATTACGGTCGGCGGCGAGACGATCGACGCTTTCGTATTCGAGAACGTGACGGCGGCCATCGATTTGTTCGCCTACAACAAGCCGCTGATCGCGCCCAAGATCGTCAAGAAGGACGTGGGCGGATACCCGGCAAATGTGATTCCGAATGCCAGCTTCGAGATCTATGAGGTCGCGGCTGACTTCGTCGCCAACGACAAGACCGTGAAGGAACTGCTGGACGGCGATCAGACCCCGGTGTATTCCGGCACCACGAGCAGGGTGGAAGGCACGACGACCACCCACGAGTGGAAAGATCTGGTCAACCTCGATAAGAACTGGGATCCCTCCAAGACGTATCTGATCGTTGAGACCAACGTCGGTTCCAGCTCTTCGGGCAAGACGTACAACACCCTGAACAAGGATGACGATCGCGTCGTCTGGTATGTGAAGACCGAAGCCGTGGCCGATCCGAAGGCGGATAACGCGCCGGTGTACACGCTGGAGAACGTGTACGGTGAGGCGAAGGTTTCGCTGACGAAGAACGTCGTCAATAACACCACTGCCGGCATCACCACCGTCACGGCGGCCGATACCGATAACGCGGTGGTGGGCGGCAAGGTCGAGACGCTGCTGAGCGGCGAGCGCAAGGTGGTCTACACGCTGGAGCCCAGAGTTGAGGGCGCAAACCAACCGCTGACTTCCTTCGTGCTGAAGGATATGGGCATCAGCTTCGCGCCTGAATCCACCACCGGCCCGCAGCCCAGCTACAAGATCACCAAGGTCAACGTGGGCAAGGCCTCTCACAACACCGAGAACTTCGACGAGGCGCTTTACGGCACCATCGCCAACGCGGCGATTTCCGCGAAGATCACCTTCTCGAATGCCGACGGCACGACGGAAGAGCAGATCATCGACGACATCAGCGCGGCGAAGGATGTCGAGCCGGCCAGCAACACGGTCGTCAGCTTCGAGATCGAATACTACTCCAAGCCGGTGGATACCGCCACTGAAGGCGTCTACAAGCTGGGTTCTGACTTCAATGTCGGCATGAGCACCGTCTATGTGACGGTCAACAAGCTGCCCGACGGCGAGGTCGGCAACGCGGTGACTGAGATCACCGATTTCACCAACACCTCCAAGGCGATCCTGAGCTATCCCACCTGGAGCAGCTCTGGCGTGCGCGGCAAGCCGGCCGACAAGACGGCCACCGACGACGCGGTCGTCAGCGTCAACACCACGAAGCTGCCGCGCGTGAAGGTCGTGAAGTTGTCCTATCCAGGAGACGGCATCCAGACCGGCGGTAACATCCGCTATACCATCGAGGTTACGAATATCGGCACGCCCGCTTCCGCGGAAGCTGACTTCATCGATCCCGTGGTGCTGGATATCCTGCCTACCGGCGTGATCTTCGCGGGCAATGTGGAGGTCAGCTCGGGCACCGCGAACGAGACGTTCACCCTCAAGGGTGGTGAGCCGGAGCAGTTCACCGGAAAAGCCACGCAGCAGATCGTGACTGAAAGCGGCTCCGTGGAATACGGCGACAGTGAGACGGCGGTTGTATTCAACCTGTCCGGCACGCTGCAGCCCAAGTCGAAATTCACCATCAAGTTCGACGCTACGGTCACTGAAACGGCTGTGCTGTACGGAAGCAGGCTGGAGAACGACGTGTTCCTCTCCTCCTCCAAGCACACCTATCACACCACGTCGAACGAGAACGGCTATTCCTTCTACAACGACATCGGTAACTTCCCCGGAACCCTGCCCGGCGAGGCCAGTGCTCTGAGCGCGCTCGCAGGCGTGAGGGAATCCCAGGGCCTGCATGAAGAGCTCGGCGCATATGCGGACGCTGATGCCGCGACCTATATCTGGGTCAAGAGCAAGAGCGAGATCACCGTTAACACCTCCGAGACCATCACCCTTAAGAAGGGCGTTATGGGCGATCTGGACGATGGCTACATCGAATCCGCCGAACAGATCGGCTACTGCAGCCGCACCGATTCTCTCAACACTGAGGTCAACCCGCACAATCCGGGCTATGCGGACTGGCAGCTCTCCATCATCAATGGCAACGAGGAAGAGCGCAGCTGGATGGTTGTCGGCGATGTGATCCCGAAGGTCGGCGACGGACGCGATACCGTGTGGAACATGAGCATGGATTCCATCACGGCGGTCGAGGTCAACGGCCAAGCGATTAGCGCGAGCGACTACTTCGTCTACTACTACACCGGCGATATCGCTGGCGCGACCAGTGCGGTCGAATCTGCGATGAGAGCTTCCAACGACTGGAGCGAGGATAGCACGAATCCCGCTTGGCCGAGGAGCGGCAGCACGCTGCTGAGCGGCTGGCAAAAGGCGGACGATGTGACCGATATGAGCTCCGTCACCGCGTTCCTGATCGTGTTCGATTCCGACATCGTCCTTCTGAAGGATTCCAGCATGGTGATCATATATCGCACGCTGGTGGACAGCCTGACCAATCAAGAGTTTGAACAGGTTCAGCTGCAGAACGCCTGCAACAACTACAAGTTCTTCTCCGTCGGTGCGCCGAAGATCCTGACTTCCAACAAGGTGTTCGTCACCCTGCTGGACGGCCTGGTTGAGGTGGAAGGCGACGTCTGGATCGACGAAGACTGGGATGCTACCCAGAAGCCGAAGAACACGACCGAAGCCCGTCGCGATTACAGCGAATACAAGGTCGTGCAGAATCTGGTGAATGCGATCAAGTTCACGCTTACCAACTACCACGGTGAGGACCGGCCGACCACGAACACCAACGACGTGACCGGCGAGAACAATGAACTTGGTGAAACCATCAGGCACTTCATGTTTGAGGAGCTCGCTCCGGCGCAGTTCTTGGGTGCGCCTCAGGTGGAGTACATCAACAGCGAGTTGAATGTAAACTCCCTGAAGCCGTCCAAGGCCGACAACTTCGTCGTAAACGCGATGATCGACGGTAACTACAGCTATCTGAAGGATATCTTCAAGCTGACCGATACCGGTGCGGAAAGCTACATTTCCGACGATCCGGACCATATGCCCGACGCGCATGCGCTGGATAACAACTTCTCCGCAAACGACGACTCTGGCCTGCATTTTGTTACCAAGAGATTCTATCTGCGCTACAGCGAGCGTAACGACGAATCCAAGGATATCGGCTTCAAGATGGTCCGCGAACTTGAGCTGACCAAGATTGCTCAGGACGATCCTGCCATCAAGATCGAGGACGCTGAGTTCGAGATCTATGGCCCGTTCGACGAGGATACCGCTACCGGCGCCACCGGCGACAAGCTGACCTTCAACGAGGTCAAGGATGAAAACGACAATGTCGTCAGCTACGCTTACGTGGAGGACGGCACCGGCTCCACCACCACGCTGAAGACCAACGCGCAGGGCAAGCTGCTCGTGACCGGTCTGAACTGGTGGAAGGAATACGTCATCAAGGAGAGCAAGGCTGCGCCTGGCTACTCCATCAAAGGCGCGACGGCCACCGCGGACGCTTCCGTCTATACCGCTATCGAAAATACGGACGAAGACGGCGTGTTCGTGCTGAAGCTGCCTGGCAAGGACAAGGTCACCAAGACCGACAAGGTCACCGTGGCTGATCCGCGCAAGGTGGATGTGGTGCTGAACGTCGAGAAGCTGTTCAACAGCCTCTCCAAGAAGGCGTTCAAATTCAAGTTCGACCTCAAGCTGACTGACGAGGGTCTCTCCGACACGCTGAAGACGCTCAACGCCGAACTGCTTGAGAAGGATCCGATCCAGACGGTGACGATCAGCAACGTCACCACCACCAACGGCACTGCCACCAGGCAGGCCAGCTATGACGCGGTCACGCTCAACGGTGTTGGAACCTACATCTTCACCATCACCGAGCAGACCGGCACCACCGGCACCGGCGACGCGGTCACCTATGGTACGAACCTTGAGGAAGATGCGAATCTCACCATCACGGCGACTGTCGTGGTGACCTGGGATGCCACGGCCAAGAAGCTGGTGGCCGATGTCGAATACAGCGTACCGAACGACGCCGAGACTCACGCCCTGTTCGAGAACGAGTACGACGCCACTGGCACGTGGAAGCCGACGATCACCAAGGTGCTCACCGGCCGCACGCTGGAGGCTGAGGAGTTCGAGTTCGAGGTCGTGGACGCTGAGAACAATGTCCTGTTCAGAGGCAAGAACGCGGCGGATGGCACGGTGGCGCTGACCGGCGATCCGATCCAGTACACGCTGGAGGACGTGGGCACGCATACCTACACCATCCGTGAGAAGAACGAGCAGGCTGCGGACGCCGACGGAGACGGCAACCCGGACGATGGCCTGATCATCGCCGCGGCGCAGACAGTGACCGTGACCGTCAGCGAGGGCGCCACGCCCGATGGCAAGCTGGTCGTGACTCCGCCCACCGCCGACGCGAAGTACACGTTCACGAACGAGTATCACGCGAAGGGCGACTGGACGCCGACCGCCAGCAAGGTGCTGACTGGCCGCGCGCTGAAGGCCGGCGAGTTCACCTTCGTCCTGGAGCAGGGCACCGTTGACGCCGAGGGCAAGTTCACGGCGACCACCGGTACGAGGGTCACCGCGACCAACGACGTGAACGGCAATGTCAACTTCGACAAGACCTACAACTACACCGAGGCTCAGGTGGGCGATCACTACTATCGCATCACTGAGGCCAGCGGCTCGCTGGACGGCATCACCTACGATACGACCGAGTACATCATTAAGGTGACCGTGAGCGCCGTGAAGGGCTCTGACAAGCTGAGCGTTGTGGCTACGAGAAACAATGCTCCGTTTGTGGACGCCGAGTTCAACAACACCTACGACACCAAGCCGACTTCCTTCATCCTCGAGGTGAAGAAGACGGTCACCGGCCCGGTTCCGGCGAATGACGATACCGAGTTCACCTTCACCCTGACGCCGAATTCCGGCAACGGCAGCGGCTGCAGCATGACTGGACCTGCCACCGTGACCGTGAAGGGCAATGAGGTCAAGCGCTTCCCCGCCATCAACTTCACTGCGGCGGGCAAGTACTACTTCGAGCTGCAGGAGACCGACGGCCGCAAGCCCGGCTGGACCTACGACACTGCTGCGAAGGCCATCGAGATTCACGTCGAGGATGTCAACAGCCAGCTGACGATTACCAAGATTGTTGGCGCGACTGAGATCGTCGATCCGACGACGGACGACACGGTCGGCCAGGTCGAAGTGGTGAACCCCTACACGCAGACCGAAACCGGCATGACCGTGCGCGTGCAGAAGACCGTGACCGGCGATCCGCGTCCGGGCGCTGAGGAGAACTTCGAGTTCACTCTGACCGCCAAGAGCACGAACCCGACGGAGGGCTGCAGCCTTGCGCCGAGCGCGTTCAAGACGATCACCGTGGCCGGCAACGCTACTGGCGACTTCGAGTTCATCAAGTTCACCAAGGTTGGCACCTACGAGTTCACCCTCGTGGAGACTGACGGCGGCAAGGCTGGCTACACCTACGACACCACGCCCAAGAACATCAAGGTCGTGGTCACGGACGTGAACAGCCAGCTAACGATCAGCGAGTTCACGGTCGATGGCACGAACATCACCGCGGAAGGCACCACCGCCATCTTCAAGGTTCCCGCCATCACCAACGAGTACCACGTGACGCCGACCGACTACACGCCCGACGCCATCAAGGTGATCGAAGGCAACGATCGCGATGAGAACCAGAAGAAGACCTTCACCGTGACGCTGGCCAACGCCGCTAACGAGACCAATGACGGCGCGACCATCGTCGTGAACACCGCGACCGCGGTGGATGAGGATACGTTCAACTTCGTGCTGCCGACCGGCACGCCCGGAGCGATCCACTTCACGAAGGCCGGCACCTATACCTACACCCTCACCGAGACGGTTGTCACCGGTGACACTGTGAAGGGCTACACCTACGATACCAAGAGCTGGGATATCGTGGTGACCGTGGTTGACAACGGCAGCCAGCTCCAGGCAACCGCCCAGTACAAGCAGGCGGGCACCGAGGAGTGGCTTGCGAGCGCGACCTTCACCAACAAGTACGAGCCTTCCCCGGCGAGCAGACAGCTCCAGGTGAGAAAGAAGCTGACCGGTGAGCCGCTGTTCGATGCTGCGAACACGGTATTCACCTTCAAGCTCAGCGCTCTCGACGGTGAGATCGCCAACAAGGACGGCTACAAGCTGCCCGATACTACTGAGATCACGATCAGCGGCACCGCTGTTGAAGCTGGCGGCGCGAATGGCGCGACCGCGACGTTCGACGCGATCAGCTTCACGAAGGCCGGCACCTACTACTTCCTGGTCGAGGAGATCAAGGGCAACACCTCTCATGTCACCTACGATTCGACCCAGTGGAAGGTGGAGATCGTCGTAACCGATAACGGCGGTACGCTCGTTGCGGGTACGCCGAAGTACATCAACACCACGACCAACGAGGAAGCGACGGTTGCCGAGGCGGTATTCACCAACGACTACACGCCTGACACGGCCAAGTATCCGCCGAAGGCGTACAAGTCCGTGGATGGCGAGCCGCGCAACAACAACAAGCTGGAGACCTTCACCTTCGAACTGACCCAGGTGAGCGGCCCCAACGGCGGCGCGACCCTGCCGGCGAACACGACGGTTGATATCATCGACAGCGGTGTGACCGCCTTCGGAAACATCGAGTTCTCCAAGGCTGGCACCTACGTCTTTGAGATCAAGGAGAAGGCCGGCAGCAACACGCACTACAAGTACAGCCTCGACAAGTGGCAGCTGACCGTGGTCGTCGCGGACGACGAAGGCACGCTGACCGTGACGAGCCACAATTACGCTCTGATCGGCGGCGACAAGACCTCTACCGAACAGGCGGAGTTCATCAACACCTACACGCCTGATCCCACGGCCTACGCGCCGAAGGCGAAGAAGACCATCTCCGGCCAGACGCCGCCGGCCTACGACGAGGACGACACGTTTGAGTTCGTGCTGACGGCCACCGAAGTGGTCGCGGGCGGCAGCTACCTGACCAGCGATACCGAAAAGACGCCCATCGTGGCGAATGGTACCTGGACCAAGACCATCGTCGGCCCCGGCGTGGTGACCTTCGATGAGTTCACCTACATCAAGGCTGGCACCTACAAGTACACCATCAAGGAGACCAAGGGCGACACGAACGGCTACACCTACAGTGGAGACGTGTGGAACCTGACCGTGACGGTGACGGATACCGGTGACAAGCTTGAAAGGACCATCCAGTATCAGCTGGATACCACCGCGAACACCGAGGAGGCGGAATTCGTCAACAAGTACGAGCCTGCTCCCGCGACCTGGACTCCGAAGGTCAAGAAGGTGATGAGCGACGACAGCCGGCCGATCGTCAAGACCGCGAAATCGTTCATCTTCAAGCTGAGTCTGGCCAGCGCAAATCCGACCGATGGTGTGAACCTGAGCGGTGAGCTCAGCAAGACCGTGGTGCTGCATCCGGGCGAAACTGAGAGCGCCATCGGCGAATTCTCCCAGATCCGTTTCACCAAGGCTGGCACCTACACCTTCACCATTGCTGAGGAAGATGGAACGGCACCTGGCTTCGCCTACGACACGACGGACAAGACGACCGCTACTGTCACGATCAGCGATGTGAAGGGACAGCTGACGGTTGCCAGCGTGACGTACGTGAACACCGACCCGCGCGTCGTGGTGGAGGACAACACCATCACCGCGACCCACATGAACACCTACATCCCGACCCCGACCGAGTACAAGCCCAGCGTCAACAAGGAGTTGACCACGAACTACGGCCCGACGGTCGAGACCAAGACCTTCAACTTCACGATGGTCCCGGATGCGAACAATCCGGACGGCGCGGTGATCCCGGAGAACGGCGACAAGACCACCCTGACGCTGGAAAAGGGTGACGATCCGACCAAGACGGCGGACTTCGGAACCATCAGCTTCAACAGGGCTGGCACCTTCAGGTTCGCCATCACCGAGGACATCCCCGCTGACGAATTGAAGGAAGAGGGCGTTACCTACGACCAGAACACCTGGACCCTGACCGTGGAGGTCGAGGACCTGGATGGCGAGCTGAGCGTGAAGAGCACCAGCTACACCAACGGCACCGACACCGATACTCAGATGGCCAAGTTCACCAACGACTACAAGCCGGATACGACCAAGTTCACGCCGAAGGCGACGAAGACGATCAAGGTTGACTTCGGCCCGACGGTGGCGAAGAAGATCTTCAACTTCACGCTGAAGCTGGATACCGCGGTTGCGAAGGATGGCACGACGGACGTGAAGGACGGCGCTGACATCGCAAACGATACGATGAGTATCGAGGTTGCGGCTGGCACGACGGTTGCAGAGAACTTCTTCAAGGAGATCACCTTCAGCAAGGCCGGTACCTACACCTACAAGATTCAGGAGCAGGTATCCGATGAGGAAGGCATCACGGACGACACCGCTGAGAAGACGCTTGTGATTGTGGTAACGGACAAGGATGGCGCGCTCTTCATCGAGGAGTACACCTACACTCCG
>CADCHI010000016.1 GCA_902801165.1 uncultured Eubacteriales bacterium | reverse complement strand
TCCAGGGCTCCGGCAACAACTACTTCGTGCCCTACAACACCACGGTGCGCGTCGAGGGCGGCAAGGTCGTCGAGATCAACCGCGTGTACGTGCCGTAAGCGGGTTCGGCAGGATTATAACAGAAAATGAAACGGGAAGGCGCGGCGGCCCTCGATGGGCTGCCGCGCCTTCCCGCAACTGTGGGCCATGAAGGCACCCCGACGGTGTGACACTTCTGTGATGGCCCGGGTGTTATCATGGTCTCACAAGCAAACGAGCAATGATCAACAGAACGGAGGCAATAATAATGAAGAAGATTATCGCGGTTATCATGACCCTGGCACTGCTGGTGTGCGGCGCGGCGGCCTTCGCCGAGGAAGCCTCGACCATGGAGGCCGACGGCATTCAGGTCAACACGCTGATCGAAGAGGGCGAATTCATCATCCAGCTGGACGTTTCCGACGGCGACCTGATGTGGGAAGCCTATGACATGGAGCAGGACGATTCCGTTGTGCAGCTGGCCTATGCGGACGTCCTGGAGGACACCTTCGTGGCGCGCTACAGCCCCGTGGGCGACGGCGACGTGACCGTGGGCATCCGGCACATGGCCGGCCCCGCCTGCGACCAGTACATGACCTGGGACCTGCACGTGGAAGGCGGCGCGGTCCAGGAGGTCCTGGGAGGCTCCCACGCGAAGGCTCCCGCTGACGAGGAGATCGATCCCTACCTGATCGGCAGCTGGGTGGAGCAGGAGACCCAGTTCGCGACCATGACCATCGAGAAGAACCCCACCCGCGGCTGGGACCTGACGGTCGTCTCTCCCGTGAGCCACGGCGCCTATGTGTTCACGGCCAGCGTCCTGTTCGACTGCGAGCTGAACAGCCTCGTGTACAACAAGGGCAAGTTCTGGGACATCTCCGGCGACTACGAGGAAGGCGCTGAGCTGGGCGAGGCCGCCATGGCCGGCACGATCGGCAGCTTCGCCGTCGCGGGCGACGAGGATAACCTGACGCTGGAGTGGTACGATACCGACCGAGCCGAGGAAGCCGTGCTGTTCGTTCGCGCGGAAGAGGCCTGATCGAAACAAAGCTGAATATAAATGGAATTGCCGGGAAGCGTGCGATGCGCTTCCCGGCAATTTTAGCATGACAAAGGTTGACATAAACGGGCGTACTGCGAGGAACCATCGGCCGATGATTCAGGATGCACCGTAGGGGCGCCATAATTGGCGCCCGCAGGCCGCGCTTCCGCCATCCCTGCGAATGGATGATTGGACCCCTTCAGCGCGCCGTCAGGCGTAGCTGTGGACGCCGGGCAGGAAGGTGTTCACGCCGATGTAGGTGAACATGACGCAGACGAATCCGGCCACGGCGAAGATCGCCGCCGCGCGGCCCTGCCAGCCGCGGCGGATGCGCAGGTGCAGGTAGATGGCGTAGACGATCCAGGTGACCAGCGACCAGGTCTCCTTGGGGTCCCAGGACCAGTAGCTGCCCCAGGCGCGCTCGGCCCAGATGGCGCCGGTGATGATGGTGAAGGTCAGGAACAGCAGGCCCAGCGACACGCTGCGGTAGCTGATCACGTCCAGCTTCTCCCGGTTGGGGATGTGCTGGTCCAGAAAGCCCTGGGCCTTCATCCGGTCGCGCAGCAGGAAGATGATGGACAGCACGAAGGACACGCCGAAGGCACCGTAGGCGATGATGGCCGTGGAGACATGGAAGCCCAGCCAGCCGCTGCGCAGGGCGGGCATCAGCTCCCGCACCTCCTTGCTCTGCATGGCCGCGTAGCCGATGACCAGGAAGGTGACTGGCGCGGAGAAGGCCCCCAGCACGGGAAACTTGAACCGCACCACGAAGATCAGGCTGACCAGGCACAGCCCCCAGGCGAAGGCGGTGGCGAACTCATATTGGTTGGTCAGCGGCAGGCGGCCCGCGCCGATGCCCCGGCAGACGAGGGCGGCGGTGTGCAGCGCGAGGCCCGCGCCCTGCAGGCAGACGGCGATCTTCGCGATGGCGTCCCGCTTGACGGCGATGAAGGTGAAGTACAGGATCATCGCGGCGAAGTAGATCAGCATGACGATGGTAAACAGCGTGTTCTCGACTTGAAGCATGGGGAAGCCTCCTTTGGGGCGTGCCGGGGAATGGGATGGATCAGGGATTGGGTCGGTCGTTCAGGGCGGAGACAGCCCTATCGAAGCGGTCCTTGAAGATCGGGCCGCCCTTGCGGCTCTGGGCGCAGACGGTCCAAAGGCCGTCCGGGCCCTGGATCGCCCAGGCCCGCTCGGGCTGCACGTAGAACGCCAGGACGAGGCCCAGCAGCGTCACCAGGCCGCCGATCAGGGCCAGCCAGGTGAAGCGGTCCGCCTTGATCTGGATCAGCGTGTAGCTCTGGGGCTCGGAGAAGGTGACGGTGTACTCGTCGATGGTCAGCTCCTCGTCCTGCATCAGGGCGTTCATGCCCAGCAGCTGGCCCTGGAAGTAGACCGAGTAGAGGTAGGCCGGGTTGTTCAGCTGGCCGGTGGCGGTGGAGGGGCCCACGCCGGGGACCAGCACGTAGTCCGGGTAGAAGGCGTTGAGGTAGACCACCAGCTCCGGCTTGTCGGCCACCGCCAAGTAGTCCCCGGCGCAGACGACCGCCTCCTGGAGGGGCTCGCCGTCCTTGAGGACGGTCACCTTCGCGGCCCAGCCGGTGGAGTTCTGGTAGAACTTCATGCCGAACAGCGTGGCGGGGTTGTTGACGCTGATGGTCGCGCTCTGGCTGGGAGCGCCGTCCGCGTTCATGTCGTACACGGTGATGTCCGCCGTGTACTGCTCCACGGTGTCGTCCTCCCGCAGGCCGACGTTGAAGTCGTCGATGGAAACCACGTAGCCGGTGTCGCCGATGGGGCGCAGATCGCCGGGCACGCCGTAGGCGGTGTACTGCCGCTGGGTCATCTGGCCGAGGCCGAAGCCCAGGATCAGCAGCAGGATGCCCAGGTGGCACACCCAGGCGCCCCAGAGGCCCGCCCGGTTCCGGGAGGCGAACAGCGCGGCGCTGCCGTCCTCCGCCGCGCAGGCGGCGGGCTTGGGCATCCGCAGGCGCTCAAACAGGGCCTGTGGATTGGCGATGCCCTCCGCGCGGACGTCGCCGGAGAGCCGCAGCGCGCCCTCCGGTCTGCCGGCGGCCCGGGTGCGGCGGATCAGCTGGGGCAGCCGCACCACGTTGCACAGCAGCAGGTTGAGGCACAGGAAGGCCGTGATGGCGATGAACCACCCGCTGTGAAAGGCGTCGTCCAGGCCCAGCGCCAGGATCAGCGCCGCGGTGCGCTCGGAATAGCGCTGGGCGTACCAGGCGTAGCTCTGGCCTTGGGTGACCAGGCTGCCCACCGAGCAGGCGGCGGCCAGCACCACCAGCAGCGCGATGGCGAAGCCCATGGAGGAGATGAATCTCCAGATTTTCTTGATCGTGTTCATGGCTTGTCCGCTTCATGGAACGCGGCAGGGGGCGATGACTGACGCCCTCTGCCGCGCGGGGTATTGGTGTTGGAGTGCGTTTCAGCATTCAGAAACACACCCTGGTCTGCCTGTCAGATGCCGGTCGCTTCCACGGGCTCGATGCCGGCGGCCGCCAGCAGGGCCATGGCCTCGTCGATCTTCGCCTCGGAGGTGTCCAGGCAGCGGGTCGCCAGGCTGGAGTTGTGGGCGCCCTCGGCGTTCTCGACGTAGCAGAAGTCGAAGAACCACTGGCCCTCACGGTGCAGCTTGCGGACGGCGTCCAGCGCGTCCTCGCTCATCGTGCCGCCGGCGACCGCCGCGGCCAGGGTGCTCTTAAGGGTGGACAGCTTGTTGCCGACCTCGGTTTCGCGCTGGGTGGTCCGCTCCTGGATGCCGCGCACCAGGCTGACCATGTCGGTTTCGCCGTGGCAGGTGGCGCAGCTCTGCAGCAGGGTCTCGTCCTCCAGCGGGCTGACCAGCTTGTGGCTGTGGAACACGCGGCCGTCGCCGCCCATGTCAAGGGGCATGTGGCAGTCCGCGCAGCTCAGGAACGAGGCGTGCTTGCCGGACAGGAAGGTCTCCATCTCCGGGTGCTGGGCCTTGATCAGGTGGGTGCCGGTGGATTCCTGAATCCAGTCGTAGAAGCCGGTGCCGCCCTTGTAGTCCATGGCGTCGTAGTAGGCCAGTATGGCCTCGGGGGTCATGGCCTGGACGCTGTCGTAGGGCATCATGGTCTCGCTGTCGGCCTCGGTGAAGTAGTACTCGATGTGGCACTGGCCGCAGGACAGCGTGGCCGGCTTGATGGCGGAGACGTTCTCGCCCAGGGCCTTGTTGACGTAGGAGTGTGTGACCACCAGCGCGCCGCCGTTGCCGGCGTCGTTGCCGTGGCAGGTGTAGCAGCTGATGTTCTCCTCCATCAGGGCCATGACCTCGTCAAAGGGCATGGAGTAGACGCCCACGCCCTGGTCGTTGACCAGCTTGGCGAAGTTGGGGGTCTTGCAGGTCAGGCAGTTGGCCTTGGGATGGGGGCGCTGGGTCTTGGCCACGTCCTCCAGGGTGTACTCATGGCCGCGGGCGCTGCCGTAGTCGATGGCAAAGCCGTAGCCCTCGTAGATGTTGGTCAGGTAGGGATCCTGCTCCAGGTAGCTGGTGACATAGCTGTTGCTGGCGTTGTCACCCATCGTGGCGACGATGTCGGGATACACGGAGGCCCAGTCGGAGGCGCTCACCGTGCCGTCATTGCTGGTGGCCGCGGGCGCTTCAACGTCCAGGTACTCGATGTCCGCGCGGGTCAGCGGGCCCAGGTCGCCCCGGTCGCGCAGGTGATAGGTCATATCTCTGCCGCCGGCCATGCCGCTGAGGAAGACCGTGGCGACCACCACGATCAAGCCCCCGCAGACCAGCTTGAAGAGTCTGATCTTGTCCATTTCTTCAACCCCTTTGTGTTATGCCGATTGGTCCTTCTTGGTTGCGACGGGCGGCGTGATGACCTTCGCGGGGCACTTCTCCACGCACTTGCCGCACTGCACGCAGGCACTGTAGGTGACGTGGGCCAGGTTGCCCTCCACGTGGATGGCGTCGTGCTCGCACTGGCGCTGGCAGATGCCGCAGCCGATGCAGCCCGCGGAGCAGACCTTCTTCACGGCGGGGCCCCTGTCCCTGTTCGAGCACTGCACGGCCACGCGCGCGGCGGCGGGGACCAGCTCGATCAGGCCCTTGGGGCAGGCCTTGACGCACAGGCCGCAGCCGACGCAGCGGGAGCGATTGACCATGGCCACGCCGTCGCGCAGGACGATGGCGTTCTGCGGGCACACCGCCGCGCATGAGCCCAGGCCCAGGCAGCCGTAGGCGCAGTCCATCACGTTGATGCCGGAGAGCACGGCGCTGCGGCAGTCCTGGATGCCGACGTAGTTGCCCTGGTTCCGGGTCACGTCGCAGGTGCCCTTGCAGCGCACGAAGGCGACCTTGCGCTCGACTGCGCCGGCGTCGACGCCCATGATGGCGCCGATCTGCTTGGCCACGGGCGAGCCGCCCACCGGGCAGCCGTTCGCCGGGGCTTCGCCGGCGGCGATGGCCGCGGCCATCGCGTCGCAGCCGGCATAGCCGCAGGCGCCGCAGTTGTTGCCGGGCAGGCATTCGCGCACGGCGCTCTCCCGCTCGTCCACCTCGACGTGGAACTTCCTGCCGGTGGCCACCAGGCCGAGGCCCACCGCGATGCCGATGATGCCAATGACGACAGTCGTGATGATGATGATCAGCATTTTGGCCTCCTTAGAACGACAGTCCCGAGAAGCCCATGAAGGCGATGGACATCAGCGCGGCGCTGATCAGCACGATCGGCGCGCCCCGCAGGGGAGCCGGGATGTCCTCTTCATGGATGCGGCTGCGGATGGTGGCCAGCAGCACGATGGCGATGGTGTAGCCCACCGCGGTGCCAAAGCCGGAGAGCACGCTCTCGATGAAGTTGAAGCCGTCCTGCACGTTGGTCAGGGCCACGCCCAGCACCGCGCAATTGGTGGTGATCAGGGGCAGGTAGATGCCCAGTGCCCTGTAGATCGCGGGAGCGGTCTTCTTGAGGAACATCTCGACGATCTGCACCAGGGCGGCGATGACCAGTATGAAGACGATGGTCTTCATGAAGTCCATGCCCAGCGGCGCGAGGACGAAGTCGTACAGCAGGCTGGCCACCGCGGAGGCGATGGTGATGACGAAGATGACCGCCACGCCCAGGCTGGCGGAGGCCTTCAGCTGCTTGGAGACGCCCAGGAAGGAGCAAATGCCCAGGAACTGGTTCAGCACCACGTTGTTGATCAGGGCGCTGGTGATGATGATCAGGATCAGGCTCTTCACTTGGCATCCACCTCCTTATTGGTGGGGCATTCGGCGGTGCACCCGGCGCACGCGCCGTCACAGCCGCCATCCACCAGCTTGCGCTGGCGGGTCTTGATGCCGATGGCGTTCATCACGGCGATGATCAGCGCGAGGATCAGGAACGCTCCCGGAGGCTGCACGAAGATGGCCATGGGCTCCATGCCCGCGGGCATCACCTGGGCGCCGAAGGCGGTGCCGTTGCCCAGCACCTCGCGCAGCAGGCCGGCCAGCGTCAGGGCCAGGGTGAAGCCCAGGCCCATGCCCAGGCCGTCCATCACGGACAGCATCGGGGTGTGCTTGTTGGCGTAGGCCTCGGCGCGGCCGAGGATGATGCAGTTGACCACGATCAGCGGGATGTAGATGCCCAGCGCCTCGTACAGCGAGGGCAGGTAGGCCTCGATCAGCAGCTCCGTCACCGTGACCAGGGAGGCGACCACCACGATGTAGGAGGGCAGGCGCACCTCGTCGGGGATGGTCTTGCGCAGCAGGCTGATCACCAGGTTGGAGAGGATCAGCACCGCCGTGGTGGACAGGCCCATGCCGATGCCGTTCATGGCCCGGGTGGACACGGCCAGCGTGGGGCACATGCCCAGCATCAGGATCATCGTGGGGTTCTCCTTGATGATGCCGTTGTAGATGCGTTCAAAGTACTTATTCATCTCAGTTTCCCCCCTTCACCGTGGTGTGGAAGAAGTCGAGGGCGGCGTTGACGGCGTTGACCACCGCGCTGGAGGTGATGGAGGCGCCGGAGACGGAGTCGATCTCGTCCTCCGCGATGGCGCTGCCCGCCTTGATCAGCTTGAAGCGGGTGGCGGTGCGCCCGTTGAACTGCTCCTTGAACTCCGGCTCGTCCGCGCGCATGCCCATGCCGGGCGTCTCGTTGAGCTCGGTGAAGGAGATGCCGTTCAGGGTGCCGTCGGGGCTCACGCCCACTGCCAGGGTGATGTTGCCGTCGAAGCCGTCGGCGCTGGTGGCGCTGATGGCATAGCCGGCGATCTCGCCCGCCGCATCGCGGCCGATGAAGACCTCATTGATGTAGCTGCGACCGAAGTCGGAGCCGTAGACCTGGCCGTTCAGGTCGGCCACGGCCTGGTCCAGCGCGGCGTCGACCTCAAAGGACTCGGCGGAGGGCAGGACCACCTTGTAGGAGGCCGCCTGCGCGGCGCGGTGCTGCTCCTCGATGGTGCCCTTGGTCAGCGCGTAGACGCCGCTGAGGGCCACGCCCGCGATCAGGGCGATGGAGGTGAGCACGATCACCGGACGGGGCACGCGCTTGAGGAGCGGGCCGGAGCCGTCCCACTTGCCGCGGGCCAGGCGCCTGTAGGCGAAGGGCTTGGAGAGGATGTAGGTGTCGATCATCGGCACGAACAGGTTGGCGATGATGACGGAATAGCTGAAGGAGTCCGGCGCGCCGCCCTTGATGCGGAACACCGCGCCCAGCAGGCCGATCAGCACGCCGTACACCGTCTGACCCAGCCGGCTGACGGGGGAGGTGACGTAGTCGGTGGCCATGAAGAACGCGCCCATGACCACGCCGCCACCGCACAGGTGGGCCAGCAGGAACTTCACGTCGAAGCCCTGGCCGCCGAACAGACCCATCGCCGCGGTGAAGCTGATCAGCACGGAGAAGCAGATCTGGCCGTGGATGATGTCCAGCGCCCACAGCGCCAGGCCGCCCACCAGCAGCGCCAGTATGGAGCTGCCGATGACGCCGTTGGCCGTGCCCAGGAACATCTGGGTGATGTTCACCGCGCTGCCGCCCTTCAGGGCCGCGATGGGCGTCGCCATGGACACGCCGTCGACGATCTGGTAGGCGGACATGACCTTGCCGAAGGAGATCAGCAGGAAGCAGCGGCCGGCCAGTGCCGGGTTGACGAAGTTCTTGCCCAGGCCGCCGAAGCAGCACTTGACCACCAGTATGGCGAACATGCTGCCCAGCACCGGGATGTACCACGGCGCCGACGGGGACAGGCACAGGCCCAGCATCAGGCCGGTGACCACGGCGCTGCCGTCCTTCCAGGTGTCGCCCTTGTGGGTGAGCTTGTCAAACAGGAATTCCGAGGCCACGGCGGAGGCGACGCTGAGCGCCAGCACCAGCAGCGCGTTCCAGCCGTAGACGATGACGCCCACCAGGGACGCCGGGAGCAGTGAAAGCGTGACCACGCGCATGATGAACGCCGTGGACCATTTGTCCCTCGTGTGGGGGCTGGAGGAAATATTCAATGCCGTATTCATGCCTTACTTACCTCCCGCCGCGCGCTTGCGCGCCATGATTTCCGCCTTGGCCTGCTTGAAGGTCTGCATCAGCGGCCGCTTGGCCGGGCAGATGTAGGTGCAGGAGCCGCACTGGATGCACTCAAGGCCGTAGAGCTTCTTTTCGTAGCGGTCCAGGTCGCCGTCGTCGGCGGCCTCCGCCATCAGCTGGGGCAGCAGGCCCATGGGACAGACGGTGGTGCAGCGCCCGCAGTGCAGGCAGGCCGTCATTTGGGCCTCGGCGATCTCGCAGGGATCCTCCGGCAGCAGGGTCAGTCCGTTGTTCTGCTTCTGGATGGGCACGTCCAGGGAGCCGAGGGGAATGCCCATCATCGGGCCGCCGCACAGCGCCTTCTTGAGGGTCACGCCCTCCTTCAGGCCGCCGGAGGCCTCCAGCAGCTCGCTGAAGCTGGTGCCGTCCCGGATGATGTAGTTGCCGGGGTTCTTGACCGCCTCGCCGGTGAGGGTCAGGCAGTGGCTGAACAGGGGCTCATGGTAGAGCACCGCCCGCTGGATGGCGTAGATGGTGCCCACGTTTTCCACGATGCAGCCCACGTCCGCCGGCAGCTTGGTGATGGGGAAGTTGGCCCCGGCCACCACCTGGATCAGGCTGCGCTCGCCGCCCTGGGGGTACTTGGTCTTCAGCGGCAGCACGCGCATGCGGTTCTTGCCGGAGACGGCCGCCTCCATGGCGGAGATGGCCTCGGGCTTGTTGCGCTCGATGCCGATGACGCCCTCCGCGTTGGGGAACAGGCGCAGCATCAGCTCCAGGCCCTCGACGATCTCCGCCGCGCGGGTGCGCATCAGCTGGTCGTTGCAGGTCAGGTAGGGCTCGCACTCCGCGCCGTTGGCGATGATGTAGCGGATGGCGGCGGGGTCCTTCGGGCGCAGCTTCACGTGAGTGGGGAAGCCCGCGCCGCCCAGGCCGACGATGGCGGCCTCCTGGACCCTGGCGAGGATGTCGTCGTTGGTCAGCTTGGAGGCGTCCTCCCGCTGGCCGAAGCCCTCCGCCGGGGTGAAGGCACCGTCGTTGTCCACGACGATGCAGTCCATCATGGCCCCGGTGAGCACCCGGCGCTTTTCGATGGCCTTTACGGTGCCCGAGCAGGAGCAGATGACGTGGGCGGAGACGAATCCGTCGGCCTCCGCGATGCGCTGGCCCACCAGCACGGGGTCATTCTTCTTTACGATGGGCTTGGCTGGCTTTCCGATGTGCTGGGACAGCGGGAAGACCATTTCGCCCTGGGGCAGGAAATCGCGCAGCGGCATTTCACGACTCAAATCCTTGTGGTCGTTCGGATGAACTCCGCCGCGAAACGTTGTTTTCACCGGCCTCAACTCTCCCTTCAATTGGTTTTATGCTTGACTGTCGCGCGTGTTGCGCGGTGGTTAAAAACATTCTATCATATATTGTAGGAGTTGTAAACGCGAACTTTGCCGAAAAAAGCGGGAAAGGCAAAAAAAGACGGCCCCCGACACCGCCATTATAGCAGATGCCGGGGGCCGTGTCTGTTGGAAGGACAACAAATTGCGGGGAAATGGAGGACCCTCATCACCGGGAGGCGGAAAAGGGGGCGGCGTCCCACCTGCAATCGGAGACGAAGGCGCGGTCGAAGCGCCCGGCGAAGGCGGCGAGCTCCCCGCCGCCGAAGAGCCTCCCGCCGGTCTCGTTCAGGTGGGTGATCAGCGCGGCGCTGCGCAGGTCCGGCAGCACCTTGCGGGAGCTTTTCAGGTCGGCGTCCGCCCGCGCCAGCACGGCCCTGGCGTCGAAGCGGCCGTAGCGCAGGGTCTGCTGATGGGGATTGGGCACGTTGGTGCGGTCCACGATGGCCGGGTCGATCGCCTCCCGGGGGCATTCCCCGGGCAGGGGCCCCGCGCCGTGGCGGGTCAGGTAGGCGCGGGTGACGTAGACCACCCGGGCGTCGGTCCTGCCGGGCAGCGCGGCGACGCGCTCGGCGCTGACCCGGGAGGTGGTGCGGCTGGGGGTCAGGTGGGGGGCGTCCGCGGCGTTGAACTCGTCCAGCGCCAGCCCCTGGCCCGCCTCGAACAGCAGCGCGTCCCAGGGCGCGGCGGCGTCCTCCCAGCGCTCGTAGATCTCCGTCGCGGCCAGCATGGCCCGCAGGTCCTCCCAGCTGTGGGCGAGGATGCCCTCGTCCGCCAGCAGCGGCAGCCAGTCCGCGCCGGCCCGCATGCCCAGGGCGGCGAGCCGCCCGGGCAGGTATTCGCTCAGGATGCGGCGGCAGTACCGCCGGTAGCCGTCGAAGGACAGCTGCGCCAGCCGGCCATAGTCCAGGGCGAAGCCCGAGCGCTCAAACCGGAGCCGGGTCTCGAAGATGCCGCAGCCGCAGGAGCCGTGGCGGGCCGCGCCTCGGTTCTCCTCGATGATCTGGCCCAGCATCATGTCCCAGGGGGTGGTGACGCGGCACCGGGCCGACACCAGCAGCCGGGGGGAGAGGCCGAATGTGGCCAGCTCCTCCCGCTCCTGCATGAACAGCATGGGGTTGACGATGAAGTCCGCGTCCGCGCAGGAGACCGCGCCTTCAAACGACGCGGAGCCGAAGTGGTGGAACACGTGGCGGCGGCCGTCGGGGTACTCCACGGTGTGGCCGCGCTGCGCGCCGCCGTTGATCAGCACGTTCAGGCAGGGTCTGCCCAGCCGGCGGGCCGCCAGCATGGCGGCGAGGCCCTTGCCCTCGTCCCCGTAGTTCGCGCCGATGATAATGATCGCCCTGCGCATGGCGGAGCCTCCCTTCATGGGTCGGGGTGTCTGTCGGGGTTAAATGGGGGTAATAGGGGACAGGGAATCACCAGCGGATGAGGCGCAGCAGGCCGCGGCGCTCCCCGGCGGGTTCCGGGGCGGGAGCCTCCGGCGCGGCGAAGGGCAGCACGGGGTCGGCGCTTTGCCGGGCGTGGCGCCTGACCACCCGGACGATGGCCTCGGCGATGCCGCCGACGTCCACGATCTCCAGGTGCCCCTTCTCCAGCTGCCGGCCGAAGGAGGCCCTCACGTCGTCGAGGTAGCGGTCCGTCTGGCCGTGCCGGACGTGCATGTGGTAGAGGTCGAACTTCCGGGAGGCGTCCCGGTACAGGGCGGCGGTGTCCACGTCGGCCTGCAGGGTGTCGCCGGTGGCGCGGGCCAGGGGCTCGCGGGGCAGGTAGGGGTTCAGGGTCTCGTCGCCCATGGTGATGATCAGGCCGCGGCCGCCCCGCTTCCAGCAGTCCAGCCGGGTGTGATAGAGGCCCATGTACCAGGCCGCGGTGTAGGATTCATAGTTGTTGCCGCCGCCGCCGTGCTCCATGTAGACCAGGTCCAGCTGCTCGGCGATGCGGATGTCCGCCTCGAACTGGGAGATCTGGATCGGCGCGCGGTCGTAGGCCAGGTCGCCGATGCCCATGACCATGAACTCCACGTCCGGGATCTCGCCGTACAGGCGGGTCATCACCTCGTTCATCTTCTTGGCCACCTCGGCGGAGGCGGGGCCCATGCTGCCGGTGACGTCCAGGGCCAGGATCACGGGCAGGGTGTTCGGGTGGTCGTCGCTGTCGCGGCACTCCCGAATCACGTTCTTCGGGTCCAGCCGGGGGCTCATGGCGCGCTGGGTGAAGATCTGCTGGTCGGTCAGCCGGCTGTCCAGCCGCCCGGAGGCGTCCACGGTCCGTCCCTTGCCGGCGCTGTAGGTGGCAAAGCTGTCCTTCGTCCAATAGCCGTATCCCATGTTCAGGCCTCCTTTCGGTCGTCGCGGTCGTTGTGGTCGTCGTCCTCGTCGCCCTCGTCGAAGAGCCCCTCCAGAAAATCCGATTTGCCGCCCATCAGCATCAGCGGGGCCAGGCCGCTCAGGCCGCCCTCCCTGCCCTTGAGCAGGCTGGAGAAGATCATGTACTTCATCATGCCGTTGACGCCCTTTTTGCCCTTTACGCCGCTGCGCCCGAACAGGGAGACGATCCTGCCGCAGAGGCAGGTGCCGCCCATGAACAGGTGGTGCTCCGGCAGGAGCGTCTCCACGGTGGCGTCCTCGAAGTTGATGGCGGTGATGGTGTCCCCGTCCGCGGCGACGACGCACTTCGGCAGGCCGCCGGAGAGTATGATGTCGCCCTTCCTGACCTTGCTGGTGGGCACGACGAAGAAGTAGTCGTCGCCCACGTCCAGCACGAAGCTGTCGCAGTTGGTCAGCCTGCCGGTGTCCACGTCGTAGGCGCGGTAGCCGGCGCGGGTCCTGACGGCGATGGCGCCGTTCACGGACAGCCGGCACAGCCCCGGGGCCACCCTGCCGCACATTCCCTCAAACCAGTTTGCCATGCGAATCCCTCCTTGTGATGGCATTGGAAGGTTATCGCGCCTCGGGAGCTTCCGAAAGGCGCGCGCGTATGTCCTTTCCGAGGCTCCGATTGCCGCGTGGGCAGCCGTGGGGATAGGGGTGAGAGGGAGGAAGGCGGCCCGGGCGGTGGTACTTGTCCCCGACCTGGGCGTACTTGAGGAGGAACTGTCGGCGTCCGGCGGACAGCTTTGTGAAGTACGTGGGGTCCGGCACGGGTGAAGCGAGGCGCACTTCACCAGGCCCTGCGGCGAGCAGGGCCCGCAGCGCGGCGATCATCGGCTTTGGTATGGCGTTTTCAGCAGTGCAATGGGAAAGGAAAGAAAAGAGATCGAACGGGAAGGGAGCCCATGGCAGGGCGGTTTCAACGATTCAAGCGCTCCCGATTGGACGAGGGCCTACCATGCATGAACGGCGCGGGCCGGCCTCAACGCTTCGCTGGGCTCACGGCCGCGCCGGCGCCTCGCCCAGGATGAGAGGCATTGCGGGTCATACCGGGCGAAGCGGGGCCGCGGGCGAAGGCAAAGAGCCCTCTTCCAATCGGATGGGATGGGTTTAGATAAAATCTATCTAAGATGGCACCATCAGGCTTTACTGCTCATGGGCCCGCTTGATGCGGAAGGCCACGGAGCGCTTCAGGTACTCCAGGTATTCCATGTCGCGGCACATGGCCTTGCCGGGGGTGTCGGACAGCTTGGCCACCGCGTGCCCGTTCACGGTCTGCAGCTTGATGACGATGTTCAGCGGCGTCTGGTCGGTGTCGTTGGAGCAGAAGGTGCCGATGCCGAAGGAGACCTTCACGCGGTCCTTGAAGTGGTCGTAGAGGGCCTGGGCGCGGTCGAAGTCCAGGCTGTCGCTGAACAGCAGCTGCTTGCTCATCGGGTCCACGCCGTAGCTCTGGTAGTGGGCGATCAGCTTCTCGCCCCACTCGTAGGGGTCTCCGCTGTCGTGGCGCACGCCGCTGAAGTTGTTCACCATGGCCCGGTTGAAGTCCAGCAGGAACAGGTCGGTGGTGACGGTGTCGGTCAGCGCGGTACCGTTGTCGCCCCGGTACTCGTCGTACCAGTCCTCCAGGGCGTAGTGGTTGGTGTAGGCCAGGGGGATGGAGTCGATGCCCTGGTACATCTGCACGAACTCGTGGGCGTAGGTGCCGATGGGCGTCAGGTTGTACTTCCAGGCCAGCCACACGTTGGAGGTGCCGGCGCAGTTCTGCGTCTCGGTGGCCAGGCGGCGCACCACGACCTCCTCCCATTCGCGGGAGAGCCTGCGGCGGCAGCCGAACTCGGCGAAGCGGAAGGTGTACTTGCCGGAGCGGAAGTCGGCGATCTTGGCGTCCAGCCGCTTTTCGGCGGCGGCCAGCAGCTCGGCGTAGTCGTACTTCATGCGGAAGTAGACCTCGTTGACGATCTCCAGCAGGTAGATCTCAAACTGCATGGCGGAGAACAGCGGGCCCCGCACCACGATGCCCAGTTCGCCGTTCTCGGACAGGGTGGTCTCCACGTAGTCCCGGATGGGGTGCCACAGCCGGAGGAACTCCACGTAGTCGCTCTTGATGAAGCGGATGGAGCGCAGGTAGTCCAGCTCCTCATGGGTGAAGCGCAGCGTGCACAGGTGGTCGATTTGGGCGTTGATCTCTTCGAACATCTCCCGGGTAAAGGTGACGCCCGCGTTGCGGCAGCGGAAGTAGTATTCGCCGCTCAGGTCGGTGTGCTTGTGAAAGATGACCTGGTCCATGTTGAACTTGTACAGGTCGGTATCCAGCAGGGAAAGGACAATGGGTTCGAGCTTCATCGTTGTCAGCCTCCTGTGCGGGTTCGGCCCGGTTCGGGCCGGGATGGATTGTAGGATCGCCGGGACATGTGGTCCGGCGGTATCGCAAGTGGGCGAATCGAATGAGGGCTTCCTGATGTTTGCAGTTTGGATGGGATCGGCGCCGCCTATGCCCCGGGCAGGTCGATGGGGAGCAGGGGGAGGATCTCCTCGGGCACGAGGCCCTCGGCGGGCTCGCCCGCCGCCACCCGTCGGCGCACCTGGGTGGAGGAGATGCCGCGCAGCGCGGCGGGGGTCTCCAGCAGGGTGATCCAGGGGGACAGGGCGCGCAGGTAGGGGTCCTCCGCCAGCATGCGGGCGCAGTCGTCGCCGCCACGGGTCATGCAGAGGATGCCGAATTCCTGTGCGATCTCGTCCACGTGCCGCCAGCCGTGCTCCAGCTCCGGCAGCTTGTCGGAGCCCATCAGCAGCGCCGGGGCGTCGCCCAGGCTTCTCAGGTGGCACAGCGTTTCATAGGTGCGGGGCTGGGCCTTTTGCCGCATCTCCCAGTCCGTCACCGCCATCCAGGGGCGGCTCGCCGCCGCGGCCCGGAGCATTTCCAGGCGTCGGGCATCGGGATAGGCGAAGTCCTTGCCCTGCTCCCCGCGGATGTAGACGGACTTCGAGGGCACGAAGATCGCCCTCTCCCGGCCCGTCTGCTCCAGGGCGAAGCGGGCCAGCTCCAGGTGGGCGACGGTGGGCGGGTTGAAGGCCCCGAAGAATGCCAGCGCGCCGCTCACTGGGCCTCGCCTGCCTTCGGGAAGGGCTGGAGCACCACGGGCATGCTGCGCTTGTGCAGGTTGGCCCGCTCCTTTTTGCGGATCAGCGCGTCGGTCTCCGGGTCGCCGCAGGTGCCCAGGCGGATGTAGCGGTGGATGTCCCGGTAGGTGACGCCCAGCCGGTCCTCGTCGCACTGGCCGGACAGGCCGTCGGCCGGGGGCTTTTCCACCAGGTCCCGGGGCAGCTCGGGCATGGTCAGGCCGATCTGGACCACCTCCACGCTGGTGACCGCTCCCAGCAGGGAGAAGTCGCAGGAGGTGTCGCCGTCCTTGGTGCAGTAGCCCACGGTGGCCTCGGACAGGTTGCCGGTGCCCACCAGACGCGCGCCGAGGCTCTGGCCGATGTAGCGCAGGGTGGTCATCCGCAGCCGCGGGCCCACGTTGATGTCGCTCTCCCGGCTGTAGGGGACGGCGAACTCGCCCTCGGGGGCGGCGGGCGCCAGCTGGTCGGTGACGGCCTTCAGGGCCGCGTGGATGCCGCCGATGTTGATGGTGCGCCGCCGGATGCCCAGGGCATTGCAGACGCGGACGCTGTCGGAGATGTCCTTCTGCTCGCCGTCGGGCAGCATGACGCCGTAGACGTTCTCCGGGCCCAGCGCCCGGGCGCACAGCGCCGCGCAGACGGTGGAGTCCTTGCCGCCGGAGATGCCCAGCACCACCTTGTTGAAGCCCTGGCGCTCGGCCAGCTCCCGGATGGCGCGCACGAGACCGTCCCGGGCCGCTTCGGCGTTGAATTCATATTCGCGCATGGTAGCCTCCTTGATGCCTTTAATAATATGATAGGAAACGGGGATGCCGGTCAGATGATGTCGATCTGGCAGCTGGCCATGGTCTCCAGGGCGGCCTCGTGCTTTTCGGGGGTCACCCCGGCGCAGCAGGCCCGGTTGACGGAGATGGCTGCCTCCGGGAAGTTGGCCTTCAGCAGCAGGGCGTTGGACACCACGCAGATGTCGGTGCACAGGCCCAGCAGCTCGATGGTGATCTTGTCGGCGTCCTTCGCGGCCTCGGCGACCGCGCCGGGCAGGCGCAGGCTGCCGAAGGTGGGCTTTTCGAGGACCAGGCTGTCGCCCAGCGCCTCTTGGATCTCGGGGTTGAGGCGCCAGCCCTCGGTGCCCCGGATGCAGTGGCGCACGGGCAGCTTCCTGCCCTCGGAGGTCTCCAGGTAGTCCTCGCCGTGGGTGTCCAGCGTGGCGATGATGGTCTCGCCGGCCGCCTTGGCGGCGCGGATCCGGGCGGCCGCCGCGGGCACGATGGCCTGGGCTTCGGCGGTGCCGAGGCTGCCGTCGATGAAGTCGTTCTGCATGTCCACCACGATCAACAGTTTCTTTTCACGCATGGTTCTGACCTCCATTCAAGGTTGGTTCAGGCGATAGAGGGCGGCGGGGCGTCCCCGGCGCTTCGGGGCCTGCTCGGAGGGAGCCCGCTGGGCGATGAGGCCGGTGTCCTCGTAGCGGCTCTGGATGGCCCGGCGGAAGTTGCTGCCGTCCACGGGCTTGTCCAGCACCGCCTCGAACACCGATTGCAGCTCGCTGAGGTAGAAGGCCGAGGGGTCGTTCAGGAAGCGGAAGGCGATGTCGGTGTATTCGATCTTTCCCCGCAGCCGCTGGACGCCGGTGGCGATGATGCGTCCGTGGTCGAAGGCCAGCTCGCCGCCCGTGAGCGCCGCGCCGTCCTCGCCGGTCAGCCGCAGGCCCACCGCGTCCAGGGCGACGCCGAAGCGCCGCAGCCCGCCGAATTGGCCTTCGGGGATGGCCGCCAGCCTTGCCCAGGGCACGATGACCAGGTAGGCGATGGAGACGACCCGGCCCCGGGGGTCCCGGTCCACATCGGTGAAGGTGTAGAGCTGCTCGCAGAACGCGCCGCGCACCGGAAGCATCTCCTCCAGCAGCCGGTCCACCGCGGCCTCGGCGGCTTCGTCCGTGGCCACCAGCCGCCCCGGCAGCGCCCAGCGGCCCGGGTAGGGGGGATTCGCCCGTCGGGAGAGCAGCAGGTTCAGCCGGCCTTCGCGCACCGTCATGATCAGTATGTCCACGGTGACGAAGATCTGATCCTGCGCCAGGAAATCATGCAAGGGTCTCACCTCCATATTCTTCGGAGCGCGCTCCGGCAGTCGTCAGGGCCGGATGTCGCGGATGTTTTGTGGTCACCCTGACCGTAATTAAATAATACACGCCTTCCCGGCGGTTGTCAAGTATTTATTGTCAATTTGACTATAATAATTATTTTTTGTACAATAAGTTTACGTGATGAAATGTGGCAAAACTGATTTTACGGCGAACGGAGGGCGGGAGTTATAATGAAGCATGGGTTTTTGACGGAGCAAAGGAAACAAAGTGCTCTATTTTTCGTCACAGAAATTCCCATATTTGCTTGACAATAACAGGAAGCTAATGTAGAATCTTATGAGGATGATGATGCATTATGACGGAAAATAGACAATTTGTCGTCATATGAGATTGGAGTGGAGATTGTGAAGCAAATGAGGAAACTGCTTGCGCTGATGATGGCCGCAGTGTTCGCGCTGGGCGTGTTCGGCGGCCTGACGGGCGCGCTGGCCGAGGTCAAGAACCCGGGGCTGGACGTGGTGATCGTGATCGACTTTTCCTTCTCGACCTTTCCGGGCACCGAGATCCCTCACGCTGATCCGGAGACGATGTGCCTGGACGCGGCGACCATGCTGATCAACATGTGCGACGCGAAGTTCTCCAAGGCTGCCATCGTGCCGTTTACGAGCGAAGATACTCGCAACATTGACAAATACAATGCTGAGCACGGCAATCTGTGGAAGAACTGGATCGACGTCTCCGATCCGGTCCGGCGCAGGGCGCTGTGCGATTCGCTGTACGCGAACGATGTGGACTACGCCAGCACCGCGTACCTCCACTCTGGTCATACCAACTACGCCGTGGGGATGCAGCAGGCGCTGGACCTGATGAACAGCAGCGACAAGACCGACAACCAGAAGCTGGTGCTGGTGCTGGGTGACGGCAAATCCGAGCCGGCTTCCGCCGAGAACGAGCAGCTGGCGGTGAATTGCGCGCGGCAGATCGAAGCCTTCGGCGGCCGCATCTACTGCATGCAGTTCGGCAACGATCCCAACGGCCAGAACCTGCTGCGCAGCATCGCCACCTCCAGCGAGACCTACTGGTCCGGCGTGCAGCCCTCCGAGCTGAAGGACCGCTTCAGCGGCGTCTTCGCCGAGCTGATCGGCACCGAGCAGGAGACGATCACCGCCCAGGCTGGGGACGGCGACGACATCGTGTTCGACATCCGCGTTCCCCACAAGGCCATCACCGAGGTCAACGTGGTAGTGGACAGAAACAAGATCGAGGGCGGCGTCTCCGTGCTGGACAACAACGGCCAGCCGATCGGTGACGGGCCGAACCTGATCATGTATACCAACGATCATATTAATACAGGTGCTGGTGTGAAGGGAGAATATCAGCGCTACGACTTCGTCAGCCTGAAGATCATCGATCCGGACCCGGGCACCTGGAAGGTGAGCGCGCGCCGGGCCGCCGACGTCTCCGCGGACGAGCAGATGACCATCGACCTGCTGTACAACTACCAGATCGAACTGATGGCGGGCCTGACCGGCGCGGACGACAACGCGTTCAGGAAGAACGAGCACGTGACCTTCGAGTCCTGGTTTGTGGACGCGGCGGGCAACCCCAGCAGCGACGACAGCCTGTACGGCGGCCGCCAGGCGGATGGCACCGGCATCGAGGCTGTGCTGACGATCTACGACGCCAACAACACCCCCGTGCTGGAGACGCCGATGACCGCCGACTACGACAATCACCGCTTTGTCTATGACATCGACCTGAACACCGCCAGCTTTGTAAACAAGAACGCCCCCGACCAGCAGACCTTCCACTACGCGGTGAGCGCCAGCGGCGACCACCTGTTCCGGGAGACGGAGAACAACGAGAACAACGTGTTCGTGGTGTTCGGCGACAAGCCCGTGGCAACGGTGGATGGGCCCCAGTTCCTGGGCACGATCCGCATCAACGACATCTTCGACGAAAATGCCCCGGACGAACTGGAGTCCGAGCCGCTGTCCGACTACTTCAAGGACGAAGACGACGACCCGCTGACCTATGTGATCGCCTCCCAGAACGGACTGGAGGGCAAGATCGTTGACAACGAGAAGCTGGTCGTCCGCCGGGTGAGCGACGACAACCTGAAGGACGGCTATGTGGAGGTCAAAGCCCAGGACGGCGCGGGCAACGAGTCCGGACCCGTGCGCTTCACCGCCAACGTGATCTCCGTCGGCGATCTGCTGAACGACTGCCTGACCATCAGCGCAGATCCCGTCCAGCCTGAGATTAACGAGCTGGGAACCCGGCTGCAGCCGGGCCAGCTGGGCAAGGGCGGCAGCGCCACGGTGCAGGTGAACTACAAAGTGGCGCCGCCGGAAGACAAGACAGGCGAATTCCCCTATACCGAGCTGGACGAGCTGGGACTGTACGACAAGCTGGGCGAGGACAGCGTGCTGGCCGTGAAGCACGAGACGGTGGAGAAGCCCAAGGACACCGAGGTTAAACCCGAGGAGGGTCTGGAGTACACCGTCGCGGCCAAGCGCAACACCGGCAGGGTGCAGGTGGATTCCACCTACAGCATCAACGGCGGCGAGCCCCGTGAGCTGAGCAGCAACACCTTCGAGGTGGTCAACGTGCCCCCCGTGGTCGTCGAGGATCTGGACAAGCTGCTGACCGAAAAGGGCGGCGAGCCCGGCGAATCCGGCGTGGTGTTCACCGCAGACAAGGACAACCCGGAGATGGCCAAGTCGAGCCACACGCTGAGTGACTGGTTCACCGATGCCGACGGCGCTTTCGACAGCCTGAGCTTTACCGCCTCCGCGGAGAATCAGGAGGAGGCGAAGGACCTCTTCACCCCCGCCCGCGCCATCCTGCGCACCTTTGGCCTGATCGCCAAGGAGGGCCCCGTGGTGGAGACCAACGCCGACGCTGAAAATGCGCTGGAGGGCGACACCCTGAACGTGACGGCCGCCCGCTTCGGCAAAGCCCACCTGACGGTGACCGCCACCGACGAGGACGGCGCTTCCGTGTCCTACGCCATCGACTACAACATCACCTCCTCCCGCGACCGGCTGATGTGCATCATCACCTACGCGGTGATCCTGCTGATCCTGGCCGCAATCGCCGCGGTGCTGATCAACAAGTACGTGGTGCACCGCCCGTGGCCGAGGCACAACGACGAGTACCGCGTGACCCAGAACGACTTCGCCGTGCTCTCCGACGAGGGCAAGGAGAGCCGCCGGTTCGGCCGCACCCACCGCAAGCCCTGCACGCTGAAGGTGCTGGCGGACCACTTCTCCATCATGGACGACGGCAGCGGCTCCGAGGCGTTCAGCAAGGTCCAGCTGTGGCCGACCACCGGCAACCGCCTGGTGGTGGAGCTGAAGAACAAGATGCGGCTGCCCGCCGGCGCCAGCGTGAAGGTGGACGGCACGGATATCAGCCGCGGACGCAAGGCCAAGTGGTGCCGCAACGGCCGCATCACCGTGACCTTCCGCGACACCGCCGGCAACGAGAACACCGTCGTGTTCAAGAGGGACTGACGGCGACGGGGATTGAAGGCCGCCGAGGTCGCGGCCTTCGATCCGCCCGCCCGGACGAGCCTGAAACGCATTTTCCTGAAACCCGGAGGGCCGGGCTTCAGTTGATGAGCAAAGCAACCCAATCACCTAATGATCAAGTAAGGGGGATACATCAATGCCTAAGGTTAAGAAGATCGACGCGCCGGTACTGATCCTGGGACTGGGCGGAACCGGTTTCAGCATGCTGATGCGGACCAAGTCTGAATTCAACAGGCGCTTTGAGGGCCAGCGGTTCCCGGACGGCACCGAGGCCAATCGGCCGCCGCGCACCGAGTACCTGGAGATCGATACCGAGAGCGGCATCGGCGACAAGCGCCTCTACGGCATGAAGCTGGAGAACGGCGAGTTCGTGGACATCGGCGGCGACTTCGAGACGATCAAGGGCGCCCTCGGCAGGAAGAATTACGTCACCGAGTGGCTGGACCCCCGCCTGGAGGGCATCGACGTCACCCGCGACGGCGCGGGCTGCTATCGCCAGGTCTCCCGCCTGATGCTGTTCGACAAGTTCAACAACATCCGCATGGCCCTGTCCGGCAAGCTGAATTCCCTGGGCGCCGTGAACGCGGCGAACGCGGCCAGGAACAGCCGCATCTCCGTCAAGCTGATGGCCGGCATCTCCGGCGGCACGGGCTCCGGCACCATCCTGGACATCGCCTACATCCTGCGGGACATCGCCCGCCGGGGCGGCTACAGGATCAACATCGAGGCCTACCTGATGATGCCCGATGTGACCATCGCCCACAACGCAGGCGGCTCGGACGCCAACACCAAGCTGTACAGCAGCAACAGCTACGCCTTCCTGAAGGAACTGGACTTCTGGATGGACGCGGAAACCACCGGCGTCACCCTGCAGCAGCAGTACACCAATACCGACACGCTGACCTGGACCGGCGCGCCCTTTGACGACGTATACCTGCTGTGCTCCCAGAACGACCACGGCGTGAACATCGAGAACGCCTACGAGCACAACACCGACGCCGTCGCCGAGTACCTGGTGCACTGCTACGAGAGCAGCGACGCCGCCGGCAACGAGTCCTTCGAGGTCGTGGACGAGGAGGGCAAGGGCGACGGCGGCGCGACCAACGACGCCAACGCCTACGGCTTCCAGAGCGCCCACTCCAACCAGTCCGCCATCATCAGCATGATGCATCATCCCTATCCGATGCCCACCCGCTATCACTCCCTCGGCGCCTACAGCAACGCCGGCGAGGATCGGCTGATGGAGCTGCAGGAGTGGTCGATGATCTACGACGAGGCGATCTCCCGCTTCGACACCCACAAGGCCATCATGGACGGCCTGGACATCGAGGAGTTCAAGAAGAACGTGATGTCCCTGGACACCATGCAGGCCGGCACTGCCTCGGCGGTGGTGCGCCAGGGCTTCAACCAGCGCCACACCATCCCCAGCTTTGACGGCTTCGACGTGGACACCCTGCGCTCCCAGGACGGCAGCTCCGCGCCCCACGGCACCGCCTATGCCAACTTCGCGGACGCGCTGCGCCACAGCAAGGGCAACGAGGAGATCCAGCTGGCCGAGGACATCTGGAGCGTGTTCCTGACCCAGGCCCGCCTGATCGGCCAGGACATCAAGCGCGGCCCCGAGTACCTGTACGCGATGCTCAGCGAGGGTGAAAACTGCCTGGGCAAGAAGGTTGCGGACTACGGCGCGGTGCTGGACGGCAAGAAGTCGACCGCCGCCAGCGACATGCAGAGCTACAAGGACCACTGCAAGAGCAGCTTCGAGAAGTTCCTTCACCCGGGCGTGCTGGGCGGCATCCTGCGCAATCGCCAGAACTACGAGGACTACATGGCCAAGGTCCAGACCCTCTACAACGCGACCCAGGCCGACGCCTACTACGCCGCGCTGAAGGAGGCGCTGAACGACTTCCAGAAGCGGCTGTCCCTGTACACCGCGGTGCTGGGCGACATCGTCACCGCCATCCGCACCCAGAAGAACGCCTACGAGGAGGACCTGCGCAAGGCGCGTGCCAATACCACCGCCACGCTGTTCGACACCGGCGCCATGGCCAACGACCTGACCCAGAAGTTCGCCGATCAGGACAAGCGGGACACCCTGGTGCAGGGTATCTACAACAGCGCCATCGCCGTGACCGAGCGGATGATGGACGCCAAGCTCGCGCCCAGCGAGCTGCCCGCGCTGGTGAACCAGACCGTGGACGCCATGCGCGAGAACATGTTCGTCGCCGTGGGCGGCCTGTCCCTGACCCAGAAGATCCAGACCTACCAGCACGTGGGCGACGGCGCCGCGCTGCAGAACTACGTGTCCAACCAGCTGTGCGCCAAGCTGCGCACCGGCGCGGAGGTCATGTTCTATCCGTCCCCCGAGTCCATGGACCTGCCCAACAACATCGCCGTGCACGTCAGCATGATCACGCTGCCCCAGGGCGCCACGGACATCGAGCAGGGCATCCGGGCCTACTGCAAGAACAACAACCTGCTGGCCATCATCAAGCACACCCAGAGCAGCGACCGCATCTTCTGGGTCAACGACAAGGGCGGCCTGCCGATGTACTTCTACGGCTACATCGACGTGCTGCGCAGGGTCTACATCGAGAGCAAGCGCTCCCACAAGGCCTATCACCTGTACATGAACGAGAACCCCGGCGCCATCAACGACGCGGGCCTGCTCGACCAGATGAAGCAGCCCTGGGGCGACACCGCCCGCATCCCCGATCCCTTCATCCAGCGCGAGGTCCGCGAGACCGGCGAGGCCGCCGAGCAGCTGAAGGAAGCCGAGAAGCAGGGCGTGCTGAAGCTGGACTACAAGTTCAACTACAACGAGCTGCCCGCCGTGAACGCCTACAAGTGCGTGTTCAAGAAGATCGACGGCGTGACGCCCTCCGAGACCACCATCCAGAACGCGCTGGACGCCATCCCCTTCGACCGCGCCGCGTTGGACGACCTGTTGAGGCTGGAGCCCAACCAGGCCAACAAGGCCCAGCTGCAGCAGGCGCAGAAGCTGGCTGAGGATTATCGCGATGCCATCGTGGCGCTGGACGACAACCGCACCCGCGAGCCGCTGACCTTCAGCCACCTGTACGACGCCGCCACCGACTGGGGCAACAAGCTGGGCGTCTCCAACATGCTGCGCGAGTTGAAGCCCAGCTACAATCCGACCATGACCGAGGAGATCAAGGACGCGTGGACCAGCGCCTATGGCCGCGCGATCCGCGAGGCGCTGAGCCGCCGGCTCGACGTCGTGGCGGAGATGGACGAGCACGTGAAGCTGGGCGGCCTGGTGAAGGCCCGCCTGGCGGAGGCGGAGGCCCTGGTGGCCATGGCCAAGGCCCGCATCGCCGAGATCCCCGAGCAGGCCGACGAGAGCGTCCTGACCGCGGACTGCGCCGCGGTGGCCCGCATGCTGATGTACGACCTGCTGAAGGTCCTGCGCGTGAAGATCACCACCACGGTGATCGAGGGCGCCAGCGCCGAGGTGTACAACACCGAGGACCCGCACGTGGCGCTGGAGCGCATGTACGGGTGCTTCAGAGAGTTCCCGATCCTGCTGCAGTTTGCGGCCTGGTACAGCGCGGGCGGCAAGAACGAGCCCGGCGCCATCGCCCTGGCGATGGAGAAGGCCGAGAGGATTCAGCGCGAGGTGTCCGAGAAGGAGGACAGAGACGCGCAGACCGATGAGATCAAGGCCAGGGCCACCGAGTGGCGCACCAAGCTGGAAGGCCTGAAGCAGAACGTGATGATGGCCTACGCCGACCACGCGCTGGACCGCGATGCCTACAACACCTGCAACAGGCTGCTGGAGATGCTGAGCCAGCCCCTCGGCCATTTCATCCGCACCTGGTAACAACCCATGAGTACAAGCCCCGGGGCCCGCGGCATTTCGCCGCGGCCCCGGGCGGATTTGCCAAATAGACGCGAAGGTGGGAAAGACCATGAAGATCAGCCGGATTAGCCTGTTTGTCCTTGGAAACAGCGGCGGGGAGTTCGCGGACGAGGGAAAACGGGTCCGCTATTCCGCCGCCGAATTGATGAAGGACATCAAGGACGGCGTGGGCCAGCTGTGCGAGCTGGGCAGCGAGGAGGCCGCTTGCTTCACCGTGTTCGACGGCCAGTTCAGGCCCGGCCTGGACGCGGCCATCGGCGGCGTGCGCGCCAACCCCAGGGCCATCACCGCCGGGGTGCAGGCGACGCAGCTGTACGCGATCTACCTGATCAACAGCGCGCGAAGCGAGCAGGAGTGGGCCCGCTGCATCCGCGAAACCGCCGACAGCGTCCGGAACCTGGCCTTCACCCAGATCAGCCACATCGCCATCGTGCAGAAGGACGGCCTTCGGATCAACGATCCGGAGCTGGTGGAGGCGTTGGAGACCGTCAACGCGGCGGTGTACCTGTTTTCCCAGAGCACCCGGGCCGGCTGGGTGCTGGCCAGCGCCAACGAGGAGCGCAAGCTGCTGTCCAACTACGCCATACTGGCCGCCTGCGGCATGCTGCCGGACACCTACGGGCTGTACACCGGCACGTTCAACAAGCTGAGCCTGATGAAGGAGGACTTCCGGCGCATCCGCGTCCACTACGCGGTGAAGGCGCTGACCACCCGCGCCCGCGGGGACCAGAGCCTGAACGAGGACGCGCTGTTCACCGCCTTTTTCGGCGGCTGGCCTCGCAGCAAGGACCCCAACAGCGATGTCAACCGCAAGAGCGACGCCGCCGCGCTGGGCCGGGAGCTCAAGCGCATGGTCGAGCCGCTGTTCCCCAACCGGGTGGACGCCTCGATCATGGCCAACCCCATCTTCCGCACCACCGACGAGAACATCGAGCGCTTCATCGAGGTCAACTTCAAGGGCGGCTGGATGCGCGCGCTGCTGGCCCGCTTCAATGACGAGCCCGTGAGCACGCGCCAGATGGACAGCCCGGCGGCGATCCTGGGGAACTGGAGCGCCTACTTCGACCAGGTGATGGAGGACCACCCGGAGTACTACTGCCGCGAGGTGACGGAGTACCTGCGCCGGGGGCTGATCCCCTGGCTGGAGGACCGCAGCAAGCGGCTGAGGGCGGTCAAGTCCGGCAGCGCCAGCTGCGAGGAGAAGGACCCCATCACCTATGCCATCGTCAAGACCGAGCGCATGCTGGAGCCCTACTACGACCACGTGGCCGGGGCGCTGCTGGCCGGCGTGGCCCGCCTGCTGGAGGGCAAGATCGAGGCCATCCAGGCGGCCATCCACCGCCGGGACGAGATCATCGCGCAGAACAAGTGGCTGCTGAGCGAGGGCGAGCTGCGCGAGGACATCCAGTTCGCCGAGCCGATCATCAACAAGATCAGCAGCAACAGCCGCCGCCTGATCTCCCCGGAGCTGAGCCTGAAGCCCGCCACCGACTACTTCGGGGACGATACCTTCGTCGAGGAGAACTGGATGAAGCTGATCGACCGGCTGCAGCACAGCCTGATCGACGACAACGAGCAGAGCATGGTCACCCACCTGGCGAAGAACGTGGAGGCCGCGCAGTTCACGGCCACCGTGAACGAGCAGCTCCAGGACCTGCGGGAGCGCTTGCAGTTCGACACCAACCGGATCTACGCCCAGGAGCGCCAGGTGATCTACATGTGCTCCGACCTGCTCCACGCCGGGGACGCCAACCATCCGCTGCCCAAGCGGGGGCCCCATACCCGGGTGGTGGAGGTGCACCGCTTCGACAACCTGGTGGAGTTCTCCGTGTGCAGCCTGGGCCGCTCGGACAACGAGCAGATCGGCGTCAAGGAATTACTGACCATGCTGCCGGACACCAACCGCATCGTCAACATGGGCGGCGCCGTGGACGAGGAATACGGGGCGTATGACGTCGAAGAGGCCCGGGAGGCGGTCGAGGGACCGGCCCCGGCGATGATGAACGCCACCCTCGTCGTTCAGGGCGACAACCTGCTCATCACGCTGCCGAAGGAGCTGCTGAAGCAGGAAGTGAACAAGCCGATCCTGCGCTACACGCTCTCCGGCTACAGCCGGGACGGCATCCGCGTGCCTCCGAAGGATCACCAGAAGGACATCAGCGGCGAGATGGTGATCGTCCCCCTGGAGCAGATCTACGGCTACAGCAAGATCGAGCTGAACTGCAAGGCGCTGAATTACCGCGAGGTGATCGAGTTCGAGAGCCGCAAGTCCCCGGACGCGATCATCTACAGCAAGAAGCGGCCGCTGCTCGGCCGCCAGAAGAACGTGAACCTGGATGACGACAGGCAGGTTTTCGAGCACTGGGTGTGCAAGCTGGAGGACAGGGACGTGCGTTCCATCAACGCGATGGTGACGCTGCAGTCGAAGGCCAGCGTGCCGCTGTACTATCCCGTCGGCGAGGCCGGCAAGTGGGATATCTGGACGCGGGACAGCCTGTCCGGCGAGTTCTACCTGGCCGACGGCGGCGAGGCGAGGCTCTATACCATGCAGGAAAAGGACTGAGCCCGCCCCACGACGCGCAACAAACAGGATGGAGTGAAAGAGTATGCATAGCTGCCCCTTTTGCAAGGCGAACTTTGAATACAAGGATATACTGTTCTACCTGACCCGCGAGATGACCGCGGGCGCGCAGGGCAGTACCATGGGCGCACAGCGCTTTGACGGCGCCGGCGGGAGCATCTTCGACATGTCCCTGGACATGAATCCCTCAATGGACTTCGGCGACGCGCCTGCCATGGCGGACGGCGAGCCCAAGCAGGAGGAGAACCCGGAGAAGATCGGCGTGTGGGCGCCGGACAACGTGTACTATGAAAACCGCGCCCGGTTCTCCACCGGCGGGGGCAGCAACGAGGAGCGCTTCATCGTCCATTGGGACGCTGAGAACGCCAGCCCCGGCGTGGCCAAGGTGGTGCTGTGGCACGACGAGGCCGCGAAGGACTTCCCGCTGACCGTGCAGCTGTGCGAGGCGGACCAAGCCTCGGCGGGCTCCACCGACCTGCTGACCAACATGATCTGCCCCCACTGCCACTTCGAGATCCCGAAGGTGCTGCTGGAGATCCCGGATGAAAACTGCCACTCCATCGCGCTGATCGGCTATCCCTCCAGCGGCAAGACCGTCTACAAGTTCGTGCTGAACCAGGAGATCAAGCGCCTGGTGAACGTCTACAACCTGGTGGACAGCGTGTCGGTGTTCGTGGACGCCAAGGAGCTGACCGAGGGCGAGGCGAACGAGGAGGGCAAGATCGAGGCCACCGTGGCGGGCGCCACGGTGTGCCCGCTGGTGTTTGCCATCAAGCGCGGCGGCCAGTCCTACCTGATCAGCGTCTACGACCTGCCCGGCGAGGTCTACCGCGAGGACACCAAGTTCGTGGCCAAGCTGGCGGGCAATTACGACCTGTTCAATTCCGACGGCGCCATGCTGTTGGTGGACCCGGTCCAGCTCTACGCCGACCTGAACGAGCGCAGCGTGCTGGACAAGAACGGCAACGAGGTGGAGATCCAGTACGTGGCCCCGGATACCGACATCACCGCGCCGCTGACCAACATGGAGGAGTTCCAGATCGGCAAGCAGATGAAGTACATGGCGCTGGTGCTCACCAAGGCGGACCTGATGTTCTCCGGCGAGTGCGGCGACTACTTCAAGGGCGCCTACCTGCGCCAGCTGAAGATGTGCCACTCCAAGGAGTACGACGATTGGAAGTCCAGCTCCGATCCCGGCAGCCATCAGGGCCACTTCGGGAAGGTGAAGCCCCAGATCATCAACGCGGTGGACAACGAGGTCATGCGCGTGATCGACGCCATCCCCGCCTATGACTGGCAGGACGTGAAGGAAAAGATCTGCAGCAAGGTGGCGGGCGACACCCTGAAGCCGGAGAATATCCGGGCCTTTGTCGTGTCCACGCTGCGCCGCGTCTCCGCGGACAACCCGGACGACACCCAGTTCGTGATGTCCAACCAGGCGCACCTGCCCCGGCACCGCATTCTCGAGCCGCTGCTGTACCTGCTGGCCCGGTGGGGCGTCGTCGAGTCCGAGAACAACAACTGGGGCCCCGGCACCCGCAACCCGATCGGCGGCACCCCCTCCCAAAGGCCTGTAACCCCCGTAGAGACTGCCAGGAACGGGGACGACGGGAACGGGGACGACGACAGGAAGCGCGGCGGCTGGTTCAGGCGGCTGTTCGGAGGAAACGGCTGATTTCCGGGGGCTTCATATCGTAGGTAAAGGATGAAGTGCAGTGCAAATCAATATTCCGTATTCATCGCTGCTGCGGGGATCCTCGCTGCGGGAAAACTATGGCTTCGAGCGCCGCTCCGAGCCCCAGTATTTCCAGGACCTGTTCCTGGTCAGCCCGAACTTCAAGCGGCGCGACAACGTGTATGGGGTCGCAGGGCCGAGCGGCGTCGTCTATCTGCCGGTCTATGAAATCGAAAGCTATGCCTTTGACCGGTGGACGGTGGAAAACAGCCACTATATCTTCCACAAGCGCGATATCAACTACACCCACGCCATGGCGCTGGACGGCACCCTGGTGGAGGGGGACGAGGCGCACCGCAACCGGCTGCGCCGCGCCATCGGCCAGGTGCTGGACAACGAGTCCTATTTCATTCGCGCCGATCAGTACGTGAACATCGCTGAAAACGGCGAGACGCTGCGGGGCGGAGACATGTCCCTGTACCTGCCGGACGAGCCCGCCGAGTTCAAGCCTCTCAGCCGGGAGCTGGCGGAGCTGGTGATGCGCGTGTGGCAGGTCTGCTGGATGCGCATGCGCTGGATGATGGAAAAGCGCGTGGCCTGGAATGCCACCGCTCCCAGGACCGCGCCCCACGTGGAGGTGCTGGCGGTCAACGCCGCCGACCTGCCCGACCAGACCAAAGCCCTTTCGGAGTGCGTCCGCTTCTTCCGGGAGGAGCTGGCCCCGGCCCTGCCGCCGCAGGTGATGTCCATGCTGAGCATCGCCATCGGCTGCTCCCCGAACAACCGGGATGAAAACTGGCCGGACGCCGCCTGCCGCGTCTATCTGGACGGCGGGCGCTTCACGAGCCGGGACGCCGCGAACATGTTCGACTTCCGCGGCTGGCAGGAGGACAAGCGCAGGACGCCCCAGGTGTACCCCGGCGCGTCCAACCCCAACGCCGCGTGGGAGAACCGGCTGATCGGCTACCTGTGCGAGGGCCGCTATCCCCGGTTCTACGAGGCGATCAGCCGCCGCTTCAACGCCGTGGACGTGCTGGCGGACTTTGAGCTGCTCCGCTGGTGCACGATGTCCGAGCTGTACATCGATTTCTTCGCCCAGGCCGGCGTGGCCGAGCGCTACAAGGCCATACAGTACGCCGCCAAGTCCCTGGACAACGTGTGCGTGCTGCTGGAGGCGCATCACGTCGGCCGCGCCGAGGCGTGTCTGGCGCTGGTGGACGCCTTCGACGAGCTGGCCGGAATGGCCGAGCGGATGCCGGAGCTGCGCCTGGCGGAGTATGACATCCTCGCGACGGCCTACAGGGCGCTGCGGGAGAGCACCGGCAGCGAACGGGCCGTAGCTGTGGCCGACCGCCTGATGGGGCAGCTGGGCCGGCAGATCCGCGTGCCGGACTACGAGGGCTCGGCCATTGATTTCTGGAACGAAAAGAACGGGCGCGCCGCGCTGGAGCTGGACCCCCTGTCCCTGAGGCTGGTGGAGGGCGAGCTGCAGATGCTGGAGCGCACCGGCGGGCTTTCCCCGGCGGATTTCGAGAACTGGTGCAAGCGCTACAACACCCTCAGCCGGGGCGGCGAGGACGCGCTGTGCCTGCGTTTGGAGCGGGAGCTGTCCAAGCAGCTCCGCTTCGACGATCCCGAGGTGCCGTCGCCGCTGAGCGTCGCCGAGGCCCACGGCCTGGACGGCGTGGCGATCCGCATCGTCCGGGGCACCATACACGACCTGTATGCCCGCAAACCCGGCAGGCTCAGCGAGCAGGAGTACCGGCAGGTGCTGGAATTCTACGCCGACACCAAGCGGGACTACGGCGCCCGCCTGGAGGACGCGGCCCAGCCCGCCCGGGAGCTGCTGTGCGGCCAGTTCGAGTTTGAGGATTCCACGGTCGCCGCGGCGGACCTGCTCGCGCAGCGGGCGCTGCCGGATTTGTGGAACCGCCTGACCGAGTCGGAGGCCCGGCAGCTCGCCGCGAGCCCCCAGCCGCTGGACAGCGACCGTTTCGACGTCTGGGTGGGCCGCCTGGAGAACGATATGATCGGCGCGGAGTGCGCCGGCAGCATCGTGGACATGATCGTGGACCGCGCGCCGAAGGAGAACCAGAGGCAGTACGTGGAGACCGCCGCCGCGCGCCAGCTGGGCGCGCTGGAGTGCGCCTTGGTGCGGAGCATGCTGGAGGACGTGAACGCCCGCCAGTCCGTCTCCGCCGAGGACTACCAGTGGTGGATCGGCCGCCAGCAGGACGCCCAGGACGAGGGCAAGCCCTTCGCGGACGAGATCTACGCCATGCTGACCCGGATCAACCTCCGGGACGATGCCGACAGCAAGCGCATCGCGCAGCAGGCGCAGCACTGGCGCCTGCTGGGAGACCTGGCGCTGGAGAGCGCGCCGAAGGTCACCAACCTGACCGCGGAGAAGTACCGCGACTGGATCGGTTACTACAAGGATCTTGAGCAGAACGACTTTGGCGTGGCGCCGGAGGCCGTCGAGGCCATCCGGGACCTGCTGAACAGGAAGATCACCGACGAGACCCTGGCCATGCTCCGGGAGCAGAACGTGCGCGGCGAGCTGTACTGGTCCGCCATGCAAAACCTGCTGGAGCGCCAGAAGGCCAGCGCCGCCGGCATGCGCGCCCAGGTGTTCGGCCTGTGGATGGAGCGCATGACCGAAGCCGCGCGGGAGAGCAAGCCCATCGCGGAGGACATTCGCGCGATGCTGATGGAGCAGTATCGCCTGCGCACCGACGAGGAGCCGGTGTACGCCTTCGACGAGGCCAGGAAGGCCGGCGCGGACGCGGACATGCTGGTCGCGCTGATCAACGTGGAATACAGCCGCTCCCTGGAGAACGCCGCCCCCGCAGACGTGGAGGGCGCGCGGCGCTGGCTGCGGCACTACAAGTTCCTCAAGCGCCAGGGGCGCGACGAGCGGGCCGCCGCGGTGGCGGAACGCCTGGGCAAGCGCCCCGTGGTGGACGGTCGGTTCATGCTGGACCTGGCCAACGAGGAGGAGGTCGGCGACCTGCAGCTGGAGCTGATCCGTGCCGAGAAGGCGAACTTCCTGGACGGCCGCTCCATCGGCGACCTCGCGACCTGTGAGCGCTGGCTGCAGCACTACGCGGACCTGAAGCGTCAGGGCCAGGAGAGCATCGCCGACGAGGTGGCCCAGAAGCTGTGCGAGTTGCCGGTGGTCGAGGGCAAATACGTGCTGGGCATGGCCTTGAAGCACGCGGAGGACCTGGAGAGCCGCCTGCTCCAGCGGGAGAAGACCGCCTCCAGCGCCTATTCGGACGAGGAATACGGCGAGCGCCTGGACCGCCTGCTGGGCGGAACGGGCTATGCGCGGGATTACATTGAACTGCTGACAGACCCCTCCAAGAGCGAGAACGGCGACGCCTTCGACCGGTTCGTCCGCTGCCTGAAGGCGCGGCTGGGCCAGGTCAACGGCGACAACACCCCTGCGGTGACGGAGATCTTCCGCGCGCTGGCGGCTTCCGCCCGAACCATCAGGCCGGAGACCCTCGCGTCCCTGCGCCAGATGGCCGGGGACCCTGCCATGAAGGCGGTCCTCAAGGGCGACCAGGCCGGGCTGGGCCGCGTGATCCGCGAGAGCCTGAACGCCAGCTGCGGCCTGGAGGACGTGAAGGCGCTCTACCCGCTGCTGGAAAAGCGGATGCCGGAGCTGAATGCCCGTGCGGCCGAGGAGTTCGCCAGGTCGGCCCTCGCCGGCGGCGACATCGGCGGCTTTGTCCGCTATTGCCCGTCCATGGAAAACGATCGGGACATGGCGGCGCTGGTCGAGGGAAAGGTCCGGGAGTGCGTCGAGGCCGGCGAGATCGACGGCGCGATGCTGCCCCGGGTGGCCGAGGCCTTCGACGCGGCGGGACTGCCCAGGGCCCAGGGCCTCGTGCTGATCGCCGAGGCGCTGAGGAAGGCGAAGGGCCAGGTGCGCGTCGACGCGCTGGGCCGCTATGCCAAAGACGCTGGCGAACCGGCGCGGCAGGCGCTGCTCGAGGCGCTGGCGGAATGGTCCTCCACGGCGGTGGAACAGCCGCCGGAAACGCTGAACGCGGTGGCGGAGTACGCGAACGACGCCGGACTTGCGCCCCAGAGCCCGCTGAGCGACCGGCTGTTTGAGGGCGTGAAGGGATACATAGAACATGGCAACGACTGCTCGGGCGTGACCGAGGAGACCTACGATCGGCTGGCGGCCCTGTGGCGCGGCCGGGAGGATTACGACGCGGTGGCCATGCCGCTGCTGGACGGCATCGAGGCCCTCTCCGGAAAGATGCATGAGGAGCTGGACAGCCGCATGCGCCGGGGCGCGGTCCGGATCGACGCGAAGTACGGCCGGGTCGCGGCGGCGCGCGACGCCATGGAGCTGAGCGGCTTTTTGCAGCTCCTCCAGGACGTCTCCACGCTGGACGACATGGTCGAGCAGGGCGGCGGACTGCCCTGGGTCAACCGGGAAAGCCTGGCCCGCGCGGCTTCCGCCGCTGACGGCCAGCGTCAGCTCGCCGCGCTCGTGGATATGGACTTTGGCAAGCGCGTGGAGGAGCTGCGCGTCTCGGGCGAAAAGCTGCCCGTCACCAGCGGACTGACGAAGGTCGCCGCGCTGCTGGGCGGCGAGCGGTTCGGGCTGTACACAGAGATACTGGAGCCCCACGTGGACAGGCTGATCCAGGAGAAGTGCCTGGAGGCCTTCCAGGAGTGCTGCCAGGCCTATGACGGCCAGTCCAGGGCGGCCTGCGAGGGCTTTGCCCAGCTGAAGGCGCTGCTGGAGCGGGTGAAGGCGGACGATTCCAAGCCCCTGTCCGTCAGTACCGCCGTATGGTGCGGCGAGTACGCCGCGGCGGTGCTGGGGCGCGGGACGCTGGACCGCCGCAAGGCGGAGGAGCTGCTCCGCGGCCTGCACCGGGATCGCCGGGACATGGGCAACCTGCGGGTGTTCTGTGGCCGGGTGTACCAGATCAGCCTGGCCCACAGCGAGATCCGCTCGGAGATCGACGTGCTGCTGCTGCTGTGCGCGGCAAAGGCCCGGGATTACAACGATGTGTGGAACCGCTACCTGCTCCTGGCCATGAAGCTGGGGGACGACGGCTCCATCTGGAAGGATGGCCGCGACACGGACATCTCCACCATCGTGGTGTTCACCTATGACGTTCTCGCCGGCTACGGCGACGACGAAGCGGTTTCCCAGATGACCCTGGCGGATTTCTGCGCCAAGGACGAGGGATTCAGCGACCTGCAAAAGAGACAAAAGAACGCGGCGCTCAAGGCGATCCTGCAAAAATCCACCCTGTACACGGGTGGGCACAAGGGCGGCCTGTTTGGCTTCCTGAGGCGTTGACGGACGCTTGCGCGATGACAGTTCAAAGGAGGACGACGCTTTGAGAGCATTCTACAGGTTGTTGCTGGCCCTGCTGCTGGCGCTCGCGCTGTGCGCGGGCGCCCTGGCGGAGCCCGCGGCGGACGCGGTTCAGAGCGATGCTGCGGCGCAGGCCGCTTCCTTCCGGGAAGTGGTGCTGCTGATCCCCAACGAGAAGCCCAACAAGGTGCTCACCGAGGCCAATCGCCCCGGGCTGACGCTTTCCGTGGCGCTGATCGCCAACGCCCTTGCGGACACGGACGTGAAGCTGTCCTTCGTCGGCACGGTGCCCCAGGAGCCGGACGTGCCCGCCACGGCGGACCCCGCGGCGGCGGACGGCCTGGCGCAGGCGGTGACGGCGATGGAGGGCATGCCCGTGGGCACGGGCAACCGCGAGACCACCTACCTGCGGCAGCGGGTGGATCAGATCGCGGGCCAGGCGGGCGCATCCCGGCTGGTGGTGGTGCTGCTGGACGGCGTGTGCGGCGACAAGGACAGCGCCTTTGACAGCATGGAAAACCGGGACAAGACCAGAAGCGAAAGCCTCGAGATGCTGTTCATCGGCCTGGACGACAGCGAGAACGCCGTCAAGAAAGACCAAAAGATCATCGGCCAGCTGACCAATGATCTGTATACCGATAAGGATTACCACCTTCTGACCGGCGACACGCCCACGGCCAAGGCCATGGACCTGGTGAACCTGGTGCTGGAGAAGCTGGGCGAAGCCCCCTACGCCAGCCGCAAGCTGACGCGCCGGGACGACATGCTGGACGCGGCGGCGCTGCTGGAGCGCCCCCTGTTCCTGTACGCCGACCCCGAGGCCCTGACCCGGGCAGCGGAAGACGTCGAGCGGTCGGCGGTCGACGGCGAAATGCCGGCGGAGCCCGCGCTGCGGCCGGACGACGGCAGGACAGAAGAGGACGGCGACGCGGCTGCGGAGGCCTCCGGGGAAGAAGAATCCGCCGAATCCGCCGGGGAGCCCTTCGAGGCGGCCTTTGGCGGCTACCTGTTGAGCAGCGCCGTGCCCGAGACCGCCGACAGCGTCGAGGCGCTGTCCAACGGCATGCTCGAGGTGCGCCTGGAGCTGGACCCCATCGAGGACGTGGTGGCGGGCGCCGGAGAGGACATCCCGCTGACCGCCCGGGTGCTGGCCGGGGAAGCCGAAACCGACCGGGTGCCGGTGGCGTTCGAGCTGAACGGCGAGGCCCTGGAGGACGGCGTGATTCCCGGCGCGGCGCTCACCGAGGCGGGCGAATGCACGGTGACCGCGACGGCCACCAAATCGGACTACAATATTGACCTGACCGAGAGCCAGAGCTTCCGCGTGCTGGGCACGCCGGTGTTCACGGCGGAGCAGACCGAGTACGCGGCGAAGGACACCGTGGACGGCCCGCGGACCTATGAGGTCCTCGAGGATCGGTTCGCGCTGTTCGAGGACCCCAACGGTGACGGCATCGAGAAGGTGGAGGTCGCGCTGTCGGACGACGGCCTGGCCAACACCAGCGAGAAGGGCCTGACGCTGGAGGGCGGCTTCGAGGGCGTCGAGCACGCCGTGGAGGTGAAGCTGACCGCCACGAACAAGGCGGGCCTGACCGCTGAGGGAACGCTGAAGGTGACGCTGACCAGCGTGCCGGCCATCATCGCCGGCGCGAAGCTGGAGGTTTCCGGGGCCCAGGAGCAGTACACCGAGGGCGATTCCGTCGATGTGGAGTTCAGCCTGAGCAACACCACGGTGCGCGAGCTTACCACCGCGGGCATGGACGACAGCTGGCTGGACCACATCGCCGTGTACGTCTCCGAGAACGACGCGGAGCCCGTGGCCGCCGAGGGCAACATCGACGGTTGGCGCTACAGCGCGCAGCCCGGGGTGGGCAGCTATACGCTGAACGCCTGGGTGATCGCGGATACCGAGGAACCCGACCCGCAGGCGGAACCCTCCGCCACAGTGACCTTTGAGGTCGTGGAACTGGTCACGCCGTCTCCTGAGCCGACGGACACGCCCACGCCCTCACCGGAGCCCACGCCGGAGCCGACCGTTATGGAGCAGCTCACGGACAAGCTGGGCATCGGTGGCCTCGCCGGCATCGGCGCGGGCATCGTGGCGTTGATTCTGGCGCTGGTGCTGCTCATCCGCAAGAGCGCCGCGCCGAGGTTCAGCGGCATGCTGCGGGTGAACGTGACCACGAAGGATGGCACCTACAACAGCAAGCCCATCGACCTGACGGAGTGGGGCAAGAAGGCCGTGGCCTTCGGCACGCTGATCGGCCAGAGCGGCCTGCCGCCCATGAGCCTGCTGACCTCCGGCGAGCTGGCGGAGAAGCTCGTGTTCAAGCCCGCGAAGGACGGCGTGCTGGTGGTCAACAAGGCCCACGCGCTCCGCGGCCCCGAGAAGCAGGTCGTGGAAGAGGGCAGTCCGGCCGTCTACACCATCAAGGAGACCGGGATCGAGCTGGTCTACAAGCGCTGATGCATCGCCCGTCCGGCGTCATCGCCGGGCGGGACGGTGATCATGGCATATCCGCGCGCGACAGTGCGCGGCGAAGAGAGTGAGGTTTAATCATGAAGACGAAGTTGAATCCTGTGGTGCTGGTGGGCAGCGTGCTCTGCCTGGTCTCGATGATCTTCAGCTATCTGAGCATCCGCATCCTCGGCCTGGTGGGGTTCCCCATCGGCTGGGCGACCTGCGCGCGCTACCTGAACAACGTGCTCTACGGCGTGCCCGTGGTGGGCGTGCTGATGCTGGTCAGCGGGCTGATCGACAGCAGGCCGATCCAGCTGGGCGTGACCGTGCTGGGCCTGGTGGTGATCGTGTGGTATCTGGTGACCTACCGCAACCCGCTGAACGGCGAGGCCATCGGCTACATCGTCACCGCCAACACGCTAATCTCCAACTTTGTGGATACCGGCATCAACGCCGGTGATTTCCAGACCGCGGCCACGGCCCTCGCGCCCTTCATGCACGTGGGCCTGGGCTTCCTGCTGTTCGTCGGCGGCACGGTGCTCAGCGGCATCGGCACCGTGCTGAACATCGGCTTCTCCGCGGGCGGCGGCAGCAAGAAGGCCTCCAACGGTGGCGCGCCGAAGTCCTACAACCAGTATTGACGAAGAACCGGCGACGCTCGAACGAGCCGCCGCCGACCGCAAACGGAGCCCGCCGCGCCCACAGGCGCGGGGAGGCTCCGTTTTCCGCTGTCTGAAACGACCGGAGTATCCTATCCAGCGGCGAAGGGCCGGGCTGGACGCCGCGCTTACAGAGGAGAAGCTATGAAGAAGGCTGCGTTGCAGATCGCCGCGCTGGCGGGGATCCTGCTGCTCATTTGCGTCGGCTACAGGCTGACGACGAGGGACGCCTATATGGCGTACTACCCCGTGCCCCAGGGCGCGGCGAGGGGGGAGGCGCACGTGCGCGTCGAGGCGGAGACGCCCGGCGTCGTCAACCCCGGCGAGCCGACCCAGGTGGGCGGCTACCTGCGCGTGCCGATCCACCCCCAGGGTCCCGGCCAGGCCTTTGTGGACATCGGCTTTGACGGGGTGGAGGACTCGGTGTTGGGCGACTTCCACGTCGGGCGGTTCAACACCGTGTATGACAGCCGGACCGGCGGCTTCACCGGCGATTCCATCGTGCTGGTGTCCCTGACGGTGTTCTTCCTGGCGGTGGCGGCGATCATGTTCCGGGTCTACCGCCAGTCCAGGGGCCCGGCCTTCTACGCCTATTCGACGATCTATGCCGTGGGCTTTTCGCTGTTCTCGCTGGTCACGGGGCTGACGATGCTGGTGGTCACCGTGCGCCACTTTGCCGACCTCTCGGGCTTTGCCATGCGGTCCGCCTACTCGGTGCTGGCCTCGGCCAGCTTCCAGTTCATGCTGGTCACCCTGCCGCTGCTGCTGACCTTTGCCGTGGCCATGGCCGTGAGCAACGTGGCGCTGCTCAGGCACGAGCGCTTCCGGGTCCAGAACGTGCTGGGCATCGTCGTCAGCGTGCTGCTGGTGGCGGGGGAGGCGCTGGGCCTCTACCTGTATACCCGCGATTTCTCCGGCTCGGAGGTGCAGTGGCGGGTGCGCAGCACGCTGCAAAACGTCTATGCCGCGGGCTTCGCCTACTTTGAGTGCATGCTGATCGGCGCCATCGTCTGCGGCTTGAAGGCGGCGAAGCACGTGCCCGCCCAGGACGTGGACTACATACTGATCCTCGGGTGCCGGTTCCGCAAGGACGGCAGCCTGCCGCCGCTGTTGCGGGGGCGGGTGGACCGGGCCATCGACTTCTGGCGGGAGCAGCGCCGCGCCACGGGCCGTGAGGCCGTGCTGGTGCCCTCCGGCGGCCAGGGGCCCGACGAGTCCATGGCGGAGGCCGAGGCCATGCGCCGCTACCTGGTGGGACAGGGCGTGCCGGAGGCGTCGATCCGGGTGGAGGACCAGTCCCGGAACACCTATCAGAACATGGAGTTCTCGAAGAAGCTGATCGACGGCGAAAAGCCCGGCGCGAAGGTGGCCTACGCCACCACGAACTACCACGTGTTCCGCAGCGGCGTCTGGGCCGCGCTGGCGGGGCTGCCCGCGGAGGGCATGGGCAGCGACACGAAATGGTGGTTCTGGCCCAACGCCTTCATGCGGGAGTGCGCGGGCCTGCTGCGCAATCGGATCCGGCAGGAGATCGTGCTGCTGGCCGCCATGGCCGGCTTCTTCGGGCTGCTGTCCATGGCATTGGGCTGAATGGAAGAGACGGATTGTTAAATGTCGATTAAACACAGAGAGTATCGCGTTTTTTTCGGGATATTGTCCGAATTGTGACCGGAGGGGTAACACGGGGTTATTACGCCCGTTGTATAATGGACGCAGAGAGCAAGTGGCACGCGGCGACCGAGCCGCATATGGAGGTGCTTTATGGTATCTGAAAAACTGATGATCAACAGCGACGAGGCGCGTCTGGACGCGGCGAAGCGCGCCGCGGAGGCGTTTGGACGGGAGATGGCGCTGAGCGGCAGGAACACCCTGCGGCTCACGCTGCTGGCGGAGGAGACGCTGGGCATGGTGAGTACGCTGCTGGAGGACTTCTACGGTCAGCTCTGGTTTGTTGCCGAGGGTCAGCGCTTTGAGCTGCACCTGCAGGCGACTGCGGACATGGACGCGGACAAGAAGAGCGAGCTGCTCTCCGTCTCCAGCACCGGCAAAAACGCCGCCGCGAAGGGCTTCATGCGCATGCTGGGCGAGGTCATCTCCGGCGCGCTGCACGGCTTTGGCCAAGTGATCGACGCCTATGGCCGGGAGACCTCCCGCTATGGCATCGTCCACACCGACACCGGCGCGGGGTTCAGCACGGACGGCCTGGTGCCGATCTGGACCCTGGAGACCTATCGCGAGGAGCTGGACCGTGCCCGCGCGAAGAGCCTGGAGGCCGAGGAGGCCTGGGATGAGCTGGAGAAGTCCATCGTGGCGAGCCTGGCGGACGACGTGGTCGTCGGCGTCAAGGGCGACAGGATCGAAATGGTGATCGCCAAGGACTTCAGCCACTGAGGTCGGCGGTCCCGGCGGCGGGGAACCCCATGAAATTACATCGACGGCGCGGAGAGCGCTGAGAAGAGAGCACAGACGATGGCACACGAGAACGATAGGGACAAGGCACGCAGGACGACTTCGGGAACGCGGACCTCGACGACGCGGACGGCGACGGGCGGGAGAAAGACCTCCCGCGCCGCACAGGGAACGCATACCGCACACTCGACCCACCACGCAGCGCAGGGCGCGCATACCGCAAAGCACGCCGCACAGGGCACACACACCACGCACGCCGCGAACCACACCGCGCAAACCCACCATGCGACGCACACCGCGCACACTCTCCACGCGGCCCACGCCGCCGGGAAGCGCAGGCGGGGGAGGGCGATGCCGGCGGTGGTACTGGCCCTGCTGTGCGCGCTGGCGGCGTTCGGCCTGTGGAAGCTGGCCTCCGCGGTGCGGCAGAACGCCGACGCCGTGCGGGAGTACGAGGCCGCCTACGCGGTCAATGGCGAAGCGGGCCAGAATGGCGCGCCGCTCCCGGCCATGACGCTGGAGCCCCAGTCCCAGCAGGGGCAGGCTTCGGAGCAGGCGGAAGCGCCCACGGCCGCGCCGACGGCAGTGCCCACGGCGGTTCCGACGCCGACGCCCACGGCCGCGCCGACCCCGACCCCGACGCCCGTGCCCACCCCGGAGCCCACGCAGACGCCCGAGCCCTTCACCTACCTGCCGGTGATCCTCAATGCGGACACCGAGGCGAAGAAGATCGCCGTGACGGTGGACGACTGCTACCAGATGGACAACCTGAAGACCATCATCAAGCTGGCGAAGGACAACGGGGCAAAGCTGACGCTGTTCCCGGTGGGGGAGAACGTCGTGCGGTCGGGCATGTCGGACATCCTGCAGCGCGCGGTGTTTGATCTGAATTTTGAGATCGAGAACCACACTTGGAGCCACGCCCGCATCTTCCGCCTGCCCCAGGCCGAGATGGCGGAGGAGATCTGGAAGCAGAGCGCCGCGGTCAGCCACGCCCTGGGCGTGAACTACCAGGAGCACTTCCTGCGGCTGATGGGCGGCGACGGCGACACCGACCAGCGAATCCACAACTACATGTCCCAGCTGGGCTACCTGGCCATCGCCAAGTGGAGCGTCTCCGGCTCGGATTCGGACATGCCCCACATCAAGAGCAGCCTCGGTCCCGGGCAGGTCTACCTGTTCCACACCACCGACCCGGACACGAAGAAGCTGAAGGAGTTCATCCCCTACGCGGTCTCCAAGGGCTACAAGCTGGTGACGTTGAACGAGCTGTTCGGCCTGCCGGAGAACGCCACCGCGCCGCTGACCGACGCCGCGATGCCCGCGCCGCGCCCCTTCACCTACGATTACCGCACCATCAAGCGGGAGGAGTACACCTGGGTCACGCTGATGATGCAGGAGGTGCTGCGGTCCCAGGGCTATTTGCAGATGACCGGCCCCTCCACCGGCTACTACGGCCCGCAGACCGCCAAGGCCGTCTCCGCCTGGCAGCGGGACCACGGCCTGGAGGCCACCGGCGAGGCCGACGAGGCGACCCAGCGCTCGATCCTGGGCGGCGAGGTCGTGCTGGAGTAACGACATCAGGCCAATGGCAAAGTCTGCGAACACAAAGGGACTGTCTCAAAATAGCGAATTGCGAAGGAATCATCGGGCGATGATTCAAAATGCACCGTAGGGGCGCCATAATTGGCGCCCGCGGCGGAAGGTCTGCTCCCAGCGGAAGGTCCGCTCCCAGCGGCATTTCTGCCGTTCCTACGAATGGATTCCGCAATGCTGTTTATTTTGAGACAGTCCCTTTGTCTGCTGCGCCTGCCCGGTCTGCACAGGGCAGCTGACCGCGCAAAGGGGAGGGGCTGTCGCGGCGCCGGCTCAGCCTACACGCACTCCCTTCGCGTAAAACCCGATTCTTGCAAAACCCGTTTTGGCGTGCTATAATGAAACATCCCAAGTTAACATAATACCAGGACTACGCTGAAAAGGAGGAATGAGCAAGTGAGGATCGGATGCGTCAAGGAGATCAAGAACAACGAGTTCCGCGTGGGACTGACGCCGGACAACGTTCGCGCCTATGTGGCCGCGGGCCACGAGGTCTACGTGGAGAAGGGCGCGGGCGCAGGCTCGGGCTTCGGCGACGACGAGTACATCCGGGCAGGCGCGACGCTTCTGGACGGGGCCGCGGAGGTCTGGCGGATCTCGGAGATGATGGTGAAGGTAAAGGAGCCCCTGGAGGCGGAGTATCCGCTGTTCCACGAAGGGCTGATCCTGTACACCTACCTGCACCTGGCGGCGGACAAGGCGCAGACGGACGCGCTGCTCGCCGGCAAGGTGAAGGGCGTAGCCTATGAGACGCTGCAGGAGGCGGACCGCTCCCTGCCGCTGCTGATTCCCATGAGCCAGATCGCCGGCCGCCTGTCCATCCAGGAGGGCGCGAAGTACCTGGAGAAGCGCTTCGGCGGCGAGGGCGTGCTGCTGGCGGGCGTGCCGGGCACCCCGAAGGCCAACGTGGTCATCCTCGGCGGCGGCACGGTGGGCGCGAACGCCTGCAAGATCGCCGTGGGCATGGGCGCGAACGTGACCATACTGGACGTGAACCTGAAGCGGCTGGAGGAGCTGGACAACCTGTACGGCGGCCGCATCCAGACGCTGGTTTCCAACGACAGCAACGTGGAGCGGGCGGTGAAGGACGCGGACCTGGTGATCGGCTCGGTGCTGATCCCCGGCGCGACCACGCCCAAGCTGTTCAAGGCGAAGTACCTGCCGGAGATGAAGCCCGGCGCGGTGTTCGTGGACGTGGCCATCGACCAGGGCGGCTGTGGCGAGACCTCCCACATGACCACCCATGACGATCCCGTGTACGTGAAGGACGGCGTGGTGCACTACTGCGTGGGCAACATGCCCGGCGCGGTGCCGCGCACCAGCACCATCGCCCTGACCAACGCCACCCTGCGCTACGGCCTGCAGATCGCCAAGGGCGGCCTGGAGGCGGCGTGCCGCGAGAGCGCGGCCCTGCGCTCCGCCGTGAACACCTACGATGGCAAGCTGACCTGCAGAAACGTGGCCATCGCCCACGGTTACGAATACACCGACCTGGAGAGCCTGATCTGACGGCGCGCGCCGGACGGGCCCTTCCCAAACACAGACCGGGAGGAGGATGAACATGCTGAATACAGCCATGCGGTTTATGAGCGAGTGCGACCGGGTGGGTTTGAAGTACCGGGACAGCCGGGACCTGGACGGAGGCGAAAGCCTCGTGGTCTGCTCCGTGAACAGCAAGAGCAATGCCCGCTACGACGCGATCTTCGTGTTTGACAAGGACGGGCACGCCGTCTCGCTGCGCATATTCGGGCTGGCCGTCTTCCCGGACGAGAAGTGGGCCCAGATGATGGACGCGGCGAACGAGCTGAACGGCACCTATCGCTGGTTGAAGTTCTTCACCAAGGACGACAAGATCAACGTCCAGTGCGACGCCATCATCAACGAGGACACCAGCGGCCCCATCTGCGTGGAGCTGCTGCTGCGCACGATGAAGATCGTGGACGAGGCCTTCCCCAAGCTGATGCACATTCTGTGGGCATAGCCGGGCGGGGAAGGAACGCTTATAAGGACAAAAAAACGAGGGACTGTTTCAAAATAACAGCATTGCAAGATCCATCGTAGGGACGGCAGAAATGCCGCCTGCGGGCGCCAATTATGGCGCCCCTACGGTGGGGTTCCGGATCATCACCGATGATCTCTTCCCAATGCGTTGTTTTGAGACGGTCCTTTTCAAATCGTCGAGCATTCCCGTTATTCCACGCGCGGGGAAAGAGCGGCGATCCGCGCCGGCGACAGCAGCGCGCGCCGCGATTTCAACGATCATAAGACAAATGTTGAAAAAAAGAACGCAATTCAACGCGGGAACGGCGTTGACAGTCCACTACTGTAATGTTATCATTAATTTCGGAAAACCCGAATCATATTGGAAATAGGATTCGTCTAATAGACGGTGACTGTCGGGGCGGCAGGCTGGCCCCGCGTGGAGATATTGAAAGGAAGCAACGGATATGAAGAAGCTGGTTTTTTTGCTGTGCCTGTGCCTGTGCCTGAACGGCGCGGTCGTGGCCGAGGAGAACGCTCCCGCCGGAGAGGGGGGGACCCCGGCTGTCGAGACGGTGGAGCAGCAGCCCGAGGCGTCGAACGACGCGCAGCAGGATGATAAAACCCAGGACGCGCCTGCCTCGAACGCGCCGCAGTCGAATGACGCGGGGCAGTCAAACGACGCGGGGCAGTCCGGGAACGAAACCCAGCAGGGCGGCGAAACCCAGCAGGGCGGCGAAACCCAGCAGGGCGGCGAAACCCAGCAGGGCGGCGAAACCCAGCAGGGCGGCGAAACCCAGCAGGGCAGCGAGACCCAGCAGGGCAGCGAGACCCA
>CADCHI010000015.1 GCA_902801165.1 uncultured Eubacteriales bacterium | reverse complement strand
CGCAGGCGAGATCATCAAGAAGCTGATGATGCTGGGCATCATCGCCACCATCAACAACGACCTGGACTTCGACACCGCCACGCTGGTGGCCCAGGAGTTTGGCGTCGAGCTGGAGATGAAGCTGGCGGAGACCGCCGAGGACGCCCTGGAGAAGGAGGACGTGGAGGACACCGAGGAGGAGCTCGTCACCCGTCCGCCGGTCGTGACCATCATGGGCCACGTCGACCACGGCAAGACCTCCCTTCTGGACTACATCCGCAAGACCCGCGTGACCGCCGGCGAGGCGGGCGGCATCACCCAGCACATCGGCGCCTACACCGTCGAGCTGGACGGCCGGAAGATCACCTTCCTGGACACCCCCGGCCACGAGGCCTTCACTTCCATGCGCCTGCGCGGCGCCCAGGCCACGGATATCGCGGTGCTGGTGGTCGCTGCCGACGACGGCGTCATGCCCCAGACCATCGAGGCCATCAACCACGCCAAGAGCGCGGGCGTCGAGATCATCGTGGCCATCAACAAGATGGACAAGCCCGCCGCAAACCCCGAGCACGTCAAGCAGCAGCTGACCGAGTACGAGCTGGTCACCACCGAGTGGGGCGGCAGCACCGAGATGGTGCCCGTTTCCGCGGTCACCGGCCAGGGCGTGGACGACCTGCTGGAGACCATCCTGCTGACGGCGGACGTGAACGACTATCGCGCCAACCCGAACCGCAAGGCCCGCGGCATCATCATCGAGGCCAAGCTGGACAAGGGCCGCGGCCCGGTGGCCACGGTGCTGGTGAAGAACGGCACCCTGAACGTGGGCGACGCCATCGTCGCGGGCACGGCCTACGGCCGCGTGCGCGCCATGGTGAACGACCGCGGCGAGCGCGTGAAGAGCGCGGGCCCCTCCGAGCCCGTGGAGGTCATCGGCTTCAACGACGTGCCGGACGCCGGCGACCAGATCACCGCGGTGGACGACGAGAAGCTGTCCCGCCAGGTGGCCGAGGAGCGCAAGGACAAGCTGCGCGCCGCCCTGGTCAAGACCCAGACCAAGACTACGCTGGACGACCTGTTCAACCAGATTTCCGCCGGCGAGATCAAGGACCTGAACGTCATCATCAAGGCCGACGTGCAGGGCTCCGTCGAGGCCGTGCGCCAGTCCCTGGAGAAGCTGTCCAACGACGAGGTCCGCGTGCGCTGCATCCACGGCGCGGTGGGCGCGATCAACGAGTCCGACACGCTGTTGGCTTCCACGGCCAACGCCATCATCATCGGCTTCAACGTGCGCCCGGACAACAACGCCCGGGATATGGCCGAGAGGGAGAAGATCGACATTCGCCTGTACCGCGTCATCTATCAGGCCATCGAGGACGTGGAGGCTGCCATGAAGGGCATGCTGGCGCCCAAGTACAAGGAGGTCCTGCTGGGCCACGCCACCGTGCGCCAGCCGTTCAAGGTCTCCGGCGTGGGCACCATCGCGGGCTCCTATGTCACCGACGGCAAGATCGCGCGCAACGCCCAGATCCGCCTGCTGCGCGACAACATCGTCATTCACGAGGGCAAGATCGACTCCCTCAAGCGCTTCAAGGACGACGCCAAGGAGGTCAATACCGGCTACGAGTGCGGCATTGGCATCGAGAATTACAACGACATCAAGGAAGGCGACGTCATCGAGTGCTTCGTGATGGAGGAGATCGAGAGGTAGGCTGTAACCACATAGCTTCATGCGGCGGGCGCTTCCGATGGGAACGCCCGCTGTACAATGATAAAGAATTAGGAATTAGGAATTGAGAATTGGGAATTGAGAATTAAGGATACCGCTGCCGCGTTTTTGGTGGTGGACAGGAGTCGGCGAAGAGAGCCATTCCTGTTGCCTTGGGCTTGCCGGCCCCATCTCGCTGAAAACAGCTCACTGAGCTGTTTTCCGGGCGCTCGATGTCCCTGTTCCTTTTATACATCAAAAGAATTGAAGACTCCGAACTGACGCAATAACAGGAGGTAACCATGCCATCATTTGACAGAATCGACCGCATCTCCCAGGAGGTGCACAAGGCGATCGACAGCATCATCCGCGACGAGCTGAACGACCCCCGCATCGGCGGGACGTGGTCCATCGTGCGCTGCGAGGTGACCCGGGACCTGCGCTACTGCAAGGTGCGCGTCAGCATCCTGGAGGAAGATTTGCGCAAGGACATGATGAAGGCACTGCAGAAGGCCGCCGGGTTTGTCCGGCGGGAGCTGGGCCGGCGGGTGGACCTGCGCTACGTGCCGGAGATCATCTTCGAGCTGGACACCAACATCGAGTACGCGGCCCACATCAACCAGCTGCTGAAGGAGAACCAGAGTCATGGCGAACCGAGTGACGATTGACGCCCTGGCGGACTGGCTGCGAGCGCAGGACGATGTGCTGATCCTCGGCCACGTGTTCCCGGACGGCGACGCGGCGGGCTCCGCCCTGGCGGTGGGCCATGCCCTCGCGGCCCTGGGCAAGCGCTGCGCGGTGTACCTGCCCGGGGGCATGCCCCGGCTGTACGCGGCGCTGCCCGGCGCGGACGGCGTGATCGACAGCCCCGAGGCGCTGGACTTTGTCCCGAAGGCCGCCCTGGCCGTGGACGTCTCCGAGCCGGAACGCCTGGGCGAGCAGGGTCGGGCGATGTTCGAGGCCTGCGACCGGCGGGCCGCGCTGGACCACCACCACACCAACCCCGGCTTCGGCCAGCTCTATGCGCTGGACGGCGACGCCGCGGCGGCGGGAGAGCTGGTGGTGCAGCTGATCGAGGCCCTGGGCCTTTCGCTGACGAAGGAGATGGCCGAGTGCCTGTTCGTGGCGATCTCCACGGACTGTGGCCAGTTCAACTTCTCCAACACCCGCCCGGAGACCTTCCGGGCCGCGGCGAAGTGCGCCGAGGCGGGCATCGACATCGCCGGGATCACCCAGGCGCTGTACCGCACCCGCACCCGGGGCCGCACGAAGCTGCTGGGCCTGGTGCTGGCGGGCCTGGAGACCTCCGGGGACGGCCGGGTTGCCTGGGCGCAGATGCCCGAGGCCATGCTGCGCGAGGCCGGGGCCATCAGCGAGGACAAGGAGGGCATCGTCAACTACCTGCTGGAGATCGAGGGCGTGGAGGTCGCCGTGCTGGCTGAACAGCGCGGGGACGCCACGAAGTTCTCCCTGCGCTCCAGCGACGCGGTGAACGTGGCCCGGGACATCGCCGTGCCCCTGGGCGGCGGCGGCCACAACTGCGCCGCCGGCGTGACGCTCCAGCTGCCCCTGGAGGAGGCCCTTTCGAAGGTGCTGGAGCTGGCGCGAAGGGCCGCGAGCACCTGATATATTTCACGCAAGAACGGAAGATCACATGAACGGATTCCTGATCGCAAACAAGCCCACGGGGAGGACGTCCTCCGACGTGGTGGTTTTCGTGCGCAAGCGGCTGCCCAAGGGCACCGCGGTGGGCCACGGGGGCACGCTGGACCCCGAGGCCTCCGGCGTGCTGCCGGTCTGCGTCGGCTCCGCCACGCGGCTGTTTGACTACATCATCGACAAGCAGAAGACCTACGTTGCCCGGCTGAAGCTGGGCGTCGAGACGGACACCCAGGACGCCACCGGCCAGGTGGTCGCCACCGCGCCGGTGAACGTCGGCGAGGACGAGGTCCGGGACATCCTGCCCCGGTTCACCGGCGACATCGAGCAGGTGCCGCCGATGTACTCCGCCCTGAAGCGGGACGGCCGGCGGCTGTACCAGCTGGCCCGGAAGGGCCAGTCCGTGGAGCTGGAGCCCCGGAAGTGCCGGGTGGACGGCATCGAGCTGCTGGGCCGGGAGGACGGGGACACCTACCTGCTGCGGGTGCGCTGCGGCAAGGGTGTGTACATCCGCACGCTGTGCCACGACATCGGGCAGGCCCTGGGCTGCGGCGGGCACATGCAGTCGCTGGAGCGGGTCGCCGCGGGCATCTTCACGCTGGAGGAGGCCCTTTCTTTGGACCAGATCGACGCCCTGGCCCGGGAGGAGCGGCTGGAATCGGCCCTGCTGCCGCTGGACGCGCCGCTTGCGCACCTGCCCGCCGTGCGGGTGGGGGAGCGCAGCCGGCACGCCGTGCTGAACGGCAACCCTCTGCGGGCGGCCTGGCTGGACGCGCCAGCGCCCGAGGCGGAAGCCGTGCGGGTGTATCTGAACGACGAATTCGCGGGCATCGGCGCGCCGCAGCCGGACGGAAGCGTCAAATTCCGGGCCATGCTGTACCGCGCGGGGGAGGAAGCATGAAGATCATTCGTTCCGAAGCGGCCTTCGACGGCCGCGCCTCCGTGGTGGCGCTGGGCATGTTCGACGGCGTGCACATCGGCCACCAGGCGCTGATCCGCCGGGCGGTGGCGCTGGCGCGGGAGCTGGACGCCCAGTGCGTGGTCTGCACCTTTGACAGGCATCCGCTGGCGGTGCTGTTCCCGGAGCGGGCCCCCACTGAATTGCTTTCACTGGAAGAGAATTTGAAGAAGTTCGAGCGCCTGGGCGCGGACGCGGCCCTGGTGCAGTCCTTCACGCCCGCCTACGGCGCGACGCCCCCGGAGGACTTCCTGCGGGAGTTGGTCGCCTCAATGCGGGTCAAGGCCATCGTGGCGGGGGAGAACTACACCTTCGGCGCGGGCGGCAGGGGAGACGCGGCGCTGCTGCGGCGCATGGCCAATGAACTGGGCTACGTCGCCGAGATCGTGCCCCCGGTGATGGACGGGGACGTGATGTGCTCCTCCACCCGCATACGCCAGCTGCTGGCGGCGGGGGAGACCGCTCACGCGAAGCGGCTGCTGGAGATCGCGGAGTGAGCCGCCGAAACGGCGTGACAAGACGCGCAAATGCATATGAAGTTTCTGAAAACTGTCCTTTTGACGTTTACAACCCCGGCGGCTTGTGGTAGAATACAGTTTGTGGCAATGTGCAATTGACCACGCCACCGCCTGCCTGGTCCGCCGATGACTCCGACGGCTCACCCGGCTTGCGGCGTATAGAATGAGGAGGAAAGACACATGGAAATCAACAAGAAGGAAATCATGGAGACCTACGCCCGTCACGAAGGCGACACCGGCTCCCCCGAGGCGAGCACCTGAAGGTGCACAAGAAGGACCACCACTCCCGCCGCGGCCTGCTGCTGATGGTCGGCCAGCGCCGTGGTCTGCTGGACTATCTGAAGAGCACCGACATCGAGGCCTATCGTGCCCTGATCGCCAAGCTGGGCCTGCGCAAGTAAGGCGCCGCTGGATCAGAGGATAGACTTTTTCGCGCCGCCGCTTCGGCTTGCCGAGCGGCGGCGCGGTATGATAAGGGAAACCTTCGGCCCTCGGAGCGGGCCGGGGCGGCGGTGTGCGGACGCCAGGATGCGGGATCGCCCGCAGGCGCGCGTCTGTACACCGCAAGCATGGAATCGCGGCGCGATTCCATGCAATTGGGAATTGACAATTGAGAATCGAACGCCATTCTGATGAATTCTCAATTCCCCCATTCTCAATTCTCAATTTAAAATGGTATCAATGAAGAATGATCATAGAGACTGACCCAAGGAGGGCAACACACATGTTCAAGAGCTACAGCATGGAACTGGGCGGGCGGACGCTCACCCTTGAGTTCGGCAAGTACGCCGAGCAGGCCAGCGGCGCCACCTTCGTGCGCTATGGCGAAACCTGCATCCTGGTCACCGCGACGGTGGCCGACACCCCGCGCCCGGGCATCGATTTCTTCCCCCTGAGCGTGGACTTTGAAGAGAAGCTTTATTCCGTGGGCCACATTCCGGGCTCCTGGAACCGCCGCGAGGGCCGTCCGGCTGAGAAGGCCATCCTGACCTGCCGCCTGATCGACCGCCCCCTGCGCCCCCTGTTCCCCAAGGGCATGCGCCACGACGTCTCCGTCGTCTGCACCGTGATGTCCGTCGAGCAGGACAATATCCCCGACATCCCCGCCATGATCGGCGCTTCCGCCGCCCTGGCCACCAGCCAGATTCCGTGGGCGGGCCCCATCGGCGCCGTGAACATCGGCTACGTGGATGAGCAGTACGTCGTGAACCCCACCGTCGAGCAGCGCGAGAAGTCCCTGATGAACCTGACCGTGGCCGGCACCTCCGAGGCCGTGCTGATGGTCGAGGCCGGCGCGAAGGAAGTCTCCGAGGAAGTCATGCTGGGCGCCATCCTGTTCGCCCACGAGGAGATCAAGAAGATCGTCGCCTTCATCAACGGCATCGTCGCCGAGATCGGCAAGGAGAAGAAGGAATTCCCCCTGGCCCTGCCGGGCGAGGATGTGAAGGCCGCCGTGCGCGAGTACGCCCTGCCCAAGGTCGAGTGGATGTTCGAGACCTTTGAGCGCGCCGAGCGCAACGCCCGCGAGGAGCAGGTCAAGGCCGAGGTCGCCGAGCACTTCGCCGAGCAGTTCGAGGGCCGCGAGCAGGAGGTCGCCGACGCCCTGTACAACGTGCAGAAGGAAGTCATGCGCCGCCACATCATCGACAAGGGCATCCGTCCCGATGGCCGCAAGCTCACCGAGGTTCGCCCCATCTGGTGCGAGGTCGGCGTGCTGCCCCGTCCCCACGGCTCCGGCGTGTTCACCCGCGGCCAGACCCAGGTCATGACCGTGGCCACCCTGGCCCCCTTGTCCGAGCAGCAGATCATTGATGGCATCGGCACCGAGGACCGCAAGCGCTACATGCACCACTACAACTTCCCGGGCTATTCCACCGGCGAAGCCAAGCCCTCCCGCAGCCCGGGCCGTCGCGAGATCGGCCACGGCGCCCTGGCGGAGCGCGCGCTGCTGCCCATGATCCCCCCGGTGGAGGAGTTCCCCTACTGCCTGCGCCTGGTCTCCGAGGTCATGAGCTCCAACGGCTCCACCTCCCAGGCCTCCGTCTGCGGCAGCACCCTGGCCCTGATGGACGCGGGCGTGCCGATCAAGCGCCCCGTGGCCGGCGTGGCCATGGGCCTGATCAAGGACGTTGAGAACACCGGCAAGGTCGCCGTGCTGACCGACATCCAGGGCCTCGAGGACTTCCTGGGCGACATGGACTTCAAGGTGGCCGGTACCGCTCAGGGCATCACCGCCATCCAGATGGACATCAAGATCAAGGGCATCGACGAGGCCATCCTGCGCCAGGCGCTGGCCCAGGCCTACGATGGCCGCATGCACATCCTGGGCAAGATGCTCGAGGTGCTGCCCGCGCCCCGTGAGCACCTGTCCAAGTACGCCCCGAAGATCGTCCACTTCTTCATCAATCCGGAGAAGATCGGCGAGGTCGTCGGCCCCCGCGGCAAGACCATCAACAAGATCATCGAGGAGACCGGCGTCAAGATCGACATCGAGGACGACGGCAGCGTGTTCATCGCCACCGAGGACGACGAGGCCGCCAAGAAGGCCCGCCGCATCATCGAGGGCATCGCGAAGGACCTGCAGGTGGGCGACGTGTTCACCGGCAAGGTGGTTCGCATCATGAGCTTCGGCGCCTTCGTCGAGTACGCTCCCGGCAAGGACGGCATGATCCACATCTCCAAGCTGGCCAACGAGCACGTGGAGAAGGTCGAGGATGTCGTGAACATCGGCGACGAGCTGGAGGTCCGCGTGGGCGAGATCGACGCCCAGGGCCGCGTGAACCTGGTGCGCAACGACATCGTGTACGACGACGACTCCATGCCCGTGCGCCGTCCCCCGCGCCGCGATGGCGACCGGGACCGCAGGAGCGGCGACCGCGACCGTCGTCCGCGCCGCAGGGACTGATAACGGTTGAATAATGTGAAGGATGGGCATACTTTGGTATGCCCATCCGTTCGATTTGTGGGAAGCGCGAATCCCAAAAGCCTTCCCCTTTGGGGAAGGTGCAGACCGCTGACAAAGCCCGCAAACGCAAAATCTCTGTTGACAAAGAAGAACCCGCAGAGATTTTGCTTGCTGTGTTGGCCGCGCCTGCAAAATGTGGTCACTTACGACCGGCCCAAAAACCTTCCCCTTTGGGGAAGGTGGATTGCCGCGCAGCGGCAAGACGGATGAGGTCGGGCTCACAGAATGCAGGTGAGCGCGTATTCGACCTCATCAGTCAGGCTTGCGCCTGACAGCTTCCCCAAGGGGGAAGCCTTTTGGAAGCAGGCGGAAGGAGAAGATCATGCCCACCGACATGACCGTGCCCTGCGGTGAAGGGCTCATCAACCTGCGCGTAGGCGCGATACTCCTTCGGGACGGCAAATTCCTGATGGCATCCAACCGCCGGGACCCCTACCTGTACACCGTGGGCGGACGCATACAGTTCGGCGAGACCGCCGAGGACGCCGTTGTCCGGGAGGTGGAGGAGGAGACCGGCTGGAAGCTGAAGGTGGATCGGCTGGGCTTTGTCCATGAGAATTACTTCATCATGGACATCGGTTCCGACGCAGGCAAGCCCGTCTACGAGCTGGACTTCTACTTCTATATGGAGGTCCCGCGGGATTTTGAACCCGTCGTTCAGAGTCACACCTCAGACGGCCTCATGGAGCGCATGGAGTGGGTCGCGCCCGACGATCCGCGCACGATCTACCCGGACTTCTTCAGAGAAGAATTGCAGCATCCCGAACTGACCGTCAAGCACTTCGTGACCGACGAACGGTAGTAATAATTTATACCCCGCATGCCGCATGCGGCATGCAATGGTGGATTCCGAAGGGACATCATCCCTTTGGCAGGGGCCCAAAGCGAGAAGCGCTTTGTGATCGAAGAATGGGAATAATATCGTTATCCCTGCATGCCGCCTGCGGCATGCAATGGGGGATTCCGAAGGGGCAATGTGCCTTTGGCAGGCGGACATACCGCCAAGCACTTCGGGACGGACGAACGGGAATAATATCGTTATCCCGCATGCCGCATGCGGCATGCAATGGGGGATTCCAAAGGGGCAATGTCCCTTTGGCAGGGGTCCAGGGGGCGGCGCCCCCTGGGAGGAGGAAACAACATGATCTTTGACCAAATCACGCTGCCCAATGGCCTGAGGATCATCGGCGAGCGGATCGAGCACTTCCGCTCGGTGTCGGTGGGCCTGTGGCTCGGGTCGGGCTCGCAGTTCGAGACGCTCCCGGAGGCGGGGCTTTCCCACTTCTTGGAGCACATGGTGTTCAAGGGCACCCAGAAGCGCACGGCCCGGCAGATCGCCGAGGAGATGGACGCCGTGGGCGGCCAGCTGAACGCCTTCACCGCCAAGGAGTGCACCTGCTTCTATGCCAAGGTGGTGGACGAGCACCTGCCGCTGGCCATGGACGTGATCGCCGACCTGGTGACCGCGCCGGTGTTCGACCCCGCTGAGCTGGAGAAGGAGAAGGGCGTGGTGATCGAGGAGATCAACATGGCCGAGGACACCCCCGAGGACCTGGTGTTCGAGCTCTCGATGCTGGCCCACTACGGCGACCAGCCGCTGTCCCGGCCCATACTGGGCACCGCGGAGCAGATCCAGGGCTATCACAGCGAGGATTTGCGCGCCTACTGGCACAAGATGTACCGGCCCCAGAATGCGGTGCTGGCCATCGCGGGCAACTACGACTGGCAGGCGGTGCTCAGACTGGCGGAGTCGCTGCTGGGCGGCTGGACGCAAGAGGGCCTGGACAAGCAGGAACACGCGACCATCGAAGCGGCTCCGACGGTCATCACCCGGGAGAAGGACATCGAGCAGGTGCACATCTGCCTGGGCTACCCGGCGGTGGCCATGGGCGATGAGCGCAACTACGACCTGGCCGTGTTCAACAGCGTGTTCGGCGGAGCCATGTCCTCCCGGCTGTTCCAGAAGATCCGCGAGGAGAGCGGCATGGCCTACACCGTGTACAGCTATCCCAACGCCTACACCGATTCGGGCATGCTGTCGGTCTACGCCGCCACCAACCCGGAGGCCGCGGCCCGGGTGTACGACATGATCCTGGAGGAGGCCCGGCTCATCGCCGAGAAGGGCCTGACCTGGGAGGAGTTCACCATGGCCCGGGAGCAGCTGAAGGCCGGGTATATCCTGGGCCTGGAGTCCACCTCCGCCCGGATGCAGTCCAACGGACGGCGGCTGCTGCTGATGAACGCCACCCGCACCGAGACCGAAACCATCGACCGCATCAACGCCATACAGTACGACGCCGTCAACGCGCTGACCCGTCGGGTGCTCACCGCGCCGCACTCCATCGCCCTGGTGGGCAAAGGCGCGGAAAAGATCGCCCGGGCAATCTCAGACCGCTGACAAAGCCCGCAAACGCAAGAATCTCTGCCGACGAAAAAGAACAGGCAGAGATTCTTGCTTGCTTTGTTGGCTGCGCCTGTAAAATGCGGTCACTTACGACCGGGTAAGCTCCCTTTTTTGCAGGCTTCCCGCCTTGCCTTGCGAGGTGGAAATCCCTAAGAGATTTCCAGTTTTCAGTTTCACTGAAAACCGAAAAATCAAATATAGAATAATTGATTTTTCGCCGTGGCTTTCTCAACGGCCCCCAAACCGCTGACCGTCGAACCAAAGGCCCCATCCCCGCATACCATGAAGCATGGAGGCGATAAGGATGGGGCGTTTTTGCAATTACAGGCGCAGTGGCGGCGGCACCCGATGGGTGGGCGTCGCGCTGATGGTCGTCGGCCTTTTGATGTTCCTGATCTTCGTGCCCCGCTGGGTGTGGACCTCCGCCCTGGGCGTGGTGCTGATCAGCGTCGGCTTTCTGCTGTGGTGCTTTGGGTCATAACATGGATTATAAAGGGAATCTATAACATATAATTTTGGTATTCTATTGGACAGAACCGGCGGAATGGGGTATAATGATGCGTGATCTTTAGCCTCGTGGCGCGGAAGGAGATGCCGCTGTGACCCTGCAACAGCTGAACTACATCATCACCATATCGGAGATCGGCTCCATCAACCGGGCGGCGGAGAAGCTGTACGTGTCCCAGCCCTCGCTGACCAGCGCCATCAAGGAGCTGGAGAAGGAGCTGGGCATCGTGCTGTTCAACCGCACGGGCCGGGGCGTCACGCTGACGGCGGAGGGAGCCGACTTCCTGCCCTACGCCCGGCAGGTGTACGGCCAGTACCTGAACCTGCTGGAGAAGTACGGCAAGGCGGGGGAGCGCAAGCAGAAGTTCGGCGTCTCCTGCCAGCACTATTCCTTCGCGGTGAAGGCCTTCGTGGAGATGGTGAAGTCCTACGACGTGGCCAAGTATGAGTTCGCCATCCGGGAGACCAAGACGCTGAACGTGATCAGCGATGTGGCCCGCATGCACAGCGAGATCGGCATACTGTACCTGAGCGACTTCAACCGCAAGGCCATGCTGAAGCTGCTGAACGCCAACGGGCTGGCGTTCCACCACCTGATCAACTGCAACGCCTACGTGTACCTGTGGAAGGGACACCCGCTGGCGAACCAGGCGTCCATCAGCTTTGCCGACCTGGCGCCCTATCCCTGCCTGTCCTTCGAGCAGGGGGACGACAGCTCGTTCTACTTCGCCGAGGAGATCCTCAGCACCAACGAGTATCCCCGCAGCATCAAGACCACCGACCGGGCCACCAATCTGAACCTGATGACCGGCCTGAACGGCTACACGCTGTGCTCCGGCATCATCTGCGAGGAGCTGAACGGCTCCGACTTCATCGCCGTGCCCTACGAGGCCGACAGCAGCAACCCCAACAGCATCATGGAGGTGGGGTATGTGGTGCGCAACAACGCCATACTCTCCGCCATGGGCGAAAAGTACATCGCTGAGATCAAGCGCTACCTGGGCATCGACGAGGCGGCCCAGTGACCGGCGCGGTCAACAGACGCAGCGCATATGCGAGGCTTCCAGGGGCCAGGCTCCTTCGGAAGCCTCGCTTTTTTGGAATTGTACATGATTGGGAAAACGGAACGTTTTCCGGGGCGGCGGGTTCTAAAGGAACGCGCCGACAATGATTCTCCACGTTTTCGCGAAGAACCATTTTGGGGCCGAAATTTGGGCGGCAGGGTTGAATGTGGGTAAGACGTTTGTTATAATTGTGACGGATTTGTTTACCATTACCGCAGAGGAGGTTGGATGCCGTGTCGTCCTCGATTTATTTTGCCATGTCCCTCACCCGGTATCTGGGGCTTGAAACCTACAGCGTCGCAGGGATCACCAGCGCGCTGGACGCAGCCCAGCGGGCGCTGAGCTACAACAATCCCTACGCGGCGCAGGACGCGCTGAACAAGATGAAGCAAGCCCAGGCGAAGGAAGAGACCCGCCAGAGACAGAAGAAGAGGTATGAAAGCCACGTCCAGAGCGAAATGACTTCCTATGACAACAAGACGTCCCAAAAGCTGGAGGAACGGCTGCTGAGCCAGCCCTTCGGCACGTCCAAGCTGGGCATGTTGGTGAGCGGCATCGTGCAGGCCCATCCCAAGGGAATCACCGCCGAGGCGGTGTGCGACTTCCTTTCCAGCTTTGAGGAGGTGGACGACGACCAGGTCCTCGAGATCCTGCCGAAGCTGGTGCAGGAGAGGATACTTGCGCGCTCGAACGAGGGCGTTTACACCCTGCTGAACCCGGTGGTGCTGCCGGACGAGGTGCCGGATTACCCTAAGTATCCCGAGGGAGACGAGCGCAGCAAGCCGCTGAAATTCTACAACGCGGTGGAGAATGCCGTTTACAACGAGGTGCTGACCGGCTGGCAGACGTCGAAGGGCAAGGCATTCAGCATGTACAAGCTGCTGGAGAACATCTCCTATGACACCGATATCGAGGCGCTGCAGATGACCGAGGCCCAGTACAAGGCCGACGACTACAACTGCAAGAGCAAGTGCAGCATGGCCATGATGAATGCCAAGAACGCGCTGGACGCCATGGTGAGGGCCGGCCTGCTGGTCAATGTGGCCACCATCAGCACGCCGGGACCCAAGAGCGACGCCGTCTATGCCATGAAGCTGACTTTGGATTGAGGAGGTGCGAGCGATGTCACGTTGTAAGTTTTGCGGCAGCATGTCCCTGCATGCCGATGAAATGCATAAAAACTTCTCCGGCGGCAAGGCCGTGGCGGGCGCCGTGGTCTTCGGCGTGGTCGGCGCGGCAGCCGGCTTTATCGGCAAGCAGCAAAAGGGCTACCGCTGCGGCAACTGCGGCCAGTTCATGGAGCAGCCCATGGACATCACCTTGTCCCTGGATGTGGACAATGCCATTGACGCGGCCAACCGGAGAAACGATTTCTCCAAGTTCAATTACTATGTGCGCAGCTATCCGGCCATCCGCAATGAGCTGACGGCCACTCCCCAGGTCGCCGCCGCGCCTGCGCTGCCGGTGTACACCGCCCCCGCGGTGCTGCCCGCGGCACAGGCGGTGCCGGAGCAGGAGGTGTGGAAGTCCAAGCGCATGGCGCTGGTGGAGTCCATGAACGCGGACAGCCCCGTCTGGCTGCACTACTATGAAATCGTCACCAAGGACAACGCGGACTATGCCCGCATCGAGGTGTTCAACATCTCCGAAACGCCCATCCGCAGCGTCTACATGAACATAGAGGTCTTCGACGACGCCGGGGACGCGCTGCAGACCGTCAACACCATATTGCAGGGCCTTTCGCTGGAAACGGGCGCTTCCGTCATCAGCGACCCGCCGGTGGCGCTGATGACGAACGCCGCCTACCGCCTGAGGATCGTGCTGTCGAAGGTGGTATTCACCAATGATGTGGTGTGGCGCAACACGGAGGAGACCGCCGGGGAGCTGCTGCCGCCGCTGATGGGCATCGGCGCCGTGCTGTCGCCGGAGCTCCAGGCCCAGGCCGCCTATGACTCGGCGCGCCCCTACTTCAAGGCGGACGCGAAGGTGCCGGACGACCTGGCCGAGGAGGACATGAAGGCCGACGGCGGCTTCCGCTACAGCAGCTACTGCCCCAACAAGAACCTGTCCGAACAGATCACGAAGGGCAGGATCGACGATACCTACAAGCCCTTCAGCGATTATGCCTTCAAGTACATCCCGGCGGAGGACGACCGCCTCTGGCGCTGCTCCTGCGGCGCGCCGAATCCGAAGGACGCCGCGACCTGCGTGGTGTGCGGGAAGGAAAAGGATAAGGTGTTCGAGCTGTTCGACATCCGCCGGCTGATGGAGTCCCGCCGCAACCTGATCATCGACCGCGCCATCGAACGGGCCGAGAAGGTGGCGGACCTGAGCCGCCAGAAGCAGTACGATGCCCTGATGGCCAAGGCCAACGGGGTGAACAGCATCGAGGACCTCACGAAGTGCGCCGAGGCGCTGTCCGCGCTGGGAACCTTCAAAGGCGCGGACAAGCTGGTTCAGGCCATGCGGGACTGCTGTGCCAGCGCCGGGGAGCTGGGGGACGAAATGAAGACTGTCGAGGAGCGGCTGTTTGACGCCCGAAGCGACTTGGACGACCTGAAGGCGAAGAACACGGAGGCCTCCAAGGCGCTGATCGCCGAGCGGCAGAACCTGGAATCCGAGCTCTCCAAGCTGGGCCTCTTCAAGCGCAAGGAAAAGCAGGCGCTGCGGGAGAAGATCGAAGACGTGGTCCGGCGCATTGACAAGGCCCGCGCCGACGGCGACGCCGCTCAGAAGACCCTGCAGGACAAGCTGGATGAAGTCGAACGACGCCGCAAGGCCCTTCGGGCGGATTTCGACAAGCGCCTGGGCGACTGGAAAAATAAGAAGTGATGCCGGGCCTTATGGCCTGCCGGCAGCAAACCCGGGGCGGGGGAGTGCCTTTTCAGAAGGCGGTCCCCCGCCGCTTTTTTGTGAATATTAACGCAATCAACGGGCCCGCGCGATTGACACGGTTTAAGCGGGAATACTACAATAAAGATTGTGATTTTATACGTCATTTCGCGCAAAGGAGCGTCGCTTATGTTCCGGCCAATCTGATGCCCGGCAAAGGCTATGGAAATTGAGATAAGATCAGGAGGAAGGATCATGAATCATCCCGAACTTGCGGCAGAGGTGGCGCGCAGGCGCACCTTCGCCATCATTTCCCATCCCGACGCCGGCAAGACCACGCTGACGGAGAAGCTGCTGCTGTACGGCGGGGCCATCCGCCAGGCAGGCTCCGTCAAGGCCCGGAAGGCCGCGCGCCACGCCACCTCCGACTGGATGGAGATCGAGAAGCAGCGCGGCATCTCGGTGACGTCCTCGGCGATGCAGTTCGACTATAACGGCTACAGGATCAACATCCTGGACACCCCCGGCCACCAGGACTTCTCGGAGGACACCTACCGCACCCTCGTGGCCGCCGACAGCGCCGTCATGCTGATCGACAACGCCAAGGGCGTCGAGGAGCAGACCATCAAGCTGTTCAAGGTCTGCCGCCTGCGCTCCATCCCCATATTCACGTTCATCAACAAGATGGACCGCACGGGCCGGGATCCCTTTGAGCTGATGGAGGACATCGAATCGGTGCTGGGCATCCGCTCCTGCCCGGTGAACTGGCCCATCGGCATCCACGGCGACTTCAAGGGCGTGTACCACCGGGACACCCGGCTGATCGAGCTGTATACCGGCGGCGATCACGGCCAGGCCCAGGTCAACGTGGAGACCGTGTCCATCGACGATCCGGCCTGCCCGGAAAAGATCGGCAGGACCTACTACGACAAGCTGATGGAGGACATCGAGCTGCTGGACGTGGCGGGCGACGAGTTCGACCTGGACAAGATCCTCTCCGGCCAGCTGACGCCCATGTTCTTCGGCTCCGCCACCAACAACTTCGGCGTGGAGCCCTTCCTGAACCGGTTCCTGACCTACACCAAGTCGCCCACGCCCCGCGTGGCCGAGGAGGTCGGCCCCATCGACCCTGCGGACGAGAAGTTCACCGGCTTCATCTTCAAGATCCAGGCCAACATGAACCCCGCCCACCGGGACCGCCTGGCCTTCATGCGGGTATGCTCCGGCGTGTTTGAAAAGGGCATGACCGTGTGGCACTCCTCCTCGAACAGCCGCGTGAAGCTGGCCCAGCCCCAGACCTTCATGGCCCAGGAGCACGAGACCGTGGAGACCGCCTATCCCGGCGACATCATCGGCCTGTTCGACCCCGGCATCTTCCGCCTGGGCGACACCATCTGCACCGGCAATCCCGTGCGCTACAGCGGCATCCCGCTGTTCGCGCCGGAGTTCTTCTGCCGGGTCTCCCCCGAGGACTCCATGAAGCGCAAGCAGTTCCTGAAGGGCATCAACCAGCTCTCCCAGGAGGGTGCCATCCAGACCTTCAAGCGGCCCAACATCGGCCGCGAGGAGATGATCGCCGGCGTCGTCGGCGTGCTGCAGATGGACGTTCTGGAGTACCGCCTCAAGAGCGAGTACGGCGTGAACATCACCCGGGAGAACCTGCCCTTCCGCTTCGTGCGCTGGGTCGTGGAGACGCCCAAGCCCCTGGACCGGCTGCGGCTGACCTCCACCACCGCCATCGCCGAGGACCGCGTCGGCCGCCCGGTGCTGATGTTTGAAAACGAGTGGTCCATCCGCCTGGCCGGCGAAAACAACGAGGGCCTGGTCCTCGCCGAGACCGCCGACCGGATGAACGCGGACGAACTTGAATGATGAGGAACTGGGAATGAGGAATTAGAGTCTGTTTCTAAATGCCGGGAGATGCAGTTTCTCCGCAGGCTTAGTGGGGCTAAGTCAAGGGAAATCAACGCGGGAATGCAGTCAAAGACGCCGAAAATGCGCTTCAGGCATTTTAGAAACAGACTCTAGGAATTGTGGTTGACATTCCGATGGATTTCCTTGATTGACAACAGCGTTTCGAGTGAATCGGACAAATCCCGCGGGGATTTGCGCATCAATTCCTAATTCCCAATTCCTCATTCCTAATTTAATAAACGATCTATCCCTGAAAAGAGGTAATCCCCTTGAAAATTGTTCGCAACGATTTGAGAAACATCGCCATCATCGCCCACGTCGACCACGGCAAGACCACCCTGGTGGACGAGATGCTCAAGCAGGGCGGCGTGTTCCGCCAGAACCAGCAGGTGGCGGACCGCGTGATGGACTCCAACGACCTGGAGCGCGAGCGCGGCATCACGATCCTGTCCAAGAACACCGCCGTGCACTACAACGGCGTGAAGATCAACATCGTGGACACCCCCGGCCACGCGGACTTCTCCGGCGAGGTGGAGCGCGTGCTCAAGATGGTCAGCGGCGTGCTCTTGCTGGTGGACAGCTTCGAGGGCCCCATGCCCCAGACCCGCTTCGTGCTGAAGAAGGCGCTGGAGCTGAACCTGAAGGTCATCATCGTGGTGAACAAGACCGACCGGCCCGACGCCCGCTGCGAGGAGGTCGTGGACGAGACGCTGGAGCTGCTGCTGGAGCTGGACGCCAACGACGAGCAGCTGGACAGCCCCATCATCTTCGCCTCCGGCCGCACCGGCACGGCGTCCACCGACTGGAAGCAGCCCGGCAAGGACCTGCGGCCCCTGTTCGACTGCATCCTGGAGCACATCCCCGCCCCCGAGGGCGACCCGGACGGCCCCCTGCAGCTGTTGGTGTCCACCATCGACTACAACGACTACGTGGGCCGCATCGGCGTGGGCCGCATCGAGCGCGGCGCCATCGACGCCGGCCAGATGGCCATCCGCTGCGTCTACGACTCCGCCTTCGTCTCGCCGCCGGCGCGCCTGGCGGGCCTGTTCACCTTCGACGGCCTGAAGCGCGTGAACGCCGAGCACGCGGAGGTGGGCGACATCGTGGCGGTCTCCGGCTTCACGGACCTGCTCATCGGCGACACCATCTGCCCCCAGGCCATGGCGGACCCGCTGCCCTTCGTGAAGATCGACGAGCCCACCATCTCCATGACCTTCTGCGTCAACGACAGCCCCTTCGCCGGCACCGAGGGACAGTACGTCACCTCCCGCCACCTGCGCGCGCGCCTGGAGAAGGAAGCGCTGACGGACGTCTCCCTGCGGGTGGAGGAGACCGAGAGCACCGACGCCTTCCGGGTGTATGGCCGCGGCGAGCTGCACCTGTCCATACTGATCGAGACCATGCGCCGACAGGGCTATGAGTTCGCCGTCACCAAGCCCGTGGTGCTGTACAAGACCATCGACGGCGAGAAGTGCGAGCCCATGGAGCGCCTGGTGTGCGACGTGCCCACCGAGTTCTCCGGCGCGGTGATCGACAAGATCGGCCGCCGCAGGGGCACGCTGCTGTCCATGAACGGCGAGGACCGCATGCGCCTGGAGTTCATCGTGCCCTCCCGGGGCCTGTTCGGCTACCGCAGCGAGTTCCTCACCGATACCCGCGGCGAGGGCGTCATGAGCGCCGTGTTCGAGGACTATGAGCCCGTCAAGGGCGACATCCCCACCCGCAACAGCGGCGCGCTGGTGGCCTGGGAGGATGGCATTTCCACCTCCTACGCGCTGTTCAACATCCAGGACCGCGGCGAGCTGTTCATCGAGCCCGGCGTGAAGGTGTACAACGGCATGATCATCGGCCGCAACTCCCGCCCCGGCGACATCGACGTGAACGTGTGCAAGAAGAAGCACATGACCAACAGCCGCAACTCCGCCGCCGCCGAGGAGGCCCTCAAGATCACCGGCGTGCACATCCCCACGCTGGAGGAGGCCATGGAGTTCATCGACGACGACGAGCTGGTGGAGATCACCCCGAAGTCCATCCGCATGCGCAAGAAGATCCTCGGTACCGAGGCGCGCAAGAAGCTGGAGGCCCGGAAGAAGAACGCCTGATATTCAGGAAAAGAGACCGAATGCGATTGCATGCGGTCTCTTTTAAGTTCAGAGGGATTTGATCGTGTTATTTCAGCGTGATTTGATCGGCCTCGAACAGGGGGACGGTTACGTCGTTTCCCATCAATGCGCTATACGTCAGCAGGCCCTGATACTGCCCGTAGACGGTAACGCGGTCATCCTCGAGGATTCTTGATTCGCCGGCGGAACGCCTGTAGTTTACCATTACGATATCGTCGTACCAGCTTTTCGTTGCGATTCTCATTTGCACGGAGGTTGTTCCGTCTGAATTTGAACTCTCCAGCACTTGAATCACTTTGCCTGAGAAGGTATAGTATTCGCCGGTGTAATTGTCGGGGTTCCGGGACAGCTCCTTGAAATTCATTTTCTGGTATACCTTTGCCTTGGGGGCAGACTCAGAAAACAGGGCTGCTTGAGTGCTGTTATCGGCAATGCCGGTAATGGGCAGGCTTACGGCAGACTGGAAACGCTCGACAGCTTCCTTTGTTTTGTTGCCGAAATCGCCGTCGGCGCCGCTTGAAAGATAATTCAACTCAATCAGACGCTCTTGAAGGTGCTTGACTTCTTCGCCCTTGTCGCCTTTTTGCAGGGTGGTGTACTCCTGTGCGGGTTCAGCCGCGCTGTTTTCTGGCGCTGGATTGCTTCCTGCAGGATTGGAAGCGAGCTGAACCGTCTTTAGAATCTCTTCAAACGCGGAGGAGCCGGAGGCGTCCAATTCTCCTTCTACGGCAAACATGATCAAATATGCTTTTACTTCATCGTGAAAGACGGCGACAATCCCGTTCACATTGTTTTCGGTGTCGTTGATTTTGACAGAGATATAGGGGATGCCATTCACAGAGCAGTCTGTTTCAACGCCAGACGCAGAACCCAACTCTGCAATGAGTTCGTCCACGGAATCCTCAAGCGAAACGCCGTTGAGGTCACCTTCCATCGCGAGAATGGCTCTTCCCCTCAACAGGTTGTAATACAACATTCCTCCATCCTGTTCTCCTAAGGAAATGTATGTGCTTGGGACCTCGAAGGTCAAGCCGCTCAACGCGCATGTCTCCGCGGATGCCGTACAAAACAGAGATGTCATGATCAGGACCAATGCGAAGGCCGCAATTTTCTTCATGGCGATTCCTCCTTTAGATTGTCAGACAACAAATCCCATTTGTTAAGTATATGAGCCTTACACACAGCTTATCATACTTTGAATTGGGTGTCAACTAATTAGCATGAAAAACAACGCCTATTAGCAACAACAACCGCCATATAATAAATATGGATAACGCTATAGGTGGGAACAGACATGACGAATGCGGCGCTTGCAGCGGAACTTGGAAATCGCATAAGACAGTTGCGCATGGAGCGCGGCTGGTCCCAACGCGACCTGGCTCGCCAGACCGGCGTTGTTAATCCATCGATGATCAGCTATTACGAGCTCGGCGAGCGGCTGCCCTCCTACGCGACATTGCTTCGCATCGCGGAAGTCTTTCGCGTCAGCACCGACTATCTGCTAAAGGGCGGAACGGGCCGGCAGATCGATATAAGTGGTTTGGAGGATGAACAAATAGATGCCCTGTTGACCATCATAACCGGGCTTGAGAAATAGCGCCCTTGCATTGAATCAGTTGGAACATACTTCTTTATCTGCCTGTTGGCATAAAGAGAGCCGGACACATTGGTGTTCGGCTTTTGTCGTAAAAACGCCGCCCTTCGCGGGCGGCGCTTCGATTCTGTCGCATCACTTTTCCATCCGGTCTGCGTCCGTCAGCGGCCGCAGGACCCGGCAGGGATTGCCTGCGGCGAGGCTGTGGGGCGGAATGTCCCGGGTCACGACGCTGCCCGCGCCGATGACGCAGCCCTCCCCGATGGTGACGCCGCCGCAGACCACCACGTTCGCGGCCAGCCAGCAGTCGTCCCCGATGGTGATGGGCTTGGCGTATTCCAGGTTGTAGTAGCTGCCGTCCGGCCGCCGGCGCACGTTGCGCTCCTCGGGCAGGAGGGGGTGCATCGGCGTGGCCAGGGTGACGTTCGGGCCGATCAGCACGTTGTTGCCGATGTGGACCGGGCAGACATCCAGGCAGGTGAAGTTGAAGTTGGCGCCGCAGAACGCGCCGAAGGTGGTGTTGCAGCCGTAGTCGAACCAGACCGGCGCCTGGAGCCCGGGCAGGTTCGGGCTGTTGGGCAGCAGCTCCCGCAGCACGGCTTCCCGGGCCTCGGGCTCGTCCTCGTCGATCTGGTTGTAGCGCCGGGCCAGCTTGCGCGCCTTCACCAGCAGCGCGCCCAGCTCCGGGTCGGAGGGGTCGTACAGCATCCCCGCCAGCATCTTTTCCCGTTCGGTCAAGGTGATCACTCCCATATATTGAATAATGGTTCGGACTTTGCGGTTACCGGGTGAAGGCCTCCCGCCAGGGCAGGGCGTCTCGGAATTCATAGCGTCGCTCCAGCAGGTGGTTGATCCGCCCGATCAGCCAGCCGTTCACCAGCGCGCAGAACACCGTGCCCAGCTTCACGCCCTCGAAGCGGCCGAAGCCGAAGAAGGCGAAGGAGAGGACGACGCTGACGGCGCAGCTGCACAGGTCGTAGATGGTCTTGGCGCGGCTGACGTCCGTCCCGAGGCGGTCCGACAGCTCCGCGACGAACAGCTCGTAGGCCTCCGGTGGCAGGTAGGTGTGAAACAGCAGGCTGACGCCCACGGAGCAGGCGACGAGCCCGACGACGTAGCAGACCACCCGGTCGACCGTCCCGCCACCGGGCAGGCAGCCGACCAGGGCGATGGCGCCGTCCAGGACAAAGCCGTAGATCACGGCGGTGACGAAGGAGAACAGGTAGCCCCGCTTGAATTTTCCCATGACCAGGGCCAGGGCGACCAGCAGCGCCGCCTGCAGGGCGTACTCCGCCATGCCGAAGCTGAAGAAGGGGAGGGACTGGGACAGCTTCAGGTGGATCAGGTAGGCGGGGGCCACCACCATGGACATGCCGAAGTTCGCGCGCTCCATCAGCGCGGTCCCCAGGGCCAGCACGGCGATGCCGGCGGCGTAGGCCGCCTCCGCGTAAAAGGTCTTTTTCGGTTTCATCGGGTTCCTCGGGCCGGGCAATCGGGCGGGAAGGCTCTTCCCGCCGGATGTCCGGCGTGTCTGTCGGTTTTCAGTGGTGAATCCACATAAGTATACACCCTCGGCACGGCTTGCGCAATGGTAAATCCTGCGCTTTTGCGGGGAGAATGGGGCGGGAAAGGCCGTCCGCGCCGCCCGGAGGAAGGTTTTAACCTATGAAACGGGTGGTTTCTCTTGATTTCCCGGCGCGTTTTATGTATATTATTGGATGGTTTATCAGCGCTGCGACCAACCGCGGCGCAAGCGAAAGGACTGTGAGGCAATCATGAACGACAGGGAAAGACTCGGCAGCCGTCTGGGCTTCATCATGCTCTCGGCGGGCTGTGCCATCGGCTGCGGCAACGTGTGGAAGTTTCCGTGGATGTGCGGCCAGTTCGGCGGCGGCGGCTTCGTGCTGGTGTACATCTTCTGCTTGATTCTCCTGGGCCTGCCGGTGATGACCATGGAGTTCGCCGCGGGCCGCGCGGCCCAGGCGAGCCCGGTGCGCCTGTTCCAGAAGCTGGAAAAGCCGAGGGCGAAGTGGGGCGCCTGGGGCTACGTGTCCCTGGTGGGCAACATCGCCCTGATGGCCTTCTACTGCGTGGTCACCGGCTGGATCATCTACTACTTCTATAAGTTCGCCACGGGCGCGACGGCGTCCTTGGGGTATGACGCCATGAAGACCAACCCCACAGTGAACGTGGTGTTCCTGCTGGTCACCGTGGCCGCGGCCTTCGCCATACTCAGCTTCAACCTGCAAAAGGGCCTGGAAAAGGTGACCAAGGTCATGATGAGCGCGCTGCTGGTGCTGCTGGTGGCGCTGGCGATCCACTCGCTGCGCCTGCCCGGGGCCAAGGCCGGCCTGGCCTTCTACCTGGTGCCGGACTTCTCCAAGATCGACGGCTCGGTGATCGTCGGCGCGATGAACCAGGCGTTCTTCACGCTGTCGGTGGGCATGGGCAGCATGGCCATCTTCGGCAGCTACATCGGCAAGGAGCGCTCGCTGATGGGCGAGGCGGCGCACGTGATCGCGCTGGACACCTTCGTGGCGGTCATCGCCGGGCTGATCATGTTCCCGGCCTGCTTCTCCTACGGCCTGGAGGTCAACGCCGGCCCCAGCCTGCTGTTCGACACCATGGCCAGCGTGTTCAACCACATGGCCGGGGGCCGCTGGTGGGGCGCGCTGTTCTTCCTGTTCATGGTGTTCGCGGCCATGTCCACGGTGCTGGCCGTGTGCGAGAACATCCTCGCCATGGTGCGGGAACTGACCGGATGGAGCCGCCCGAAGGGCAGCCTGGTCTGCGGCGTCGGGGTGTTCCTGCTGGCGCTGACCACGGCCCTGGGCTCCAGCGTGTTCCACTTCCAGCCCTTCGCGGCGGGGAGCACCTGGCTGGACTTCTGGGATTTCATCGTGTCCACGAATATCCTGCCGCTGGGCTCGCTGGTGTTCGCGCTGTTCTGCTGCAACCGCTTCGGCTGGGGCTGGGACGCCTTCGTGGCCGAGGCGAACGAGGGCAGGGGGCTGAAGGTCCGGGGCTGGATGAAGTCCGTGTTCCGCTGGTTCGTGCCCGTGGCGATACTGTTCATCTACATCTACGGCATGGCGACCTTCAACTGGCGCTGACCGCAGCGAACGACATGAGATCCCGGCGGCGGCCGCCGCGGGGGAGAGAGGCACGACAATGAAGGGTTTGGGAACGATCATCAACGCGCTGGCCATCATCGCCGGGGGCATCCTCGGCATTGTGTGCAAGCGCTTCATCAAGGAACGCTACCAGGAGACGGTGATCCGGGCCACGGGCTTTGCCACCATGTTCCTCGGCGCGGCGGGCACCTTTGCCCGGATGCTGACCGTGGAGGACGGCGCCCGGACGCTGAGCGCCGGAGGCTCCATGACCATCATCATCTCGCTGGTGGTGGGGGCGCTGATCGGCGAGATCATCGACATCGACGCCCTCTTCGAGCGCTTCGCCGCCTGGCTGCGGCACAAGACCGGCAGCGACGGGGACAGCCAGTTCGTGAACGGGTTCGTCACCGCGTCCCTGACCGTCAGCGTCGGGGCCATGGCCATCATGGGCGCCATACAGGACGGCGTCTACGGCGACCACTCCACCCTGGCGGCGAAGGCCGTGCTGGACTTCATCATCGTGCTGGTCATGGCCTCGTCCATGGGCAAGGGCTGCGTGTTCTCCTTCATCCCGGTGGCGGTGGCCCAGGGGCTGATGACGCTGCTGGCGGCGGGGCTCTCCGGCCTGATGACCGAGGCGGTGCTGGCCAACCTGTCCATGGTGGGCAACATACTGATCTGCTGCGTGGGCGTCAACCTGGTCTGGCCGAAGACGATCCGGACGGCCAACCTGCTGCCCTCCATCGTCATCGCCTGCCTGATGACGCTGCTGTGACGGCGACCGGGCCCGAATTGTGTGTTGACAGGGGCGCGGCGTGCGGAGTATACTGAACGGGAACGGCGGCTTCGCAAAAAGCGCGCCGGCTGGACGAGTTGCGGCCTTCGACCCAGCGTGTGTCGAGGGCCGTTGTAGTAGAGAAGGAACGACGAAGGGATCGCCGCGCCGGAAGCGGCGTCTTTCCCCCAAATGCAAGGAGGACTGCGCATGGATAATTTCGCTTTTTACGCACCGACCTACTTCGCCTTCGGCAAGGACGCCGAGGCCCAGACCGGCACGCTGGTGAAGCGCTTCGGCGGTAAAAAGGTACTGATCCACTACGGCGGCGGCAGCGTGGTGCGCTCCGGCCTGCTGGACCGTGTGAAGGCGTCGCTGGAGGCCGAGGCCGTTCCCTATGTTGAACTGGGCGGCGTGAAGCCGAATCCCCGCAGCGGCCTGGTGTACGAGGGCATCGAGCTCTGCCGGCGCGAGGGCGTGGACTTCATACTGGCCGTGGGCGGCGGCAGCACCATCGACTCCTCCAAGGCCATCGCCGCGGGTGTGGTCTACGAGGGCGACTTCTGGGACTTCTACTGCGGCAAGCTGATCGAGAAGGCCCTGCCCGTGGGCACGATCCTGACCATCGCGGCGGCGGGCAGCGAGGGCAGCCCGGACTCCGTCATCACCAACGAGGACGGCATGTATAAGCGCGGCGCCACCGGCGACGCCATCCGCCCGCGGTTCAGCGTGCTGAACCCGGCCCTGACCCAGACCCTGCCGCCCTACCAGACGGCCTGCGGCATCACGGACATCCTCGCCCACCTGTACGAGCGCTACCTGACCAACACCAAGGAGGTGGAGGTCACCGATCGCATGATCGAGGCGCTGATGCTGACCATGATCCACGAGGGCCCGAGGGTCATCGAGAACCCGGACAACTACGAGGCCCGGGCCAACATCATGTGGGCGGGCATGATGGCCCACAACAACAGCTGCGGCGTGGGCCGCAGCCAGGACTGGACCAGCCACGACATCGAGCACGAACTCTCCGCGCTCTACGACTGCGCCCACGGCGCGGGCCTGGCGGTGACGCTGCCGGCCAACTTCACCTATGTGATGAACCACGACGTGATGCGCTTTGCCAAGGTGGCCGTGCGGGTGTGGGGCTGCCAGATGGACTTCGACCACCCCGAGGTCACGGCGAAGGCGGGCATCGAGGCGCTGCGGGCCTTCCTCACCGGGCTGGGCATGCCCCGCACCCTGGGCGAGCTGGGCGCGAAGGAGGAGGACATCCCGAAGCTGGTGGAATCCCTGTGCCGCGGCAACGGCCGCCAGGGATGCCTCAACGGCTTCACCACCCTGAACGAAGAGGATTGCGCGGCCATCTACCGACTGATGCTGTAGAGTCTGTTTCTAAAATGCCAGAAGCGCATTTTCGGCGTATTAGACTGCGCTTTTGCGTTGATTCCCCTTGACTTAGCGTGACCTGCCCCTGGAGGGAAGAATATGACTGAGGTGCTTCGTACCATACTGCCGGTGGTGGTCATGCTGGCCATCGGCATGCTCTGCCGCCGGCGGGGCATCCTGTCCCGGGAGGGCGTGAACGCGCTGAAGGGCGTGGTGGTGAACATCACGCTGCCCGCGGTGCTGCTCAACGCCTTCGCCACCACCCGCTATACGCTGATGGACGTGGTGATCCCGCTGCTGATGTTCCTGGTGTGCCTGGCGGCCTGGGCCCTGGGGCGCTGGATGGGGCGGCTGTTGAAGCTGCCCTCCCGGTTCGTGCCCTTTTTGACCACGGGCTTCGAGGCGGGCATGCTGGGCTACGCCCTGTTCAACATGCTCTACGGCAGCGGCAGGACGGCGGAGTTCGCCCGGGTGGACCTGGGCCAGGTGCTGTTCGTGTTCACGCTGTACAAGATCCTGCTGGGCATGGACGGCCGGGAGAAGCCGAAGCCGGGGCAGCTGGCGAAGGAGATGGCGCTCTCGCCGATCATCCTCGCCATCGTCTGCGGCGTGCTGCTGGGGGCGACGGGGCTCTACCGGGCCCTCGAGCCCTCCGGGATCAGCGGGGTGTTCACCGCCTGCACGGACTTCGTGTCCGCGCCCACCAGCGCCATCATACTGCTGACCATCGGCTACGACCTGGTGCTGGACGACATCCCCTGGGCCCAGACGGGCGTGGTGGTGGCGCTGCGGCTGGCGATCATGCTGGCGCTGCGCGTCGCGCTGGGGCTGCTGCTGAGGGCCATCTGGCCGGAGGCGAACCTGGGCGCGGCCCTGAACGTGATGTTCATACTGCCGCCGCCCTTCGTGCTGCCGGTGTTCGCCGACGACGCCGACCAGCGGGTATACGTCTCCTCGGCGCTGTCGGTGTCCACGCTGGTGGCCATCGCGGGCTTTGCCGTGATGGCGGCGCTGGGGCTGTAACACAATAAGAGATGAAACCGAACCGGCGGGCCGATGGGGACCGCCGGGGCCGGATGCCGCGTTCCGACTGGACGCTGACCGTGAACCAAAGGAGGGCTTTGCCGTGAATTCCGACTACATCAAGTCCGGCGTGGAGCGCGCGCCGAACCGCAGCCTGCTCTACGCGCTGGGCTACACCGACGAGGAGCTCCGCCGCCCGCTGATCGGCGTGGTCAGCTCCCACAATGAGATCGTGCCCGGCCACATGAACCTGGACAAGATCGCCGAGGCCGTCAAGGCGGGCGTGCGCGCCGCCGGCGGCACGCCGGTGATGTTCCCGGCCATCGCCGTGTGCGACGGCATCGCCATGGGCCACGTGGGCATGAAGTACTCCCTGGTGACCCGGGACCTGATCGCCGATTCCACGGAGGCCATGGCCATCGCCCACCAGTTCGACGGCCTGGTGATGATCCCCAACTGCGACAAAAACGTGCCCGGCCTGCTGATGGCCGCGGCGCGGCTGAACATCCCGGCCATCTTCTGCTCCGGCGGCCCGATGCTGGCGGGGCACCTGCAGGACGGCCGCCGCACCTGCCTCTCCCACATGTTCGAGGCCGTGGGCGCGTACCACGCGGGCAAGCTGGACGAGGAAGGCGTGCGGGACTACGAGGAGAACGCCTGCCCCTCCTGCGGCTCCTGCTCCGGCATGTACACGGCGAACAGCATGAACTGTCTGACCGAGGCCATTGGCATGGCCCTGCCCGGCAACGGCACCGTGCCCGCGCCCTATTCCGCGCGGCTGCGCCTGGCCAAGCGCACCGGCATGCAGATCATGGAACTGGTGAAGCGGAACCTGCGGCCCCGGGACATCATGACCCCGGCGGCCTTCCACAACGCTGAAACCGTGGACATGGCCCTGGGCTGCAGCACCAACACGATGCTGCACCTGCCCGCCATCGCCCACGAGGCGGGGGTGGAGATCGACCTGGACGCCGCCAACGCCATCTCCGCCCACACCCCGAACCTGTGCCATCTGGCCCCGGCGGGGGACACCTTCATGGAGGACCTGGACCGGGCCGGCGGCGTGTTCGCCGTGATGAAGGAGCTGACGAAGGCCGGCCTGCTGGACACCTCCGTCATGACCTGCACCGGCAAGACGATGGCCGAGAACCTGGCGGGCGTGGAGAACCGGAACCCGGAGATCATCCGGCCCATCGACAACCCCTATTCCCGCAGCGGCGGCATCGCCGTTCTGAAGGGCAACCTGGCGGCGGACGGCTGCGTGGTGAAGCAGAGCGCCGTGGCCGCGGAGATGATGGTGCACGAGGGCCCCGCCCGGGTGTTCGACTCCGAGGAGGAGGCCATCGCGGCCATCTTCGGCAAGCAGATCAACCCCGGCGACGTGGTGGTCATCCGCTATGAGGGCCCCAAGGGTGGCCCCGGCATGCGCGAGATGCTGAACCCCACCAGCGCCATCGTGGGCATGGGCCTGGGGGAGAGCGTCGCGCTGATCACCGACGGGCGCTTCTCCGGCGCGACCCGTGGCGCGGCCATCGGCCACGTGAGCCCCGAGGCCGCCGCGGGCGGCACCATCGCGCTGGTGGAGGAGGGCGACACCATCGCCATCGACATCCCCAACTGCAAAATCGAGCTGAAGGTCTCCGATGAGGAGCTGGCCCAGCGCCGCGCGAAGTGGGTCTGCCCGGAGCCGAAGGTCAAGACCGGCTACCTGGCCCGCTACGCCAAGCTGGTCTCCTCGGCGGACAAGGGCGCGATATTGCTATAATCGACGGATATCAGCCGCAAACTGTACGGGCGAGCCGGCGGCGCGAGGCCGTCGGCCCGCTTTTATCGGGAGGCACGAGATGTTTCAGAATGACGGCGTTCGGGCGGTGCCCCAGCAGCGCATCATCGAAAAGATGGACGAGTACATGAGCCGCCGGGACTACGCCGGGGCGGAGCGCCACCTGCTGTACTGGCTGGAGGAAGCGCGGCAGGGAAACGACCTGCGGGGCGAGCTGATGCTGCGCAACGAGCTGGTGGGTCACTACCGCAAGACGGCGAACCGGGACGGCGCGATGGCCAGCGCGGAGGCCGCCCTGGCCCTGATCGACCGGCTGGACTTTGGCCGGACCCTCAGCGCGGGCACGACCTACATCAACATCGCCACCGCCATGGGGGCCTTTGGCGAGCATGAGCGGGCGCTGGCGCTGTTCGAGCGGGCCCGGGCGCTCTACGAGTCCAGCGACCATACCGAGCCCCGGCTGCTGGGCGGGCTGTACAACAACATGGCGCTGACCTGTGCGGCGCTGAGGCGCTGGGACGAGGCGCTGGCGCTGTACGACCTGGCGATGGAGAAGATGGGAGAGGTGCCCGCCGGCGAGCTGGAGCAGGCCATCACCTGCCTGAACCGGGCCAACCTGATCGAGGACCGGGACGGCATGGAGGCGGGGGAGAAGGCCATCTGCGCGCTGCTGGACCGGGCCGCGGAGCTGCTGGAGTCCTCGGGGCTGGACCACGACGGCTACTACGCCTTCGTGTGCGAGAAGTGCGCCCCGACCTTTGAGTATTACGGCTATTTCCTCCAGGCGGAGGCGCTGCGCGAGGAGGCGGAGAGGATCTATGCGAGGCCTTGAGCTGGCCCGGGCCTACTACGAGGCCCACGGCGCGCCGATGCTCCGGGAGCAGTTTCCCCACCTCCTGCCGCTGGTGGCCGCCGGGCTGTTCGGCAGCGGGTCGGAGTGCTTCGGCTACGACGACGACATCTCCCGGGACCACGACTTCGAGCCCGGGTTCATGCTGCTGCTGCCCGGGGAGGACGTGGTGTCCCGGCGGGACGCCTTCCTGCTGGAGCGGGCCTGCGACAAGCTGCCCCGGGAGTTCGGAGGCCTGCGCCGGGGATTGATGCGGCCTGTGGGCGGGGCGCGCCGGGGCGTGCTGCGCACGGCCGAGGTCTTCGCGGCCAAGGTGGGCGCGGGGGACGGCATACTGACCCTGGGCCAGTGGCTGACCGTCCCTGAGTACGCCCTGGCGGAGGCCGTCAACGGCGAGGTGTTCTACGACGGCTATGGCGAGGTGACCCGCGTCCGCGAGGCGCTGTCGTCCTGGCCCGAGGACGTGCGCCGCAAGAAGCTGTCGGGCTGCCTGCTGCTGATGGCCCAGTCCGGCCAGTACAACTATGCCCGGTGCCTGGCCCACGGGGAGACAGGCGCGGCACAGCTGGCGGCGGTGGAATTCGCCCGCAGCGCCATGCACGCCCTGTTTTTGCTCAACGGCGCCTACATGCCCTACTACAAGTGGCAGTTCCGGGCGCTTCGGGCGCTGCCGGTGCTGTCCCTGGAGGCGGAACTGCTGGAGTACCTGATCACCACCGGCAACGACGGCGACGCCGCCGGGGAGAAGCAGCGGGTGATCGAGGGCGTCTGCGCGGACGTGATCGATGAACTGCGGCGGCAGGACCTGACCCGGGCGACCTGCGGGGACCTGGAGCAGCACGCCTACTCCGTCAACGACGGCATCGGGGACGGGGAGCTGAGGAACCTGCACGTGCTGGCGGGAGTTTAGGCAACAGGCAAGAGGCAACAGGTAAGAGGCAACAGGCAAGAGGCATCAGGCAACAGTCAGAATGCCTGGGAACGGGGCAACAGCGACAGGCGACAGGCAAACAGTCAGAAGGTTGATCCAGGGGATTCCGTAGGGGCGCCATAATTGGCGCCCGCGGACGGCATTTATGCCGTCCCTGCGAGTGGGGGACGGTCGATGGTCCGCCCTGCGGCGATGCGCCGCCCACTATTAAACTACAAACTCCACACTCCACACTGAGTTTCCACACTCCAAACAAATAATTACGAAACATTCCGCACTTCCTGCGAGGAGGCTGACGATATGAAGATTCACGGACTGCAAAAGATGACGCTGCTGGATTTCCCCGGCCGCGTGGCCTGCACGGTGTTTTTGGGCGACTGCGACTTCCGCTGCCCGTTCTGCCACAACTTCGAGCTGGTGGACGGCAGCGCGCCGGCCATCATGGACGACGGGGAGCTGTTCGCCTTCCTGGAGAAGCGCCGGGGCCTGCTGGACGGCGTGGCCATCACCGGTGGCGAACCCTGCCTGCGGCCCGACCTGCCCGACCTGCTGCGGCGGATCAAGGCGCTGGGCTATGGCGTGAAGCTGGACACCAACGGCACCCATCCCGCCCTGCTGAAGGCCATCCTCGACGAGGGGCTCGCGGATTACGTGGCCATGGACATCAAGAACAGTCCGGAGAAGTACGCGCAGACGGTGGGCCTGGAGGCGGTCGACCTCGCGCCGGTCCGGGAGAGCGTCCGGCTGCTGATGTTGGGCGGCGTGGACTACGAGTTCCGCACCACCGTGGTGGACGAGCTGCACGCGGCCGCCGACTTCGAGGCCATCGGCGCGTGGATCGTCGGGGCGAGGCGCTACTTCCTCCAGGCCTTCACCGACCGGGACTCCGTGCCCTTCGGCAATCTGCACGCGCCTTCCCGGGAGAAGCTCGGGGAATACCTCGCCATCGCCCGCCGACATGTGCCGGACAGCGCGCTGCGGGGCGTGGACTGAAGCGCCCCCTTGTGCCCGAAAAGACATAATAATGTCGAAATTGGGATTTTGTCACACTTTTGTAATCTGATGGGCGCAAGGCCGCGTCCCGCAAGCTGCGGCGGCATGGGATAACTTGGGGGCCATGCGTCCTTAACAAACACAACATGTGACGTTTCTGATAATTTTCAAACACAATATATTGATGTGAAACCCCTTGACAACCCCCTCCCTTTGTGGTACTGTATTCATGCTTCGTTCCGAGGGAACGCGGCCTCAATACACCATTTCAATTCCACAGAGGGGGATTTTTTTATGTACCAGGTAGTCAAGCGCGACGGCAAGGTCGTCGATTTCAACATCGGCAAGATCAGCGCCGCCATCACCAAGGCCTTTGAAGCCAGCGGAAAGCAGTATCATCCCAGCGTGATCGAGCTGATCGCGCTGCACGTCACCTCCGACTTCGACTCCAAGATCCGCGACGGCAAGGTCACTGTCGAGGACATCCAGGACAGCGTGGAAAAGGTGCTGTCCGAGTCCGGCTATGCTGACGTGGCCAAGGCCTACATCCTGTACCGCAAGCAGCGCGAGAAGGTGCGCAACGTCAACTCCGCCCTGCTGAACTACAAGGACCTGGTGGACAACTACCTGCAGATCAACTCCTGGCGCGTGAAGGAGAACTCCACGGTGTCCTACTCCGTGGGCGGCCTGATCCTGTCCAACTCCGGCGCCATCACCGCCAACTACTGGCTCAGCGAGGTCTATGACGAGGAGATCGCCGAGGCGCACCGCAGCGCGGCCATCCACCTGCACGACCTGTCCATGCTCACCGGCTACTGCGCCGGCTGGAGCCTGAAGCAGCTGATCCAGGAGGGCCTGGGCGGCGTGCCGGGCAAGATCACCTCCTCTCCCGCCAGCCACCTGTCCACCCTGTGCAACCAGATGGTCAACTTCCTGGGCATCATGCAGAACGAGTGGGCCGGCGCCCAGGCGTTCTCCTCCTTCGACACCTACCTGGCCCCCTTCGTGCGCGTGGACAACCTGAGCCAGAAGGAAGTCAAGCAGTGCATCCAGTCCTTCATCTACGGCGTGAACACCCCCAGCCGCTGGGGCACCCAAGCGCCCTTCAGCAACGTCACCCTGGACTGGGTGGTGCCCAACGACCTGAAGAACCTGCCGGCCATCGTGGGCGGCAAGGAGATGGACTTCACCTATGGCGACTGCCAGAAGGAGATGGACATGGTCAACAAGGCGTTCATCGAGATCATGATCGAGGGCGACGCCAACGGCCGCGGCTTCCAGTATCCCATCCCCACCTACTCCATCACCCGGGACTTCGACTGGTCCGAGACCGAGAACAACAAGCTGCTGTTTGAGATGACCGCGAAGTACGGCACGCCCTACTTCTCCAACTACATCAACTCCGACATGGAGCCCAGCGACGTGCGCAGCATGTGCTGCCGCCTGCGCCTGGACCTGCGCGAGCTGCGCAAGAAGTCCGGCGGCTTCTTCGGCTCCGGCGAGTCCACCGGCTCCGTGGGCGTGGTGACCATCAACATGCCCCGCATCGCCTACCTGGCCGAGGACGAGGCCGACTTCTACAAGCGCCTGGACGCGCTGATGGACATCGCGGCCCGCAGCCTCAAGACCAAGCGCACCGTCATCACCAAGCTGCTGGAGATGGGCCTGTATCCCTACACCAAGCGCTACCTGGGCACCTTCAACAACCACTTCTCCACCATCGGCCTGATCGGCATGAACGAGGTGGGCCTGAACGCGAAGTGGCTGCGCGCCGACCTGTCCGACGCCCGCGTGCAGCGGTTCACCGAGAACGTGCTCAACCACATGCGCGAGCGCCTGTCCGACTACCAGGAGCAGTACGGCGACCTGTACAACCTGGAGGCTACCCCGGCGGAGTCCACCACCTACCGCTTCGCCAAGCACGACAAGGAGCTGTACCCGGACATCATCACCGCCAACATGAACGGCACGCCCTACTACACCAACTCCTCCCACCTGCCCGTGGGCTACACCGAGGACGTGTTCAGCGCGCTGGACATCCAGGACAACCTGCAGACCCTGTACACCTCCGGCACCGTGTTCCACGCCTTCCTGGGCGAGAAGCTGCCCGACTGGAAGAGCGCCATGACGCTGGTCCGGAAGATCGCCGAGAACTACAGGCTGCCCTACTACACCATGAGCCCCACCTATTCCGTGTGCAAGGATCACGGCTACCTGACCGGCGAGCAGTACACCTGCCCCATCTGCGGCCAGAAGACCGAGGTCTACAGCCGCATCACCGGCTACTATCGCCCGGTGCAGAACTGGAACGACGGCAAGGCCCAGGAGTTCAAGGACCGCAAGGTGTACAACATCGGCCGCTCCCACCTGACCCACACGGGCCCGAAGGCCGCGCCCACCAACATGGACGCCGCCCTGGAGGCCGCCTATGAGCGCCCCTGCTGCGAGCCCGCCCAGCCGCTGATGAAGCCCGAGACCAAGGCCGACACGGTCATCCAGATCGTGACGCCCATCGAGGAGCCCGCCTCCGAGACCGCGGCGGTTCCCACTGGCGACGCGGCGATCCTGTTCAAGACCCCCACCTGCCCCAACTGCAAAGCCGCCATGGCGCTGCTGGACCGGGCGGGCATCGCCTACACTGCGCTGAACGCCAACGAGGAGAAGGACCTGGTGCAGCAGTACGGCGTCAAGCAGGCCCCCACGCTGGTGCTGGTCCACGGCGATGAGTTTGAAAAGTACCGCGGCGTCAGCGACATCAAGGGCTGGCTGATGCAGCACAGCGGCGCGAAGCGGGTACATCAAAACTGAACAAATGTGGAAAAAGGAAAGAGCAATGAAGGTAACTTGCACTTACCCGCATTGCTCTCCTGTGTCAAACGGATTAACGAATCTAATCGCTATATCACGTCCTTCCCAGACACAATTACAGTATAGCATAAAACTACTTGCTTGACAAGCTAAGAATCCGTTTGCACACCTCCTGTTTCCTGTTTGTAATATAATTAAGGAGGCGTAGTTAAATGCACGCAACACGTATAAAGATGAAGCCGGGATGTTATACTTCCCAAAACTTAGTCGAGATAGATGAGATTTTCGTTGTTGGATGTAATAATCCGGGATACTTCAAAAAGGAAATACTGCATGACTTTCTGAAAGAACATCCCAATTCTATCCAGGTGGATATTTTTCCCTATCCAGAACTGATCCCGGAGATTAGCTCTCGTGGTGAAAAATATGTTAGGTCCCGTCCAGACAGCACGGCAAGGGATAATCTCTTGAATCTACCGAGAACCTAAAGTAAAAAGACCTCATTTCATGGGTGCAAGACATGAAATGGGGTTTTCTGTATAGATATATTGTTATTGCTTCTGCAATTATGATATAATATGTTATATTGTCATTTTGGTGAGGTGTAAGAAGATGCCGACGTTGAATTGGATTGGGAAGGACAAGGTTGTCAATCATCATTTGGATGTGCCGTTCCGGGTGCTGGAGGAGCAGTATACCTTCGGGGATAATGCAGACGGGAACATGATCATCCACGGGGACAACCTGGACGCGCTGAAGGCGCTGCTGCCCCGGTTCGAGGGACGGGTGAAGTGCATCTATATCGATCCGCCCTACAACACCGGCAACGAGGGCTGGGTGTACAACGACAGCGTCAACGATCCAAAGATTCGCAAATGGCTGGGCGAGGTCGTCGGTCGGGAGGGTGAAGACCTGTCCCGCCACGACAAGTGGCTGTGCATGATGTATCCTCGGCTGAAACTGCTTTACAAGCTTTTGGCAGAAAATGGCGCTATATTCATCAGTATAGATGGGAATGAGTATACGAACTTAAAGGCCATCTGTGATGAAGTGTTCGGAATAAGCCATTATGTTGATACCATTGTATGGCAGAAACGCACATCGCCAGATGCAAGGAAAATCTTTAGTACAGGTCACGAATATGTACTTGTATATAGTAAGTCCTTAGACGCTGATGCGGTATTTCGTTATCTTCCATTAGATGAAAACGACATGGCGGCATATACAAATCCGGATAACGATCCCAGAGGGCCATGGATCTCATCACCGTTCACAGCTCCTGGTTTTCGTCCAAACCAAATGTATGCGATAATTACGCCCAGTGGAAAGACAATGCTTCCACCAAAGGGGCGGTGCTGGTGCAATATAGAGGAAGTATACCAGCAGCTTCTTTCTGAAGGCCGGATGTGGTTTGGTGCTGATGGCAATGGAGTGCCACGCAGAAAAACATATCTCTGTGAACGCGCAGGGAAAGGTATTTGGACATGGTGGACAAACGCGGAGGTTGGATATACACAAGAAGCTACCCAGGAAACAGCACAGATTCTGGGGAAAGCAGTATTTGATTATCCCAAACCTGTTCGACTGATTCAACGTATTATCCAGATGGCTGCCGATCCTGATTCAATAATACTTGATTCTTTTGCGGGGTCAGGTACTACTGCGCATGCAGTATTGTCGCTGAATAAGAAGGATGGAGGACGCCGAAGGATTATTCTGGTTGAATTAGGAGACTACGCCGAGAACATCACCGCTGAGCGCGTGCGCCGCGTCATTACCGGCTACGGTGAGGGCAAGAAAGCGGTGGAGGGAACGGGCGGCGGGTTCAGCTTCTATGAGCTCGGCGCGCCGCTGATGATCGATGGTAATTTGAACCCCGACGTGCCGGAGGCACGCATCCGGGAGTATGTGTACTACACAGAGACCAAGCTGCCGATGCCACCGGCGTCGGAGGCGGAGCCCCACCTGCTGGGCGTACACAACCGGGCGGCGTACTACTTCTACTACCTGCCCGACGCTGTGACGACGCTGAACGAGGCGTTTCTGCGCACGATCCACACGGAGGCCGACAGCTACATGATCTACGCGGACATCAACGCCCTGGACGAGGAAACGATGAAGCGGCACCACATCACCTTCAAGAAGATTCCCCGCGATATTACGCTGCTGTAAGGAGGCCGCACCATGATTCTGAAAAACTATCAAAAGCGCGTGCTGGACGATCTCAGCGGCTATCTCAAGGCGTTGGATAAGACAAAGAACCTTAAAGAGGCTTTCCGGCAGCACTGGCAGGAGCGCGGCGTCGCCATCGGCTTTCACGGGATGCAGCCCTACAACAACCTGTTGGCGGGCGTGCCCCACGTCTGCCTGAAGGTGCCCACCGGCGGCGGCAAGACGCTGCTGGGCTGCGCCTCGCTGCGGCGCATATTCGATTCCATGGGCATCACCAAGACCAAGGCCGTGGTGTGGCTGGTGCCGTCCACCTCCATACTGGATCAGACAGCCCGGGCGCTGTCCTCCGTGGAGCATCCCTACCGGCAATGGCTGGACTATGACTTCGGCAGCCGCGTGGAGATCTACAACTCCGAACAGGCCAAGAACGGCCAGAACCTGACGCCCTCCACCGTGCGGGAGCAGCTCTCCGTGTTCGTGATGAGCTATGATTCCCTGCGCATCAAGAAGAAGGAGGGGCGCAAGGCCTATCAGGAGAATGGGGCGCTGGCGCAGTTTGTGCCCCACTTCACCCAGCCGGACGCGCTGCTGCCGGACGTGGACGAGTCCGCGCTGATTCAGGTGCTGGGGCAGATGAACCCGGTGGTGGTCGTGGACGAGAGCCACAACGCCACCAGCGAGCTGAGCGTGGAGATGCTGAAAAACCTCAACCCGTCGTTCGTGCTCGACCTGACTGCCACACCGCGGCAGAACAGCAATATCATCTCCATCGTGGATGCGCGGGAGATGAAGCGGGAGAACATGGTCAAGCTGCCGGTGATCGTGTACAACCGGCACACCAAGCAGGACGTCCTGACCGACGCCATCCAGCTGCGCGGGAGCATCGAGCAGCAGGCCAAGGCGGCGGAGGCCAACGGCGGGCGATATATCCGGCCCATCGTGCTCTTCCAGGCCCAGCCCAAGGGCAAGGAATCCAGCGCCACTTTTGAAAAGCTGAAGGCGGCGCTTATTGACATGGGCATTCCGAAGGAAGAAATCGCCATCAAAACCTCCGAGGTCAACGAGCTGAAAAACGTGGAGCTCATGTCCCGGACGTGCCCCATTCGATATATCATCACTGTCAACGCGCTGAAGGAAGGCTGGGACTGCCCGTTCGCGTACATACTGGCGACGCTGGCCAACCGCACGTCCCAGGTGGATGTGGAGCAGATTGTCGGGCGCATACTGCGCCTGCCCTACACGGAAAAGCACGGCCAGCCACTGCTGAACATGTCCTATGTGCTGACCTGTTCCAACGATTTCAGTGCTACCGTGCAGAACGTTATCAAGGGCCTGAATCGCGCCGGTTTCAGCGACAAGGAGTTCCGCGTCGGTTCCGAAGCGGAGCCTGAACCGGAGAAGCCGGAGGAGACGCCGGCCCAGCAGAGCATCGACGATATTCAGACCGGGGCGGAGGAGGAGTTCCTGGACTTCGACTTCGCCGCTGCCAGGCGGCACCTGGAGGAAGTCGCCGGGGATGTGCCGTCGCCAGCGGTTCAGGACATGACCCGGACGGCAGAGCAGACCGGCGCGGCCTTTGAGGCTGAGATGAACGATTTGGACGATCTTCCGTTGATGGGAGGCGGTGAAATGCGCAGGCATATCCAGATGCAGGCGGAGTTTGCGGAGGAGGCGCAGGCGCTGCGATTGCCCATGTTCGTGGAGCAGATCGAGGCCTCGCTGTTTTCGGAGGCTATGAAGCGGCCCGTAGCGTCGCAGGCGCTGATCGACGGCTTTACGCTGGCGGACAAGGATACTCAAATCAACTTCAACATGACACAGGGCGACGTGGCGAAGGTGGACGTGGACAGCGACGAGCGTCCACGGCGCATTGCGCTGAGCGAGCGTGAAGCCCGGCAGTTCAAGACCTATATGGAGAGCATTCCCTCCGAGAAGCGGAAAGACGCCTGCATCAACATCATCCACGGCCAGCTGAACCGGCTGGACTGTGTGGGTTCCGGGGATTTGAAGCGGTATATTCAGCGCGTCGTCGAGCAGATGAACGCGGACCAGCTCGCGGAGATGGAGGGTTCTATCCAGGCGTATGCCCGGAAGATCAGGGACAAAATCGAGGCGCTGATGGCGGATTATAAGGAGAAGCGCTTTTACGACATGATCAACACCAAGGAGATCACCTGTGAGCCGAACTTCCGCTTCCCGAAGGTGATATCCCCGGTGGAGACCATGCCGCCGATCAGCAAGTCGCTGTATACAGACGAGGCCTCCGTGAACGGGCTGGAGGAGAAGGTCATTCTCGCGGTCGCCGGCCTGGAGAACGTGAAGTGGTGGCACCGGAATATCGAGCGGCAGGGCTTCTACCTGAACGGGTTTATCAACCACTATCCTGATTTCATCGTGATGACGAAGAAGGGGAATATCGTGGTGATCGAAACCAAGGGCGACGACCGCGACAACAGCGACAGCCGCGCCAAGCTGGCCCTGGGCAAGAAGTGGGAAGCCCTCGCCGGGGCTGACCGATATTCGTACTTCATGGTGTTCGATGAGAACGATACCGGGCTGGACGGCGCAATGACCGTGGCGGAATTTATGGGGATTATGAAGAGGCTGTAGCATGGTTTGATATTGTTTTATCTTGCAGAAAGAAAAACTTGAATTGTGTCTTGAATGTGATATAATGGAACTGCTTTAGACAATGCGAGCACTCTATTGAGATTGGAAGAAGAATAGTATGTACGACATCATCGTGGTGGGCGGCGGCCCCGCCGGCATGACGGCGGCGCTGTACGCCCGGCGCAACGGCAAGTCCGCCCTGGTCATCGAGAAGGGCGGCTTCGGCGGCCAGATCACCCATTCTCCCAAGGTGGAGAACTACCCCGGCACCCTGCAGATGAGCGGCAACGCCTTCGCGGACCGGATGCTGGAGCAGATCCTGGCACAGGGCGCGGAGATCGAGCTGGAAAACGTGACCGGCGTGGAGGACCTGGGCGACCACAAGCGGGTGACCACCGAGGAGGGCGGCAGCTACGAGGGCCGCGCCGTGGTGCTGGCCACCGGCGTCAAGCACCGCATGCTCGGCCTGGAGGGCGAGCAGGAGCTGGTGGGCGAGGGCATCTCCTTCTGCGCCGTGTGCGACGGCGACTTCTACAGCGGCCAGACCGTGTGCGTGGCCGGCGGCGGCAACTCCGCGCTCCAGGAGGCCATCCTGCTGGCGGAGAAGTGCCGGGAGGTCGTCATATTGCAGGACCTGCCCGCCCTGACCGGCGAGCAGCGCCTCCAGGACGTGCTGAACGCTCGCCAGAACGTGCGGGTGATCGCCAACACGCAGATCAACCGCCTGCTGACCGCCGCCGGGGCGCTGCAGGGCGTGGAGATCCAGGACAGGACCACCTGCGAGCGCCGGGAGATCACCTGCGACGGCCTGTTCGTCGCCATCGGCCTGATCCCGGAGAACAAGCCCTTCGAGGCGCTGGCCGATTTGAACGCCTGGGGCTACTTCGATTCCGACGAGCGCTGCGTGACCCGCACCCCCGGCATCTTCGTGGCGGGGGACTGCCGCAGCAAGGGCGTGCGCCAGCTGACCACCGCCGTGGCAGACGGGGCCACCGCCGCGCTGGCGGCCTGCCGCTATCTGAACGAGCTTGGATAGGCGCGTGCCCCGGCCGGGGCCGCGCGATCAACAATATCAAACAGGAGGAATGACAATGCTGGTCAACACCAAGGCAAGAGTGGGCGTGTTTTCCATCGCCCTGGGGGCCTATCTGCCCCAGTTCCCCTCTCTGGTGCCCGAATTTGAGGCCCAGTACGCCAAGTTCAAGACGCGCATCCCGGAGACCGTCGAGCTGATCGACGGCGGCCTCGTCACCACCAAGGAGCTGGCGATGGCGGCGGGCGACAAGTTCCGCGCCGCGGACGTGGACCTGGTGATTTTGCAGCTGCTGACCTACGCCACTTCCTATAACATGCTCCCCGCCGTGCGGGACCTGGACGTGCCCGTGGTGCTGGTGAACATCCAGAAGAAGCGGGCCCCCGAGTATGCCACCACCGACACCCCCACCTGGCTGGGCGAGCTGTACGCCTGCGGCGCCGTGGGCGAGATGGTCGCGGACCTGGAGCGCGCCGGCAAGCGCCACGCGGTCATCACCGGCGTGGACGAGGGCGGCGATCCCCACCTCCAGGCGGAGATCGAGGACTGGTGCCGGGCCGCGCAGGTGCGCCGCCGCTTCCGCGACACCAACATCGCCCAGATCGGCCGGCCCTATCCCGGCATGATGGATCTGTACATCGACGAGACCAACCTCTACCATCGGATGTTCCTGTACACCAAGCAGTTCGACTGGGAGAAGATGTGGGCCATCGCCGACAACATCACCGACGAGGATGCCATCCGCGCCAAGGCCCAGGATATCCTGGACACCTTCGACATCGAGGGCGGCGGCACCATCGAGAAGGTCTGGGACATGGCCAAGTACGTCGTGGCCTTTGAGCAGTGGGTCAAGGACGAGCAGCTGGGCCTGGTGGCCAGCCACTACGACGGCTTCGCCCAGGGCATCGCCGGCAAGCTGGACTCCATGCTGATCCCGGCGTTTTCCATGCTCATCAAGCAGGGCACCGCCTGCGCCGTCGAGGGCGACATGAAGGTGGCCATGGCCATGAGCATCATGAAGACCATCTGCGGCACCGGCCAGCTCAGTGAGATGTACTCCATCGACTTCAACGAGGACATCTGCATCATCGGCCACTCCGGCTCCGGCGACGCGGACATCTCCCAGGCCAGAAAGCCCACCATGAAGATTGTGCCCGTGTTCCACGGCAAGACCGGCGGCGGCTACCTGACTCAGTTCTATCCGCCCACGAACCAGCCCATCACCTTCCTGGGCATCACCCAGGACCGGGACGGCCACTTCAAGTTCGTGGTGGCCGAGGGCGTCAATGAGGAGGGTCCCATCTTCATGTTCGGCGACACCAACATGCGGATGCGCTTCAGCTGCTCCGCGGCGGAGTTCTGCGACAAGTGGTCCGAGGCCGGCCCGACCCACCACATGGCGGCGGGCATCGGCAGGCACATCGACACGATCCTGAAGGTCGCCAAGATCTTCAACGTGCCGGTGGACATCATCACCCGGTAAAGAAACATCCTGCGAAACGCAAAGGGACAGCGGTTTCGGCGAAAGGCCGAAGCCGCTGTCCTTTTGTTGGCAGCCGTGGTTACTTCACTGCGGCGAAGGCGGTGTCCAGGGCAGCGATCAGGTCGTCGATCTTCTCGATGCCGATGGACAGCCGGATGGTGTTGGGCTTGATGCCCTGCTCCAGCAGCTCCACCTCGGTCAGCTGGCTGTGGGTGGTGCTGGCCGGGTGGATCACCAGGCTCTTGACGTCGGCCACGTTGGCCAGCAGGCTGAAGATGGGCAGGTTGTCGATGAACTTCTGGGCCGTGGCGGCGTCGCCCTTGATCTCAAAGGTGAAGATGCTGCCGCCGCCGTGGGGCAGGTACTTGGCGTACAGGGCGTGGCTGGGCTCGCCGGGCAGGGAGGGGTGGTGCACCGCCTCCACCTGGGGATGCCTGGAGAGGTAGTCCACCAGCCGCAGCGCGTTCTCGGTGTGGCGCTCCACCCGCAGGGAGAGGGTCTCCAGCCCCTGGAGGAACAGGAAGCTGTGGAAGGGGGACAGGGTCGCGCCGGTGTCGCGCAGCAGTATGGCGCGGATGTAGGTCACGAAGGCCGCGGGGCCCACCGCGTCCGCGAAGGACACGCCGTGGTAGCTGGGGTTCGGCTCGGCGATCCAGGGGTACTTGCCGCCGGCCTTCCAGTCGAACTTGCCGCCCTCGACGATCACGCCGCCGATGGCCGTGCCATGGCCGCCGATGAACTTGGTGGCGCTGTGGACCACGATGTCCGCGCCCCACTCCAGGGGCCGCACCAGGTAGGGCGTGGCGAAGGTGGAGTCCACCACCAGCGGGATGCCGTGGCGATGGGCGATGGCCGCGACGGCCTCGATGTCGATCAGGTTGGAGTTGGGGTTGCCCAGGGTCTCCACGAAGATGGCCTTGGTGGAGTCGGTGATGGCGTTTTCAAAGCTGCCCTCCACGTCCGGGTCCACGAAGGTGGTGGTGATGCCGCTGGTCAGCGGCAGGGTGTGGGCCAGCAGGTTGTAGGTGCCGCCGTAGATGGTCTTGGAGGCCACGATGTGCTCGCCGGCCTTCGCCAGCGCCTGGAAGGTGTAGCTGATGGCCGCCGCGCCGGAGGCCACCGCCAGGGCCGCGGAGCCGTTCTCCAGCGCCGCGATGCGGGCCTCGAATACGCCGTTGGTGGGGTTGGTCAGCCGGCCGTAGATGTTGCCGGCATCCCGCAGGCCGAAGCGGTCGGCGGCGTGCTGGGAGTTGTGGAACACGAAGGAGGTCGAGGCGTAGATCGGCACGGCGCGGGCGTCGGTGGCGGGATCGGCGGCCTCCTGGCCGACGTGCAGCTGCTTGGTTTCAAAGGCCCAGTTGGCGGAATTGCGGATATCAGACATGTTTTTATCTCCTTTTCATCTATGCTGTGGGGGAACGGCTCGCTTCGGCGCGGGCCGTCACATTCGGTTCCGGCTCAACAGGGCCGCCCACAGGCGCAAGGCGCGGGACTGCGCGGAATGGTTCATGGTCGCACTTCCTTTCGGTCGATGGCAATATTCTATAGGATCGATGGGTTATTGTCAAATACATCAATATTATATTCAGATATAGATGGTAACTATAATTAAAAGCCGGCATGCGGCGCGGCTGGAAACGGCGATATGTGGGTTTTAAGGCGGGAAGCAGAACGGGACCGTCTCAAAACAGCATTGCAAAATCCATTCGTAGGGACGGCAGAAATGCCGCTGGGAGCGGATCTTCCGCCGCGGGCGCCAATTATGGCGCCCCTACGGTGTGCTTTGAATCATCACCTGATGATTCTTTCGCAATACGTTGTTTTGAGACAGTCCCGTCAATTTATGGGATTCGATTGCTCGGAATTCTTGCTTACCACGGAAGCGCCGACACGGTCTCGGGGCCGTCGTCATGGGCCTGGTACAGCCAGTCGCCGAGGGCGAAGTCGTAGCTCTCGATGGGGCGCTTCTCGCAGTGGTCGGGGTCGAAGGCGGGGTGGGCGGGGTCCGCGGGCAGGTAGAAGTCCGCTGCGTCGTAGCCGCCGAACAGCCCTTCGTCGTTCTTGCCGGTCAGGGCCAGCACGACGCCGCCCTCGGTGACCTGGCTGAAGTAGAAGCGGGTGTCGGAGACCTTCCGGCCCTCGCCGGTGGCTACGTCGATGGCCGCGGTGCAGCCCTTGGAGGGCACCCAGGTGTACAGCTCGCCGCCCAGCACGATGTAGCCCAGGCCGCACTCGCCGCTCTCCCGGTCGTATTCGTCGATCAGGCGGGTGACGGTCAGGTCTTCGGTGTCCACCGCCACGATGCCCCGGTCCGCCACGTACAGCACGCCGTCCGCGTAAACCAGGCTCGCGCCTTCCCGGCTGTTGAGGATGTGGTCGTCAGCGGTATAGACCTTCTCGGCCCTGCAGCCGGACAGCGGCGCGCGCCAGACGGCCTCGCCGTCGCAGGCGTAGAGCCACTCGCCCACGGGGAGCAGGTCGTACAGGGTGCGGGCGGGCTCGTCGTAGAGGTTCTCGACGCGGCTGATTTCCTGCCCGTCGTAGCTGACCCGCAGCAGGCGGTCCGCGGAGTCCGTCCAGATCAGCAGGCCGTCGCCGGTGTCGTAGAGGGTGCAGAAGCTGGCGTCCAGCCCGGAGAGCACCATGTGGGGCTGCTCGGGGTGCCCCGCGGGGTAGCTGACGAGCCAGTAGCCGGTGGGCACCCAGTCCCAGTCGTCCATGAACAGGCCGCGCAGCTCGTAGACCACGTCGCCCGCCTGCACGAGATTGCGGGCGGCGGTGGAGAAGCGGGAGGTGTCCATGCAGGAATTGTAGTCCGGAGCGTCGGCGAAGGCCGGGGCGTGGTCCGCAACGTTCCACGTGCCGGAGGCCAGTTCGACGGCGGCCTCGGGCATGGGCTCCAGGGGCTCGGCGTCGGCGGAGACGCGGAATTCCAGCCAGGTGTCGGCGTTGACGATGCCCTCGCCCTCAAAGGACTCCACCTTGACGCGGTACAGGCCCATGGTCAGCGGCTGGAGGTTGTTCAGGGGCATGGCGAGGCGCACGCCCTCGGCGGTGTAGCCCTTCAGCTGGTCGGGGTTCCGGGCGCAGTAGTGATAGTTCCCGGCCACGGCGCGCCAGCCCTCGCCGTCCCACGCCTCCAGGGCGCCGGGGACGTTGTAATACTTCATGGGGCCGTCGTTGGAGAGGGTGAAGGAGAGGTAGGTCGGGGCCGGGGGATAGTCGGCCCGGTCCATCCGGGCGACGAGCCCGCTGGCGCACTCGGCCTCAGTCACGGGGTCGGGGTCCCCTGCGGCAGCCTCGTCGGTATCCTCCCCAGCGGCGAGGGCGCTCTGGAAGGCGGCGGCGAAGCTGTCCGACGGCGCGGGCTGGGCGTCGGGCCAGGCGAGCTCGAAGCCGGCGCCCGACTCCAGGGCGCTCATCTCGCCGTCGGTGAGCACGCAGCAGAAGATGGCGTCCCCGTCCCCGGGGTAGCCGTCCATGCGGATGCCGGAGTCCACGCCGTCGATCAGCAGGGCGGCGCCTTCCGTGGTGGGCGCGTCGGCGCTCAGGTGGATGACGCAGATGTTCGCGCCGCTCTCCTGGAACACCGCGAGGTCCAGCCCGTCGCGCTGCCAGCCCGTGGGGGCGGCCTTCGACTTGTCCGGCTTGAGGGTGAGGGACTTGTCCTCCCACTCGTCGCGCTTGCCCACGGACAGTATGCCGTCGCGGAGGGCGAGCTGGTTCAGGGAGAATTTCAGGTCCACGTCCAGCTTCTTCTTTTTCTCCAGCCGCTTGCGTCCCTCCTCGGAGGGGCGCAGCGTCAGGTACCACGCGCCGCCGATGTGCCGCCGGTTCATCACCAGGTCGCCATCGCCGGGGACCAGCTCCGGCACGCAGCCCATGGGGATGTCGCCGTCGCCGGCGTAGGCCTCGCCCTTTGCGGAGGCGGCCTCCAGAAAGGCGCGGTAGCCCTCGCCGTGGAGCTGCTCGGCCACCTCGGCGTCGGCCCGGGCCCCGGTGTACTGCGCCTGCCAGGGCTCGGCGACGTAGTCGATTTCATAGGCGTCGTCCTCCCGGGCGCGCAGCCAGGCGTCCGGCACGCGGATCACCACGGTGCCACCCCGGACGATAGACTCCACCTTTTTGTAGCGGCGGCTGTCGTCCACGCACACCGGGCAGGGAGTTTTGTTTTGGGCGAGGGCTTCCTCCAGCGTGACCTCGGAGGTGGTGCCTGCCAGGGCGCACTGCTGGGCGGCGTGATAGTAGTAGTCGAAAAAGCCCGCCCAGCATTTTTGTTCAGACGCCGCCCGGGCCGGCGCGATGGGCAGGAGCGCCAGCAGGATGAGAACCGAAACCAGGCGCGGGATTTGATACTTCATGTTGGCATTCGCTCCCTTCGATTGGGAAAAAATGGATCATATACTATAGACGCCCGCCGGGATAGAAAAGTTGACTCCCGGCGGAGTTTTAACGCTTTTCTCTCTTCGGGCGGCGGGGCAGGCGCAGCAGCAGCGCCAGGATGGCGTTGCCCGTCAGGATGATCACAAAGGCGAGGATCGCGCCGCGGAGCCCGGCCTTGGCGAAGCCGTACCAGTCGTTGGTGTTCGCGCCCTTGCCGACGCCGTTGACGAGCAGGTTGCCGATGTAGTACACGGCGTAGGCCAGCATGGGCAGCATGGCGAAGCGGAAATCTCCCAGCGGCACGGTGGCGGCGCGGTCCAGCAGGGCGAAGTCGACCATGGCCAGCAGCGGCACCACCAGGTGGAACCAGAGGTTGGCGTGGTCGTACATGGATTCATAGCCGTACAGCGGCCCGAGGAACAGCAGCACGGTGAAGAAGGTCAGCCCCACGGCCACGGCAGCGGCGTATTTCAGGCGGCAGAGCCGCCGGGAGGGGCCGGGGATCCTGCCCCGGGACTGGCGGACCAGCATGACAACCCAGGCGATGGAGGTCACGGCCTGGAACAGGTTCGACAGCACGGTGAAGTACTTCAGCGCGCCGAGGCCCGGCGCGCTGAGGGCGCCATGGGGCCCAAAGCTGAAGGTCATGCTGAACCAGGCCGACAGGGCCAGCGCGGCGGCCAGCAGGTTGGCGGCGATCGAAAGTCTGCGACGCATGGGCGATTCCTCCTGCCGCCAGAGGGCGGCGTGTTTCTCCAGTTATTGTACCGCAACTGCGGCATGAAATCAATCCCGGGGAGGAAGAATGGGCCGGGGCGGGCCCGAGTGACCGGCCCAAAGGGAAGTTTTTTCACGAAATAAGCGCTGCACCAACCTTGAATTGAAGTTTGCGGTCCGATTTGCGAAAAGGGCTTGCAATTTACTGCGCGATGTGGTATACTCATTCAGTCTGTGGGTGATGATGACTGGGTCCCGTGCGGCGTCATGCCGTGAATCTTGTCAGGGCCGGAAGGCAGCAGCAATAAGCGGAAGTTGGCGCGCGCCGCGGGAGCTGCCTGGTTTGAACCCACAGGCTTTATTATATGCAGGGAATCGGATTGAGCCGGCTGGAGCCGGGCTTTTTTGTTTTTGGCCGGTATAAATAGAGTTTTTTCTCCCGGGTATGGGCACAGCGGCGTCACGATTGTGTGCTATACTGATGCGGATAGAATGGAGAAGTGTGCGAAGGCGCTCCGGCGCGTTCGCGGGAGGAATACAGCATGAAGATGAGACGATGGCTGAGCGCGCTGCTGCTGGCGGCGCTGCTCCTGGCGCTGCCGGTGGACGCCCTGGCGGCGAAGAAGCCCACCATAAAGATGCCGGTGAAGGTCGGCCTGATGCTGGAGGGCGGCACGGTGACGGTCAAGCCCAAGGTGAAGCGGATCACCGCCGCCGAGCTGATCTGGGAGAGCTCCGACGAGGCCGTGGCCCTGGCCGCAGAGGGCAGGATCAAGGCCGTGGCCGTGGGCAAGTCCGTGATCTCTGCCTCCGGCGGCGGCGCGTCCGCCAAGCTGGGCGTGGTGGTGCTGCCCAAGGAGGTCTCGGTGAAGGTGGGCGAGAAGTTCAGCCTGCCCCGGGGCGGCGTGGAAAAGTACGCGGTGGGCAGCAAGAAGATCGCCACCGTCAGCAAGAAGGGTGTGATCACCGGCAAGAAGGCGGGAACCACCAAGCTGAAGGTGAAGTACGGCAAGCAGAAGCTGACCATCCAGGTGACGGTCACCGCCCCCGCCGCCGCGCCCGAGGAGAGCGCCGCGGAGGGCAGCGAGGCCGCGAAGCTGGAGTGCGCGTCCCAGACGGACCAGATCGTGCTGGTGGACTACATCTCCGGCAGCACCGCCACGCTCTCCGTGCACGAGAAGCAGAACGGCATCTGGAAGAAGCTGTTCGAGAGCACCGCCTACGTGGGCCGCAAGGGCCTCGGCAAGACCGTCGCGGGCGACGAGCGCACGCCGGTGGGGACCTACAACCTGACCACGCCCTTCGGCATCAAGGACGATCCCGGGGCCAACATGACCTATACCAAGGTGACCAAGTACCACTATTGGTGCGGGGATTCCTCCAGCAAGTACTACAACCAGCTGGTGGACGAACGCACCGCTGACCGCAAGCACAACGGCAAGGATGAGTACCTGATCAACTACAAGGGCGTGTACAACTACTGCATGTTCATCGACTACAATGCCGAGGGCACCCCCGGCAAGGGCAGCTGCATCTTCCTGCACTGCACCGGGTCGAAGAAGTCCACGGGAGGATGCGTGGCCGTGCCGGAGAGCACGATGAAGAAGATCATCCAGTGGGCCAGGCCCGGGGTAAAGATCGTCATTCGATAGGAATATATTGGCGGCTTCCGGCAGACAACGCCGGGGGCCGCCGCTTTGCGCGGCCCGAGCGGCGCTTCCATACGGGTAAGTTAAATTTAACTTGACAGCATAAGTTAGTGTGATTATACTAACTTATGAGTAGGGGAGGGAGCGATAGCGCCGTGGAGGACAACCGCCTGACAGAACAGCTGATTCAGATGCACTTCGATCATCTGAAGGAGCTGTACCGGCTGAGCGATGCCGTCATCGCCCAGGGCGAGGACGGGGTGCTCCTGTGCCTGTATCGCGTGAACCGCTCGATGCTCCCCGGCGAGATCATGTCCCGGATGGGGCTGACCACCGGCCGGGTGGCCAACATCCTGCGCCGGCTGGAGGAGAAGGGCCTGGTGCTCCGGCTCCAGGACGCGGACGACCGGCGTCGGGTCCACGTTTCGCTGACGGACGCGGGCGTCGAGGCGGCGAAGGCGCTTCACCGGGATTTCACCCGGCGGCAGGCTTCTCTGCTGGACTACCTGGGCGACGAGGATGCCCGGGAGGCGCTGCGGCTGCTGGGGCGCTGCCTGAGCTACTACCGGGCAGGCGCGGAGCGCTGACACAACCTACCCGAACACCGGCGATTTCATAGCAAACCATGAAGCATCTGTAGATGCTTTCTGTTTGACCCTAAGGCTTTCAATAAAACCTTTGGATAAAAAGTTCCAATCGAAAGAAAAGGGGAGAGGAACATGACCCTGAAGGACCTGAAAATCGGTCAGAGCGCTCGAATCGACGCCGTGGGGGGCGAGGGAGCCCTGCGGCAGCACTTCCTGGACATGGGCGTCATACCCGGCGCGGAGGTGACGCTGGTCAAGCTGGCGCCCATGGGGGACCCCATGGAGCTGCGCATCCACGGCTATGAGCTGACGCTGAGGCTGGCGGACGCCGCGAAGATCGACGTGACGCCGACCCAGAAGCGGGCGGAGAACGGGGAGGGCAGCCGCGCCCGCAACCGCGAAAAGCCCCACCTGGGCCTGGGCGAGGACGGCAAGTACCACGCCAAGGGCAGCGGCGACCCGCTGCCGGAGGGCACGAAGCTGACCTTCGCGCTGGTGGGCAACCAGAACAGCGGCAAGACCACCCTGTTCAACCAGCTGACCGGCGCGAACCAGCACGTGGGCAACTTCCCCGGCGTGACGGTGGACCGGAAGGACGGCGCGATCCGCGGCCACCAGGACACCTCCATCACGGACCTGCCGGGCATCTATTCCATGTCGCCCTATTCCAGCGAGGAGCTGGTGTCCCGCAACTTCGTGCTGAACGAGAAGCCCAAGGCCATCATCAACATCGTGGACGCCACCAACATCGAGCGCAACCTGTACCTGACCATGCAGCTGCTGGAGATGAACGTGCCCACGGTGGTGGCCCTGAACATGATGGACGAGGTGAACGGCAACGGCGGCTCCATCGACATCAACGGCATGGAGGCCATGCTGGGCGTGCCCGTGGTGCCCATCTCCGCGGCGAAGAACCAGGGCGTGGACGAGCTGGTGAAGCACGCGCTGCACATCGCCCACTACCAGGAAAAGCCGCTGCGCCAGGACTTCTGCGACAGCACCGACAACGGCGGCGCGGTGCACCGCTGTCTGCACGCGGTGGTCCACCTGATCGAGGACCACGCCGTGCGGGCCGGCCTGCCGCCGAGGTTCGCGGCCAGCAAGATCATCGAGGGCGACCAGCTGATCCTCAGCCAGCTGGAGCTGGACGAGAACGAGCGGGAGACCCTGGAGCACATCGTGCTGCAGATGGAGAAGGAGCGCGGCCTGGACCGCAGCGCGGCCATCGCCGACATGCGCTTCGCCTTCATCCAGAAGGTGTGCGACAGCTGCGTCACCCATCCCCGGGAGAGCAAGGAACACCTGCGCAGCCAGCGCATCGACCGGGTGCTGACGGGCAAGTTCACCGCCATACCGATGTTCATCGCCATCATGGGCGTAGTGTTCTGGCTGACCTTCAACGTGATCGGCCCGTGGCTCCAGGACCTGCTGGCCATGGGCATCGAGGCGCTGACGGACCTGGTGGACGGCGCGATGACCTCCGCCGGCGTCAACGAGGTGCTGCACGGCCTGGTGATCGGCGGCATCTTCGAGGGCGTGGGCAGCGTGCTCAGCTTCCTGCCCATCATCGTCACGCTGTTCTTCTTCCTGTCGCTGCTGGAGGACAGCGGGTACATCGCCCGCGTGGCCTTCGTCATGGACCGGCTGCTGCGGCGCATTGGCCTGTCCGGCCGCAGCATCGTGCCGATGCTGATCGGCTTCGGCTGCACGGTGCCGGCGGTGATGTCCACCCGCACCCTGCCCAGCGAGCGCGACCGCAAGATGACCATCCTGCTGACGCCTTTCATGAGCTGCACCGCCAAGGTGCCCATCTACGCCTTCTTCGTGCAGGCGTTCTTCCCGGGCCGGGGCGGCCTGATCATGACGGAGCTGTACGTGCTGGGCATCATCGTCGGCATACTGGCGGCGCTGCTGTTCAAGAACACGCTGTTCAAGGGCGAGGCCGTGCCCTTCGTGATGGAGCTGCCCAACTACCGGCTGCCCAGCCCCCGCAGCGTGGCCATGCTGCTGTGGGAGAAGGCTAAGGACTTCCTGCAGCGGGCCTTCTCGGTCATACTGATCGCCACCATCGTGGTGTGGGTGCTGCAGAGCTTCGACCTCCACTTCAACCTGGTGGAGGATTCCGGAAACAGCATCCTGGCGATGATCTCCGGCGTGCTGGTGCCGCTGTTCCGGCCCGTCGGCTTGGGCGACTGGCGCATCTGCACCTCGCTGATCAGCGGCTTCATGGCCAAGGAGAGCGTCGTCACCGTGCTGAACGTGCTCTACGCCGAGGGCGTCACCACCGTGATGACCTCGCTGACCGCGGCCTCCCTGCTGGTGTTCAGCCTGCTGTACACCCCCTGCGTGGCGGCGGTGGCCTCCATCCGCCGGGAGCTGGGCGGCAAGTGGGCCCTGGGTGTGGTGCTCTGGCAGTGCGCCGTGGCCTGGGTGGCCGCGCTGGTGGTGCGGCTGATCGGCCTGGCGCTGGGATTCATGTGATGAATCGCCGCCCGGGAGGATTTCCTCCCGGGCGTCCGGGAACAATAATTGGGCCGCCGGTGATGCCGGCGGCGGGGTGAGGTGAGCGCTATGAAGCTGTGGGATTGGGTCACCCTTGGGGGGGTGGCCGCCGTGCTGTTTCTCGCGGCGCGGAAGGTCGTCCGGGATCGCCGGCGCGGCAAGCTCTCCTGTGGGGGAGACTGCGCCCATTGCATGCAGGGATGCGGGGTGAAGCGGCAGTGAACGCGCTGGTGATTGTGTTGGTGGTAGCCGTGGCGGCGGTGGCGGCGGTCTTTGCCGTCCGGCGCGTGCGGAAGGGCGGCGGCTGCTGCGGCGAGCACGAGACAGTGAAGCGCCGGGGCGCTTCGGACCGCAACCCCGCCCACTACCCCTATGGCGCGGAGCTGACCATCGGCGGCATGACCTGCGAGAACTGCGCCCGCCGGGTGGAGAACGCGCTGAACGAACTGGAGGGCACCTGGGCGACGGTGCGCATCGACGGCTGTCGGGCCAGGGTGCGCTGCAAGCAGCCCCCGGACGAGGCGGCGCTGCGCCGCGCGGTGCGGGAGGCGGGCTACGTCGTGACGGGCTACGCCGAAAGCCGGGACGCCAGGTAGCCCACCAGTGCCCCGTAGTCGCCGGGGCTCAGGCGCAGCGCGGGTTGACTGGATGCCGCCGGCGCGGCCTCCCCATTGCACTGTTGAAAGACGGCCGAAAGGTCGTCTTTCATTTTGCCCCGGACGCGCCGCCAGGCGGCTTCATCCGACTGCTTCAACTGCCCCATGGCGCAGCGGAGGGCCCACAGCCGGGCGGAGTCGGCGAATTCGCCCCCGGCAGCCAGGCAGCGCTCCCAGGCGGCGATGTTGGCCGCGCCTTCGTCGGCGACGCCCGCCAGGTGCATCAGCTCGTGGACGGCGGTGAAGGGCAGCAGGGGCGTCGGCGCGCCGGCGTCCACCAGGGCCTCGCCGGTGAGGGGCACGAACAGGCCGGAGATGTGAACGGCGCGCATCCACTCCGGGTATCGGGCGGATTTCACGACGCATTCCGGCATCCCGGCGATCTCAGGTGCCTGGCGAAGGATGGCGTCCGGCGCGGAGAAGCGCAGCGGGGCCCCGTTCAGCGCGTCGATCAATTCGCCGCACAGCCAGGCGAGGGGCTCGGCCTCCGGCGGGGCGGGCAGGTCCTCCGGCGTCACCGCGCAGGGTGGCAGCCACAGCAGGATCAGGAGCGCGGCCAGCGGCAGCGCGACCCGGGCTGCGCTTCGCAGCCAGCGGCCCAGCGGGGCGACGCTTTTCCGAAGGGCGGCGCGGCAGGCGGTCGTTGCCAGCGAGAGCAGCGCCGCGGCGAGGAGGAGCAGCCCCGTGAGCTCCGCGATCGGAAAGGCGACTGGCGCGGTGAGCCGATGCAGGGCCAGCATGGCGGGCCGGGAGAGGCGGCGCAGGGCGAGGTCCGCGAAGGGCGCGCTGATATGGCAGGCGAGGGCATAGGGAAGGATCAGCCCCGCAATAATCCCAGCGAAGTATCGCCTGCCGTTCTTCATCATGCCTCGCCTCCGCTGTGCTCGCCTTGTGATGCGTATATTATCCCATATACGCCGGGCCAAAATCAAAGGGAATATCTGGGAAGGCGAGGTTGCGGAGAAACACGATATCCTATATAATAAAAATATAGTTGAAAAAGGGAGAGCGTCATGGAATACAATGGAAAGTCCGATGTGCAACAGCGCATTGAAAGCGTATTATTCCAGAAAACCGAAGATTATCTTTTGGACGATACGCTTCTTTCAAATCCGAAGGTTCTGATAGAAGGCGATGAAGGTGTGACTATAGTGCCGGACTTTCTATCGACTGAACACGGTGTTGTTGGGGAGATTTACGCGCATATTGGAAGGATCAAGCCTGCGCAAGCACACAAAATTGCAGCGGATGTCTTGAAAATGCTGCTGTATGAAAAGACCCAGGGACGCAGATTGAAAAAGTATATCGTTGTTTGCGATGAACAGGTGGAAGATTACCTGAAAGGACAGTCTTATTTATCGGCAGCGATTTCACAATTTGGCGTGGAAGTATTGTATTTTCCACTTGAGGCGACGGATGTAGTTGAATTGAAGGCTGCGCAAGACAGGCAAAACTTCTACAATAAAACTGATAAAGAGAGATAGGCAGGGATAAACAGTGCTGAAATACCTGAAAAAATACCGCTTGGAGTGCGTGTGCGCGCCGCTGTTCAAGATGTTCGAGGCGCTGCTGGACCTGCTGGTGCCGCTGGTGGTGGCCTCCATCATCGACGCGGGCATCGGCGGCGGCAGCCCGGCCCACGTCTGGCGGATGAGCGGCCTGCTGATCGCCCTGGCGCTGGTTGGCCTGGCGGCGGCTATCACGGCCCAGTACTTCGCGGCCAAGGCGGCCACCGGCTTCGCCGCGGACGTGCGGCACGCGCTGTTTGAAAAGCTGGCCTCCCTGTCCTTCCCGGACGTGGACCGGCTGGGCACCTCCGCCATGATCACCCGGATGACCAGCGACGTGAACCAGGCCCAGACGGGCGTGAACATGGCGCTGCGCCTGCTGCTGCGCTCGCCCTTCGTGGTGCTTGGCGCGATGGTCATGGCCTTCACCATCGACGTGCGCTGCGCGCTGATCTTCGCGGCGGTGATCGCGGTGCTGTTCGGCGTGGTGTACGCCATCATGGCGGCGAGCCTGCCGATGATGCAGGGCGTTCAGCGCCAGCTGGAGTCGGTGCTGGGGGCGACCCGGGAGAACCTGGCCGGCGTGCGGGTCATCCGCGCCTTCCGCCGGGAGGACGCCGAGTTCGCCGCCTTCCGGGCGAAGAACCGGGAGCTGACCGCCCGGCAGAAGCGGGCCGGGAAGGTGTCGGCTCTGCTGAACCCGGTGGCCTACGTGCTGATCAACGCGGCGGTGATCGTGCTGGTGCGCCAGGGGGCGATCCGGGTGAACATCGGCGCGCTGTCCACCGGCCAGGTGGTGGCGCTGTACAACTACATGAGCCAGATCCTGGTGGAGCTGTTGAAGTTTGCCTCGCTGACCATCACCATCAACAAGGGCTGGGCCAGCTGGAAGCGCGTAGCGGACGTGCTGGCCTTGGAGCGCTCGATGCAAAGCCCCGAGGCCATGGCCGGGACCCGGGACGACTCGGCTCCGGCGGTGGAATTCCGCCACGTGTCTCTGACCTACCCCGGCGCGGGCAGCCCGGCGCTGGTGGACATCGACTTTTCCGTCCTGCAGGGCCAGACCGTGGGCATCATCGGCGGCACCGGCTCCGGCAAGAGCTCGCTGGCGCGGCTGATCCCCCGGTTCTACGACGCCACCGAGGGCGAGGTGCTGCTGGACGGCGTGAACGCCCGGAACTGGCCCCAGGCGGCCCTGCGGAACCGGATCGGCGTGGTGATGCAGAAGGCGGCCCTGTTCAAGGGCAGCATCCGGGACAACCTGCGCTGGGGCAAGCCGGACGCCGACGACGGGGAGCTGCTGGCCGCCGCCGAGGCGGCCCAGGCCCTGGACGTGCTGGAGGCCAAGGGCGGCCTGGACGGCGAGCTGTCCCAGAACGGCGGCAACCTGTCCGGCGGCCAGAAGCAGCGCCTGACCATCGCCCGGGCGCTGGTGCGCAGGCCGGAGATACTGATCCTGGATGACAGCGCCTCCGCGCTGGACATGGCCACGGACGCGCGGCTCAGAAGAGCCATCGCCCGCCTGGACTACCGCCCCACGGTGTTCATCATCTCCCAGCGCACGGCCTCCATTATGGGGGCGGACCTGATCCTGGTGCTGGACGACGGCCGTCTGGTGGGCAGGGGCACCCACGGCGAGCTGCTGGAGAACTGTCCGGTCTACCGGGAGATCTACGATTCCCAGTTCGGAAAGGGGGCGGCGGTATGACGCGCAGAGAGCGGAACGCTTCCCCCAGGGGTCAGCTGGCGACGCTGAAGAAGGTGCTGAACCACATTGGTCGCTACCGCTGGCTGGTGTTGCTGTCGCTCGCGCTGTCGGCGGCCACGGTGCTGCTGACGCTGGCCGTGCCGGTGCTGGTGGGCCGCGCCATCGACGGCATCATCGGCGCGGGCGCGGTGCGGTTCGAGATCATCTGGCCGTTGCTGTGGCGCATCGGACTGTGCGTGGCGCTGACGGCCCTGGGCCAATGGATCATGAACGTGACCAACAACCGCATCACCTTCGACGTGGTGCGGGACCTGCGGGAGGAGGCGCTGGCCCACATCCAGGCGCTGCCCCTGAGCTACATCGACGCGCATCCCCACGGCGAGACCGTCAGCCGGGTGATCGCCGACGCGGACCAGTTCGCCGACGGCCTGCTGATGGGCTTCACCCAGCTGTTTTCCGGCGTACTGACGATCCTGTTCACGCTGGGCTTCATGTTTACCCAGAACCCACTGATCACGCTGGTGGTGGTGGCGGTGACGCCGCTGTCGCTGTTCGTGGCGCGGTTCATCGCCAAGCGGACCTATGCGCTGTTTCGGCAGCAGTCCCAGACCCGGGGCGAGCAGACCGGCTTCATCGACGAGCGCATCGGCAATCTGAAGGTGGTGCAGGCCTACGGCCGGGAGTCGGCGGAGACGGAGACCTTCGACGAGATCAACGAGCGCCTGCGGGACTGCTCGCTGAAGGCCACGTTCTTCTCCTCGATCACGAATCCGGCCACCCGGTTCGTCAACTCGGTGGTGTACGCCTTGGTGGCGCTGTCCGGCGCGCTGGTGGCCCTGGCCCCCGGCAGCGCCATGACCGTGGGCATGCTGACGGCCTTCCTGAGCTACGCCAACCAGTACACCAAGCCCTTCAACGAGATCTCCGGCGTGGTGACGGAGCTGCAGAACGCCATCGCCTGCGCGGCGCGGCTGTTCGAGCTGATCGAGGCCCCCGCCCAGGCGCCGGACGCCCCGGGCGCCGCGCCGCTGGAGGCGGTGCGGGGCCAGGTGGAGTGGCGGGACGTGTGCTTCTCCTACAGCCCGGACCGGAAGCTGATCGAAAACTTCAACCTGTCGGTGTGCCCCGGCCAGCGGGTGGCCATCGTGGGCCCCACGGGCTGCGGAAAGACCACGCTGATCAACCTGCTGATGCGCTTTTACGACGTGGACGCAGGCAGCATATCGGTGGAGGGGCGGGACATCCGCCGGATTCCCCGGAAGAGCCTGCGGGCGGCCTACGGCATGGTGCTGCAGGAGACCTGGCTCAAGCGGGGCACCGTGCGGGAGAACATCGCCATGGGACGGCCCGACGCGACGGAGGCGGAGGTCGTGGCCGCGGCGAAGGCGGCCCATGCCCACTCCTTCATAATGCGGCTGCCGGAGGGCTATGACACCGTGATCGGCGAGGACGGCGGCCAGCTGTCCCAGGGACAGAAGCAGCTGCTGTGCATCAGCCGGGTGATGCTCTCGGGCGACCAGGCATCCGGGGAGGGCGACGAGTCGCTCTGGCTGCCGCCGATGCTGATCCTGGACGAGGCGACCTCCTCCATCGACACCCGCACGGAGCTGCGGATTCAGTCCGCCTTCGCCCGGATGATGAAGGGCCGCACCAGCTTCGTGGTGGCCCACCGGCTGTCCACCATACGGGAGGCCGACGTGATCCTGGTGATGCGGGACGGCCATATCGTGGAGCAGGGCAATCACCAGTCGCTGCTGGCGAAGAACGGGTTCTACGCCGAACTGTACAACAGCCAGTTCGCCGCGGCCGAGGGGTGAGAAGGGGAGCGCGTCCGCGCTTCGACAATTGACCGAGAATTCCACATAAAGGCGGCACCTCTTCGCATACGCTTTTTCGAGAGCAATGCGGGGGAGGTGCCGCCTTGAGTGTGACGCGGGTTCGGGTGCGGCGGGAGCGGCCCACGGCGCTGGCCTGGGCCATCGCCCTGTGCGTGACCATGCTGGTGGTGTACGTGCTGACGCTGAGCGCGGCCAGGCCGGATGTGGTGGAGAGCGTCTCCGCCGCGCCGAGGGTGACCAGCGAGATCGAGCTGCCGCCGCTGGAGGGCTGGTGCGTGACCATGGCCCAATGCGACGCCCCCGAGGAGGCCCGGCTCCAGGCCGCCGCCTACAGCGCCCGGGGCGCGGCGGGCTACGTGGCCCGGCTGGAGGACGCCTGGCAGGTGCTGGGCGCGGTGTACGACTCCAAGGGCGAGGCCGAGCGCATCGCCGAACGGCTCTCCCGGGAGGCGGGGCTCGAGGCCGGGGTGATCCACCTGGAGGCGGACCGGTTGAAGCTGCGGATCACCGCCTCCGAGGCCCAGATCGAGGCCATCGCCGGGGCGGATGCCACCCTGCGGGAGCAGGCGCGGCAGCTGGGGCAGATCGCCCTGCAGCTGGATCGGGGCGAGCTCGGCGGGGACGCGGCGCGCACGCTCTGTGCCGTGGCGACCACCGAGGCCGAACAGGCCGCCGGGGCGCTGGAGAGCCTCCCCGGTGAGAACCGGCTGTGCGCCGCGCTGGCGGAGCAGCTTCGCTCGCTGGCGGCCATGCAGCGGACCCTCGCGGACAGCCGCTCGGAGGCCGGCGCGACCCTCTCCGGCATGGCCCGCTGCGCCCAGATCGCCGGCTTCCTCGGCCAGTGGGAGTTCCAGAGGGGCTTGAAGGGGCAATAGTGAGTTCTCATGGAAACAGCGCAGGCGCGGAATGCCGATGGCGTTCCGCGCCTGCGCTGTCTGTTCTCTTGTTCACCCCTTGCCCGGGCGGCCTGCGCGCTCGATCAGCACGGCGTTGTAGACCTCCTTCAGGAAGTGGTACATGGGCATCAGCCGCTGGAAGTCCCGGACGAGGACGTCCGGCAGGGTCTCGTCGAACAGCGGGCCGCCGTAGCCGTGCTCGTAGCCGACGCTGAAGTGCTTGCGGTTGTACCAGGGGTTCAGCAGCTCACCCCGGTCGCCCTTGGGCCGCTTGTACTCCGGGCCCCACAGCTTGTAGGGACCGTAGCCGGCGATGTCCCGCACCAGGGCCTCGAAGCGGGCGGGATCGGCGTCCACCGCGGCGCGGAAGGCTGCGGGCACGTCCGTGGAGTCGTCCCAGATGCCCATGCCGTAGGACCAGGACACGCGGTCCACCTCAAACCAGAACATGGGACCCACCGCGTGGCGGTCGCCGCTGTGGATGGTGAACCAGAGGTGGTCCTTGAAGGGTCCCCTGCCGAAGAGGCGGCGGGCGTCGCGGTAGATGCGGGAGACGTGGGACTGGAAGTCCTGGGACGGATAGAGGGCCTGCATACGGGCCAGGGTGTCCGCGGCCAGGGCCCGGAAGGGCTGGTTCAGCACGTCCTCAAAGGTCTGCTTGTTCGCCTTGAACCAGGTGCGGTCGTTGTTGAGGGCGAGACTCCAGAGGAAGTCGCCGGTCTGCTGTGAAAAGCCTTGAAACATGGAAGGGTTACCTCGCTGTGGTCACTTGGAGAACTCCACGCGCAGCCCGTTGGGGTCCGTCACCGTGAAGTGGACGGGCTTGGGCGGCTGGGACTGGATGGGGGAGGGGGCGTAGCCCATGGCGAAGGCCTGCTCCCGCAGGGGCTCGAGGGCGCCCCGGGTCTGGAAGCGCAGCGTCAGCCCCGTGGCCCGCACGGGCTCCAGCTCGGGCCGCTGGATAAACTCCAGGGCGGTGTCGCCCTCCCGGTCGGCCATGAAGGCGATCTCTCCCTGGCCGGGGTTGAAGCGCCGGATGACCTTCAGCTGGGCCATCGCCCGGTAGAAGGCGATGGTGCGCTCCATGTCGGTCACGGCGATGGTGATGGTGTTCAGCTTCATCGGGGCCACCTCTTTCAATGGGAATTCTGGATTCATCATACCATACCGGGCGGGTTCAGGCAAGGGGAAATGCGTTCGGGGGTCAAAAAACCCGCCCGGCAGTGCCGGACGGGCTTTGGGCTCGGCGCGAATTACTTCGCGGCTTCAACCTTGATGATCTCCTGGCCGTCATAATAACCGCAGAACTTGCACACGCGGTGGCTCAGCTTCATCTTGGCGCAGCGGGGGCACTTCACGATGCCCGGCGCGGACAGCTTCCAATGAGCGCTGCGGCGAGAATTTCTTCTGGCTTTGGAGACTTTTCCCTTGGGAGTGGCCATTGTTACACCTCCTCATCATTTAGCACAATTGACTTCAATGCCGAAAAGGGGCCGGTAGTAACGTTGCCCTCCTGGCATGTGCAGGTTTCCCGGTTCAGGTTGACGCCGCATACCGGGCACAGGCCCTTGCAGTCCGGCTTACAGAAGAACTGCAGGGGGAGCTCCAGCAGCAGGGCGTCCCTGACGGCGTCCTCCAGCTCCAGCGCGTTGGCTTCGAAGCTGTAGAGGTCGGGGTCTTCGGGGTCAGGCTCCTTGGCGTACAGGGCGTCGATCTGCGCGCGCACGGGAACCTCCACGGGCTCCAGGCAGCGGGAACAGCGGGAATGCGCCGTCGTCTCGGCGTCGGCCCTCAGGCTGATCCGGTGATCTCCGGTGCAGAAGAACTCGCCCTCGACCCGAACGTCCTCGAAGCGGACGGGATCGCTGAGCACCTCCATCTCCGGCAGCGCGACGGCTGCCGTGAAGGGATAGACCTGCCCGGGATTTTTCAGCGCCTTGCTGACATCCAATGCCAACCCAATACCCCCTAACCTTTGCTATTATATACGCTTGCGCGGCGAATAGCAAGTTAAATTTTCAGAGTTCAGAGTTTAGAGTTAAGAGTTCAGATGAAAATGCACATACATTAATCACTCTTAACTCTAAACTCTTCACTCTTAACTCTAAATCAAAGCTCTTATTTTGTAGAGAGCTCCAGGGTGTCGCGGGCGATGGCCAGCTCCTCGTCGGTGGGGATGACCCAGACCTGGACCTTGCTGTCGTCGGCGGAGATCTTCGCCTCGCCGCGGGCGGCAACGTTCTTCTCGTGGTCGATCTTGATGCCCATGAACTCCAGGCCCTCGACGGCCCACTCGCGGGCGCGGACGTGGTTCTCGCCGATGCCGGCGGTGAAGATGATGGCGTCCACGCCGCCCATGGCCGCGGCGAAGGAGCCGATGTACTTCTTCAGCACGTAGGCCCACATCTCGATGGCCAGCTTGGCGTCCTCTTCGCCGGCGTCATAGCGCGCGGTGACATTGCGCATATCGGAATCGCCCGCCAGGCCCAGCAGACCGGACTTCTTGTTCATCATGGTCAGGACCTCGGTGGGGGTCATGTTCTTGCGGTTGCAGATGAACTCGACCACGGCGGGGTCCAGGGTGCCGCAGCGGGTGCCCATCACCAGGCCGTCCAGAGGCGTGATGCCCATGGAGGTGTCCACGCACTTGCCGTCCACGCAGGCGGACAGGGAGGAGCCGTTGCCCAGGTGGCAGATGATGACCTTGTTGCCCTTGGGCAGGTTCAGCAGCTCCTGGCTGCGGGCCGCGATGTAGCGGTGGGAGGTGCCGTGGAAGCCGTACTTGCGGATGTGCAGCTCGGTGTAGTACTCATTGGGGATGGCGTAGCGGAACGCCTTGGGGGGCATGGTCTGATGGAAGGCGGTGTCGAACACGGCCACCTGGGGCACGTCCGGCAGGACCTCCTGGCAGGCGCGAATGCCCATCAGGTTGGCGGGGTTGTGCAGGGGGCCCAGGGGGATGTTCTCCTCGATGGCGGCGATGCAAGCGTCGTCGATCAGGCAGGAGGCGGTGAACTTCTCGCCGCCGTGCAGCACGCGGTGGCCCACCGCGCCGATCTCCTTCAGGTCAGAGATGACGCCGATGTTCACCAGGTGCGGCTTGCCGTCGTCGGCGTTGTACTCGGAGGCGGTGCAGTCCTTGCCCACCAGCACGTCCAGAACCACGGACATGGCCTCTGCGTGGGTCTTGGCCTTCTTGAGCTGCTTCTCCTTGATCTTCTGGTCGCCCCAGCTGTAGGTCAGGTCGGTGGTGGGATCGACGGTGCCGATGCGCTCGACCAGGCCCTTGGCGATGACGGACTCGTTGTCCATGTCGATGAGCTGGAACTTCAGGGAGGAGGAACCGGCGTTGATAACCAAAATTTTCATATGACAACACTCCTGTAAAACAAATTTGACGGGGGTGTCGGGGGCGTGAGCGCCCCGACTTTCAATCGTCCCCGGCGACATGTGCGGCGGGGACGTGGGATATTTTCTCGCAGGGAAATCCCATTTTCCGGAGGGAAAATTCCTTCCTTGCAGATTTTGCGGCCGGAGGCTTTACACCTCAAGCAAAATCTGTCAGGGGGGAGGCCTCGGAGGGGGAAGCTAATCCCCCTCCGAAACAGCCTTAGCCCTGTGCCTGGCAGGCCGTGATGGCGACGGTGGCCACGATGTCCTCGGCGGAGCAGCCGCGGGACAGGTCGTTGCAGGGCTTGGCGATGCCCTGGAGGATGGGGCCGTAGGCCTCGGCGCCCGCGAGGCGCTGCACCAGCTTGTAGCCGATGTTGCCGGCGCCCAGGTCCGGGAACACCAGGGTGTTGGCGTGGCCGGCCACCTTGCTGCCGGGCGCCTTCAGCTGGCCGACCTTCTCGACCAGCGCGGCGTCGAGCTGCAGCTCGCCGTCCAGGGCCAGGTCGGGGGCCATTTCCTTGGCGATGCGGGTGGCTTCCTGCACCTTGGTCACGTTGTCGTGCTTGGCGGAGCCCTTGGTGGAGAACGGGCGGAATCCGCGGCGCCCAGGGCGATGTTCGCCAGCTGCTCGGCGTCGGGCTCGATGTTCACGGCGCAGTCCGCGAAGATCATCACGCCGTCGTCGCCGTAGGACTTGTCCGGGCACTCCATCAGGAAGCAGGAGGACACGGTCTTGATGCCGGGCTTGGACTTGATGACCTGCAGCGCGGGGCGCAGCATGTCGCCGGTGGAGTGGATCGCGCCGGAGACCAGGCCGTCGGCGTCGCCCAGCTTGACCATCATGATGCCGTAGTACATGGGATCGGCGACCTTCTTGGCGGCCTCTTCCTCGGTCATGCCCTTGGCCTTGCGCAGGTCATACAGGGTGGCGGCGTACAGGGGAGCCTTGTCGCTGTCGGCGGGGTCGATGATGTCGATGCCGGTCAGGTCAGCGCCCGCGGCGACTTCCTTGACCTTCTCGGGGTTGCCCAGCAGGGTCAGCTTGGCCAGGCCCTGGTCGCGGATCATCACGGCCGCCTGCACGTTGCGGATCTCTTCGCCCTCGGGCAGCACGATGTGCTTTACGTCGCTTTTTGCCTTTGCCTTGATCTTATCGATGATTGCCATGTCAAATTCCTCCACTTTATCATCCCGCCCGCAAGGACCGGGATTATATTTCATCTCTACTATTATACGATAAATAAATGGGTTTGAAAAGGCCTGTGTGTTAAGGTTTGGAAACACACAGGCCCTGGAGGACAAAACTTTTGCGGGAATGCGCTCAATCCGCGTCGACTGCCGCTTCGGGGACTTCGTCGGCAGGCGGTTCGCTGGGCTGTCCGTCCGGCATGGCCGGGCGCTCGCCGGGCTGGCCGCCGGGGAATTCCATGCCCTCCGGGGGCTCCATGCCGTCGGGGTGTTCCATGCCCTCCGGGGGTTCCATACCTTCGGGATGCTCCATGCCCTCCGGGGGCTCCATGCCTTCGGGGAATTCCATGCCGCCGGGGTTCATGTCGCCGGGGCCCGCGCTGCCGACGCTGGTAACGGTGCCGTTGAGTTCCACGCTGTCCGAGCCGTCAATGGCGACCGCCTCGCCGTCGACGAGCAGGCGGTAGCTGCCCTCCGTCAGAGCGGTACTGCTGACGATCAGCGTGCGGAAGGACTGGAGCGCCGCGAATTCCGCGACGGTGTCGCCGTTCGCGTCCACGAGGGCGACCGCGCTGCCCTCGGCGACGGCCTCGTCCAGGGTCAGGGCCAGGGTGGCCTGGGTGGTATCCGCGGAGGGCGCTTCGATCATGTCGGTGCCGATGGCGATGACGCTGCCGCCGTAGATGGCGTAGCCCTCGTCGGTGTCGATGCCCGCGTCGCCGCCGGCCGCGCTGCCGATCACGTAGATCGAGCCGCCGTTGAACACCGCGGAGGCGTTGGAGTCGATGCCGTCGCCGGAGGCGTTGATGGTGAACGCGCCGCCGTTGAAGGTGATGATGCCGCCGTCGCCGCCCGCGTTGATGCCGTCGTCCCGGGAGGTGACGGTGTAGACGCCGCCGTTGAAGGTCATGTCGGCGCCGTCGGTGCTGATGCCCTCCTGGTTGTTGCCGTTCACCGTCAGCGTGCCGTCGCCGTCGAAGGTCAGCGCCACGGCGCTGTAGATGGCCGCGTCGTAGGTGTCGTCGCTGCCGCCGTCGGACACGGTGTTCTCCGTGCCCTCCGCGAGGACGATGGTCAGGGAATCGCTGCTGACGGCGGTGATGCCCGCGGTGTCGGCGCTCTCGATGGTCGCGCCGTCCAGGATCAGCGTCACGTCGCCCGCGCCGGGATCGACGAACACGCTGCCCTCGAGGGTGCCGGAGAGGCGATAGGCGCCGGCGCTGTCGATCACCAGCTGTCCGTCGATGCCGTCGAGGTCGATGGCCTGCGCGGCGTCCTCCGCCAGGGCCGTTCCGAGGGGAAGGGCGGCCAGCAGCAGCGCGCTGAGCGCCAGAGAAAGGAATTTGTTTATCATGCGTTTCATGTTCAATACCTCCATATCGCGTCGATGGGGCGTCGGAAGCGGTCCGCTTCCGGATTACGAAGGCATTGTACGGCGGAAACCTTAAACCAGGCTTGAAGGTTTTCAGTTTAAAGAGAAAATCCCGCCAAGGCGGCACATTGACAAGCGCGCGCCTTTTCCGCTATGATAGCAAAAGGAGGGGAAGAGCCTTATGATCATCCGCAAGATCCGCAGGGACGAGCTCAAGCGCTGCGCCCAGCTGTCGGCGCTGGCCTTTGAATTTCCGATGCACGGCGCGAAGCAGACGCCGGAGGCGTTTGTCCGGGAGAAGACGGAGAACCCACGCTCCCTGGAGGACGTGCACTGGGACAGCCGGTGGGCGGCCTTCGAGGACGACGACGCCACCATGATGGCCACCTTCTGCGTGCTGCCCTGGCGGGCGAACTTCGACGGGCACGAGGTGGTCATGGGCGGTATCGGCGGCGTGGCCTCGCTGCCTCAGTACCGGCGCGGCGGCGCGATTCGATGCTGCTTCGAGGCGGCGCTGCCGGACATGTACGCCCAGGGCATGACCCTCTCTTACCTGTACGCCTTCTCCAACGCCTTCTATCGGAAGTTCGGCTATGAGCTGGCCTGCGACGGTACCCGGTGGCGGCTGCGCCTGGAGGGCCTGCCCGCGGCGGAGGTCGGCGGCAGCTGGCGGCTCCTCGAGCCGGAACGCCCCATGCTGGAGGCGCTGCGGGCGGTGGACGCGCTCCGGGAGCGGCGGTATAACTGCATGGTGATCGCCGGGGACACGGAATACCTCTGGACCCGGGAGGATCCCTTTACGGCCCGGGACTACACCTATGTCTACTTCGACGGGGCGGGCAGGCCCTCCGCCTACGTCACCCTGCAGGCCCAGCCAGGGCGCGAGCTGACCTGCAAGCGGTTCGTGTTTAACGACCGGGAGGGCTTCCTCGGCCTCGCCGCACTGCTCCGGCGGTTCGCGGCGGACCACAGCCACGCCACGATGACGCTGCCCGGGGACGTCGATTTGCGGGGCCTGTTGCCGGAGTTCAGCTTCGGAAACGTGGAGCGCACGACGGCACAGCTGGGCATGGCGCGGGTGATCGACGTGGAAAAGGCGCTGCGGCTGGCGCGGATGCGGGGCGAGGGATGCCTGCGCGTGGGCGTGAGCGACGGCCAGATCCATCAGAACAACGGCGTGTTCGAGGTGCGGTTCACGCCCGGCACGGCAAACTCGGTGCGCCGGACGGACGGCGCGGCGGATGTCTCCGTGAACATCCAGGACTTCAGCCGGCTGATCCTGGGCTGCTGCGATGCCGCCGATCCCGCATGGCTGCCCAGTGTGACGCTGAACTGCCCGCCCGAGCGGGCCGCGCAGGTGTTCTACCGCAAGCCCGGCTTCATCACCCAGTACTTCTGAGCGGGAGGGGCCTCGTGCAGGCCTTCTGTGATGAATGGTCTTCGATGGCAGCCGTTCGGGCGCCGCGCCGGCGCCCCTGCAACTGGTTTGCGCGGTCTCGACACTTTATAGCCTCACCGCCACTGACGCGACGATATATACGACGGCGTCCCGCCCCTGAATTTATAGGGCGGGACGCTGGGCTTTATAATATGGCAGTAATCGGGATTGCTCGCCCTGCGCTCAAACGCAAAGGCGCTGGATGAAGTGGACGCACTCCCCGGCCCAGCGGCGGGCGTCGGGGTTGTCCTCGGCCAGGCCCATGCCGTGGGGGCCGTCGGGATAGACGTGCAGCTCGAAGTACACGCCCGCCCGGGATAGCGCGCCGGCCAGCAGCAGACTGTTCTCCACGGGCACTAGCTCGTCGTTGGCGGTGTGCCAGATGAAGGCCGGCGGGGTTTCCGGGGTGACGTTCAGCTCCGTGGAGAAGTAACGGCGCAGGGCGTGGTCGTCGGGGTCCGCGTCGCCGAGCAGGGCCTCGACGCTGCCGATGTGGGTGTACTGGGTGAAGCTCGCCACGGGATAGCAGGGCACGAAGAAGTCCGGCCGGGCGGAGAGCCGCTCCAGCGGGTCGGCGGCGTCGGGATCGCCTGCGTTCCAGTGGACCGCGGCACTGCAGCAGAGGTTGCCGCCGGCGGAGAAGCCCAGTATGCCCACGTACTTGTAGCCCAGGCTCCGCACCACGCGGATGGCCCGCAGGGCGTCGCCCAGGGGCGCGAAGTGGTGGCAGGGCTGGACGCGGTAGTCCAGCACGTAGCCCGCGATGCCCGAGGCGTTGAACATCTCGGCGATGGGGCCGCCCTCGTGCTCGGCCTTGTTCATGTATGCGCCGCCGGGGCACACGACCACGGCGACCTTCGCGCCTTCGACCTCGTAGGCCGTCAGGCTCGGCTGGGCCTGGTCGGGGGATTGCTCGGTGTACGGCGCGGCCTGGTTCGGCCAGAGGGGTATCAGCTTGCGCATGGAATCATCCTCCAATTGGTACTATTCCCGCTTTAAAAGCAGACATCGGGCGTCTTTTCCGCCATGGAACTGCCTTGCCTCAGTCAACGTAGCGCTGCTACGCCTCCTTCGGCGCGACAGCCCCATGTCGAAAAACCCGCTCCGGATCTGTTACCTTTTAACGTACATAGTATGAAAAGCGCGTAGGTGCGGTGGATTGCCGAGGAAGCGCCAATGTGGGTGTCAGCGACACCTGCGTTCGTCAGCGACGGCCCTTGCTGTGCCATGGCGCGATTGCCGGGCGGCAATTATGCCGCCCCTACGGCTGCGTTCTTCGCGCCATCATAGCGCTGCAAACCTTCAAAACGCCTCCAACGCCGCCGGGAGGCCGTTCGATGGCCGACCCGGCGGGTTGGAATGTAGGTCAGAAAAAGAAGCCCTTCGCCTTGTCTCGTCGCGGCAGCAGTTGGGGTCCGGGGCACTGCCCCGGTTAGCCTTGCAGGCCGCGGGACTGGCGGTCCATGTCCTCCACCACAATGTCGTAGATCTCGCCCAGGGACCGGCAGTACTCCAGCACCTTCCAGGGCTCGTTGGTGTGGTAGTGGATCTTGATCAGCTCGTCGTCGCCCACCGCCAGCAGGCAGTCGCCCTTGAAGGCGGTCTCAAAGTGCTCGCGGATGGCGTCCTCGTCCAGGCCCTCGCCCTCGATCAGCAGCTGGGTGTCGTAGCGGAATTCGGTGTATTCGCCGCTCATGGGTTTTCCTCCTTTGTCACAGCAGGGGTATCATGTCGGACAGGCGTCCGAACTTCAGGTCGGGTTTCGTCGGGGACTCGGCCAGCATGGCCTCGGTGGTCTCGCCGCTCATGACCAGTATGGACAGCATGCCGCTGCGCAGGCCGGTCTCGATGTCGGTGTACAGGCGGTCGCCCACCATGGCCAGCTCGTTCACCGCCAGGCCCGTGCGCCGCAGCACCGCTTCCACGATGCCCGTGTTGGGCTTGCCCACGATCAGGTCAGGCCGCCGGCCGGTGGACGCCTCGATGAAGGCCATGATGGCGCCGATGTCCGGCATGAAGCCCGTCTCGGTGGGGCAGTTGAAGTCCGGGTGGGTGGCGATGTAGGGCAGGCCCGCGCGGACGAAGTCGCACACGTCCTGCATCTTCCGGTAGTCCAGCGTGGTGTCGAAGCCGATCACCACGATGTCCGGGTTCGCGTTGTCCACCGCGATGCCCGCCTCCCGGAACTCCTCCACCAGGAACTCGTTGCCCAGCACGAAGGCGCGCTTGCCCGGGTATAGCTCCAGCAGCTTCTCGCAGGTCGCCTCGCCCGAGGTCATCACCCGGCGGCGGTCGATGTCCAGCCCCATCTTCGCCAGCTTCTGCACGTAGAAGTTCGCGTTGTGGCTGGAATTGTTGGTCAGGAACATGAAGTCCCGCCCCGTGGACAGCACCTTGTCGATGAACTCCAGGGAGCCCTCGATCAGGTTGCCGCCCAGGTAGAACGTGCCGTCCATGTCCAGAAGAAAGCACTTGACGTCGGTTAGATTCATGGCATACCTCATGAATTGAGAATTGGGAATTGAGAATTGAGAATTGAGAATTAGAGATTGTGCTGTCCGGCGCTCGGCGGGCCCGAAGGAATGGGGAACGGCGTGTACCTGGCCCTTCGGCCGGCTCAGAACTCGATCACGCCCTCGGCCATGCGCTTGACGGGGGCGAGGGCCTCCACGCGATAGCCCGCGACGCGCAGCTTCTCCATGCCGGGCTGGAAGGCCTTGGCGATGACCGCGCCCACGCCCGCCACCGTCGCGCCGGCCTGCTCCAGCAGCGCGATGCCGCCGAAGGCCGCCTCGCCGTTGGCCAGGAAGTCGTCGATCAGCAGCACCCGGTCGCCCGGGGTGATGAAGTGGGTCTTCAGCGTCAGCAGGTAGGGGGCGTTCTTGGTGAAGGAAAAGACCTCCCGCTGGATGATGCCGTCCTTGAGGATCGAGGAGACGGACTTCTTCATGATCACCATCGGCAGGTCCATGACCAGCGCGGTCATGGCGGCGGGGGCGATGCCCGAAGATTCGATGGTGGCGATGCGGGTGATCCCCGCGTCCGCAAAGCGGCGGGCGAATTCCTCGCCGCAGGCCTTCATCAGCCCAACGTCCACCTGGTGGTTCAGGAAGGAATCCACCAACAGCACCTGGTCGCTCAGCGCGCGGCCATCCTGCAGAATCCTCTGCTTGAGCATTTCCATGGGTCGGTCACTGCCTTTCGTATTGAATTGAGAATTGGGAATTGGGAATTGAGAATTACAGACAGCCTTTCAAAGACGATGCCCCGGTCAATCCTTGTCGGGATTGGCGTCGGCGTCCTCGGAGGCGGGCGCCAGCTTCTCCACGATGGCCCACTCCACGCGGCGCTCGGCCAGCTCCTCCACGCGGATGCGCAGGCCGTAGCACTCCACCTCGGGGTGCTCGCCGTCGGCGGGGATCTCGGTCAGGCGGCTGAAGACCAGGCCGCCGAGGGTGTCGTACTCCTCATCCTCGGGCAGCTCCAGCTCCAGCGCCTCGGCTAGGGTCTCCAGCTCGGTGGCCCCGGACACGCGCCAGCGGTTGTCCCCCAGGCGGGTGATCTCCGGCTCCTCCTTGGGGTCGAACTCGTCGTAGATGTTGCCGACGATCTCCTCCAGCAGGTCCTCCAGGGTGATCAGGCCGCTGGTGCCGCCGTACTCGTCCACCACGATGGCCATGTGCTGCTTGCGGGTCTGCATCTCCTGGAACAGCACGTCCGTGCGCACCGATTCCGGCACGAAGTGGGCGGGCCGGATCAGCTGCCGCAGGGGCACCTTGCGGCCCTCCACCTGGCTGATCAGGTAGTCCCGGGTGGTGAGGATGCCCAGCACGTTGTCGATGCTGTCCTCATAGACGGGGAAGCGGGACAGGCCGCTGTCCCGGATGGTCTGCAGGATCTCGGCGTCGTCCGCCTCGATGTCGATGGCGGTGATGTCCTTGCGGTGGATCATGCAGTCGCCGGCGTCCATGTTGTTGAACTCGAAGATGTTCTCGATCATCTCCCGCTCGTCGCTCTCGATGGCGCCCTTTTCCTCGCCGATGTCCACCATCTGGAGGATGTCCTCCTCCGTCACGTGGTCGCCCATGTCCGCGGGCTTGATGTGGAAGGGCTTCAGCGCCAGCGCGCCCAGCCACAGGGCCAGGCGGGTGAGGGGGGAGAGGACGACCAGCGTCCACTCGCAGGCGGGAGCGACGCGGTCGAACAGCCCCTGGCGCCAGTGCGCGGCCAGGTGGCCGGGGATGACGCCGGTGAGCATGAAGGCGACGAGCCCGAAGGGCAGCAGCACGCACAGCCCGGAGAGCAGGCCCGGGAAGCGGATCTCCGCGGCGGCGAAGCGCGCGCTCAGCGCGCCGCCCAGCCAGCCGAAGGCCGCCATGCCCGCCGCGACCAGCAGCAGGGTGTGGGCCATGCGGAACTCGCCGAACTCGGCGCGCTCCGACCGGCGGACCAGGCGCAGGGCCCGGCGGGCCTTCGCGTCGCCGTCCTCCGCCCGGCGATTGGCCTCGCCCTCGTCGATAAAGGGAATGGCCGCCTCGGCGGCGCGCACGACGGCGGCCAGCAGCAGCGCAATGAGAATCAGGATACTGGGACCGAATGGGTCGTCCATGAAAGGGAAACCTCCTTGACGGATGTGTTGTTGGGCCCGGCGGGCGATGATCGCGCCTGCCGGCAAAACCCCATCCTATACCATCCATTATAGCATACTTTGAAGCTTTTTCAGTCATGGAAAGGAAATTTTGTGTAATACTATTCCGCCGATCCGGGCGCGCGGCGGGGCGGCATTTGCCATCCGGCCCCCGGGGTGCTATAATACTCCCCGGGTGATGCGTTTGAACACGTTTGAACAGGATATGGCGCTGGCGAAGCGAATCGCGGAAGCGGCGGCCCGGGAGGGCGGCCGCGCGATGTTCGTGGGCGGCATCGTGCGGGACGGCCTGCTGGGCGTGCCCTGCAAGGACATCGACATAGAGGTCTACGGCATGAAGCCCGCGGCCCTTCGGGCGCTGCTCGCCGGCATGGGCGAGGTGGTGGAGAAGGGGGCGAGCTTCGGCGTGTTCGGGCTGGCCCACTCGAACCTGGACGTCGCCATGCCCCGCAGGGAGCGGCGCACCGGCGACCGGCACACCGACTTCGACGTCAGCGTGGACCCGGAGATGTCCTTCCGGGGCGCCAGCATGCGGCGGGACTTCACCATCAACGCCATGCTCCGGGACGTGCTGACCTGGGAGCTGGTGGACTGCTGGGGTGGCCAGGCGGATCTCGAGGCCCGGCTGATCCGCCATGTGAACGACGCCACCTTCCCCGAGGACGCCCTGCGGGTGTTCCGGGCGGCCCAGTTCGCGGCGCGGTTGGAGGCGCAGATCGTGCCCGAGACCCGGGCGCTGTGCCGAAGCATGGCGGTCTCGGAGCTGTCCGTGGAGCGGGTGTTCGACGAGCTGAGCAAGGCGCTGCTGAAGGCCCGGCGGCCCTCGGTGTTCTTCCGGGAGCTGCGCCGGATGGGCCACCTCACGGAGTTCTTCCCGGAGGTCGAGCAGTGCATCGGCGTTCAGCAAAACCCGGTCTACCACCCCGAGGGGGATGTGTTCGAGCACACCATGCAGGTGCTGGACTGCGCCGCCATGCTGCGGGACAGGGCCCAGTGGCCGCTGGCGTTCATGCTGAGCGCGCTGACCCACGATCTGGGCAAGATCGTGGCCACCCAGGTGCAGCCGGACGGGAAGATCACCTCCTATGGCCACGAGGTCCAGGGGCTGGAGCTGTGCGAGCGGCAGCTGCGGCGGCTGACCAACCAGACCAAGTTGATCGAATACGTGAAGAACATGATGTGGCTGCACATGCGGCCCAACGTGCTGGCCCAGTGCCGGTCGAAGAAGAAAAAGACCCGGGAGCTGTTCGATTTGAGCGTGTGCCCGGAGGACCTGATCCTGCTGGCCCGGGCGGACGCCTCCGGCAAGCTGGACAAGCCCTACGACGACGCCAACGAGGCCTTCCTGCGGGAGCGGCTGGAGGACTACCGCCAGGTGATGACCCGGCCCATGGTCACCGGCCAGGACCTGGTGGCGGCGGGGCTCCGGCCCGGCCCGGACTTCTCCGAGCTGCTGGCCCGGGCGAAGCAGCTGCACTTCTCCGGCATCGAGAAGAAGCGGGCCCTCGCCCAGGTGCTGGGGGAGGCGCACAGCCGGCGAGGGGAATGACATCCTGTGAGATTTGTGCAGTTTGCACAAATCTCGCCGTCGAATCCCCCCTGGGGGCTTGCGGCGGCAGCGCGATCCGCTATAATGTTTCAATGTAAGCGAAACACGAAAGAGGGATTGCGCAATGCATATGGCAGACGCACTGCTGGCACCGGCCGTGGCGGCCGTCATGTACGCCGCTTCCGGCACCGCCGCCGGGATTTCCATTCATCATTTAAAGAAGGATGACAACCCCCAGAAGCTGCCCACCATGGCGGTGACGGCCGCACTGGTGTTTGCCGGACAGATGATCAATTACACCATCCCGGGCACCGGCTCCTCGGGCCACATGTGCGGCGGCATGCTGCTGTCCGCGCTGCTGGGACCTCATGCCGGCTTCCTGTCGATGATCGTGATACTGGCCATACAGTGCCTGTTCTTTGCCGACGGCGGGTTGATGGCCCTGGGCGCGAACGTGTGGAACATGGCGTTCTACGGCTGCTTCGTGGGCTACTACCTGATCTGGCGGCCCATCATGAACGGCGGCCGGTCTGCGGATCGCAACGGCCAGCGGGTGCGGATCATCTGCGCAAGCGTGCTGGGCTGCGTGCTGACGCTGCAGCTGGGCGCGTTCTCCGTCGTGCTGGAGACCAGCCTTTCCGGCATCACCGAGCTGCCCTTCGGCGCGTTCCTGGCGCTGATGCAGCCCATCCACCTGGCCATCGGCCTGGTGGAGGGCCTGGTGACCGCGGCGGTGCTGGTGTTCGTGTATGAATCCCGCCCGGAGCTGCTGCGGGACGTGGAACCCGTCTCCGGCGCGCCGAAGCGCTCCCTGAAGTCCGTGGTGATCATCCTGGCCGTGGTCGCCGCGCTGGTGGGCGGCGGGCTGTCCCTGCTGGCCAGCTCCAACCCCGACGGCCTGGAGTGGGCCCTGTTCGGCAATGCCGAGGCAGGCTACAGTGAGAACATGGGCCTGGACGAGGAGAACTTTGGCGTGAGCAGCGGCCTGGCCGACGCGGCGGGCAGCGTTCAGGAGGCCACCTCCTTCCTGCCGGACTACGGCTTCGCGGGCAGTGAGAGTCCCGCGGGCACCACCGTCTCGGGCCTCGTGGGCTCGGCCATGGTGGCCGGCGTGGCGGTGCTGATCTGCATGGCGGGCGGCTTCTTCCGCAAGCGCAGGAGGGCCTGACCGTCAGAGCCCGCGCGGCGGTTCCGGCGATACCATTAACTTGACATTTTATGCACTGAGGGAATCCCCGATCTTCGGGGATCCCTCTTGTGTGCGTGAAGGGGGGCGAACGGATGAGCAAGATGGACGACGCGCTATATGAGCTTCGGGAGATGGACGACCTGGCGGCGGCGGATTCCCCGATCCATCGCCTGCATCCGCTGGCCAAGCTGCTGGCGACGGTGGTCTACATCGTCGCGGTGGCCTCCTTCGACAAATACGCCCTCAGCGGGGTGCTGACCATGGTGCTGTACCCGGCGCTGCTGTTCCAGATCAGCGGCGTGCCCGTGAGGACCTGCTTCTACAAGCTGCGCATCGTGCTGCCGCTGGTGATGGCGGTGGGGCTGTTCAACCCGCTGTTCGACAAGGCGCCGCTGCTGACCCTGGGCGGCGTGGCGGTGTCGGGCGGGGTGGTCTCCATGATGACGCTGATGCTGAAGGGCGTGCTGTGCCTGACGGCGTCTTTCCTGCTGATCGCCACCACCTCCATCGACGCGCTGTGCGCGGCGCTGCGGATGCTGCACGTGCCGGGCATGCTGGTGACGCTGCTGCTGCTCACCTACCGCTACGTGGGCGTGATGACCGAGGAGCTGGCGGTGATGACCGACGCCTACCACCTGCGGGCGCCGGGGCAGAAGGGGATCCACTATTCAGCGTGGGGGTCCTTCCTGGGCCAGCTGCTGTTGCGCAGCGCCGACCGGGCCGAGGAGCTGTATGCCAGCATGCGGCTGAGGGGCTTTCACGGGGAATTCCACTATGCCGGGGCCCGGGCCTTCGCCGCGAGCGACGCGCTGTACGGGTTGGCCTGCGCCGGGATGTGCGCGCTGTTTCGCTTTGTGGATGTGGCGGGGCTGCTGGGCGGCGCGCTTGTGAGGTGAACGCGATGATCGTATGCGAGAATGTGTGCTTTGGCTATGAACGGGAGACGCCGGTCCTGAGGGACATCTCCTTTCACATCAAGCCCGGCGAGGCCGTGGGCCTGATCGGCGCCAACGGCGCGGGAAAGTCCACGCTGATGAAGGCGCTGCTGGGGCTTTTGACCGTTCAGGGGCGCATCCTGGTGGACGGCGAGCCCGTGGAGAAGGCGACGCTGGCCCGGGTGCGGCGCAAGCTGGGCTTTGTGCTGCAGAACTCCGACAACCAGATGTTCATGCCCACGGTGTACGAGGACATGATCTTTGCGCCGCTGAACTACGGCCTGTCCCGCCCGGAGGCGGAGGCCCGGGTGGACGAGGCCCTGCGCCAGCTGGGGCTGGAGGCGCTCAAGCACCGGCACAACCACCGAATCTCTGGCGGCGAGAAGCGCATGGCAGCCATCGCCACGATCCTCGCCATGCGACCCGAGGCCGTGCTGATGGACGAGCCGACCTCTGCGCTGGACCCGTACAACCGCCGCGTGGTCATCGACATCATCCGGGGGCTGCCCCAGACCAAGCTGATCACCTCCCACGACCTGGACATGATCCTCGACACCTGCGACCGGGTGATCCTGCTGTCCGGTGGGCAGATCGCTGCGGACGGCCCCGCGGGGGAGATCCTGCGGGACAGGGCGCTGCTGGAGAAGCACCGGCTGGAGCTGCCGCTGCGCCTGCAGGGAGCGGCGCGCGTGGGGTGAAAATGACGCAATTCCTGCAAAATGAATCATATTATGCAGTTTTAGCTTCGACGGATGCTTTCCCGGCGCAGCCCGGAGGAATGCAATTCCTGCCCGAAGATTGTGTTAAATCTTCGGGCATTTCCGTTTTTTGGCGGGAATCATCCCGAAACGGGCGGGAAAGAGGACTTGACAAGGAAAAAAGGTTTTGATATAGTATTATATTGCGTTAGTATGGACGAGAAGCCGCTTCCGCGGCCAAAATGCCGATAAAGCAGGCAAATTCGAGGATCGGGGATTTTGGAGGATCACTGAAAATTCACACAAAATCCACTGTTTAACCAAGAATTAGCAATTGGCTTTCCGGCGGCTGGCGGCGGGCTGCAGGCCGAGAAGACCCGCGGTATGACGACGAAGATAGGGGTGATTTTGGGTGGTATGGCTCATCCGATGCAAATGGGCAAACGCACGCGCATGTGCTTTGCGCGCATTGAAGAGGCGCTGGCAGTACCTGATCTGATCGAGGTTCAAAAGAAATCCTACGAACACTTTTTGAAGGAAGGCCTCCGGGAGGTGTTGGCGGACGTTTCGCCGATCACCGACTACAGCGAGAGCCTGGTGCTGGAGTTCACCGATTATTCGCTGGACGACAAGCCGAAGTATACCGTCGAAAAGTGCAAGGAGCGCGACACCACGTATGCCGCGCCGCTTAAGGTGACGGTGCGCCTGACCAACCGGGACACCCACGAGATCAAGGAGTCCGAGGTCTTCATGGGCGACTTCCCGCTGATGACCGAGCACGGCACCTTCATCATCAACGGCGCCGAGCGCGTCATCGTCTCCCAGCTGGTGCGCTCTCCCGGCGTCTATTATTCCAAGGCCATCGACAAGACGGGCGCTGCGCTGTATTCCGCGCAGATGATCCCCAACCGCGGCGCGTGGATCGAGTATGAGACCGATTCCAACGGCGTCGTGTTCGCGCGCATCGACCGCGCCCGCAAGCTGCCGGTGACGGTGCTGCTGCGCGCCATGGGCGTGGAGAGCGACGAGGAGATCACCCGCCTGTTCGGCGACGACGAGCACGTGACCGCCACCATCACCCGCGACGCGCCCTCCGTGAACGACAAGGGCGAGCTGCGCTACAAGTCCCGCAAGGACCAGGCGCTCATCGACATCTACAACAAGCTGCGTCCGGGCGAGCCGCCGTCGGTGGATTCCGCCACCAGCCTGATCAATTCCCTGTTCTTTGACCCCAAGAGGTACGACCTGGCCCACGTCGGCCGCTACAAGTATAATAAGAAGCTGGCCCTGGCGCTGCGCATCTTCAACCAGATCCCGGTCGAGGATGTGGTGCACCCCTACACCGGCGAGGTGCTGGCGCAGGCGGGCGAGGCCATCTCCCGCGAGCAGGCCGAGGCCATCCAGAACGCCGGCGTGAACATGGTCTGCGTGCACATGTCCGAGCGCGACGTGAACATCATCGGCAACAACTTCGCCTTCTTCAAGCCCTTCATGGAGGGCTACGACCCCGAGCTGCTGGCCCAGTACGACGAGAGCGTCGCCCACTTCTCCGAGCGGGTGCACGTGCCCACCCTGGTCAAGCTGCTGGAGCGCGTGAAGGCGGACGGCATGCCGCTGAACCAGGCGCTCAAGGAGGCCATGAAGGACCTGATGCCCAAGCACGTGCTGGTGGACGACATCATCGCTTCCGTCTCCTACCAGTTCGGCCTGTTCTACGGCATCGGCGAGGTGGACGACATCGACCACCTGGGCAACCGCCGCCTGCGCAGCGTGGGCGAGCTGCTCCAGAACCAGATCCGCGTGGGCATGTCCCGCCTGGAGCGCGTGGTCAAGGAGCGCATGGCCATCCAGGACATCGACAAGGTCCGTCCCCAGGACCTGATCAACATCCGCCCGGTCTCCGCCGCCATCAAGGAGTTCTTCGGCTCCTCCCAGCTGTCCCAGTTCATGGACCAGCCGAACCCGCTGGCGGAGCTGACCCACAAGCGCCGCCTGTCGGCCCTGGGCCCCGGCGGCCTGAACCGCGAGCGCGCGTCCTTCGCGGTGCGCGACGTGCACTACAGCCACTACAGCCGCATCTGCCCCATTGAGACGCCTGAAGGCCCGAACATCGGCCTGATCGGCTCCCTGGCGACCTATGCGCGCATCAACGAATACGGCTTCATCGAGGCGCCCTACCGGAAGATCGACAAGGCCACCGGCATCGTGACCGAGCAGATCGACTACATGACCGCCGACGAGGAGGACAAGTACATCATCGCCCAGGCCAACGAGCCGCTGGACGCCGAGGGCCACTTCGTCAACGAGCGCGTCACCGTGCGCCGCCGGGACGAGATCACCCAGGTGGAGGCCGCCCGCGTGGACTACGTGGACGTCTCTCCCCGCCAGCTGATCTCCGTCGCCACCGGCATGATCCCCTTCCTGGAGAACGACGACGCCAACCGCGCCTTGATGGGCTCCAACATGCAGCGCCAGGCGGTGCCGCTGCTGAAGCCCGAGGCCCCGCTGGTGGCCACCGGCATCGAGTACAAGGCCGCCTGCGACTCCGGCGTGGTGCTGCTGGCCCGCGAGGCCGGCGTGGTCACCCGCGTCACCGCCGACGAGATCATCATCCGCGGCGAGGACGGCGTGGACCAGTACTACAAGCTGCAGAAGTTCGCCCGCTCCAACCAGGGCACCTGCATCAACCAGCATCCCATCGTCACCGAGGGCGAGGTCGTGGCCAAGCGCCAGCCCATCGCCGATGGCCCCAGCACCGACCAGGGCGAAATCTCCCTGGGCCGCAACGCGCTGATCGGCTTCATGACCTGGGAAGGCTACAACTACGAGGACGCCGTGCTGCTGTCCGAGCGCCTCGTGAAGGAAGACATGTACACCTCGATCCACATCGAGGAGTATGAATCCGAGGCCCGCGACACCAAGCTGGGCCCGGAGGAAATCACCCGCGACATCCCTGGCGTGGGCGAGGACGCGCTGCGCGACCTGGACGAGCGCGGCATCATCCGCATCGGCGCCGAGGTTCGCGCCAACGACATCCTGGTCGGCAAGGTCACCCCGAAGGGCGAGACCGAGCTGACCGCCGAGGAGCGCCTGTTGCGCGCCATCTTCGGCGACAAGGCCCGCGAGGTCCGCGACACCTCCCTGAGGGTGCCCCACGGCGAGTTCGGCATCATCGTCGACGTCAAGATCTTTACCCGCGAGAACCGCGATGAGCTCTCTCCCGGCGTCAACCAGATGGTGCGCGTGTACATCGCCCAGAAGCGCAAGATCCAGGTCGGCGACAAGATGGCCGGCCGCCACGGCAACAAGGGCGTCGTGTCCCGCGTGCTGCCCGAGGAGGATATGCCCTTCCTGGCCGACGGCACGCCGCTGGACATCTGCCTGAACCCCCTGGGCGTGCCTTCCCGTATGAACATCGGTCAGGTGCTCGAGGTGCACCTGGGCCTGGCCGCCAAGGCGCTGGGCTGGCACGTCGCCACCCCCGTGTTCGACGGCGCCCGCCAGGAGGACATCGACGAGATGCTGGACAAGGCCGCGCAGGTCGAGGATGGCCCGCTGTACGACGAGCTCGGGCGGCCCACCATCCAGTTCAGCAAGATCGGCATCAACCGCACCGGCAAGCTGTGGGTGTATGACGGCCGCACCGGCGATCGCTTCGACAACCCCGTCACCGTCGGCTATATGTACTACCTGAAGCTGCATCACCTGGTGGACGACAAGATCCACGCCCGCTCCACCGGCCCCTACAGCCTGGTCACCCAGCAGCCTCTGGGCGGCAAGGCCCAGTTCGGCGGCCAGCGCTTCGGCGAGATGGAAGTGTGGGCCCTGGAGGCCTACGGCGCCAGCCACGTGCTGCAGGAGATCCTGACCGTGAAGTCGGACGATACCATCGGCCGCGTCAAGACCTACGAAGCCATCGTGAAGGGCGAGAACATCCCCGATCCGGGCGTGCCCGAGTCCTTCAAGGTGCTCATCAAGGAGCTGCAATCCCTGGCACTGGACATCAAGGTGCTCTCCGAGGACAAGCAGGAGATCGAGATTCGCGAGCTCGAGGACGACATCTACGCCACCGAGAGCGAGTTCAAGGACGAGCTCGGCCCGACGATTCCGCCGGAGGTCATGTCCGAGGAGGAAGAGGCCGTGGTCGAGGACTTCGACTTCGACGAACTCGAGCTTGGCGACGACGATTTCAACCTGGACGACGACTTTTGATTGAGTGTGGAGTTTGGAGAGTGGAGTTTGGAGTTGAGAATGCCGACCGAAAACCAAAACCGGCAGCATTCTCCTCTAATCCCTGATTCCTAATCCCTAATCCCTGAAATTAGAAAGGAGAGAGCTCCTTGTTTGAATTGACGAATCTGGATTCCATACAAATCGGTCTGGCGTCGCCGGAGAAGATCCGCAAGTGGTCCCACGGCGAGGTGACCAAGGCGGAGACCATCAACTATCGCACGCTGAAGCCGGAGCGCGACGGCCTGTTCTGCGAGCGCATCTTCGGGCCCACCAAGGACTGGGAGTGCAACTGCGGCAAGTACAAGCGCACCCGCTTCAAGGGCGTGGTCTGCGACAAGTGCGGCGTCGAGGTCACCAAGGCCAAGGTCCGCCGCGAGCGCATGGGCCACATCGAGCTGGCCGCGCCCGTCAGCCACATCTGGTATTTCAAGGGCATCCCCAGCCGCATTGGCACCCTGCTGAACATCAGCCCCCGGGCGCTGGAGCAGGTGCTGTACTTCGCCAGCTACATCGTGCTGGATCCCGGCGATCCCGCCGTGTCCAAGCTGTCCGTGAACCAGCTGCTGTCCGAGACCGAGTACCAGCAGAAGAAACAGCAGGCCGCCGAGGCCGGCTTCGAGTTCCGCGTGGGCATCGGCGCCGAGGCCGTGCGGGAGATGCTGCAGAACATTGACCTGGACGAGCTCAACGACCAGCTGCGCAAGGAGCTGCAGGAGCTGTCCGAGAAGGAAGCCAAGCGCAACACCGAGGGCCAGAAGCGCCAGCGCATCATCAAGCGGCTGGAGGTCGTGGAGGCCTTCCGCAAGAGCGGCAACAAGCCCGAGTGGATGATCCTGGACGTGGTGCCGGTCATTCCGCCGGAGCTGCGCCCCATGGTGCAGCTGGACGGCGGCCGCTTCGCCACCGCTGACCTGAACGACCTGTACCGCCGCGTCATCAACCGCAACAACCGCCTGAAGCGGATGCTGGAGATGAACGCGCCCGACATCATCGTGCGCAACGAGAAGCGCATGCTCCAGGAGGCCGTGGACGCCCTGATCGACAACGGCCGCCGCGGACGCCCCGTCACCGGCGCGGGCGGACGGCAGCTGAAGAGCCTGTCCGACCTGCTGCGCGGCAAGCAGGGCCGCTTCCGCCAGAACCTGCTGGGCAAGCGCGTGGACTACTCCGGCCGCTCCGTTATCGTGGTCGGCCCGTCCCTGAAGATGTACCAGTGCGGCCTGCCGAAGGAGATGGCCCTGGAGCTGTTCAAGCCCTTCGTCATCGAGCGCCTGGTGAACCAGGGCATGGCCGTGAACGTGAAGACCGCCAAGCGCGCCGTGGAGCGGCTGCGCCCCGAGGTCTGGGACGTGCTGGAGAGCGTCATCAAGGACCATCCCGTGATGCTGAACCGCGCGCCCACGCTGCACCGCCTGGGCATCCAGGCCTTCGAGCCCATCCTGGTCGAAGGCAAGGCCCTGAAGCTGCACCCGCTGTGCTGCACCGCCTTCAACGCCGACTTCGACGGCGACCAGATGGCCGTGCACGTTCCGCTGAGCATGGAGGCCCAGGCCGAGGCCCGCTTCCTGATGCTGGCGGCCAACAACATCCTGAAGCCCCAGGACGGCAAGCCCGTCGTCTGCCCCACCCAGGACATGGTCCTCGGCTGCTACTACCTGACCATGATCCACGAGGGCCTGAAGGGCACCGGCAAGGTGTTCACCGACGTGGACGAGGCCCTGATGGCCTACGCCACCGGCGAGCTGGCGCTGGAGGCCCCCTGCAAGATCCGCATGACCAAGACCATCGACGGCGTGGAGCACTCCCGCATCATCGATACCACCATCGGCCGCGTGATCTTCAACCAGGCCATTCCCCAGGATCTGGGCATGCGCAAGCGCGAGACCATCGACGACATGTTCCAGCTGGAGATCGACGAGGTCGTGGGCAAGAAGCAGCTGGCCAAGATCATCGACATCTGCTACCGTACCCACGGCGTCACCCGCACCAGCCAGATGCTGGACGACGTCAAGGCCCTGGGCTACGGTTATTCCACCCGCGCGGCCCTGACCGTCTCCGTGGCGGACATCATCGTGCCCAAGGAGAAGAAGGACATCTTGGCCGACGCCGACGCCCAGGTGCAGCAGGTCGAGCGCCAGTTCAAGCGCGGCCGTATGTCCGAGAACGAGCGCTACACCAACGTCATTCGAATCTGGGAGAAGGCCACCAACGACGTCACCAAGGAAGTCTTGGCCAACCTGGAGAAGTTCAACCCCATCAACATGATGGCGGATTCCGGCGCCCGTGGTTCCACGAACCAGATCCGCCAGCTGGCCGGCATGCGCGGCCTGATGGCTTCCCCGACCGGCAAGACCATCGAGCTGCCCATCAAGGCGAACTTCCGCGAGGGCCTGAGCGTGCTGGAGTTCTTCCTGTCCTCCCACGGTTCCCGCAAGTCCCTGGCTGACACCGCCATGAAGACGGCTGACTCGGGTTACATGACCCGCCGCCTGGTGGACGTTTCCCAGGAGAACATCGTCCGCGAGGTGGACTGCTTCGCGGCCCGCGGCGAGCGCGTGCGCGGCATGAAGGTGAAGGCCATCGGCACGCCCGGCAACATCATCGAGGACCTGAACGACCGCATCCGCGGCCGCGTGGCGGCTGAGGACGTGATCGATCCCGCCACCGGCGAGGTCATCGTCCAGACCAACGAGCTGATCACCTACGATATCGCCAAGCGCATCTGCGACGCGGGCATCGAGGAAGTCACCATCCGCAGCGTCCTGACCTGCCAGTCCCACGTGGGCGTGTGCGCGAAGTGCTACGGCGCCAACATGACCAACGGCAAGCTGGTCGACGTCGGCGAGGCCGTCGGCATCATCGCGGCCCAGTCCATCGGCGAGCCCGGCACCCAGCTGACCATGCGTACCTTCCACACCGGCGGCGTCGCCACCGGCGAGGACATCACCCAGGGTCTGCCCCGCGTCGAGGAGCTGTTCGAGGCCCGCAAGCCCAAGCGCGAAGCCACGCTGGCGGACATCGGCGGCACCGTGCACATCGTCACCGACGCCAAGAAGCGCCGCAAGCTGATCATCCAGTCCAGCGAGGGCGAGGCGGAGACCAAGGAGTATCCGATCAACTACGGCTCCAAGCTGAAGGTGGAGGACGGCGACACCGTCAACGCCGGCGACGAGCTGATCGAGGGCTCCATCAATCCCCACGACCTGCTGCGCATCCTGGGCGTCAAGGCCGTTCAGGACTACCTGGTCAAGGAAGTCCAGAGCGTCTACCGCAGCCAGGGCGTTGAGATCGTCGACAAGCACATCGAGGTCATCGTGCGCCAGATGCTGCGCAAGGTCAAGGTCGAGGAAGCCAACGACACCGACCTGCTGCCCGGCGCGCTGGTGGACATCTTCCGCTTCGACCAGGCCAACCGCAAGACGCTGGAGGCCGGCGGACGTCCCGCCACCGCCAAGCGCACCCTGCTGGGCATCACCAAGGCCGCGCTGGCCACGGAATCCTTCCTGTCCGCCGCGTCCTTCCAGGAGACCACCCGCGTGCTGACCGAGGCGGCCATCAAGGGCAAGACCGACCCGCTGCTGGGCCTGAAGGAGAACGTCATCATCGGCAAGCAGATTCCCGCCGGTACCGGCCTGAAGCGCTACGCCAACATCGAGATCCACGAGGCATACTGATCCCGGCGCTGAAGGGCGCTCGCGGATAATTCCAAAACATTTGGGCCGTCCCGCAGACGCGGGGCGGCCCTTTTGCGCGCTTAAAGGCCCTTTCCGACGCTATATGCGCCGGAGAGGGCCTTTGTGGTCAAAAACTCAGTTCACTCAGCCTTGTCCTGCCCGTCCTCCCGGGCCACCTCAACGCAGAAGCCGTGGTGGCCGCAGTCGGGGCAGGTCAGCTTGCGGGTGTTGGGCGTGTGGGGGGCCCAGAACGCCTGCTTCAGCGCGGGCCGGAACACCTTGTGGCACTTGGGGCAGATGTAGGCCACGTGGTTGAAGTAATACTTCGAGAGCCAGATCCCGTAGGGGACGGCGACGACGGCCCAGACGACCAGCGGCCACCAGATGCCCTTGGCGATCAGCAGCGCGATGGAGCTCCATTGCAGGATGCCCAGCGGGAGGCTGGTCAGCAGCAGCCTCATGTGGATCTTCTTCAATGCCTTCTTGTTGCTCATGGTATACGCTATGTCGCCGATGGAATCGACGGAGAACGCCTCCAGGTTCCGAAGCTCCTTCTGCAGCGCCTCCAGCTTGTCCAGCTTTTCCCGACGCTCGTCCAGCTCTTCCCGGAGCGCCTGGGCCTGCTGCTGGATCAGCAGGTCGATGACGGCGGCGGGGTCCTCGTCGGACAGCAGCCGGGAAATGGCGTCGATGGAGAAGCCCAGATCCCGCAGGAAGCAGATGACCTTCATCCGCTTCACGTCGTCCTCGGAGTACAGCCGCCGGCCGCCCTCGGACAGCTCGGCGGGCACGAGGATACCGCGGGTGTCGTAGTATTGCACCGTGCGCACCGTCACGCCGCAGAGCTTCGCGATCTCTCCCGTCGTGTATTTCGACACAGCTTTTCACCTCCTTTGCCCAGAGTATAGCTCATGACGCAGCGTCACGAGCAAGCCCTGACGCAAGGGGATTTTTCATTTTTTATTCCGAACTCTCTTCGTCCAGCCGCTTCACCAGCTGGCGGATGCGCTCCCGGGCCTCGGACTGCTGGAGGAACTGGTCCTCCCGGGAGGGGGTGGCGTCGCCCATGATGGCGACGAACTGGCTGACCTTCAGGCCCAGGGCGTCCTGCATGTCCCGGTCGCTGCCCTTGGGGGAGACCAGGTAGTAGCACAGCAGGGAGTCCTGCTGGCCGATGCGGTGGGCGCGGTCCTCGGCCTGGGAGTGGACGGCGGGGGACCAGTCCAGCTCGCCGAACACCACGCAGGTGGCCCGCTGGAGGTTCAGCCCGCTGGCCGAGCGCAGGGAGATGCACAGCAGGTTCGTCCTGCCCTCCATGAACGCGGCGGCGGCCTCGACCTTCTGGTTGTCGGTCTCCCGCCCGGTGATGAACTTCGGGCGCAGGGCCTTCAATTCCTTCTTGTAGATGTCCATCACCGCGTGGTGGTGGGCCATCAGCAGCACCTTTTCGCCGCCCTCCACCAGCGCGCGGACGAAGGCACATACGAAGGGGGCCTTGGCGATGCCCGTGGCCTGCCGTTGGGTCTGGGAGATGGCGTCCTCGATGATGGCCCGGCGGGAGGGATCGTCGGTGGCGCGAAGCAGCTGCAGCTGGCGGGCCACCGGGGCCATCAGCTCCCGGTAGACGGCGTCGTCCCAGTCGATCTCCTGCACCAGGCGGCGCTTGGGGGCCAGCTCGGTCAGCACGTCGCTCTTGAGGCGGCGCAGCATCAGCCCTTCACTGCGCAGGTGCTCGCCCAGCAGCTCTGGCTTGGCCACCACGGCGGTGTTGTAGCCGTAGCACCACTCCCGGGAGAAGCTCTCCCAATCGCCGAGGAAGTGGAAGTCGATGATGTTGACCACGTTCCAGATCTCGCCGCCGTTGTTGTAGATGGGCGTGCCGGACAGGCCGATGCAGTTCTCGCAGGCCTCCGACAGCAGGCTGGCGGCGCTGTACTTGCCGGTGCCGTTGCGGCGCAGCTCCTGCATCTCGTCGAAGATCACGGTCTTGAAGCCCTGCTCCGGCAGGACCTCCTTCCAGCCCCGCAGCAGCAGGTAGTGGATGATGTAGATGTCTGCCTCCGGCAGGGCGTAGGGGGTCAGCCCCTTGATGACGTGGACCCGCAAGCGGCCGTCCGGGCTGAGAAAGCGCTCCACCTCCCGCTGCCAGTTGCGGATCAGGTGGGGCGGCACCACCAGGATCGCCGGATAGGCCGCCGTGGTGGCCAGAAAGGCCAGGGCCTGCACCGTCTTGCCCAGGCCCATCTCGTCCGCCAGCAGGCAGCGCCGGGTGGACAGCATGAAGCCCAGCCCCTGCTTCTGGAAGGGCAGCAGCTCGCCGGAGAAGGTCTCCGCCGGGGGCGTGGCCGTCTCCGGCATGGACAGGGCCTGCTCCCGGCGCACGGCGTACTCCCGGGCCTCCTCCAGGGCGCTCTCCCAGCGGGCGCGGTCGGATTCCTTGATCTCCAGCGGGTAGCGCAGCATCAGCCAGTTCAGTTCGCCGATGATGCGCCGGTGGGCGGTGAAGCGGGCCACGCCCCGGCCCCGGCCGTCGCAGCCGGGGAACAGGCGCTTGGCCAGCTCCGTCACGCAGGGCTCGCCCTTGATGGTCCAGCACTTCGACTTGCGGTTGTAGCTCAGCGTGCCGTAGGTGTGCCGGCCCGGGGGCACGTCCCGCAGGTAGGGGGGAATGCCGGAGTCCGGCTCGGCATAGTCGCCGCAGTCGTCCATGGTGATGGCGCCGCTGCCGGTGTAGTCGTCGTAGTAGTCCATGAAACCTCCAGGAAGATTCCGCAAAAGTGTTTATGGCAGCGCCACGCCCCACAGCCGGTTCAGGGACAGGAGGCGGACGGGCTTGCCGTCGATGGCGTTCGGGACTCGCGTCACCCGCTGGGTGACCACGATCACCGCGTCGAGCTCGTCGGATTCGAGGTACTTGCGCAGCTGCGCCGCCAGCGCCGAGGAGGCCGGGCGGCCCTTCTTGACCTCGATGCCGATCCTGCCCACGCGAAAGTCGATGCGCCGCCGGGGCCCGAGGCGGTACTCGTGCTCGTACTCAAGGCCCGCCGCGGCAAGCGCTTCGGCGATGGCGCCGTGGATGTCGTATTCCTCCGGCTGGGCGGGCATCCGCACCGCAGAGAGGGCGGCGGCGACCCGGTCGATGATGGGGGAGAGGGCGTCAGTCATGGTCGGCTCCTGTCAGGCAAAGAGGTACATCAGGTTCAGGCTGTCGGGGGCGTCGGGGTCGACGTAGCCCGTGTCAGTAAATCAAGTGTTTTCCTCCAATAATATGGCCAGTGCCTCCGGCAGCGGCGATTCCCGCTCGATCACCTCGCCGGTGACGGGGTGGGTCAGGCGGATGCGGGTGGCGTGCAGGGCGAAGCGCCCGGGCAGGCGCGGGTCCTCATGGCCGTAGAGGAAATCCCCGGCCACGGGGTGGCCCAGGTGGGCCATGTGCACCCGGATCTGATGGGTGCGGCCCGTCTCCAGGCGCAGGCGGACGAGGGAGAAGCGGTCGCCCGCCGCCTCGACCCGGTAGTGGGTCACGGCGGGCTTGCCGTCTATGGGGTCGATCACCCGGCGCACGGTGGCGGCGGCCTCCTTGGCGATGGGGGCGTCCACGACGCCCGCGCCTTCCAAGCGGCCCTCCACCACGGCCAGGTATTCCCGGAGGAAGGCGTCGGTGTGCAGCTGCCTTTGCAGCCGCTGGCACGCGTGGGCGTTCTTCGCCGCGGCCAGCAGGCCGCTGGTGCCCCTGTCCAGCCGGTTCAGGGGCCGAAACACGAAGCCGGGGTCCTCCCGGTAGCGCCAGGCCAGCCGGTTTTCCAGGGTCATGGCGGTCTGCTTGACCGAGCACTGGGTGGCCAGCGGCGCGGGCTTGTCCACGATCAGCAGGTCGTCGTCCTCCCAGAGCACGTCCACCGGCGTCGGGTCGGGGACGATCGCCTGTCCCGGCGCGTCCTCCAGGCGCACGGTGACCACGTCGCCGGGGGCGAGCGGGTGGTTGGCGTGGACCGGTTCGCCGTTGACCAGCAGCCCGCCCTGGACCTTCAGCCGGGCGAACTGGTGGTAGGACACGCCCATGCCGCCCCGGACGAAGAACTTGACCTGGCGGCCGGCGTCCGATTCGGCGGCGACGGCGGTGAGCTCTCGCATGGGGAACCTCCTCCACTACAAAAAAACCGAACGCATGGCCCCGTTTGGTAATTGCAGGGGATTATGCGGCCGGTTTCCTGTTGAAGCAACCTTCAATTTGCGACGAGAACGACCCGATTACAGGGCGCGCTCAACCTTCTTGCTGCGCAGGCAGCGGGTGCACACGGACATGCGCTGAGGAACGCCATTTACGAGAACGCGAACCTTCTGCGTGTTCGGAGCCCAAGTGCGGCGGGTCTTGCGGTTGGAATGGCTCACGTTGTTGCCGTACACCACGCCCTTGCCGCAGATTTCACAATACTTTCCCATACTCTATCACACCTCCTTCAAGGATGTATCCACATCAAAACATTGAGATTATATCATTTCCCGCGCCAAAAGGCAAGAGTCCAACGTGTAAAACTTCTTGAAAGCCGGAAAATTAACCGATTATTGTAAAAAAACGATCATTTCCGCGGGCGGACGGGCCGGTTTTGCTTGCATAATCGATTAAAAACAGGTATACTGTTAATGGAGAGGTTTATGCGCGCCGAAGTTCCCTTCAGGGGAGAGCCGACGAACGCGCGTCGGCGTGGCTGCGTGCCCCGACAACAAGGGAGGTATGATTATGGATTGCAAATACAATACCGATCTGGGCATTGTCACGGTAAATGATGATGTGATTGTGCGCGTCGCGGGCTATGCGGCGCTGGATTGCTACGGCATTGTGGGCATGGCCTCCAAGCGTGGTACGGACGGCCTGGTGCAGCTGATGGGCCGCGAGAACCTTGGCCGCGGAGTGCGGATTCGCAACTCCGGCGACAAGGTGGACATCGACCTGTTCATCATCGTGGAATACGGCATTTCGATCAGCGCCGTCGCGGCGGCGATCATCGAGACCGTGAAATACAAGGTGGAGCATCTCACCGGCGTCCCGGTTGGCCGCGTGAATGTCTGCGTCGAGGATATTCGCGTCTGATTCGCGCCTCGGATACATTGGGAGGTTAACATGGCAAGCAAGAGAATAGACGGCATCCTGCTCAAGGAGATGTTCGCATCCGGAGCGGCGCTGCTGGTAAATAATCGCGACAATGTGGACGCGCTGAACGTGTTCCCGGTTCCGGATGGCGACACCGGCACCAACATGTCGCAGACCATCACTTCCGCGATGAAGGAGATCAACGCCAAGCCCTACACCAGCGTGGCGGACGTCTCCAATGCCGCCGCCCGCGGCGCGCTGAAGGGCGCGCGGGGCAACTCCGGCGTCATCCTCAGCCAGATCCTGCGCGGCTTCGCCAAGGCGATGGCCGGCCACGAGGACGTGGACGGCCCGCTGCTGTCCCAGGCCCTGCGCCAGGGCGCGAACACGGCCTACAAGGCGGTCATGAAGCCCAAGGAGGGCACGATCCTGACCGTGATCCGCGTGATCGCCGAGGAGGCCGAGAAGGCCGTGGACAAGCACGACGATGTGGTCGAGCTGTTCAAGCTGGTCCTCAGCGTGGGCGACGCCATACTGAAGCGCACGCCGGACATGCTGCCGGTGCTGAAGCAGGCCGGTGTGGTGGACAGCGGTGGCATGGGCCTGATGGTGATTTTGCGGGGCATGTACGCCGCGCTGACCGGCGAGGCCGTGGACGCGGTGGCCGAGGTCAAGGCCGACGGCGTGCCCATGCCCGGCGAGTTCGTGGACGACCACGATGCCATCGACGAGATCAAGTTCGGCTACTGCACCGAGTTCATCGTGTCCCATCCCCGCCCCGACATGCGGGACAGCGACGTGGTGCGCCTGCGTCGCCGCCTGGAGCGCCTGGGCGACTGCGTGCTGGTCATCGCGGACATGAACGTGGTGAAGGTGCACGTGCACACCAACGAGCCCGGCAAGGCCCTGCAGTATGCGCTGGAGCTGGGCGAGCTGGACGCCATCAAGATCGACAACATGATGGAGGAGCGCCGCGAGCGCGAGGCGAAGCAGGCCGAGGAGGCCGCCGCCAAGGCCGCGGAGCAGAAGGAATACGGCATCGTGGCCGTGGCGCTGGGCGAGGGCCTGACGGAGATCTTCCGCAACCTGAACGTGGACCAGATCGTCGACGGCGGCCAGACCATGAACCCCAGCATCCAGGATCTGGCCAAGGCGGCGGACGCCACCAACGCCAGAAACGTCATCATACTGCCCAACAACACCAACATCATCCTGGCGGCGCAGCAGGCCACCGAGCTGACCGAGCGCAACGTGATCGTGCTGCCCACCAAGTCGGTGCCCATGGGCATCTCCGCGGCCCTGGCCTTTGACCCCGCCGTGTCCGTGGAGGAGAACCAGGCCGCCATGACCGAGGCCGCCGAGGCCGTGCACACCGCCTCCATCACCTACGCCGTCCGGGACACCAACTACGACGGCCAGGAGATCCACGAGGGCGACATCATGGGCATGATCGACAACAAGCTCAGCGTGCTGGGCAGCGAGATCGCCCAGGTGGGCATGGACGTGACCGAGAAGATGGTGAACGAGGACTCCGCGCTGATCACCGTGTACTACGGCCAGGACATCGACGAGTCCGAGGCCCAGGCCCTGCGGGACGCGCTGGCGGAGAAGTACACCGACTGCGACGTGGAGCTGCAGCTGGGCGGACAGCCGCTGTACTACTACCTGATCGCGGTGGAATGATTCGGAATGATTGCGACAGGGCGGAATCCGTTCGGATTCCGCCCTGTTTGACGCCTTCTGGCAGTTCTCCGCTGAAGTGATTTTTTACAGTTGGGGAGGAGGATGGACCATTGAAGAGAAAACTGCTTGTCCTGCTGGCGGTGCTGGCACTGGCCGGTGCGGCGCTGGCCGAGGCGCGCTATACGCTGCCCGACGGAATTGACGAAATGGACGAACCGATGGACGGCGAGCTCTACTGGCACGCCCTGCCCGAGTGCGGCGGCGTTCCCCGCCCCGCGATGAACGGCGACGAGAGGCGCTGGCCCTGCCCGGTGTGCGCGCCGGACGCCTGCGACTATCCCGGCCTTGAGATCTACGGCCTGGGCGGCCTGACGGTGATCCGCATGTCGGACGAGTTCATCGCCACCCGGGAGGACGTGGGCGGCGTGTTCGGCTTCTCCGGCACCACCGAGTATCAGGGAGCCGAGGCCGAGGCGCTGCTGTCGCGGCTGCTCCACGGCGCGGACTACGCCGATTTCAGGGCAAATTGGACTGGGAACGGCGCGGCGTCCGCGACCATCCGCAGCGCGAGCTCGCTGATGACGCCGTCGGGAGATTTCGACCGTAGCTGCATCGGCGCTCCCCGGCACCTGGGCGCGGCCTGGGTGGAGGTGTTCCCGCCGATGACCCGTGCCGACGACGCGCTGAATCCCCGCTTCTTTGAGGGCACGCTGACCGCGACCGGGGACGGGCTGAGCTGTGTAACGCCCGAGGAATGGAACCTGTACCTGGACGGCGCGTCGGTCGAGGCGCTGGAGGCCGAGCCGGCCTGCCACTACGAGGGGCAGATCAGGTCCGTCCGGGGCGGCGACTGGACGCTCGAGGTCTACCGGGCCCGGGGCCTGAACTTGGCGGTGCTGCGCCTCTCCGGCGGGGACGCCATGTTCAAGCCGGACATCTCCCTGGACGCCTCCGGCTGGCCGGAGCGGGTGACGATGACCGATCCGTACTGGGACGGCGAGACCGCGCTGTACGGCTGCGCGCTGACCGACGGCGAGGCCGAGGAGCTGATCGCCGGCGGGCCGTTCGTGGATTACGCCAACATGGCACAGATCGGCCCGGACTTCGGGAACACCGAGTACGGCATGGGCATCACGGACGGCTGGAACTACTACGTCGAGGACCGGGACGGGAACGTCCTGCTGTCGCCGGTCTACGGGCACATGGAGCGCACCGGCAGCGTCTTCCTGGCCATGGAGTGGCTGCCGGACTCCCTGGGGGATTCCCGGTCCATCGTCTACGATGCCGCCGGGGACCGGGTGCTGATGGCAGCTGACAACATGATACTGACCCTCAATCCCTTTGAGGGCGGCTTCTTCATGCACGAGTACAACAAGACCACCCTCACCCTGGCCTCGGGCGACGCGCCGTCCGGGGTCGAGTGGACCGAGCTGCGGCAACACGGCGTCGTCAGCGCGCAGGACCCGGACGTGTGGCGCCAGGCTGAGACCTGGGCGGAGGCGGGGACACCTCCCTCGGTCCGTCTCGCGGGGCGCAAGGGCTACAAGAACACCACCGCCATCACCCTGTGGGGCGACCCGGACGTGTACGTCGCGCCCTATGCGAAAAAGCTCAGGACTTTCTTCGACTACGACGGCGGCCAGCCCCAGGTGCCCGAGGGGACGCTGCTGGGCTGCGTGTGCGTGGACGATCAGAACTGCGCCTTCATCGTGTGGAGCCTGGACGGCGGGGAGAAGCCCTCGGCGGAGGAGCTGGGGCTGACCTGCGCCGGCAGGCCGCTGCGCCGCCTCGAGGGCGACGCGCTGTCCGTGAACCGGAAGGCGGCCCGCCGCCACTGGCGCAACCTGGTGCGCGACGGCCTGCGGCAGATCGGCGCGGGCTGGGCCGTGGACCTGTACCACCTGGCGCGCCCGTTCCTGCGGTGAGAAAGGTAGGATAGGCATGCGCATCATTCCCTATCAGGACGGCTACCGGGACGACATGATCTTCGTGGTGCTCGCCGCCAAGGATGCCCTGGGCAGGACACCCCGGCTGAACCCGGACCTGCTGGACATACCCGCGAACTATCTCGACAAGGGCGACGGCTTTTGGCTGGCTGTGGGGGATGACGACCGGGTGCTGGGCTGTGTGGGCTACAGCCGCGAGCCGGGCACGGACGCGGCATTCGCCCATCGGCTGTACGTGAAACCGGAGTGGAAGCGCCAGGGCATCGGCTCCGCACTGTTGGAGGCCGCCGAAAATGCCATGCGCGCGGCGGGCATCCGGGAGGCTCGCGTTCACCTGGGCGAGCCGCAAGCACAGTGGTTCGAATCCTACGCTTTCTATCCGAAGCATGGCTACTCGGAATACGCGCCGAGATATATGAAGAAAGAACTGCGATGAAGGACCCGGGAAGAAAAATGATTGCGCAGTCATTCCGCGGCAAGGCGGTTTTCCGCAGGCTTAGTGGCGCTAAGTCAAGGGAAACCAACGCTGAAATGGAGGATTAGATGCCGAAAATGCATCTTTCCGAATTTAGAAATACACTCTAATCCCTAATTCCTCATTCCTAATTCATCAAGGTGTTCTATGGATATATCTCTGACCCAAATCAAGGGCATCGGCCCCGCTCGCCTGAAGGCCTTCGAGGCGGCGGGCATCCGCACCGTGCGGGAGCTGGTGATGTTCCTGCCGAAGGAGTACCGGGACCTCTCGAACACGGTGCCGCTGTGCGAACTGAAGCCCGGCGATACCGCCGCGGTGCGCGTGCGCGTGGCGGGGGAGGTCTCCGAGCGGCGGGCGCGTCGCTTGCTGATCACCAAGGTGTACGTCACCGACGACACGGACACCATACAGGTGCTCTGGTACAACCAGCCCTGGCTGAAAAAGCAGATGACGCCGGGGCGGGAGCTGCTGCTCTACGGCAAGGCGGAGCACAAGCAGGGCTACGTGTCGCTGGTCAGCCCCACCATCGAGGCGGGCGAGGGCCTGATCCCCGTGTACCGCAGCATCCCCGGCATCCCCGCCAAGGCGCTACGGCAGAGCGTGGAGGCGGCGCTGAGGCTGTGCGAGGGCCAGTGGCCGGACGAGCTGCCGGAGTCGCTGAGGCGGCGGCACGGCCTGTGCGAGCGGAACTTTGCCATGCGCAACGCCCACTTCCCGGACAGCCGGGAGGCCCTGGAGGCGGCCCGGAGGCGCATCGCCTTCGAGGAGCTGTTGCTGTACCAGGTGGCGCTGATGCTGTTCCGCAGCGTGGGCAAGACCGGCGTGCGCATCGACTTCGAGGACGGCGCGCCGGAGGCCTTCTGGAAGCACCTGCCCTTTGCACCGACCGGTGCCCAGCGGCGGGTGCTGGCCGAGGTGGCCGGCGACCTGCGCTCGGACAAAGCCATGGCCCGCATGGTGCAGGGGGACGTGGGCAGCGGCAAGACCGCCATCGCCTTCGCGGCCATCGCCCTGGCCCACGCGGGCGGCTGGCAGTCGGCGCTGATGGCCCCCACCGAGGTGCTGGCCCGCCAGCACTACGATGGCGCGAAGCAGCTGCTGGAGCCCCTGGGGCTGCGGGTGGGCCTGCTGGTGGGCAGCCTCACCCAGAAGCAGCACCGGCTGGCCCACGAGGCCATCGCCAGCGGCGAGTGGGACGTGGCCATCGGCACCCATGCGCTGATCACCGAGGGCGTCGAATACAAGCGGCTGGGCCTGGTGGTCACCGACGAGCAGCACCGCTTCGGCGTGCGCCAGCGCACCCAGCTGGGGGAGAAGGGCGACGCGCCCAACGTGCTGGTGATGTCCGCCACGCCCATTCCCCGGACGCTCTCGCTGATCCTGTACGGCGACCTGGACATCTCCATCGTGGACGAGCTGCCCCCCGGGCGCATGCCGGTGCAGACCCGCATCGTGCCGGAGGCCAAGCGGGAGGGGCTCTACGGCTTTCTGCGGGAGGAGGTCAAAAAGGGCCGGCAGGTGTACTTCGTCTGTCCGCTGGTGGAGGAATCCGAGGCGGTGGAGGCGCTGCCCGCCGAGGTGGTGTACGAGGATCTGCGCACGAAGCACCTCGCCGACCTGCGCATCGAGTTGGTGCACGGCCGGATGAAGCCCGCCGACAAGGACGCCGCGCTGGAGCGCTTCCGCACCGGCGAGGCGGACGTGCTGGTGTCCACCACGGTGATCGAGGTGGGCGTGAACGTGCCCAACGCCACGGTCATGGTCATCGAAAACGCCGAGCGCTTCGGCCTGGCCCAGCTGCACCAGCTGCGGGGCCGCGTGGGCCGGGGCACCGAGGCCTCCTGGTGCTTTTTGATGGCGGAGCCCAACCCGCGGCTGAAGTTCCTGGCCTCCACTACCGACGGCTTCAAGGTGGCCCAGAAGGACATGGAGCTGCGCGGCCCCGGGGAGCTGTTCGGCACCCGCCAGTCCGGCACGTTGACGGCGGGCATCGGCAGCCTGGCCGGGGACACGGAGCTGTTGAAGCTGACCCACGACGAGGCCCGGGAGCTGATGCGGGACGCCTCCGGCGAGGAGGCCCGGGCGGTGATCGCCCTGGCCCGGGAGCGCTTTGCCGACAAGCTGGAAAGCGTGGCGGTGAACTGATTTCGCGTCGGCGCTTCCCGCGAACCGCATTTGCGGCGCCATGCGCTTTGAAGCGGCGTCGGGCGTCGCCGTCGCGCGGCGACAGCGTTTTCCAGTTCTTGAATTGTGTGGCAGTGGATGATTTCCAGTGTAATTCGCTTGGCTCGGGTCAAAATAGTTGCAGACTGAACGGCGAGCGCCGGAAGGTCGAAAAGCGATTTTGAAAGGAGTCAACGAAAATGGCGAACAACAATTCCAAATGCGCAACATGAAGCACGAGGTGGCCAACGAGCTGGGCATCACCCTGAACCAGGGCTACAACGGCAACATCTCCGCCAAGGACGCCGGCCACATCGGCGGCAACATGGTCAAGAAGATGATCGAGGCCCAGGAGCGCCAGATGAGCGGCGGTTCCCGCTTCTGACACGAGCCTGCAAGCCGGTTCCGCGCTTCCCGCAGAGGGGCGCGGGGCCGGTTTTTCGCTTCGGGCGGCTCGGGAAAAAACCGGCAATTTGCCGCGCTGCGTTCATATTCAGTACATCAATTCATATTATACTTACAGCATCGAGGGTTCGCCACTCTCGTTGAAAATAGACCCAACACTGATCCCCGCCTCGCGGTGCCAACTTGCAAGGGCGCTGTGCAAAGGCGGGGACAGACAATTTTTTGGGTTCCTTGCGGAAAGCAGGGGAATGAAATATAGCGACCTTTGACTTGCCTGTTTCAGTGCTGTCAACAGACAAAGCATGTAGATCCTTCGCTCTGCTCAGGATGACTGCGAATCGAAGCCGTGTCATCCTGAGCGAAGGAAAGTGGTATAATAAACTTGGACAAAGCTGAAATGACAAAAGGAGAGAAGAGCAATGCCCAAGGGAGAGCGAAAGGAATAC
>CADCHI010000014.1 GCA_902801165.1 uncultured Eubacteriales bacterium | reverse complement strand
CTCAGTCTGCTCCTGCGGTGCCGTGCGTCGAATCTTCGATTCGAGCCGTTGGCGGTCTGGCTTTTAGCCAGCTCCCCTGGGAGGGGAGCCAAGAAGGCTTCGCTTCTGCGTGGCAACAGCTTTTCCTATTCCCTTTTCCCTTTTCCCTGACTCAGACAAATTCCAAGCTATCTTCATAACATACAGTACGGAGGCCAACCATGATTCACGGCAACCTGACCGGCATACGCGAGAGCACGCTGAACGAGCTGGAGAAGCTGTACGACGCCGAATTTGAGCGCGACGCGTTCCTGCCGGACCGGCTATTGAACATACTGGTGCGCTACACGGACCTGCTGAACCGGGAGATGCTGGTGTACCTGGGGCGGGACGGCACGGTGCTGGAGATCGCCATAGGCTCCATCGGCTCCATCGCCCTGCCGGAGCTGCACCTGCGCCGCAACCTGGACCGGCTGTCCGGCTTCCGCTGCATCCACACCCATCCGGGCGGGAGCAGCCGCCTGTCCGACGTGGACCTCCAGGCGCTGCGGCTTTTGCGCTTTGACAGCATGTGCGCCGTAGGCGTGGCCGAGGGCCGCTGCACCGGCATCAGCGCGGCGTTCCTGGGCGAGGTGGAGTACGAAAACCTGTCTATCGTCATCAAGGGCCCGGTGAAGCCCGGCCGCATCCCGCAGAACCTGTGGATGAAGGAGATCGAGCTGGCCGAGGACCGGGTGAAGAAGGCCATCGAGAAGGGCGGCCTGGTGGAGGAGGCCGAGAAGGTCATGCTGATCTCCACCGACAGCGAGGAATCGCTGGACGAGCTGGCGAGCCTGGCCGAGACCGCCGGGGCGATGGTGATCACCCGGGTGATCCAGAACCGGCAGAAGCCGGACTCCGCCACCTACATCGGCAGCGGCAAGGCCGAGGAGCTCTCACTGGTGTGCCAGGCGATGGAGATCGACCTGGCGATCCTGGACGACGAGCTGACCGGGGCCCAGCAGAAGAACCTGGAGAACATACTGGGCGTGCGGGTGATCGACCGCACGGCGCTGATCCTGGACATCTTCGCCCAGCGGGCCCAGTCCGCCGAGGGCAAGCTCCAGGTGGAGCTGGCCCAGATGAAGTACCGCCTGCCGCGACTCACCGGCATGGGCACGGTGCTGTCCCGCCTGGGCGGCGGCATCGGCACCCGCGGCCCCGGCGAGACCCGGCTGGAGGTGGATCGCCGCCGCATCCGCAAGCGCATCGACGACCTGGAGGGCCAGCTCGCGCAGATCAAGAAGCAGCGCGACCTGCGCCGCGCCCGCCGGGAGAAGACCGGCCAGATCACCGTGGCGCTGGTGGGCTACACCAACGCGGGAAAGAGCACGCTGCTGAACGCCCTCAGCGGGGCGGACGTGTTGGTCGAGGACAAGCTGTTCGCCACGCTGGATCCGGTGATGCGCCAGGTGGAGCTGCAGGAGAACCGGGAGTGCCTGGTGGTGGACACCGTCGGCTTCATCCGCAAGCTGCCCCACCAGCTGGTGCAGGCCTTCCGCTCCACGCTGGAGGAGGCGCTGTACGCCGACCTGCTGGTGGTGGTCTCCGACCTGTCCAGCCCGAACTACGCCCAGCAGCGGGCCACGGTCTTTGAGGTGCTGAACGACCTTGGGGCTTCCGACAAGCCCGTGCTGGAGGCGCTGAACAAGGCCGACCAGGTGAATGTGACCGGCATGATCGAGCCCGCCGACGCCATACTGATCTCCGCGAAGGAGGGCAGGGGACTGGACGAGCTCAGGGCCGAAATCAGCCGCCGGATCGCCAGCTTGCGCCACCAAACTGAACTGATGATCCCCTACGACAAGGGCGCGGCGCTGTCCCTGATCCACGGCAAGGGCCAGGTGCTGGAGGAGGAATACACCGCCGAGGGCACGCGGGTGGTCTGCCTGCTGGATGCCGCGCTGTACCAGAGGGTGTTGGGAATGCTGGGCAATTAGGAATTGGGAATTAGGAATTGGGAATGGTCGATGAAATCCTGACGGATTTCTCCAATTGAGAGGAAAACGAACACTCCGATTGACGAAAAAAGGAATCTATAGTTTCATCCAATAATCAAATCCCGATCGGGGATTTGCACCTCAATTTCTAATTCCTAATTTCTAATTCCTCATTACAGAGAGGTGTTATCATGAAGCAAGCCGAATTCGACGCTCTCCTGAAGCGGGGCAAGCTGATCCTGGACGGGGCGACGGGCTCCCAGCTGCGCGCCCGGGGCATGCCGGTGGGCGTCTGCACGGAGCTCTGGGCCTACGAGCACCCGGAGACGGTGATCGAACTGCAGCGGGCCTATGTGGAGGCGGGCAGCGACGTCCTGATGGCCCCGACCTTTTCGGCCAACCGCATCGGCCTTGAAATGCACGGCCTCGCGGACCGGCTGGCGGAGCTGAACGCGGGCCTGGTGGCGATCTCCCGCCGGGCGGCGGACGGTCGCGCGCTGGTGGCGGGGGACTTCGCCACCACGGGCAAGCCGCTGGAGCCCATCGGTCCGCTGAGCTATCACGCGCTGCTGGACGTGTACCGGGAGCAGATCGAGGCCGTCGTCGCGGCGGGCGTGGACTATCTCGCCGCGGAGACGATGCTGGGCATCGACGAGTGCGCCTGCTTCGTGGAGGCAGCCCGATCGGTGTGCAACCTGCCCGTGACCTGCACCCTGACCATGGAGGCCGACGGTCACCTGCTGTTCGGCGGCAACGTGGTGGAGGCAGTGGAGACGCTCCAGGCCCTGGGCGTCAGCGCCGTGGGGCTGAACTGTTCCGTGGGGCCGGACCAGTTGGAGGCCGTGGTGCGGTCCATGAAGGCCGTGGCCGAGGTGCCCATCATCGCAAAGCCCAACGCGGGCCTGCCGGTGATGGACGAGAAGGGCGTGGCCCACTACAGCATGACGCCGGAGGCCTTCGCCGCGTCGATGGTCCGGCTGTCGGAGGCCGGCGCGGACATCCTGGGCGGGTGCTGCGGCACCGGCCCGGAGTACATTGCCGCGCTCAGAAAAAGAGTTAAGAGTTGAGAGTTTAGAGTTGAGATGAAGAATGCCTGGGAACGGCGGGATGATGTTTGATAAGCAACACAAGCCGCCATTAGTGGCATTCATTGGCATAATTGAGAGATAATTACAGATCCTCCGCTGTGCGTGGGATGACATGGCGACGACTTCATGTCGTCCTGAGCGCAGCGAAGGATCTGTGCATTTTTGGATAAAATGGCATGTCGATGAGCCCGCAGGGTGTAGTGAAAGAGTGGCAAAGCGTTCCGGATTCTCCTCGATATGTTCATTGAGCCGGGGCGCTTGTTGCGCGCTTGAACCTGTGGCGCGCGGCAAGCGGACAGAAACGGCGGCAGCAAATGGCTGTGGGCCCTGCCCGCCGCGCATAAACGGCCTTGCCTTTGGACACACTGAGTCTGGAGGTGAGGAACATGAGTCCCAAGGAGCTTCAGTATATCGAGGATGCGCTCGGACACGAGCAATTCCTGAAGAGCCAGTGCCAGCAGGCGGTGAGCCAGCTAACCGACCCTGAGCTGAAAAACTGCGTGAACCAGATGCTGGCCAAGCACAACGAGCTGTTTGGACGCTTCTATCGACTGGTGTGAGAGGGAGTGACGACGATGAACGACCAGATGATCATGGAGAACATCCTGCTGACCACGAAGGGCGTGTGCGACCTGTATATGCATGGGACCATCGAGTCCGGCACCCAGAATGTGCAGCAGGCCTTCGATTCCGCGCTGAACGACAGTCTGTGCATGCAGAGCGACATCTATGCCAAGATGGCCTCGAAGGGCTGGTATCCCACCCAGCAGGCCGACCAGCAGCAGATCGACCAGGTTCGGCAGAAGTATTCCGGACAGAATTGAGTGGATTTCTGCATATTATGCAACCTTGGGGTCCCGCGCGAGTGGGGCCCTTTCACTTGTTTCGATGCATATTTGAATCGGATAAAATGCAGCATTTGTGGAAAATAAGCCGCGTTCAAAGGGAGAAATGCTTCATATGGGAATGCGACTTGCAATTTTTTGCCCTGAAATATAGCCTATCCTTCACGCAAAAAACATGGAAAGGGCTTTACAATCTGCATATTCTTGTGGTAGATTGTAAATAGAGGAATCCACCCGCCCGGTGCGGGCAGACGGCGTCTCCCGCCGGAGGATAGGAGGAAGCGATATGAAGCCTTACATTGAAATGACTGCCGGGGAGCTGGAGCAGGAGCTCGCGTCCCTCAAGGCGGAATACAAGCGCATGCAGGGCCTGGGCATGCCCCTGAACATGAGCCGCGGCGTGCCCTGCCAGGAGCAGCTGGACCTGTCCATGGGCATGATGGACGTGCTGGATTCGAGCTCCGACCTGACGTGCGAGGACGGCACCGACTGCCGCAACTATGGCCAGCTGACCGGCATCGAGGAGGCCCGGGAGCTGCTGGGCGACATGATGGAAAACAACCCCAAGGACATCATCATCTACGGCAACTCCTCGCTGAACGTGATGTTCGACACCGTCAGCCGCTGCTGGACCCACGGCGTGATGGGCGGGACGCCCTGGTGTCGCCTGCCGGTGGTCAAGTTCCTGTGCCCCGTGCCCGGCTACGACCGCCACTTCGCCATCACCGAATACTTCGGCATCGAGATGATCACGGTGCCCATGACGCCCACCGGCCCGGACATGGACCTGGTGGAGAAGCTGGTGCGCGAGGACGAGGCCATCAAGGGCATCTGGTGCGTGCCCAAATACTCCAACCCCCAGGGCATCTCCTACTCGGATGAGACGGTGCGACGCTTCGCCCGGCTGGAGCCCGCGGCCTCCGACTTCCGCATCTTCTGGGACAATGCCTACGGCATGCACCACCTGTACGACGACCGCCAGGACTACCTGATCGAGATCCTGGCCGAGTGCAAGCGGGCGGGCAACCCGGACCTGGTGTACAAGTTCTCCTCCACCTCGAAGATCACCTTCCCCGGCAGCGGCATCGCCGCGCTGGCCACCAGCCCCAACAACATGGAGGACATCGTGGGCTACCTGCGCCGCCAGACCATCGGCCACGACAAGGTGAACCAGCTGCGCCACGTGCGCTTCTTCGGCAACATCCACGGCATGGTGGAGCACATGCGCAAGCACGCGGACATCATTCGCCCGAAGTTCGAGCTGGTGGAGGAAGCGCTGGAGCGCGACCTGGGCGGCCTGGGCATCGGCACCTGGACCAATCCGCTGGGCGGCTACTTCATCATGTTCGATTCGCTGCCCGGCTGCGCCAAGGACATCGTGGCCCGCTGCAAGAAGGCGGGCGTGGTCATGACTCCCGCCGGCGCCACCTGGCCCCACGGGAAGGACCCCAACGACTCCAACATCCGCATCGCGCCGACCTATCCCAGCCTTGCGGATTTGAAGAATGCCATCGACATCTTCACGCTGTGCGTGCGCATCTCCAGCATCAAGAAGCTGCTGGCGGAGAAGCAGGCGTAGGCGAAGCATCTTGACCACTTGAATACACAGCTTGATGGTGGGGTTGTAGTCGCCCTTTTCGATGGCGTTGATGGTCTGGCGGGAGACGCCCACCGCGTCCGCCAGCTGCTGCTGGGACAGGTCCTTGGCGGCGCGCGCGCTCTTCAGCTTGAGATTCTTCATGGTCATTCCTCCCCGGCGCGCCGATCCATGGCCCGCTTGATCACGACACAGGCCAGTACGAACACGAGCAGCACGCCGACGAGCAGATTCGCGTTGTCGTACAGGCGCTCAACGATCGTCTCCCCCCGAAACAGGCGGCCGATGCCGATGCCCAGGTTCAGCAGCCCGGCGGCACAGATGATGGCGATCCAGACGCGGGGACTTTCCGAGGCCTTGAAGTAGGCGTCGTGGAAGATGCTGTAGCCCACGCACACCGCGATGGACAGGAACACCCCCGCCATCACCGACACGCCTTCCATGAAGAAGGGGATCTCCAGGCTGCGCAGCACCATCCACAGCGCCAGGTAGATCAGCAGCACGGTGTAGGCCCAGGTGAAGGCCCTGCCGCGGGCGATCTGTTGGCGCTCGTCGTATGTGCCCTTGCCCGCGCCGTTCTTCCTGACCACTCGCGCTGCGATGACGCTCACTGCCGCGACGATCAGTATGCCGACGATAAAGCCGATTGCCCAGGATGTATTCATGATGATTGCCTCCTTGATTCGTCATGCCCGACTGCGGGCGTGTTTCTCTTGACGGAAACCACTATAGCACATGGCGGACATAATGTCAAGTATAATAGACATATCATCAAAAATAATTTTTATATTGTCGGATGTCAAAGGAGGATTCCAAACAAATCGCCCCTGACGACATGCGCGTCAGGGGCATTCTCAGCGGCCTTCTTAAAAGTTACACGTGCAGGCTGTAGTTCGGCGCTTCCTTGGTGATGTTGATGTCGTGGGGATGGCTCTCCACGAGGCCGGCGGAGGTGATGCGGATGAACTCGCCGCGCTCGCGCAGGGCCTGGATGTTCTCGGTGCCGCAGTAGCCCATGGAGGAGCGCAGGCCGCCGATCAGCTGGAACACGGTGTCGGCCAGGGGGCCCTTGAAGGGCACGCGGCCCTCGACACCCTCGGGCACCAGCTTCTTCTGGCCCTCCTGGAAGTAGCGGTCCTTGCTGCCCTCGGCCATGGCGGCCAGGGAGCCCATGCCGCGGTAGACCTTGTAGGAGCGGCCCTGGTAGATCTCGGTGGCTCCGGGGGATTCCTCGGTGCCGGCGAACAGGCTGCCCATCATGACCGCCGTCGCGCCCGCGGCGATGGCCTTGGGGATGTCGCCGGAGTACTTGATGCCGCCGTCGGCGATGATGGTCTTGCCGTACTTGTCGGCGACCTCGGAGCAGTCCATGATGGCGGTGATCTGCGGCACGCCGATGCCGGCGACCACACGGGTGGTGCAGATGGAGCCGGGGCCGATGCCGACCTTGACCACGTCCGCGCCGGCCTTGATGAGGTCCTCGGTGGCGGGGCCGGTGGCCACGTTGCCGGCGATGATCTCCAGGTCCGGATAGGCTTCGCGGATCTTCTCCACCATCTTCAGCACGCCCTCGGAATGGCCGTGGGCGGTGTCCAGGCCGATGACGTCCACGTTGGCGGCCACCAGGGCGGCGACGCGCTCCATGGTGTCGCTGGTGACGCCCACCGCCGCGCCGCACAGCAGGCGGCCCCGGCTGTCGCGGGCGGAGTTGGGATACTTGGCGCTCTTCTGGATGTCCTTGATGGTGATCAGGCCGCGCAGCATGTAGTTTTCATCCACGATGGGCAGCTTTTCGATGCGGTGCTTCGCCAGGATGGCCTTGGCCTGCTCGTGGGTGGTGCCCACCGGCGCGGTGACCAGGTTTTCGTGGGTCATCACGTTGCGGATGGGCTGGTCGAAGTCGGTTTCAAAGCGCAGGTCGCGGTTGGTGAGGATGCCCACCAGCTTGCCGTTCTCGGTGATCGGCACGCCGGAGATGCGGAACTTGCTCATCAGCTCCTGGGCGTCGGCGACCTTGTGGTCCGGGGAGAGGAAGAAGGGATCGGTGATGACGCCGTTCTCGGAGCGCTTGACCTTGTCCACCTGGCTGGCCTGCTCTTCGATGGACATATTCTTATGAATAATGCCCAGGCCGCCTTCGCGCGCCATCGCAATCGCCATGTTGAAGTTGGTTACGGTGTCCATCGCGGCACTGAGCATAGGGATATTCAGCTTGATGTTCTTCGTGAGCTGGACGGAGAGATCCACCTCTCGGGGCAGCACCTTGCTGCGCTGGGGAACGAGGAGCACATCGTCAAAAGTCAAACCTTCCCGAATGATTGCCAATGACCTCACCCTTTCGCGATTATTCCGCGGCGGGACGGCGCCCTTTTCCGGGAACCGGCCCGCCGTGTTTTTATTGTTCGACATTATACCAGCCGATCTGCAAGTTCAATAGAGCGTTCGGGTTAAGTTTATGAAACATGAGAAATATTTTCAAGGAAAGATGCCGAAAGATGTCGGGCAGCGCCCGCGCGGCCTCCTCCCGGTGGAGAAAAGATGGCCTTGGATAAGTCAATGGGGCTGGGACAGCACGGCGAACAGCCAGAACGCCCCGGCGCAGACCAGCGCCAGCAGCGCAGCCAGCACGCCGGTGACGACGCGGGAGACGCGGTGCTCGGTCAGCTGGGCGCCGCCGGCCTCCGCCTCGAAGGCGCGGTAGACCTGCCCGGGCTGGGGACTGCCGGGGGCGGGCCTGCCCAGCATGCGCTTCATGCGGCGGGCAATCAGCGCCTCCGCGCGGCTCCGATCCTGGCCGGACAGGCCGCGGCGGCAGCGGGCCTCGAAGCGCTCCAGCTCGCTTCGCGCCTTGGCCTGGGAGACGCCCGTCAGCTGGTTGACGGCCCGCAGGGACAGGCCGCAGCCGTAGCGGAGCACCAGCAGGCGCTGGGTCTCCAGCCGCTCCTGGGCGGCCAGGGAGAGGATGGGCTCCCCGTCGCGGGGAGAAGGGATGCCGGGCCAGGTGAACTCCGCCTCGTCCGCGCCGGGACCGAGGGCGGCATCGAAGGCCTCGCGCCGCAGCGCGCTGCGCAGGCGTTCCCGAAAGCCCATGCCGCTGCCCGCGTTTTGCAGCCACACGTCCAGTATGGCGCTGCGCAGCGCGTATTCGGCGAGATCGTAGTTGCCGCACATCGCGTGGGCCGCGTTGAACAGCTCCGCGCAGATGGGCTCGACGTTTCTGAACCAGCTTCGCAGCTGGTCGGAGGTTTGCTGCATGATGATGCCTCGCGTTATCGGGGGATGGCCGCCGTCACAGCTCCGCGATGCGGTTGTTCAGCGGACGGATGTGGCTGTAGATGTCGGCGTAGATGGCGTAGACCCTGCGGTAGGCCTCCTGCCACTGGGGGTTGACGGGGTGGGTGGAGCGGGCCGTGACCATCCCGGCGGCGTCGGTGTAGTTGTTGAACAGGCCCACGCCCACGCCCGCGGCGATGGCCGCGCCCAGGGAGGTGGTCTCGCCGGGGGTGCGGTGCACCTGGGTGGTGATGCCGAAAATGGAGGCGATCATGTCGGGCCACAGGCCGCTGCGGGCCCCGCCGCCGGTGAGCATCAGCGAGCGCACCGGCGCGTCGCACTCCGCCATGACCTCGGCGCAGGCGTTCAGCGCGAAGGCGATGCCCTCGTAGCATCAGGCAGCCCCGGGTGTTGGGGTCCCAATAGGGGGTGCGCCAGCCCATCAGCGTGGGCAGGAACAGCACGCCCTCCGCGCCGGGGGCGATCTGCCGGGCCATGTTTTCGACGATGGAGATGTCCGCGGACTGGCCGCCGCTCCCCAGCAGGTTTTTCAGGCACCAGTCGAAGGCCGCCGCGCCGCACTGCACCGTGCCGCAGACGTGGTAGTCCTCGCCGTTCATGTCCAGCCAGTTGAAGATGCGGGCCTTGGGGTCCAGCAGCGGGTGATCCAGCAGCTGGGCCACCCAGGCACTGGAGCCGATGTAGCAGTAGGCGCTGCCGGGCTCGGACACGCCGGAGCCGCGGGTGGTGCAGGCGCCGTCGCCGCCGCCGATGGCCACCGGGGTGCCGGGGATCAGGCCGGTCTGGCGGTAGACCTCCCGGGTGATCTTGCCGCGCACGTCATGGCCCTTCAGGATGGTGGGCATGGTGGCGGCGTCCACCTTCAGCTCCTTTAGCAGGTCCGTGGCCCACTCCCGCTTGTTGATGTCCAGCGCGATGGTCAGCGAGGCGTCGGAGTAGTCCGTGTAGCCGAAGCGACCCGTCATGCAGCCGTACAGGTAGTCCTTGATGTTCAGGAACCACCGGGCGCGGCGGTAGACGTCCGGCTGGTTCTCCTTCAGCCAGAGGATCTTGGGCAGCGTGTAGTGGGTGTCCGCCCGGTTGCCCGTCAGGCGGTAGAAGTCCTCGAAGGAGATGAGGTTCAGGATTTCGGCCACCTGCGCCTCGGTGCGGCTGTCGGAGTGGATGATGTTGGGATACAGCGCCTTGCCGCTCTCGTCCACCGGGATACAGCCGTTCATGGTGCCGGAGAGGCCCACGCAGGCGATCCGCTGGGGGTTGAACTGGGTCAGCAGCTCGCGGATGCCGTCGTACATGGCGGCCAGGATCACGTCCGGGTCCTGCTCCGCCCAGTTGGGGTGGGGATACTGGGTCGAATAGCCACGGCGCACCGAAAACAGCGCCTCGCCCTTGGGGTTGAAGATCGTGCACTTGCAGCCCGTCGTGCCGGTGTCACAGGTCAGGATCAGGTTTTTCTCCATTTCCATGCGCTCATCTCCTCGTGTTTTTCTTTTTGTTTTCGCTGGCCTCTCTCTGTACGAGCACCTCGCCGGCCGCCGCGCCCACCAGGGACAGGAACGCCGTCAGCAGCGCCGCGCCCGCCGGAGGCGCAAAGCCCCAGACCAGCATGTTGATTCCGTAGAGGCACACCGCGGGCGCCAGCCACGCGGCGTAATTCAGAAGTCCCCGCCGCACCGCCTGGCAGGATGTGAACAGCCCCGCCAGGGGCACCAGTCCCCAGAGCAGCGCGGCGTGGAGGCCGGCGTGGAGGCCGGCACACAGCGCCTCGACGAGGCACACCGCCAGCATCTCCGCGATTTGCAGGGCCCAGGCCCAGATCCACCTGCGCTTCATTCGCCGGCGCGCCTCCTCAATTCATGGTTGAAATATTCATCAGAACGCGGTCTTGATCCGCTCCGAAATCTCCTTTGGCAGGCCCAGTATGTTGGCCAGCTGGCGGACGGCGATGCGGTCGTCCTGCCGGTATATGTCGTGGGCGGGCTCGACCTCGACGCTGAAGTTTTCGACGATCTGCGGCGCGTCGCCGTAGGTGCGCAGGCAGAAGGCGCCTATCGCGTTGTAGATCGCCTGGCCCCAGCGCTGGTGGTAGGCGGAGGTGACGATGGTGAACGTTCCGATGCCGTGCTCCCGGAGGATGTTGAAGGTGTTCACGGCGTTGTCCACCGTGGTTCGGGCGCGCTCGTCGATGAAGATGCGGCCCGCGTCGATGCCGCACTGCTCCGTGAGATAGGCCTTCATCATGCCGGCCTCGGTGTGCAGCTCCGGGTTGTTCTCGCCGGTGGCCCCGCCGGAGCAGACCAGATACGCGCTGGGGAAGGCGCGCGCCGCGGCGGCCGCGGCGTCACAGCGGCGCTTCAGCTCGTCGGTCATCTCGCCGTTTTTCAGCTCGTATCCCAGCACCACGAAGGCATGGGTCGCGCTGTCCCGAAGGGAGGATTGCAGCAGGCTTTGGGCGCCGGTGTCTTCCTGGTACAGGTACATCGGGTAGCTGCCGTCCAGGTACACGGCGCGCCAGTGCGCCGCGATGGAATCGGCGATGAAGGCGTCCGCCTCGTCCACCGCCCGGATGGCGGCGAGGTCGGCGTCGATGGCGGCGCCGTCGTCGGACGTCGGGGTCTCGTAGGCCTTCGCCAGGTCGATGAGCAGCGTCGCGAAGTTCTCCGCGTTGGCCTCCACGACCTTGCTCTTGTCGGCGGCAAACGCGGTCGCTGACAGCGCCAGCGCCGCGACGAGCAGCAGCAGGAACACCTTCTTCATTTTCATAGGATGACCTCCCGTCAGGGTATGGGGGTGGGCGCGCCGGCCGGCGCGGAGGGCAACTCTCATATATATTTTAATTATACCCTGATTTCCGGGGAAAGACAATAGCCAATCGCCGGAATTCGGACTTCCGCGGCCTCGGGCGCTGCCGGCAAAATGTGTGTAAAAAATACTTATGGTGTGGTTATTGTAACAATGGCGGGTTCACTTTTTCGGAAAGTTGGGTACACTATAAGTAGCTTTTATGCGAATAGGGGAGGATGTGAAATGGATTACAAGAAGCTGGGCATGCGCGTTCGCCAGCAGCGGGTGCTTTGCCAGCTGACCCAGGAGCAGCTGGCGGAAAAGGCGGGGGTGTCCAATTCCTTCATCGGCCACATCGAGCGCGGCGAGAAGAAGGCCAGCGTGGAGACGGTGGTGGCGCTGTGCAACGCCATGAGCATCTCCCCGTCGGTGCTGCTGCAGGATTCGCTGAGCGACGCCGTGATTCAGAGCCAGCTCTCCTTCAACGAGGAGAACCAGCAGCTGATGTGCGGGCTGATGCAGGTGCTGCGGGAGCACAGCCAGCGGGGCGGCGGTTATTGACGGCTCAACCGCAATATTCAGAAAATGTTATTTTCTTTTGCGCCTGGAATTGTGAAAATTGCGAAATTGTCACCCTACAGGCGCTGAAAATGACGGCGTTTCTTGACGTTTTGATTAAATTAAGGTATAATGTTAGTACACCGACATGATAAAGTATAAAGCTACGAATTCCGAATATGGAGGGTTAAGGCATGTTTTCATCCAGACTGCAAAATGAGCAGGCAGACAACCTCGCCCGCGCGTTTTTGACCCTGGAGAGCGTTGAGGACTGTTATCGCCTGTTTGAAGACCTGTTCACCATCCGGGAGATACAGGACCTGTCCCAGAGGCTGGAGGTCGCGCAGCTGCTCAAGAGCCAGGCGACCTATACCGAAATTGTGGAGAAGACCGGCGTTTCCACCGCGACGATCGGCCGGGTGAACCGGGCGCTGAACTATGGCGCCGGAGGCTACCAGCAGGTGCTGGAGCGCATGCGTGAGAGGGACGCCAAAGAATGATTGACCTGAATGCACTGAACCCACAGCAGCGCGCCGCCGTCGAAAAGACGGAAGGGCCGCTGCTTGTTTTGGCTGGAGCGGGCAGCGGAAAGACCCGCGTGCTGACCTATCGCGTGGCCTACCTGATGGAGAAAGGCGTGGCGCCGTGGCACATACTGGCCATCACCTTCACCAACAAGGCCGCCCGGGAGATGGCCGACCGCGCCAGGGCCCTGGCGGGCGAGGCCGCGGAGGACGCCTGGATCTCCACGTTCCACGCCTGCTGCGCGCGGATCCTGCGCCGGGACATCGAAAAGCTGGGCTACAAGCGGCAGTTCGCCATCTACGACGAGGACGACCGCACCAGCGTCATCCGCAGCGTGGCCAAGGCACTGAACCTGTCGGACAAGGAGTTCCCGCCCAAGCTGATCCGCTCCGTCATCTCCGACGCGAAGAACCGGCTGCTGACGCCCACCGAGTGGCTGAAGGAGTCCGACGGCGACGCCCGCAGCCGCAAGTTCTACGAGGCCTACCGCCAGTACGAGCTGGCGCTGAAGGCGAACAACGCCCTGGACTTCGACGACCTGCTGATCAAGACGCTGGAGCTGCTCACCGAGCACCCGCCGGTGCTGGAGTACTACCGGGACAAGTTCCGCTACATACTGGTGGACGAATACCAGGACACCAACGCCGCCCAGTACATGCTGGTGCGCCTGTTGGCGGGGTATCGGCACAACCTGTGCGTGGTGGGCGACGACGACCAGTCCATCTACGGCTGGCGCGGCGCGGACATGCGCAACATCCTGAACTTCGAGGAGGACTTCCCGGAGTGCGTGACGATCAAGCTGGAGCAGAACTACCGCTCCACCGGCAACATACTGGACGCCGCCAACCAGGTGATCGCCCACAACGCCGGGCGCAAGGAGAAGTCCCTTTGGACGGAGGCGGAGCAGGGCGAGCGCATCGCGCTGTACCACGCCATGGACGAGCGGGACGAGGCCGCGTTCATCTCCGCCATGAGCCGCAAGCTGATGGCCGCCGGGGAGGCTCCCGGCAACATCGCGGTGCTGTACCGCACCAACGCCCAGTCCCGCGTGCTTGAAGAGGCCTTCGTGCGGGGCGGCACGCCCTATCGGGTCTACGGCGGCCAGCGCTTCTACGAGCGCAAGGAGGTCAAGGACCTGATCGCCTACATGCGGGCGCTGGTGAACCCGGACGACGACGTGTCCACCCGCCGCATCATCAACGAGCCCAAGCGGGGCATCGGCGACACCACCATCGACAAGCTGGCGGAGTACGCCCGGGAGAGCGACATGCCGCTGCTGTCCGCGGTGCTGGACTGCGAGAACGCGCCGCTCTCCGCCCGGCCGAAGAAGCTGATCGGCGAGTTCGCCGCGCTGATGATCGACCTGACCGAGCTGATGTATGAGACGCGGTTGTCCGAGTTCGTGGAGGCTCTGATCGACCGCACCGGCTACGTAAAGGCGCTGGAGGAAGCGAAGTCCGAGGAGAACGAGTCCCGCATTGAGAACATCCGTGAGCTCCAGGGCGCCGTCAGCGAGTTCGAGAAGCTGAATCCCGAGGGCACCCTGTCCGACTTCCTGGAGAACGTGGCGCTGGTCTCCGACCTGGACGCCATGAACGAGGGCGGCGGCGCGGTGACGCTGATGACGCTGCACTCCGCCAAGGGCCTGGAATTCAACGACGTGTTCCTCGCCGGCATGGAGGAGGGCGTGTTTCCCATCACCCGGGCGCTGTTCGATGACGAGCAGATGGAGGAGGAGCGCCGCCTGGCCTACGTGGGCATCACCCGCGCCAAGCGCCGGCTGTTCCTCAGCCACGCCCGCACCCGCGCCCTGTACAACACCCGAAACGCCAACGAGCTGTCCCGCTTCGTGACGGAGATTCCCCAGCGGCTGATCGTGGACGGCACGGGCCGCATGGATACCCGGCGGGTGCCGCCGCCCTCCCGCTCCGGCGGCTGGGCCCAGCCCACCCGCTCGCCCTACAACAGCCGGTACCAGTCCCAGAACCGGCAGGACTTCGGTGCCCGCGCCCAGTCCGGAGGAACGGGCGCGCCCTTCGGCAGCCGCCAGACCACCGGCAGCGCGGAGCTGGACCGGAAGCTGGGCATCGTCGGCGTGCAGAAGGGCGCGGGAGGTTCCAATGGCTTTTCCAGTGGCGCGGGCGTCCGAACCCCGCAGCCCCAGGTCCACTTCCGGGTGGGAGACGCCGTCTACCACCGGGTGTTCGGCAGGGGAGAGGTGGCGGAGCTCACCGGCGACGGCGCGCAGCAGCGGGTGAAGATCCGCTTTGCCAACGGCAGCGAGCGCACCTTCTCCGCCCACGCCGCGCCGATCGTGAAGGTGGAGAAGTAGGGATTAGGGATTATAGAGTCTGTTTCTAAAATGCCTGAAGCGCATTTTCGGCGTCTTTGACTGCATTTCTGCGTTGATTTCCCTTGACTTAGGAAAAGGGAATAGGGATTAGGGATTAGGGATTAGGAGTTGGGAACGGGGGCAAAGGATCGGGCGTGGGAACGCCTGAATGCCCCCGTGGGAAGCAATGGCGAAGAGTCAGGCGTAGAAGGCGTAGCTGGTCCTGCCGGTCTGGGGGTCGTAATCGCCCATCTCGAAGCGAAGGCCGCTGGCATCGGCGATGGCCTGCATGACGACGGAGGTGGAGTGCGCGTACCACCGGGACACCCTGCGGCCCGTTTCGCGCAGGTGCCGGACGCCCGGGCAGTAGTCGATCTCCACCCGCAGCGCGTTGCCCTCCAGCGCGGTCCTCACCGCGTCCGGGGCGTGCTCCAGCGCGTAGGTGTTTTCGATGTGCGCCTTCAGCGCGCCCAGGCCCTCGGCCCTGATGGCCTCCGGCAGTTTTCCGTAGACGTGCGAGGTGTAGCTGCGCAGGTATTCGACCAGCTCCGCCTCGCCGTATTTTTCGCCCACGTAGTCAAGGCCCATGTTCAGGCTGCTGTGGAAGTCCCGATGGAAGTATTCGTTCTGGGAAGCCCTGCGGTCCATGATTTCCGTGTTCTCGTCGATGATGACCCGGCCGTCGAACACCTTCGGGTCGTAGATCAGCATGGAACAGGCGGCGTGATCGACGCCGCAAAAATTGTATATGTACTTCAGCCCTACCTTCTCCGCCGCGGCGCGATAGGAATCGCAGTGCAGGCAGTAGTCGTGGTAGGGCTTTATGCCGATGCTCTGCTCCAGCTCCAGCAGTCGCCCCTTGGAGGGACAGTGGTGCATCACGTTGTAGTACCAGCCCGCCTTCTCGTTCAGGTACATCGTGAAGTCCGCGGCTTCCTCGTTCAGCGTACCGGTCCAGTAATCCCAGCAGCCGCGGATGCCCTTCTCCTTGACGAAGTTGATCAGCGGAATGCCCTTGCCGTCCGGCTCGAACAGGTACTTCCAGAAGCGGTCCACTTCCTCCCGTCCGTGCTTTTCCTCCAGGAAGGTGAACAGCTCGCTGTAGGCGGGAATGAATTCTGTGCAGGAAATCATGTTTGCTGCCTCCAATGGTCGAATGGTTTACAAAGGGACACGCGACCTGCCCGGGAGGGGGCAGGTCGCGGGGCGGACCCGGCCTGGTTCGTTCCAGGAGGTCACTCTAATCGGTCCTTCACGGCGGGAAGGCCTTTTCCACTGCAGCGCTGTCAGCCTTCCCCCTGGGGAACGGATCAGTTCATGCGGGCGTCGACGATGGACTTCCAGTCGTAGTCGTGGATGTTGGAGGCATCCAGCAGCATCGGCATGGACAGGGTCTCCTTCGGCAGCTCCTCGCCGTTGAACAGCTTGGTGATGGCGTCGACGGTGTCCTTGGCCTGCACGACGGGGACGTTGGCGCACATGACCTTCAGGATCGGGTCGTCGGCCTCCAGCATCTCAAAGCCCTCGGAGGCCCAGCCGGCGCAGATGACGATGGCGTTGGAGTTCGCGGCCTGGATGGCGGAAACCGCGCCCATGCCGGTGTCGAAGTTGATGCCGTAGAAGATGTCGATGTCCGGGTTGGCGTTCAGGATGTTCTCCGCCACGGCCATGGAGTCGGTGCGGTTGGCCTTGCCGTCCTGGCGGGCGACGACCTGCACATTGGGCAGTTCCTCAACGCACTTCTGGAAGTTGTCGGCCATGGGCACGCACACCACGGGGGAGGCCGGGAAGTCCAGCAGGGCGACCTTGACGGTCTCCTTGTCGGCCAGCTCGTTCTGGATGTAGTTGACCGCCCATTCGCCGGTCAGCTGTCCGTTGTAGGCGTAGTCGAAGATGACCTTCGTGGAGACCTTGTCGCTGTTGGCGCCGCCGTCGTAGCACACCACGGGGATGCCGGCCTCTACGGCGCTCTCGAGCACCGGCGCCAGCGCGTCGGGGTCGGCTACGGCGATGGCGATGGCGTCCACGCCGGCGGTGATGAAGTCCTCAACCTGCTGGATCTGCTTGGCGACATCGCCGTCAGCATCCTGGATGTTCATGGTGTAGCCCTGCTCGGCGCCATAGGTGGTGAAGGTGGATTCCAGATCCACGTAGTATTCGTCGCGGCGATAGTACAGGTCGACGCCGATGGTCTTCCCGTCCTCCGCCAGGGCGACCGTGGCGAACAGCAGCATGGAAAGCGCGATGGACATGATCAGTATGGCACACAGGAACTTCTTCATGGAATACCCTCCTTTTCTATCAAAACCACTGCAGTGGGTTTGCCCTAAGTTACGGTGACGGTCTATGCCGCGTCAGGACACCGCCAGGTCCAGTATGGCCTCCTGGGAGAAGTGCTCCCGGTCCATGGACCCGGAGATGGTGCCCTCGCGCATGACGCATATCCTGTCGCATACGCCGATCAGCTCCGGCATGTCCGAGGAGATCATGATGACCGCCTTGCCCTGCTGGGCCAGCATGCCGATCAGACGGTAGATTTCAGCCTTGGCGCCCACGTCGATGCCGCGGGTCGGCTCGTCCAGTATGACGATGTCGGAATCCACGGCCAGCCACTTGGCCAGCACCACCTTCTGCTGGTTGCCGCCGGAGAGCTGGCGCACCTCCTTTTCCTCGCTGGGGGTGGCGATGGACAGCTTTTCGATCATCTCTATGGAGAGCTGCTGCTCCTTGCGGCCGCTCAGCAGGCCATTGACGCACACATTGTTCAGGTCCACCATGCTGATGTTCTGCTTGATGCTCATGCCCAGGACCAGGCCCTGCTCCTTCCGGTCCTCCGGAATCAGGGCGATGCGGTGGCGGATGGCGTCCCGGACGCTGTGGAACTTCACGGGCGTGCCGTTGATGTAGAGCGAGCCTTCCGTCAGCGAATCCGCCGCGAACACGGCCCGGACGGTCTCGGTGCGGCCCGCGCCCACGAGGCCGGCGAACCCGAGGATCTCGCCGTGGCGCACCTCGAAGCTGACGTCGTGGATCTTCCGGTTGGTCAGGTGCTCCGCCCTCAGGGCAACCTCGCCGATGCGCGCGGGGAGCTTGGGATACTCGTTGCCGATCTCCCGGCCCACCATCAGGGAGATGAGCTGGCTGCGCTCGATTCCCGCCACGGGCATCGTCTGGATGTGCTTGCCGTCGCGCAGCACCGAGACGCTGTCGGCCACCTTGAAGATCTCCTCCATGCGGTGGGAGATGTAGATCACCGTGATGCCCTTGCTGCGCAGCCTGGCGATGATGTCGAACAGGCACTCCAATTCGTTCTCCGTCAGCGTCGCGGAGGGCTCGTCCATGATGATCAGCTCCGCGTTGAAGGACAGCGCCTTGCAGATCTCCACGATCTGCTTCTGGGCGATGCTCAGCCGGGAGACCTCCATGTCGACGTCCAGCTTGATGTTCAAATCCTCCACCATCCGCCGCGCTTCCCGGCGCATCGCGCCCCAGTTGATCAGGCCGGACTTGCACTGGGGGCGGCCCAGGAAGATGTTTTCCGCCACGGACAGCGTCTCCACCAGCTTGATCTCCTGGTGCACCACGCTCAGGCCCAGCCGCTGCGCATCCAGGGGCTTCTCCACGTGGACCTTCTGGCCCTTGAACCAGAATTCCCCGGAGGTCGCCTGGTACACGCCGCTGAGGATCTTGATCAGCGTCGACTTGCCGGCGCCGTTTTCACCGATCAGCGCGTGGACGCTGCCCCGGCGCACCTGCAGGCTGACGTCGTCCAGCGCCTTGACGCCCGGGAACACCTTGGTCAGGCCGCGAATATCCAGTATGACCTCCGCAGCCGGAATGCCGCTGTTGTTTTCCATAGCCGCGCCTCCTTACCGGGTAGACGCCTGGCGGCGCTGCTTGTACACGTCAAAGGTGATGGCCAGGATCAGCACGACGCCCTGCACGACCTGCTGCCAGTTGGAGTCTACGTTGATCAGCGTCATGCCGTTGGTCAGCAGGCCCACGAAGATGGCGCCGAGGATGACGCCCGGGGCCTTGCCCTTGCCGCCTGCCAGCGAGACGCCGCCCATGACGCAGGCGATGACCGCCTGGAACTCATAGCCCGTGCCCGCGGAGGGCTGGCCGGAATTCAAGCGGGACACCAGGATGATGGCGGTCAGCGTGGAGAACAGGCCGCCGAGCAGGAAGGAGCACTTCGTGATGAGATTCACGTTGATGCCGGACAGGTGCGCCGCCTCCCGGTTGCCGCCGGTGGCGTATACGAACCGCCCGAACTTCGTCTTTTTCGAGACGAATGTGACGATGACGTAGACCCCGATCATGATGGCCACGGGCCATGGGATCGCGTTGGCGATGTAGCCGCGGCCGATCCAGGCGACGCTGGCCGGGATCTTGCTGATGGGGTAGGAATTGGTGATGACGTAGCACAGGCCGCGGCCGATGTACATCATGCCCAGCGTCGCCACGAAGGCGGGAAGCTGGAAGTTGGTGACCAGCGTGCCGCTGACGAGCTCGCACAGCAGGCCGACCATCAGCGCGACCACCGCGGCCAGCCCCGGCGCCAGGCTCCAGTCCACCATCGCCTTGGCGAAGATGATGCCGCACAGGCCGACCAGCGCGCCCAGGGCGAAGTCGATGTAGCCGGTGCAGATCATGAAGTACTGGCCGGCGGCCAGGATTGCCACCATCGATACCTGACGCAGCACGTTCATGAAGTTGTTGTACGTCAGGAAATTCGGTGCGATGATCGTCCAGATGACGATCAACAGCAGGATTGGCACGATAATAACGTAATCTGAGAAGAAATGAAGCAGCGTCAAATGACCGCTTCGCGCCTTGTTCTGGACCATCACAACGCCTCCTCTGTGCAGCAATCGCGTCCCTGAAGCCGTTTCCATGATGCCATTATAAGAATGGGGAAGCGGATTATCAACGTGAAATTTCAACTATTGCATTGAAAAATCAACCGAAATATAACAAACGAGGCTGCCATGAGGCAGCCCCGCGCGGGGAAGGAGCCCTCATTGGCTCCTGAATTCAGAGGGGGAGAGGCCGGTCTTTTGCCGGAAGACGACGCTGAAATACTGGGCGTCGCTGAAGCCGGTTTCCCGGGCGATGTCCGCGACCCGCATGGACGTGTGCAGCAGCAGGTCCCGCGCCCGGTTGATGCGAACGCCCTTGATGTAGTCGTTCAGGTTGGTCCCCGTCTCGTCGTGGAAGATCCGCCCGATGTAATTCGGGGAATAGCCGAATTCGTCCGCGATCATCGCGTTGTTGAGGGGCTTTGCGTAGTGGGAATTGACGTATTGCAGGATGCGCTTGACGAGGTGGGAGCTGTATTGCCGGGCCTGGTTTTCAAGCAGCCGGGCGGAGTCCTCCAGCAGCTCGTCCAGCCAGGCCTGGACATCCTCCAGCCGGGTCAGGTTGTCCGGCAGCCGGAGCGCCAGGCTTCCCGGCTGGAAGTAGACGCTGATGTCCGCGCCGCCCTCATACAGGATCTTGCACAGGGTCAGCAGGATCTCGTTGCAGGCCAGCGCCAGGGAGTCGATGTCGCCGGTCTGCTTCCGGGCCGCCGCCTCCATCAGGGTCTCGCGCATCCGAGCCTTCAGCTTGTCCAGCTCTCCGTTGTGCAGCATCACGTTCACCTGGTCGTAGTCGGCGATGTAATAGCTCCGGCCGGAACGGCGGTAATCGTGGATGAAGCCGGTCTCCATGCCGGCGAACAGGGTCTTGTATTGCAGGGTGCGCTTGGCCTCGTCGTAGCACACGGCGATGTGCTCCAGCGCGTGGCACGGCTCGGCGACCCCCGCCGCGATGCGCAGGCCGTGGGTGTCGCCGGCGCGCTGGACCAGCTCCTCGAGGCGGTTGATCAGCTCGCCGGGGCGGATGTCGCCCTTCCTGCGGGCGGTAAACAGCATCGCGAACCGGTCCATGTTGGTCTGGAACAGCCACGCGCCGGGATAGGCCTCCAGGAATTGGTCCAGCAGCTGCCTGCACTTGAGGGTGTCCATTTGCAGCTCCTCCAGGGAGGGGTCGGGGTGGGACCGGTTCAGCACCCGCACCGCGGCGCACAAAAACTCCTCCCCGCGCAGGTCCACCTGCAGCAGCTCGCCCCGCCGGATGAGCTCGTCCGGATCGTACATGCCGGAGATCACGTCGCCGAAGAGCTGCAGGAGCATTTCGTTGCGGTTCCTGGCCACGAGGTCGCGCAGGGTGGCCAGCTCCCGGCTGCGCTTCTGGCGACGGGCCAGCTCCTGGTTGATGCGGTCCACCATCTGGATCGTCTCCTGAGGGGTGATGGGCTTGAGCAGGTAGTCCAGCACGTTGTCCTGGATGGCGCTTCGGGCGTATTCAAAGTCGTCCACCCCGGAGACGATGACGGTGAGGATGTCGCCCTGGCCGCGCTGCTTCAGGATCTGCAGGAGCTCAAAGCCGTCGTACCCGGGCATGCGGATGTCCAGGAACATGGCGTCAACCGGCTCCCGCTCCAGCAGGGCGGCGGCCTCCACGCCGTTGCAGGCGGTGAGCACCTGCACCTCCGGCCGGCGCCGGGCGACGACCTCCGCCATGCCGTTGCGGCAGATGAACTCGTCATCCACGATCAAGAGTTTCATAAGGATCCGTCCCTCCCGTCTCAGGAATGCGGATGGCCGCGACCGTCCAGCAGTCCTGCTTTCTGAAGCGCAGCGTGGCCGCGTCCGGGTAATACAGCTTCAACCGGCTGTCGATGGTGGAGGTGCCGATGCCGATGCCCTTGCCGCTGCGCAGCGCGTCGTTCAGCTGGTCGCACCGCCGCTGGTCGATGTTTCCGTTGTCCCAGACCTCCAGGCACAGCGCGTGGTCCTCCAGCCGCGCGCAGACGCGTATGACGCCATTGCTGTCCCGGCGCTCCTTGACGCCGTGATAGATGGCGTTTTCCACCAGCGGCTGGAGCATGAGCTTGGGCATCAATATCGCCTCGGTCTCCGGCTGGATGTCAAAGTGGCACTTCAGGATGTCGCCGTACCGGGTGCTCTGGATGCGGATATAGGTGCGGACGTGCTCGATCTCGTCCTTCACGGGGATGAATTCCCTTCCGTCCGAGAGGCTCTGCCGCAGATAGCGGGAGAGCATCTTGGTGATGTCGATGACCTCCTCGTTCTTCTCCTCGCTGGCCAGCCACACGATGGTCGACAGCGTGTTGTACATGAAGTGGGGGTTGATCTGCATTTCCAGCGCCCGCAGCTCCGCGCCGCGCTTTTCATGCTCGCTCTCCCGCAGCTGCTCCATCGATTCCCTCAGCCGGTCCACCATGGAATCGAACTGATGGCCGATCAGGCCGATCTCGTCGTTGAAGCGGGGCTCGAAGCGCACGCTCATGTCGCCGCCCGCGGTCTGGTACATCTTCTCGCCGAGCTTCCTCAGCGGGGCCGTCAGCCTGCGCGACAGGTACAGGGACAGGGCGAAGAAGATTCCCAGGAACACGATCGCCATCAGGACGACCAGCGCGATGATCCGGCGCGCGCTCTCGATGAATTCGCTTCGGGAGAGCAGCTGGATGCCCGTAAAGCGGGAGCCGGCCTTGCGCTCGTAGACCAGCAGGTGCCCCCCGGAGACGGTCTGGTAGTGGTTCTGGCCCACGAGGGCGTTGCCCGCCAGGCCAAAGAGCTGTTCGGTGTTTCGGCCGATCCATTCCAGCTGGTCGCTGATCAGCACCTTTCCGACATCGTCCGTTACGGCGTAGCCGTTCGGCAGGATGCCGTCATACCGCATTTCATTCAGGTAGTCCGCGTTCCGCACCAGGATGTACAGCTCCGACGAGGTGTTCACGCCGGACACTGAGGCAAACCGCCGACGGTACACCAGCGAGTTGGCATCGGGCAACAGCTCGCTCTCCGGGGCGATTTCCAGCAGATAGGGCCCGGAGTCGCCTTCCAGGGACGACAGCTGCTCCACCAGGCGCAGCGTTCGGTCATCCGTCCTCTGGGAGAACACGCCTCCGAGATTGGTGTAGATCCGCCCGTCCTCACAGGCCAGCAGCAGCGTGACCCTGTGGCCCGGATGGATGACGAAGGCGTCCTCGTAGAGCAGGGAGCGCATCATCAATTCCGTCCTGCGCCTCTCCTCGCTGCTCTTGTCCACGAAGCCCGGGTCGCAGAGCGCCTGTACGACGCTCGAATTCACCAGCCGTATGCCGATCAGGTCCACGTTGCGGGTCGTCAGCTCCACGGTGTTGTTGGCCAGGGCGATCTGGGAGAGGGAGGACTGCACGCCGTTGATCTGGGCGGCCTGCACCTGGGTGCGCACGGCGACGCCCGCGAGGATCACCACCACGATAAACCAGGTCGCGGCAAAGACCAGCAGTATCCTTGAACGCAGGCTGCCCTTGACCCGGTTATCGCGATAGAAAAGCTTTCTCATGCCGCATCAACCTCTTCCTTCCGGCCGCTGAAAACCGCTTGGCGCTCCCGCTTGGATAACGGAGGCATGCGTATATCTTAACACAACCGCCACAGCTTTGCAAGCGGACCGGCCTGAGGAATGCGGCCTCGAAGGCGGACGGGGCGTGTTTCAAAAATGAAAAAGCGCCATTTCGGCGTCGGTTTTTCTTGGGGATAAAACGCCCGCGGGACGCTTGTCGGTGGGCAGGCGCTCTCGCGGGCGATTTTCGGAGTATAGGGATGGAATTGGAAGCCGGACGTTTTGCCGAAAGGCGTCACAGCCCCGTCATCAGTCGCAGGAAGCGGGGCAGGGGATGGGCGCGGTTCAGGCGGTGCCAGGCGCAGGGCACGGCCAGGCCGAAGACCAGCATCGCGCCGGCGGTGATGAACCAGGGCAGGCGGGCGCTGTAGCCGATGACCTCAACCAGGTTCTGCGCGCACATCGACAGGATGTAGATCGTGAAGGTCTTGCCCCGGAAGAATTTGGTCAGCGGGTCGTCCCCGGCGGAGAGCCCCGCCAGCGCCAGCAGCGCCGCCCCGCCGCCCAGCGCGTACCAGCCGGCGGCCAAGGGGGAGTCCGGGCACAGGACCAGGATCAGCGCGAAGGCCGCGAGGCCCGCCGCGCCGACGGCCATCCCGGTCCGGCCGCGCAGCGGATTGTCGAGGCCGCGGGATTGGGCCAGGGCGTGCCCGGCGGCATAGAAGACCAGGTAGCGCCTCAGCTCCTCCAGGCAGAACAGGGAGGGCAGCCGCACCGGCAGCAGCGACAGGGCCAGCAGCGCGACGAGCAGCGCAAGCCGAGCGCCGCGTCCCCGGCGCAGGAGCGCGTCCAGGACCGGCGGCAGCGCCGCGCACAGCAGCAGCGTCGGCAGGAACCACAGGTGGGGGGCGATGCCCTGGCCGTGGGGGTTCAGGAAGGACAGCACGAGCCAGGCGGGGGTGAGCTTCGGCTGGACGCCCATCAGCCGCGCGGCGACGTAGCGCGGGGCCAGCATCAGCAGGTTGACGCAGAAGTAGGGAGTCATCAGGCGCACGAAGCGCTTCTTCATGTAGGCCGGCCAGCCCGCCTCGCGGTACTTGCCCGCGAACAAGCCGCTGGTCAGGAAGAAGCAGGCCAGCGCCGGGTACTGTATGGCCTCCAGCAGCGCCAGCAGCCCGGCGGGGCCGTCGTAGCCGTGGGGGATGCAGTGGTGCAGCACCACCAGCAGCATGGAGAGCACCTGGACCCGCTCCACCCATTGGATTCTCTTGCCGTTCGTTTCCCTCTGCATGGCCGTCCCTCCGTTTCAAGCGCTTTTGCCGCGGATAATTCGTGAATTGAAAACAGTATAAGCGATTTGCCCGGAAAATGCAACGCGTCGCCACAGAAAGAACCGTGTCACATTACGCATTCGTAATTGAATAACAGTGGCAGCGGCCTGTGAAATGTGCTATAATGATAAACAGGGAAGCAGCAGCTTTTCCAGGTCGGCGGGAAAGCGCCCGGCTCGGGCGGATCGAAGGCGTGCGCTTTGGATCGCGCCGCCCAAAGCCCGCGCCTGCAAAAGGCAGCGCGGAGCGCCGACACTTTGTGGAGGTAAACCGATGTACAACCATGTCAAGAGAATTCTGGGCCTGATACTGGCCGTACTGGCGATCGTCCTGCTGTCGCCGGCCATGCTGGTGATTGCCCTTGTGATAAAGTGCAGCTCGCCCGGCCCGGTGCTGTTCAAGCAGAAGCGGGTGGGCAGGGACAAGCACAATTTCACCATCTACAAGTTCCGCACCATGCGCGTGGACGCGCCGAAGGACCAGCCGACCCACCTGCTGGCCTCGCCGGAGGCGTTTATCACCCCGGTGGGCCGGTTCCTGCGCAAGTACAGCCTGGACGAGCTGCCCCAGCTGTTCAACATCGTCAAGGGCGAGATGGCGCTGGTGGGTCCCCGGCCCGCGCTGTGGAACCAGGACGACCTGGTCGCGGCCCGGGATTTGTACGGCGCCAACGGCGTTCGGCCCGGACTGACCGGCTGGGCGCAGATCAATGGCCGCGACGAGCTCCCCATCCCGGAGAAGGCGCGGCTGGACGGGGAATACGTGCGGCGCATGAGCCTGGGGTTTGACCTGCGGTGCCTGCTGGGCACCGTGTCCAGCGTCGCCCGGGCCGAGGGCGTCGTGGAGGGCAGGCAGACGCCCGGGAACGACGAAGCGTCCAAGAAGTGATTTCGGCGAGGAGTACGCTATGAAAAACGCATGGCTGACCGTGGACCTGGAGGAATGGTACCACCTGGATTACCTGAAGCACCTGCCCTGCCGGGAGACCGGCGCGCGGGTGATCCCCCGGATCTTCGATTTTCTGGATATGCTGGATGAGGAGGGCGTGAAGGTCACGTTCTTCTGCGTGGCGGAGATCGCCGAACAGAACGCGGGCATCCTGCGGGAGATCCTGCGCCGGGGGCACGCCATCGGCTGCCACGGGCTGGACCACGAGCTGCTGACGGAAAAGAGCCTGGAGCAGTTCACCGAGGAGACATGCCGGGCCAAGGCCCTGATCGAGGCGGCGGCGCAGCGCCCGGTGACCGGCTACCGGGCCAGCTGCTTCACGATGGAGCGGGACAAGCTGGAGGCGCTGCGGTCGCTGGGCTTCAAGTACGACAGCAGCAAGATCCGCTTTGCCCAGCACCCGCTGTACCGCAACCTGGACCTGACGGGCTTCGAGCAGGTGGACGACCTGGTGTACGCCGAGGGCGACTTCACCGAGTACGAGATCCCGACGCTGGATTTGGCGCGCTGGTCGCTGCCCATCTCCGGCGGCGGCTACATGCGCCTGTTCCCGTTCTGGCTGCTGCGCATCCTGCTGGGCCTGTACGCGAAGAAGCACGAGAACTTCACGATCTACGTGCACCCCTTCGAGCTGACGGGAATGCCGCTGCCGCTGCCAGCGCAGCTGGACGCGAAGAACCGCTTCCGCTGCCTGGTGGGCCGCAGGGGCAACCTGAAGAAGCTGCGGAAGGTGATCCGCTGGCTGAAAAAGCGCGGCGCGCGGTTTACCACCCTGGAGGCCGACAGAAGGGAGCGTGGGCTGTCGTGACCCATACCATATTGCTCACCGGCGCTTCTGGCATGCTGGGCAGCCAGGTGGCGCTGGCGCTGTGCGCGCGGGGTCACCGGGTGGTGGGCGTGGACATCTCCCCCGCGAAGGCGGAGCATGCCAACTACGTCCACGCCATCTGCGACCTGACCCGGCCGGACGACGTGGCCCGGGTGTTCGCAACACACGCGCCGGACCGGGTGGTCCACCTGGCGGCGCTGGCCCACGTGACCGGCGAGACGGACCTGGGTTGGAACCGATACTTCATGCTGAACGTGCTGGCGAGCCAGCACGTGTTCGAGCAGGCGGCCCAGGCGAAGTGCCCCGTGTTCTTCGCCAGCACCGTGGACGTCTACGGCAACCGGGGCGGGGACATCAACGAGTCGACGCCGCCCGCGCCGGTGGGCGGCTACGCCCGCTCCAAGCGGATCGCGGAGCAGCGGCTGGCGGCGCTGATGGGCGACACGCCCTACTTCATTTCCCGCTTCGCCCCGGTGTACACCGAGGAGGACACCCACGACATCCGCAAGCGCTACTATCTGAAATATCCCTCCGCCGCCTTCGTGGTGGGGAAGGGGCTGGAATACGACTTTTTGAACATCGACCGGGTGACGGATGTCGTTGCCCGCTGGGCCGACAGGGACCCCGCGCCGAGGGGCGTGGTGAACTTCAGCGACGACGCCCGTTTCAACTCCGCCCGCATGGTGGAGGAGGAGCGCCGCCAGGGCCGGGCGAAGCACGTGCTGCGCCTGCCGGCGTGGGTCGGCGGCCTCGGCAGGGCCGCCGCGAGGCTGTGCCCAGGGATGCTGAGGTTGAAGGTGAACAAGGTGCTGAACCCCTATCATTTGGGCTCCGCCGCCCGGGAGCGCTTCTTCGCCGGCGGCGACGGGGAGCCGCTGGTGCTCGACAGGCCGGATCTGCGGGGCGTGCGGGTGCTGCTGCTGGAGGGCTTCGCCCGCCAGAACATGGCGCTGATGCCCGCGCTGAAGGCCCTGGGCTGCCACCTGACCACCTACAACGCCAGCAGGCTGGACGTGGGCTATGCCTCCAAATATCCGGACGTGAAGCTGGTGCGGTACTGGAACCGGGAGGACGAGGAAGCCTCCTTCGCGGCGCTGATGGAGGTGCTGGCGGAGGGACACTACGACATCGTGATCCCGATGACGGACTTCTCCGCCACGCTGCTCGCCAACCACATCGACGCCGTTCGCCCGCTGGCCTGGCCCGCGGTGAACCCGCCGGAGGTCTTCCGGCGCGCGGCGGACAAGCAGGAGACCATGCGCGCCTGCGCCGAAAACGGCGTGCCCTGCCCCCATACGCTCTATGACATGGCCAGCGCCGACGACATCCTGGCCGCGGGCATGCCGTTCCCGTTCATCATCAAGCCCCGGGTGGGCTACGGCTCCATCGGCTTCCACGTGATCCGCGACGAGGCGCAGCTGCGCGAGGTGTTCGACGCCGCCGTGAAGCGCTTCGGGCCGATGGTGGTGCAGGACTACATCCCCCAGACCGGTACCCAGTACAAGTGCGAGGTGTTCCTGGACGCCGACGGCGCGCCGAAGAGCGCCGTGGTGTTCGACAAGACCCGCTGGTATCCCATCGACGGCGGCTCCACCTGCTGCAGCTGCAGCGTGCACCGGCCGGACATTGCCGCCGATTCCATCAGGCTGCTCCAGGCCATCGGCTGGCGGGGCTACGGCGATGTGGACCTGATCGAGGATCCCCGGGACGGCGTGGCGAAGGTGATGGAGATCAACCCGCGCATCACCGCCAGCGTGAAGGTGTGCTTCGCCGCGGGCGTGGACTTTGCCCGCCAGATCGTGGAGCTGGGCATGGGCCTTCCGGTGACGCCCTTCGAGGACTACCGGGACGGCGTGCGCCTGCGCTACATGCACACGGACCTGCTGTGGTTCCTCCAGTCGCCGGACCGCTTCCGGGCAAAGCCCAGCTGGTTCGACTTCCGGCACACCACCGACCAGATCTTCAATCCCCGCGACCCCTGGCCCTGGTTCACCTACACAGTGCAGGGGCTGCGCAAGCGCAAGAGCGAGATGGAGAAGCGGAAAAGATAACCTCTATGGGGAAGACCCTCCCCGCGCGAAAGGAACGATGGAGCCATGGCTGACGTCACCGCCATTGTGCTGACGAAGAACGAGGAGAAGAACATCGAGCGCTGCCTGAAATCCATTCAGGGGCTGTGCCGGCGGATGGTGGTCGTGGACTGCGGCAGCACCGACCGCACGGTGGCCCTGGCCGAGACCTGCGGCGCGGAGGTGTTCTATCATGAATTTGAATACTACGCCCGCCAGTTCAACTGGGGCATCGACAACACCGGCATCGACACCCGGTGGATCATCCGCATCGATGCCGACGAGCAGTTCCCGCCGGAGCTGTGCGACGAGATCGAGCGGAACATCGCCCTGCACGACCATGACGACGTGAACGGCTTCACGCTGGAGGCCACCTATTTCTTCCTCGGGCGGGCCCTGACCCACGGTGCGAAGAAGCGCAAGCTGATGGTGTTCAAGCGGGGCATCGGCCGCATCGAGGACCGCCGTCGGGACGCCCATACGATCCTCTCCGAGGGGGAGAGCGTCTCCCTCAAGCACAACTTCCTGCACTACGACTTCAAGGACCTGGATAACTTCATCGGCCGCTACAACTGGTACGCTACCCGCGAGGCCATGGATTACATGGACTGGAAGCGGGGCCGCGTGGACGCCAGCGTGAACGACGCCCAGATCGAGGCCAAGCGAAAGAAGAAGTACGGCGTCTACTATCGCTTTCCCAAGTTCCTGCGGGCGTTTTTGTGGTTCATCGTGAACTACCTGTTCCGGGGCGGCTTCCTGGACGGCAAGGAGGGCTTCATCTACCATGTGCTCTCCTCCTTCTGGTACCGCTTCGTGGTGGACGCGAAGATCTACGAGTACGAGCACGGCAAGGAATTCGAGCCGCTGAAGGCCTATTGATTTCCGGCCTCCGGAAGGCGGATAGCGGGCCGTGCCCGGGAATAGAATGGATGCAGCGCCGCCCGATGGGGCGGAGGACGGAGGAATGCGGCAATGGGCTTTGTGGAGATTCTCAAGGCGCTCCTGTTCGGCATCGTGGAGGGCGTCACCGAGTGGCTGCCGGTGAGCAGCACCGGCCACATGATCATACTCAATGAGCTGATGCCCTTGAAGGTTTCGGACAGCTTCTACAGCCTGTTCGAGGTGGTCATCCAGCTCGGCGCGATCATGGCGGTGATGGTGATCTTCTGGGACCAGGTGTGGCCCTTCGGCAGGCGGGACAACCCGGAGCCCGCCGGGGACGGGCTGCTGGCCTGGGTGAAGCTGGACAAGATCATGCTGTGGCTGAAGATCGCCGTGGCCTGCGTGCCCGCGGCGGTGGTGGGCGTGCTGTTCGGGGACGTGTTCGACCGGCTGTTCCACAACTACGTGTGCGTGTCCATCGCGCTGATCGCCTTCGGCGTGGCCTTCATAGTGGTGGAGAACCGGCGCAAGGGCCGTCGACCTGCCATCCGCAAATTGGACGCCATCGACTGGCGCACCGCGGCGCTGATCGGCGTGTTCCAGCTGATCGCCGCCATCTTCCCGGGCACCTCCCGTTCCGGCGCGACCATCGTCGGCGCGCTGATGCTGGGCGTCTCCCGGGCCGTGGCGGTGGAGTTCACCTTCTTCCTGGCCATCCCGGTGATGCTTGGCGCGAGCCTGCTGAAGCTGGTGAAGTATGACGGGGGCATTACCCAGGGGGAGTTCACCCTGCTGGCCGTGGGCATGCTGACGGCCTACGTGGTGTCCGTGGCGGTGATCCGCCGCCTGCTGGGCTATATCCGCAAGCACGACTTCAAGCCCTTCGGCTGGTACAGGATTGCGCTGGGCGTCGTGGTGCTGGCGTTCTTTGCGCTTCGCGCCGCGCTGTGAGCCTCCCCGGATTTCAAGCGTTTGAAAGAGTGTGAAGAATAAAAAGCATTACAGTTGGCGTGAAGTATTCACACTCTTAAATTTTCAATTTCCAATTCTCAATTCAACAGAGGTGTTTCCATGCCCAATTGGACGGACGAACAGCTGCGTGCTATCGAGGCGCGGGGCAGCAGCATACTCCTCAGCGCGGCGGCCGGCTCCGGCAAGACCACCGTGCTGGTGGAGCGCGTGCTGCGGCTGGTGACCGAGGACGGCGCGGACGTGGACCGCATGCTGGTGGTCACCTTCACCCGCGCGGCGGCCTCGGACATGCGGGCCAAGCTGTCCCGCCGGCTGAACGAGCGGGCGGCGGCGGGGGACGCCCGGTGCAGGGACCAGCTGCTCCGGCTCGAGCGGGCCAGCATCTCCACCCTGCACGCCTTTTGCGCCGATTTTCTGCGCACCAATTTTGAAAGCGCCGGGGTTGACCCGGCCTTTCGCATATTGGACGACGCCGTGGTGGCCCGCCTGCGGGACGAGGCGATGACCGCGGCCCTGGAGGAGGCCTATGCCGGCGGGGGCGACGAACTGCTGACGCTGGACTACGGCCGGGGCCCCGCCGGGGTGCTGGCCGCGGCGGAGGCGCTGTTCGACCGCGTGCAGGAGCGCCCGGACCCCGAGGCGTGGCTGGAGCGGGCCGCGCGGGTGGACGAGGACGCGCTGCAGGCGTGGCAGGACGAGCTGAAGGCCCAGGCGCGTCGGGCGATTCGAACGGCGCTGGTGCACCTGCGCCACGCGCTGGCGCTGCCGGGATGCCCCCAGGGCTACGGGATAGCCATCCGAAAGGACATGGCGGCGCTGGCGGACATGCTGGCGCTGGAGGACTACGACCAGCTCTTCCGGGCGCTGGACGAATACAAGCCCGCCCGGGCCGGCGGCGGCAGGAAGGGCGAGGGCTACGACGAGGAAGCTGTCGAGGTGGTGAAGCACCTGCGGGACGCCGCGAAAAAGGCGCTCAACGGCGCGAAGCTCACCGAGCTGCCGCTGACCGTCGCCCGGAAGGACGCCAAGGCGCTGGGCGGGCAGGTCGCCACGCTGTCGGCCATCGTGCTCAGGGCCATGGCGCTGTTCGAGGAGGGCAAGGCGGAGCAGTCCGGCCTGACCTATTCGGACCTGGAGCACCGGACCCTGCGGGCGCTGTCCAGGCCGGAGGCGGCCCGGGCCGTGCGCGACCGCTATGACTACATCTTCGTGGACGAGTACCAGGACACCTCCGATCTGCAGGAGGCGCTGGTGCGCGCCATCTGCCGGCCGGACAACCTGTTCATGGTGGGCGATGTGAAGCAGTCCATCTACCGCTTCCGCCTGGCGGAGCCGAGGCTGTTTCTGGAGAAGTACGCGGCCTATGGCCGGGGCGAGGGCGGGCTGCTGCTGCCGCTGACGCGGAACTTCCGATCCCGGAGGGGCATACTGGACTTCGTGAACCTGGTGTTCGAGCGGGTGATGACCGGCGGCGACGCGGAGATCACCTACGACGCGCTGGCCCGGCTGAACCCCGGGGACCCGGACGCGCCGTGTTCGGAGGCGCCGGACGTGACCCTGCGGCTGATCGACGCAGCCGAGGACGGCGGAATGGAGGAGGCCGACGAGGACGAGGAGAGCCCGGCCCAGCTGCAGGGCATGGAGCGGGAGGGCATGCTCATCGCCCGAACCATCCGAAGCATGATGGCCGAGGACCCCACGCTGCGCTACCGGGACTTCGCCATACTGACCCGCAGCAAGGCGTCAGCCTTCGGGGCCATGATGCCGGTGATGCTGGCCCAGGGCATTCCCGCCTACGCCGACGGCCAGACGGGCTACTTCGAGTCCGTGGAGATCGCGTGGCTGCTGTCGATGCTGCGGCTGATCGACAACGGGCGGCTGGACGTGGAGCTGATCGCCATGCTGCGCTCGCCGGTGGCGGGGCTGGACGCCAACGCCCTGGCCCGCATCCGGGCGGCCTATCGGGCCGTGCCCTTCGTGGACGCGGCGGCGGCCTACGCCTGGGACGGGGACGACGACACCGCCCGGCGGCTGCGGGCGTTCTTTGGCCTGCTGGCCGGCTGGCGGCTGAAGCGCGGCAGCATTGCCCTGGGACAGTTCGTGCGGATGGTGCTGGACGAGAGCGGCTTCTACGTCTACGCCGGGGCGCTGCCGGGCGGCGCGCAGCGGCAGGCGAACCTGGACCAGTTCGTGGTCAGCGCCTGCGGCTTCGACGACCAGTTTTCCGGCTCGCTGACCCGCTTTTTGCAGTACACCGAGCATTTGAAGCAGAAGGGCGACGGCGACGCGGCTCACCTGCTGGGGGAGAACGACGACGTGGTGCGGATGATGTCCGTCCACAAGAGCAAGGGCCTGGAGTTCCGGGTGGTGTTCGGGGCCCAGCTCTCCAAGGCCTATCGCACGGAGAAGACCAGCGCGCCGCTGGTGGCTCACCGGGACCTGGGCGTGGGCATGAGCTACGTGGACCCGGAGCTGCGCACCCGGCGGCTGACGCTGCCCCAGGCTGCCATCATGGCCCGCCAGCGCCGGGAGGACGCCGCCGAGGAGATGCGGATACTCTACGTGCTGCTGACCCGGGCCCAGGAAAAGCTGGTGCTGGTGGGCACGGTGAAGGACGTGGACCGGTCGATGAAGCGCTGGCAGGCGCTGTCCGCCGCGCCGTTTGCCGCGTCCAGCCACCTGGACCTGATCATGGCGGCCCGCTGCGGCGCGGAGGCCGCGGGGGAGGAGCTCCACTCCCGGCTGGAGATCATCCCGGAGGGGGAGATCCGGCCCGGGGAGGGCGAGGCGCAGCAGGCCGCGGGCGAGCTTTTCGACTGGATCATGGAAAAGCCCGAGGACTTTGAGAGCAAGGACCTGGAGCGGCAGATGACCTGGCAGTACCCTGACCCGCTGGCCTCCCGCAAGCCCCTGAAGCTGACGGCCTCCGGCCTGCTGCGGGAGATCGAGGGCCCCGAGGAGGTGCCCGCGCTGGTGGAGCGGCCTGCCTTCCTCGCGGAGGACGCGAAGCGGATGACCGGCGCGGAGCGGGGCACGGCCTACCACCGGGCCATGCAGCTGCTGGACCTGGAGGCGCTGAAGGGGCTCTCCGGAGATTCCCTCGTCCGGAATGTGGAGGCCCAGCTGGACGGCTTTGCCAACCGCCGCCTGATGGAGGACGGCCAGCGCCAGGCGGTGGAGGCCCGGCGGCTGGCGCGGTTCCTGGAGAGCGGCGTGGGCCTGCGTCTGCGGGCTTCGGAAGAGGTGCGCCGGGAGTGGCCCTTTAACGTGATGCTGCGGGCCCGGGAGGCCCTGACGGCGGAGGAGGCCGGACGCTTCGGCGACGAGCCGCTGCTGGTGCAGGGCACCATCGACTGCTGCTTCGTCGAGGACGGCCAGTGGGTGCTGCTGGACTACAAGACCGATCGCACCGACGACATGGATGCCCTCAGGGCCCACTACCAGAAGCAGCTGAACGTCTATGCCCTGGCCTTGGAGCGGATCACCGGCATGAAGGTGAAGCAGCGCACGCTGTGCCTGCTGCACAGCGGGGGAACGCTGGAAGTGTGAAGAGAATTAGGAATTAGGAATTGGGAATTAGGAATTGGGAATGAGGAATTGGAATTAATAGAGAATTGGGACATCGAGCGCCCGGAAAACAGCCCGGTGGGCTGAAGGCGACAAGCTTCAGCTTGTCGGTTTTGCCAGGGGCAAAACTGTCAACGGCTCAAATCGTGATTTGAGACGCGGCACCTTTTCAGCAAGATGGGGCCGGTAGGCCCGAAGAATTGAGTATTAATTTGGAAGCGACGTTTTTTAAGATTGACTGACAGTGCTTGATTCTTAAAATTCCCGGGTGCTATAATGACTCCACCGTGTGGCGATGAGCGCGTAAATCCAGGATCTGGATTTGCGCGCTTTTTGATTGGAATTGTACACGATTAGGAAAACAGATCGTTCTCCGGACCGGTGGCTCCAAAGAAGCGCATCGGCAATCGCTGCACACAGGGGGAACGATGCGTTCCCGCATGGCGGACGGGTGATGCCGCAAGCCGATTCCAAAATCGGAGGAAAACAGACATGGAACAGAAATCCAACGCCTTTCTGGAGACGGAAAAGGTCGGCAGGCTGATGCGCAAATACGCCATCCCCTGCATCATTTCGCTGCTGGTGGCGGCACTGTACAACATCGTGGACCAGATCTTCATCGCCAACGCCAGCTATCTCGGCTCCTATGGCAACGCGGCGAACACGGTGGTGTTCCCGCTGACGGTGGTGGCGCTGGCCATCGCGGTGATGATCGGCGACGGCTGCTGCGCCTTTGTGAGCATCAGCCTCGGCGCGAACCGGCCCGAGGACGCCCACAAGAGCATCGGCAGCGCGGTGATCCTGTGCGCGGCGTCCAGCCTGGCGCTGACCGCCGTCTATCTGCTGGGCATGGACGGCATACTGACGCTGTTCGGCGGCCGGGTGAACGCGGAGACCTTCCGTCATGCCCGGGAGTACTTCTTCTGGATCGCCCTGGGCGTGCCCTTCTACATGTTCGGCCAGGCCATGAACCCCATCATCCGCTCGGACGGCAGCCCGCGCTTCGCCATGGTGACCACGGTGCTGGGCGCGGTGGTAAACATCATCCTGGACCCGCTGTTCATCTTCGGCTTCAAGTGGGGCATGATGGGCGCCGCGGTGGCCACGGTGCTGGGCCAGGTGCTCACCGCCGCGCTGGCGGTGTGGTACCTGTGCCACATGAAGGCCGTGAAGCTGGGCCGGGACAGCTTCCGCGTCCACGGCAGGCTGGTGAAGAGGTACATCCCGCTGGGGGCGTGCAGCTTCCTGGCCCAGATCTCCCTGGTGGCCGCCATGGCCGCCATCAACAACATGCTCCAGAAGTACGGCGCGCTGGACGCGATCTTCGGCCGGCCGCAGTACGCCCAGATCCCCATGGCGGTGGTGGGCATCGTGATGAAGTTCTTCCAGATCGTCATCTCCATCGCCATCGGCATCGCGGCGGGCTGCATCCCCATCGTGGGCTACAACATCGGCGCGAAGCGCCATGACCGCGCCAAGGCGCTGTTCGACCGGCTGCTGGCGGCGGAGACGGCGGTGGGCCTCGTGGCGCTTGTGATCGTGGAGCTGATGCCGCGCCAGCTGATCGCGGTGTTCGGCGCGGCCAACGAGAGCGCCTATTACACCAGCTTTGCCGTGCGCTCCTTCCGGATCTACCTGTGCATGATGCCGCTGGCGACGGTGAACAAGGGCACCTTCATCTATTTGCAGGCCATGGGCAAGGCTCTGGAGAGCACGGCGCTGTCGATGGTCCGAGAGGTGGTGTTCGGCGTGGGCTTCGCGCTGGTGCTGCCCCGGTTCTTCGGGCTGGACGGCGTGCTGTACTCCATGCCGGTGTCCGACGTGCTGACCTTCGTCATCTCCGTGGCGCTGATCCTGGCTACCCGCCGGAGCCTGGACGTGACCATGGCCGCGGAGGGACGCGCCGTGACGGCGTGAAGACGCATATAAAAACGCAGCAACGCATAAAACAACAGAGGCAGTTCACAATGTGCTGCCTCTGTTGTTTATGCGATTCAGAAAAGCCCCGTATCGCCCGACCGGGCCGCGATCAGCCCAGGGGATGGCCCTCGTTGTCGAACAGGGGCAGCTTCTCCAGGTAGATCAGGTCGTCGCGTTCGGTGGCGTCGCCCTCGGCGAGGATGGCCATGCGGCCCACGATGCTGCCGCCGGCGCGTTCGACCAGCTCCTCCAGCGCGTGCAGGGACTCGCCGGTGGAGATGACATCGTCGACGATCACCACGCGCTTGCCCTTCATGTAGGCGGCGTCGTTGCCGTCCAGGCAGAGGGTCTGCTGGTGGTCGGTGGTGATGGAGCGCACCTGCACCGTCAACACGTCGCGCATGTACAGCTTGGGGGACTTGCGGGCCAGCACGTAGCGCTCGTTGCCGCTCATGCGGGCCATCTCGCAGATCAGGGGAATGCCCTTGCTCTCGGCGGTGATCAGCACATCGTGCTCGGGGCAGCGCTCAAGCAGTTCCTTGGCGCAGGCCGTGGTCAGCTCCGGGTCGCCGAATATGACGAAGGCGCCGATCATCAGCTTGTCGCTGATGGGGCAGAGGGGCAGCTCGCGGTCCAGGCCCGCGATGTTCATCCTGTAGACCATATCGCTCATCTGTAAGACACCTCGAATAATCGTATTCACCACCTGCTATTGTATCAGCCCGGGGCGGCGTTTGTCAATGACGCAGGCCGAAAATATGCGCGGACATCGGAAAAGCGGACCTCCGGCAGGCGGAAAAGTGTGGCGGGAGTGTTGCAATACCATTCGCGTGTATGCTATAATTTTTGCAGGAACGAGATTATGCCGGGAGGAAAAGGATATGCCCAAATTTGATACCGATGTACAGGAGCTCAAATACAAGGTCTTAAAGGAAGTCGCCAGGCTCGCGATCAACGACGAGCTGACCCCGGAGAAAACCCTCGGCATCGCGGAGACGATCATCCCCGACGGCTCCAAGCCCACGATGCGCTGCTGCATCTACAAGGAGCGCGCCATCATCAACCAGCGGGTGAAGCTGGCCCTGGGCGGCAACCCCCGCAACCCCAACGTGGTGGAGGTGCTCCCCATCGCCTGCGACGAGTGTCCCGTGGACGGCATCACCGTGACCCAGGCCTGCCGCGGCTGCATCGCTCACAACTGCATGAACGCCTGCCCGAAGAACGCCATCACCATCGTCAACCGCCACGCCACCATCGACAAGGAAAAGTGCGTGGAGTGCGGGCGCTGCGCGGCGGCCTGCTCCTACGGCGCCATCCTGAAGCTGGAGCGCCCCTGCATCAAGGCCTGCAAGATGAAGGCCATCAGCATCGACCCCGAGACCCAGAAGGCGGCCATCACGCTGAACAAGTGCGTGTCCTGCGGCGCGTGCGTGTACCAGTGCCCCTTCGGCGCGATCTCCGACAAGTCCTTCCTGACCAAGGCCATCTCCATCATCCGCGGCTCCTTCGGCAACAAGGTGTACCACACCTATGCCGTCGTGGCGCCCTCCATCGGCGCGCAGTACGCCGACGTCAGCACCGACCAGGTGTACGAGGCCATCCTGAAGCTGGGCTTCTACCGCGTGGAGGAGGCCGCCTGGGGCGCGGACGCCGTGGCCTACCACGAGGCGAAGGAGCTGGTGGAGGAGGGCTTCCTCACGTCCTCCTGCTGCCCGGCCTTCGTGAGCCTGGTGGAGAAGAACTATCCGTCGCTGGCCGGGAACGTGTCCCATAACCCCTCGCCGATGGCGATGATGGCGCTGCAGATCCGCAAGAAGGACCCCACCGCCGAGATCGTGTTCATCGGCCCGTGCATCGCCAAGAAGTACGAGACCCTGTACACCCGCACCAAGAGCGCCGTGAGCTGCTCCATCACCTTCGAGGAGATGCAGGCCTGGTTTGACGCCGCCGGCATCGACCTGAAGTCGCTGAAGGGCGTGCAGCTGACCAACTCCTCCTCCTTCGGACGCGGCTTTGCCCGCTGCGGCGGCCTGGCCGACGCCGTGGCCGAGGCCATCAAGGAGATGGACGGCGTGGAGGGCTTCGACCTCAAGGCGGTGTCCTGCAACGGCCTGGCGGAGTGCAACGCCGCGCTGCTCAGGAAGAGCAAGGGCGTGCTCCAGGAGAACTTCATCGAGGGCATGGCCTGCGACGGCGGCTGCATTGGCGGCCCCGCCTGCCTGAGCCACAGCGCCAAGAACCGCATGCAGTTCACCAAGTACGAAAAGCAGGAGAAGGAGCGCACCATCACCGACGCCCTGGGAGAGTTTGACAAAAAATAAAGCAACCGGTGTCTTCGGGTGCCTGGGATCGGGGCCGCGCCGTTTTACGGCGCGGCCCCATGTATTGTGGGTGTCTGCATTGGCCGACCAAAGCCCCCGCAGGCCAGAAGCATAATCGCTTCCGGCCCGCGGGGGCTTATATAATGAAGATAGAGGGCTGCGAGATTGTCCGATCGGTCCGGCTCCGGAACATCACTCCCCTGCGACGGTGACACTGCAGGCGTCCTCGAACCGGCCGGCGGAGGCGACGATCGCGCATTCGCCCGGGCCGACGGCGGTGGCGAGGCCGTTCCCGTCCACCGTGGCCACCGATTCGTCGGTGCTGCGCCAGGACACCGTCAGGTCGTCGGCGTAGGCGGGAATCACGTCGGCGGTCAGCCGCAGGGTCTCGCCGGGGGCAAGGGAGGCTTCCAGCGGGGTGATCTCCACGTTCACCACGTCCTGGACGGAGAGAGAGATCATCTCCACCTCGTATTCCATCGGGGCGGGGGAACCGTCCGGGCGCGCGAGGCCGTCCACCCGCACCGTCCAGCGCTGGTTCTGCTGGTAGTCGGTGAAGCCCGTGCCGGTGAAGTCCGGCCGGAAGATCAGGCAGGGACCCGCGCCGTAGCCCTCCAGGTTCAGGGCGCACCAGCCGTCGCCGTCGCCCTCGGCGGGGTCGAAGCGGAAGCTCAGGCCGCTTGCCTCGGAGAGGGTCACCTGGGGGCGGAAGTCGGTCATGTCGTAGGCGTCCGGGTTCAGGACCACGGACCAGGCCAGGTGATCGTGGATCAGCTCCGCGGGGAAGGCCCCGGCGGCGGGCCAGAGGACGCTGTCCCACTCGGCTTCGGGATTGCCCAGGTCGTGGGCGTACATCACCACGTAACTCATGCCGGACCGGGCGTTGGCCAGGCCGAAGCCGGTGGCGGCCATCAGCGGGTTCAGCGCCCAGCGGCGGTGCCCCAGGTTGGCAAGGTTGGCGTCGCCGTCGTCCCGGAGGAAGTACTCGACGCCCTCCCGGAGGATGGTGTCCCGCATCCAGTTGAAGCGGGCGATGTTGCCGGAGGAGGTGGCGATGTGGGCGGAGTCATAGAAGTTGCGGTCCATGTCCGCGGGCTGGGGGGCGTTGTGGTCCACGTAGTCCAGCGCCGCCAGCAGCACCGCGCCGTGCTGGCACTGGTAGTCGTAGATGGTGCTCTCCGCCACCGGCTCGAGGCCCGCCAGCCAGCGGGCGAAGTTCAGGTAGCCGAGGGCCTCTGCCGTCGCGTCCTCCGTCAGCGCGCCGGGGGCGTAGGGCGCGGCGACCGCGGGCGCCTCGGCATAGGGCGAGCCCGACTGGCCGGAGGCGGCTTCGGCGTAGGCCGCGCGGACCTCCTGCCGGGTGTGGGCCGAGGCGGCGGGGGAGAGGGCCAGCAGTAGGGCCAGCAGCAGGGCCGGAAGGGCGCGCTTGGGGGGAAGGGCGTGGATCATGGACGGAACTCCTTGACGCCTGTCGGGGCGGCCGCGATCGCGACGGGCCCGCAGGCGCAGATATTTAACGCAATATAAGGTAAATTCACCGCAAATTGAAAAAATCCTTCCCAAAGGGGCTTTTCAAATCGACGCTTTTCTGTTAAAATGAATATACTATGGCAAATAAGCGCGTATAGGGTCAAACAATCCGTTGCGCTTGTGCGCGCAGTAAAAATAATACAGGGGGAATTCACATGAAAGATTATCAGGCCAAGAATATCCGCAACCTGACCATCGTGGGTCATGGCAGCGTGGGCAAGACCACGCTGGCCGAGGCGCTGCTGTTCAGCGCCGGGGCGATCGATCGCCAGGGCCGCGTCGAAGACGGCCAGGCCACCATGGACTACGATCCGGAAGAGATCAAGCGCCACATCTCCATCTCCGCCGCCATGGCGCCGCTGGAGTGGAAGGACAAGAAGGTCAATCTGGTGGATATTCCCGGCTACTTTGATTTCGCCGGCGAGCAGGTGGGCCCGATGAACGTGTGCGAAGGCGCGCTGATCGTCGTGGGCGCCGTGTCCGGCCTGGATGTCGGCGCGGAGAAGGCCTGGGCCATGTGCGACAAGACCCATTCCTCCCGCATGATCGTCATCAACAAGATGGACCAGGAGAACGCCAACTTCACCAAGGCGCTGGGCACCATCACCGACAAGTACGGCAGCCACATCGCGCCCATCGAGCTGCCCATCATCGAGGGCGGCAAGTTCGCGGGCGTGGTCTGCGTGCTGGAGAACAAGGCGTTCACCGGCGAGGGCAAGACCCTGAAGGCCATCGACATCCCCACCAGCATGGCTGACGAGGTGGAGAAGGCCCGCGAAGCCATCATGGAAGCCGCGGCCGGCGCCGAGGACGAGCTGATGGAGAAGTACTTCGAGGAAGGCGAGCTCTCCCCCGAAGAGATGATGCACGGCCTGCGCAAGGGCATCGTGGACGGCACGGTGGTTCCCGTGGTGTGCTGCTCCAGCCTGACCCGCATCGGCATGGCCAAGCTGCTGGACAACATCATCGACCTGATGCCCTCCCCGGCCGGCCGGGTGCTCGAGGGCGTGAACCCGAAGAACGGCGAGACCGTCGAGCGCGTGTGCGCTGACGACCAGCCCTTCTCCGCCCGCGTGTTCAAGACCATGGCTGACCCCTTCGTGGGCAAGCTGAGCCTGCTGAAGATCACCTCCGGCACGCTGGAGAGCAGCACCGCGCTGTACAACGTGAACGCCGAGAAGTCCGAGAAGCCCGGCACCATCTACATCCTGAAGGGCAAGCAGCAGAGCACCACCCAGAAGGTGTGCGCGGGCGACCTGTGCGCGCTGGCCAAGCTCCAGTCCCTGGCCACCGGCCACACCCTGTGCGATGCCAACAACCCCGTTCAGTTCCCGGATATGGAGTTCCCGGCCCCCAACATCTCCAAGGCCGTGTACGCCAAGAAGGCCGGTGAGGAAGACAAGATCTTCTCCGGTCTGGCCCGCCTGATGGAGGAGGATCCCACCATCAAGGTCGAGAAGAACGTTGAGACCGCCGAGTCCGTGCTGAGCGGCATCGGCGAGATGTCCATCGACGTGGTGGCCGCGAAGCTGGCCTCCAAGTTCAAGGTGGAGTGCGACCTGCGCGATCCCAAGATCCCGTACCGCGAGTCCATCCGCAAGCCCATCGACGTCCAGGGACGCCACAAGAAGCAGTCCGGCGGCCACGGCCAGTTCGGCGACGTCAAGATCCGCTTCCGTCCCAACGAGGACCCGAACGACACCGAGTTCCACTTTGTTGACAGCGTCGTGGGCGGCACCGTCCCGCGCCAGTACATCCCGGCCGTTGAGAAGGGCCTGATCGAGAACATCCGCCACGGCGTGCTGGCCGGCTTCCCCGTTGTGGGCCTGACCGCTGAGCTGTACGACGGCGGCTACCATCCGGTCGACTCCTCTGAAATGGCGTTCAAGACCGCCGCGCGCCTGGCCTTCAAGCAGCTGACCACCGCGTCCCCGGTCCTCCTCGAGCCCATCTACCACGTGGAAGTGGATGTGCCCGATGCCAACGTGGGCGACATCTATGGCGACATCAGCAAGCGTCGCGGCCGCATCCTGGGCTCCGAGAAGGTGGGCGAGCTCCAGCGCGTCATCGGCGAGGCCCCGCTGTCCGAGATGTTCAAGTATGCCACCGACCTGCGCTCCATGACCCAGGGCCGCGGCTCCTTCACCATGAAGTTCGAGCGCTATGAGGAGGTCCCCGCCAACGAGGCCAAGAAGGTCATCGACGCCTACAAGGCCGAGGAGGAGGACGACGATTAATCCGTCACGTCACGCTCGCAATCCCTTCATATCCACTGCCCCTTCGGCCGTTTTCGGTCGAAGGGGTTTTTATGCCCTTCAACCCGGGATTTAACGTGATTCGCGCCGGTGCCGGCTTGACGGCTGCAAGGGGCAATGGTATAATTGTTGACACGTTAACGATGAACGTGTTAATGAATTTTAACCTGCGCAAGGAGGAAGGGGAATGGATTCTCAACCGCGCGACCGCGCCGAGAGGATACGGGAGAGCATCGACGCGCTGATCCGCACGATGCGGCTGCACCACCGCATCGTCGAGCGGCGGGTCGACGGCATGGGGGTGCACCACAGCCAGCACCGCATGCTGATGAAGCTGTCCAAGCTGGGCACCAGCGCCAGCCAGAAGGACATCGCCGACGCCATGGACGTCAGCCCGGCCTGCGTGGCCCGGACGCTGAAGCACCTGAGCGCGGCGGGGCTGATCGAAAAGACCGACGGCGCCGACGGACGCTGCAACGCCGTCAGCCTGCGGCCCGAGGGGCAGAAGCTGGTGCAGGATTCCCTCGAGGTGTTCAGGCAGATCGGCACGGACATGTTCGAGGGTATCTCCGACGCGGAGCTCGCGGCGCTTTCCGGCACGCTGGGCCGCATCCTGGACAACCTGGGCCGGATGGAGCGGCGCGACGCCGCCCCCGAAACGGAAAGGAGGCTGTAACGGCCGATGAAATGGAGCAAATACGTCAAGCCCTACCTGAAATACTTTATCCTCGGTCCGCTTTGCATGATCGTGGAGGTGCTGGGTGAGATCATCATGCCCCGGCTCTACTCCCAGATTTTGAACGTGGGCGTGGAGACCCACAACGTGGGCTATATCGTCCTCACCTGCCTGCTGATGATCCTCACCGCCGTGCTGATGATGGGCGGCGGCGTGGGCGGGGCCTACTTCGGCGCGAAGGCGGCGGTAAACTTCGCCTCCGACCTGCGCCGGGATGTCTACGGCAAGGTGCAGCAGTTCTCCTTCGCCAACATCGACAAGTATTCCACTGGCTCGCTGGTCACCCGCCTGACCAACGACATCACCCAGCTGCAGAACTTCGTGAACATGATGCTGCGCATGTTCCTGCGGGCTCCCGGCATGCTGATCGGCGCGCTGATCATGGCCATCGCCATGAATCCGGAGCTGGCGCGGGTGTTGGCGGTCACGATCCCGGTGCTGCTGGCGGTGGAGTTCCTGGTGATCCGCACCGGCTTCCCCCGGTTCACCGCCATGCAGGAGAAGATCGACAAGCTGAACTCCCGCATCCAGGAGAGCCTGACCAACATCCGCGTGGTGAAGTCCTTCGTGCGGGAGGACTTCGAGGAGGAGAAGTTCCGCGAGTCCAACGCCGACCTGAAGAACGCCGCCCTGCGGGCGTTGAACGTGGTCATCTTCATGATGCCCATCATGATGCTGCTGATGAACCTCACCTCCCTGGCGGTGGTGTGGTTTGGCGGCAACCAGGTGATCGGCGGCAAGATGCTGGTGGGCGACTTCTCCGCCTTCCTGACCTACATCACCCAGATCCTGATGTCCCTGATGATGCTGTCCATGCTGTTCATGAACAGCTCCCGCGCCTTGGCCTCCAGCCGCCGCGTGAAGGAGGTCATGCTGGAGAAGGTGGATCTGAACGACGACGACGCCGCCCGCAAGGACGCCCGCGTGGAGCGCGGCGACATCGAGTTCAGGAACGTGTCCTTCCGCTACTACAAGAACTCCGAGAACCGGGTGCTGGCCGACATCAACCTGAAGATCAACGCCGGCGAAACGGTGGGCATCATCGGCTCCACCGGCTGCGGCAAGAGCACCCTGGTGTCCATGATCCCGCGGCTGTACGACGTGGACGCGGGCCAGGTGCTGGTGGATGGTATCGACGTGAAGGACTACAGCCTGTTCCACCTGCGCGAGGGCGTGGGCATGGTGCTGCAGAAGAACGTGCTGTTCTCTGGCTCCATCGCCGACAACCTGCGCTGGGGCGACGCGGCGGCTACCGAGGCCGAGATGGCCGAGGCGGCAAAGAGCGCCCAGGCGGACGGCTTCATCCGCAGCTTCGCCGACGGCTATGAGACCGAGCTGGAGCAGGGCGGCGTGAACGTGTCCGGCGGCCAGAAGCAGCGCCTGTGCATCGCCCGCGCGCTGCTGAAGCACCCGAAGATACTGATCCTGGATGACTCCACCAGCGCCGTGGACACCGCCACCGAGGCGTCCATCCGCAGGGCCTTCCGCAACGAGCTGAAGGACTCCACGAAGCTGATCATCGCCCAGCGCATTTCCTCCGTGCAGGAGGCGGACAAGATCATCGTGATGGACGACGGCGCGATCACCGGCGTGGGCACCCATGACGAGCTGCTGGCGAACAACCGCGAATACCAGGAGATCTATCACTCCCAGGTGCGGGGCGACGCGCCCGCCGCGGCGAGCGGAAAGGAGGCGGAATAATGGCACGGACACTGGAACAGCTGCAAAAGCAGTACAACAGCGCCGCAGCCCCCTCCGGCCGCGGTCCGATGGCAGCCACCAACAACTTCAAGGGCAAGCCGAAGCACTCCCGGGAGACGGTCGGCCGCATCCTGGGCTACATCAGCCAGTACAAGTTCCGCCTGGTGCTGGTGTTCCTGTGCATGCTGATGAGCACCGCCGCGAGCCTCGCGGGCGGCTACGTGCTGCGCCCGGTGATCAACAACATCGCCAACGCGGAAACTCCCGCCGCCGACCGGGTGGCCTACCTGGCCATGATGATCGGCGTGATGGTGGGCATCTACCTGGTCGCCGTGCTGGGCACCTGGCTGCAGAGCAAGCTGATGATCGGGATCTCCCGCAGCGCCATCCAGAGCATCCGCAACGACCTGTTCACCAAGGTGGAGAAGCTGCCGCTGCGCTTCCACGACAATGAGACCATCGGCGATTTGATGAGCCGCTTCACCAACGACGTGGACAACATCGGCATGATGCTGGACCAGTCGCTGATGAGCATGGTTTCCGGCATCATCAACCTGGTGGGCACGCTGGTGATGATGATCTACACCAACATCTGGCTGACGCTGATCACGCTGGTGTTCATACCGATCTTCGCCTTTGGCGGCAGGGTCCTCATCAACAAGAGCCGCAAGTACTACTCCGCCCAGCAGGCCGCCCTCGGCGCGGTGAACGGCTACATCGAGGAGACCGTGGCCGGCCAGAAGGTGGTCAAGGTGTTCAACCACGAGGCCGAGTGCGAGGAGGAGTTCGGGGAGCTGAACGACGACCTGCGCGGCAAGCAGCAGAAGGCCATGTTCTTCGGCGGCATCATGGGCCCCGTCATGGGCAACACCACCCAGATCAGCTACGCGCTGACCGCCGGCATCGGCGGCGTGCTGTGCGCCTTGGGCCGGTTCGACGTGGGCGGCCTGGCGATCTTCGTCAACTACGCCCGCCAGTTCTCCCGCCCGATCAACGAGATCTCCCAGCAGATGGCCACGATTTTCTCCGCCCTGGCCGGCGCGGAGCGCGTGTTCAGCCTGATGGACCGCGAGCCGGAGGCCGCGGACGCCGACGACGCCGTGGTGCCCGAGAAGCTGGCCGGCCACGTGGTGCTGGACGACGTCACCTTCGGCTACGTGCCGGAGAAGACCGTGCTGAAGCACATCAGCCTGTACGCCAAGCCGGGTCAGAAGATCGCCTTCGTGGGCTCCACCGGCGCGGGCAAGACCACCATCACCAATCTGCTGAACCGGTTCTACGACATCGATTCCGGCAAGATCACCATCGACGGCATCGACATCCAGAAGCTGCCCCGGGCCTACCTGCGGCGGAACATCGCCATGGTGCTCCAGGACACTCACCTGTTCACCGGCACCGTGATGGAGAACATCCGCTACGGCAGGCTGGACGCCACCGACGAGGAGGTCATCGCCGCGGCGAAGACCGCCAGCGCCGACAGCTTCATCCGCCGCCTGTCCGACGGCTACGACACGATGATCGAGGGCGACGGCGCCAACCTGTCCCAGGGACAGCGGCAGCTGCTGAACATCGCGCGCGCGGCCCTGAGCAAGGCGCCGATCCTGGTGCTGGATGAGGCCACGTCCTCCGTCGACACCCGCACCGAGCGCCACATCGAGCAGGGCATGGACACGCTGATGAAGGATCGAACCACCTTCGTCATCGCACACCGCCTGTCCACCGTCCGCAACGCCGACGCCATCATGGTGCTGGAAAACGGCGAGATCATCGAGCGCGGCGACCACGACGACCTGCTGGCCATGAAGGGCCGGTATTACGAGCTGTACACCGGAAAGAGCGAGCTGACCTGACGGGAGGAACCGGGAAGGAGGCCGGGCATGGACCTGCACGACTACCGGGATGTGGCGGAGAACTACGACGCCTATCTGGATGTGATGTATAGCGAGCACGACAACTACGAAGGCTTCCAGGACTTCTACCTCGATCTGGCCCGGACCCACGGCCAGGCCGGAACGCTGGATGTGGCCTGCGGTACCGGGGCGGTGCTGCTGCCCCTGCTGCAGGCGGGCCTTGACGCCGAGGGCACCGACATTTCCGAGGCCATGTGCGACGTGACCCGCAGGAAGGCCGAGGCGCTGGGGCTCCATCCCCGCGTCTTTGCCGCCAACATGACGGACCTGCATCCCGGCCGCCGGTATTCCCTCGTCGTCATTGCCCGGGGCGGCTTCATGCACTTGCTGACGCCCCAGGACCAGCGCAAGGCGCTGCTGAGCATGCGGGACTGCCTGACAGAGGACGGCCTGCTGACGCTGAACACCTTCGCGCCACACCCGCTTTTCCAGACCCGGCAGATGCGCACAGGCACGGAGGATTACACATTCCGGCTGGAGTACACCAACCGCGACGGACGGCGCGAGCGCATCTACAACGCCATCACCTACGACCCTAGAGTGTCCGCGGGTTTACTGGCGGTAAATCAAGGGAAATCAACGCAGAAATGCAGTCAAATACGCCGAAAATGCGCTTCTGGCATTTTAGAAACAGACTCTAGGACTCAGCTGATGTACGGCAACTGGAAGTTCGAGACCCTTGACGAGGCGGGCAGCGTGATCGCCGAGCGCGTCCGCCCGCTGAAGATGCGCCAGACCTACAAGCAGGAGATGCTGTACCTGATCGAGCTCTGCGGCCTGGAGGTGGTCGACCTGTTCGGCGACTACCACGGCAGCCGGGAGGATACCGGACGGTACGTCTGGGTGCTGCGAAAAAGTGGCTCTTCACGGAAACTTGGGGAATAGATGCCCAATAGATGCCCCCTCTCCGCCCTTCGGGCACCTCTCCCCCTCACGGGGGCGAGGCAAGTTTATATTTCAGTGCTTGGCTCTCCCCCGTGAGGGGGAGAGGACAGGTTATCATGTGAAGTGCAACACCCAAAAAAGGGAGACAACACAGCCAAACTCGTGTAGAATGTGAGTGACGAAACAAACATCTAAGGAGTGAACTGTGTTGTCCTACTCACATTATACACTGGAAGAGAGAAAATATCTACAAAAACTTTTGGAGGAAGGTTATGGCGTCAGGCAGATCGCCAGGGCGCTGGGAAGAGCGCCTTCCTCCGTGAGCCGGGAGATCACCCGCAACAAAAGCCGGGAAGGCTATCACCATTGGCGGGCACAGATTCAGACAATCTGCCGCCGGCGGCAGAGCCATCCGATGAAGCGGCTGTCAGAGGGGACCGAACTGGGCACTTATGTGCGGGAGAAACTGGCCCTGTACTGGTCGCCGGAATGCATTGCCGAGACGTGGAGGCTTCAGCATCCTGACGATCCCGTCGGGTTCAGTACCATCTATCGCTGGTTAAAGCGCAATGCGTTGAAGGGCTTCTCCCGTAAGATGCACCTGCGCCGCAGAGGCAAGAGAATTCAGACCCGCAACGCCAACTACAATACTATCCACCCCGATCGTCTCATTGCTGAATGGCCAGAGGAAATCCTCAACCGTCTGCGCATTGGCGACTGGGAGGGCGATACCGTTTGCGGTGCTGTTGGCAAGGGTCGAATCGTCACCTTCGTGGATCGCAAAAGCAGGTTCCTCTGCGCCGCGCTGCTTAAGACCAAGAAGCCCGAGGACACCTTCCGCGCTGTCCTCGATGCCCTCGATGGTCTGCCTGTTCGCAGCCTCTCTCTCGATAATGGCTCTGAGTTCGCCTGGTTCAGAAAGTTGGAACAATCTCTTAAGGCCCCTGTATTCTTCGCCGCTCCCCATTCTCCCTGGCAGCGCGGCTCCAACGAAAACATCAACGGCTTGCTGAGATTCTTCTTCCCCAAAGGCTGCGATTTCCTCTCGCTTTCTGATGAAAATCTTCAATCCATCGTTTCTCTCGTCAACTCCAGACCTCGCAAGTGCCTTGGCTGGAAATCTCCCAGTGATGTTTTCTCTTCTCTCTCTGTTGCACTTACTTGACAAACTGGCGAGCTGGCAGCCGCAGGCTGACTGAGAGGGGTTTCCCCAGAAAAACGTGAAGAACCGAAAAAGTAAATAAACCCCTTATCCACGATTTGAGCCCCCGCATCGTCGATGCGGGGGCTTTCCTGTCCAATCGTGTCAGTTCAGCGTGGTCATGGTCGCGCCGCAGCGGGGGCAGAGGGTGCTGTCTCCGGCGCAGGTGGTGCCGCAGTTGGAGCACTGGCGCATCCGCGCGGGGCGCACCGGGTTCACAGGGCCGCAGCTGTAGCAGCCGCCGGTGGCCGCGGTGGCGGTGCCGTCCGTAGAGGCGTCCGACACCTGCTCGAAGGCGCAGGAGGACTGGGGGAAGAGGGGCAGCGAGAAGAATTCATCCCACCATTATCTCTCCCGGTATTATTCGTCAAAAAAAGCGGGGTATTTGGGGTAGATGGTGAGGGTGATGTAGTCGCCGAGGTTATTGTTTCGGTAGAGGCGGCGGGGCTTGGTGTAGATGATGCGGTCGATCACGGTGCGGAGCAGGCGGTTTTTCTCGGCGGCATCGGGGGCGGCGCGGTAGGTGTCCACGACGGTGCGCAGCTGCGGGAGCAGGGGCACCAGGGAGGGACGGCGCGGCGCTTCGGCGTCGAGGGCGTCGAGCTGGGCGATGGCCTCCGCGATCTGCGCGTCGAGGGACGCGCGGCGCTGGCGGTAGACGGCGATGGTATAGACGCCCTGCTCCAGCAGGTCATAGAGGCGGCCGGACTGCTGCTGGAGGGTGTCCAGGCGCTCGGCGAGCTGGGCGCGGGCGGCGGCGCGGGCCTGGGCGTCGGGATCCGGGACGGGCGCGCCTGTGAGCTCCGCCTCCGCGTCGGCGATCCAGCCGGCGAGGAACTCCAGGACCATGTCCTCCAGGACAAAGACATAGGCGGAATAGGTGGGGCAATCCTGCGTCACGCAGCCGATGAAGTCGCCGCGGCGGTTGGGGTCGCCCTTGATCTGCATCATGTGGCCGCACTCGCCGCACACCAAGAGGCCGGCGAAGGGGTTGACCAGGTGGCGGGTGGCGCTCTTCGGCTGGCGGGAGTGGGTGGCGAACTGATCGGAGACGCGCTGCCAGAGGTCCGCGTCGACGATGGGCGCGTGGAGACCGTCCACCAGGATCGGGTCGTCGCACTTCGGGCGGGACTTGACGCGGCGCCCGTCCACGATCCTGATCTGCTGCTTGCGGGTGTTCCAGCGGATCTTCCCGGCGTAGGTGGGGTTTTGCAACAGGCATTTCACCGTTGAGGCGGTCCAGCGGTTGCCCCGGGCGGTGGCGACGCCCATGTCGTTGAGGCGGCGGGCGATGGTCTCCGCGCCGACGGGGTGGCCGTCCATGCCGTAGGCGTACCAGCCGAACATGGCGCGGACGATCTCGGCCTGATCGGGCACGATCTCCAGGCTCCAGCCCTTGCGGCCCTTGAGCTTGACGCGCCGGTAGCCGTAGAGGTCCGGGCCGAGGTAGCACCCGTCCATCACGGAGAGGATGCGCCCGCGCTGCATGCGCTTTTTGATCATGGCATACTCCCGGCGGGCGAAGAACAGCTTGACCTCGAAAAATTCCGCGTCGGAGTCGTCGGCGGGGTCGTAGATCTTGTCCGGGGTGACGATGAGCGTGCCGGAATAGAAAAATGACTGCATGATCACGCCCTGGTCGATGCTGTCGCCGCGGCCGAAGCGGTCCACGTCCATGGCCAGCACGCCGTCCCACATGCCGGCGTTGACGTCCTCCAGCAGCTGCTGCGCCTGGGGGCGCTCCGAGAGGGTGTCGCCGGAGACGATCTCCCGGTAGGTGCGGGATATGCGGATGCCGAGGCGCTGCGCCAGCTCATTCAGCTGGCGCTCGTGGCGGGCGAGGGTCTCGCCCTGGCCGAGGGCCTCCAGCTCCAGGTCGCGGCGGGATTTGCGCAGGTAGGCGCAGTAGCGCCCGCCGGGGTCCAGGTGTTTCATGGGGATACCTCCGTCAGCGGAATAAGGGGTCTATGGATTACTTGCCCGGTTCGCCGTCGTCGGCAACACGGGTCCAACGATAGCCGCCGGCCGTTTTTTGCTTGCCGCGAGCAGCATCTTTGATGCTGTATTTATTGATGCCGAGAGTTTCAGCCGCCTCGGCGACGGATGAAAACTGCCGCACGACGTCGCCGTCGAGCGTAAGCTGGAGCACCGCATGGCGATGCCTGTCAGCGCATTGCCTTTGTGCTTTGCGGGCCTCCCGCTCCGCTCTGGCAGCGGCTTTTTGTTGCCGCGCTTCGTACTTGAGCCGCGCTTCCTCATCCTTTTGCCGTTGGGATTCGGACTTACGCTCCCTTATATGGGCAGGTCCAACATGGTTGGGCTCGGCGACACGGTAGCCGATAAGGTTAAGAAAGGCGTCCGTTTCGATGATCTGTATCTGTGCGCCGGCATCTATCAGTGTTTTGGCTTTTCGCACGCTGCCCGTTTCTTCGCCGTCGAAACATACCAGGTAATCCACCTTTTTACTTACGCTGGCATGGTACACGCCGCCGAGAGCCTGGACGATCAGGTCAAGCCCGCCGACTCGCATCAATTCCGGGTTATTAAGGTTGCCATGAAACGCGAAGTGTATGTCGGTCAGATCGACGCCTTTTCGCTTTGCACCGTCGATGATTTTCTGGAGCTTCTCACGGTATCGTTCGGAAGGGGAGACCCGACACGCCGGTTCCGGCCTGGCCGCGTAAAGCTGGGCCGTTTGTGGTTTTGCGTTCGCGACGTCGAACAGCTCGTCGAAGCTGTCATAGTCGCGCTCCATGCAGATGGCGCTGAGTATGTCCGCGAGGATAACGGCGTCTTCGCCCGCGTTGTGAGCGGTATAGCTATAGCCGTACATCTTCGCGAGATCAGTCAGCTTACAGGACTGCCCAGGGAACAGAGCGCGAAGCGCAGGCAGGGTGTCGATGTACATAACGCGCGGCAGTTCGGTCCCCTCGCGGTCGAGCGCCTTTGAAGTGACGGACATATCGAAGTTGGCGTTATGGGCGACGACGATAGCGCTGGACATGAGTGTAGCAAGCGTGCTCGTCCAGTATTCGCCAAAGGTCGGCATGCCCGCCACGTCTGCGGCGTAGATACCGTGGATGCGCGAATTGAAGACATCGAAGTCAGCGCGGGGATCAATCAGTTGATATTCCTGGGAGACCTCTACAAGCCCGTCATACAACGCCCAGCCTACAGCGCAGATGGAATCGTTGCGCCGGTTTGGAGTCTCAACATCGTAAAACAGATAGCGCACAGGCACACCTCCGGCATTATGCGTTTTTGTTGCGACCGTAGAAAATTCGTCCGGACGCCAGGTTTCGGCGGTACAGACATTTGAGATAATACGGGTCGCCCGCCTTGACGCATCGCATGGCGTCTGAGCAGGCTATAAACTCATTACAGCAGGCAAGAGAGCTGCCATAAAGATAGGACTGATAGCGTTCGTTGTAGACATCGTTTACGAGAGCGCGGACATGCGGGGCATCATGAACGGGGCACGCAAGATCGACACACACAACATCCCTGTGCTTGTAGATCGAGGCGCACACGCCGACGTAACGCTCCGCCGAAGCACATGAGGTTTCGAGGCGGGCGGCGCGGCTGTTGATCCTGATGTAAATGGCAACAGAGTCAAACATGTACACGGAAGCACCGGTTTTGAGGTTCTTCAGCTCGCATGCTTCAGCCGCGTCGTCTGAATTGATCATTGAAATGAGAACGCGGCATATAGACTCATAGCCGCGGTCCTCAAAAAGGCCATTATCATGGGTGTTCATCTGTCATCGCTCCTTCGTGTCGTCACGCCTGATCCGCCATGCGGGAAACAGGATCATTTTTATATATCGTGGCTGCCATTGCCATCGTTTGCAGGATGTATTCCTGCCCCTGGCGGTTTAGCGAGCGAAAGTCCTCAACCAAACCACGCTCCTGTGCTGACAACTCGATAGGAGGCCGAGTGGAAAGCTTGGAGGAATCGACATCCGTGACTGCCTCGAGAGGCGCGTCGCCGGTCAGCACACACACGGGGATGCCGAGTATTTCCGCATACTCAGCCACTACAGAAATCTTCGGGGAGCGCTGGTTATTCTCATAACGGCTGATGACCTGTTTCGTGGTGCCGAGAAGGGCAGCAAAATCATCTTGTGTCATTCCACGTAAAGTGCGAATTTTCCGTAAAGTGTCGCCAAAGTCACTCATGCTATAGCCTCCAGTCATTGAAAAGCTACTATTAATATAACACAGAGAGTCACCAAAAACAAGACCCAAAAACGCGAGGAAAGAAAATGTCACCAAATAGTTGACAAAAAAGGGAATGGATGCTATAATTGGCCTGTAACCAAACGGATGACGAAAGGAGGCGACACACAAATGGCGAAGATCGCGGCACTTCGGGGGCTGATTTACAGCCAATACGAGACCGAAACACAGCTCGCGCAGGAGTTGGGATGGACCAAACAGCGCTTGAACGTCATCACGAACGGCACCAGGGAGCCCACCCTGGCCGAGACTGCCGCCCTGGCGGGGAAGCTGGGCACCTCGGTGGAGGAAATGGTGAATATTTTTTTGCGGCAGAAGTCACCAAATGGGCAACCGGCAACGGCGTAAGGGGGACAACATGAGATCTGATCGGACAACGCGAATCATTTCGATCGCCGCTATTGTGATAGGCCTTGCGGCGACTGTTCTGAGGATTGCGGCGCACTTCGGATGGTTTTGAGCCAATCGAAATAGCCGCGGGATTCAAATTCGAGAAGCAGAGCCGCCAGGGATATGATGATCGCCGCGATGGCGAGGCCGCGCGTCCACCTGCGTTCTGACCGGGCGGTGCGGTCATCCTCGAAATACTTCATGCCGGCATCAGTAAGGACGACGGCATAGGGGCCATCTTCACCGGGCTGGACTTCAACCAATCCACGCGCGGCCAGGTGGTCGATCACGCTGGCGAAGTCGGCGCGAAGGCGAATCGTCTCCAGGGCGGGGACATCCAGCTCGATGTAATTCGCGCCGAGGGCGCGGTACTGCGCGATCAGCGCGGCCATGTAGAGCTTTACGACTGCTTCACGGATGGGCTTCGGTTTCACAAGCAACACCCCTTTCGAGGGGATTATAGCACGACCGCGCCGAGGGGCGCAAGACAGGGACGGGAGGGATGCTCCATCAAGCGAATGGCTGTATTTGCGCTGATCGTGGCGCTTGTGCTGATGCTGACCGGCTGCGAAGAGGCTGACGTCGTCTCGCGGAACGTTTCAAAAGAGGCGGACAACTTCAATGTCCAGCGGCGCGTCACCGTGTACAACACCCGGACGGACAAGGTCCTGCTGGAGGTCGTGGGCCTGCTGTCGGTCAAGCAGAGCAGCGGCGACATCGACATCATCATGGAGGTCGCGCCGGGACAGTACAAAAAGCACTTTGTGAGCTTGAACACATGGACCACCTACGTGGTGGAGGACATCAACGGCGCTTTTGTGGACAAGTACCATTATGAGATCAACTTCCTGCCGCAGCAGATCATTCCGTATACGTTCACAATGAGCGATTGAGTGAGGGCAGCGGCATAGACTGAGCCGAAGGGGGTGTTTGCGTGGCGATCGTCAGGGAGATCCGGCACCGATGGGGCGGCGTGATCCGCGTGGACGACAGCTGCTACGCGGGCATCCCGAGGGACGAGATCGAACGGCGGCGGCGGGAGACCGCCCGGACCGCCGGGGCGATATTAATCAAGAGTATGGAGGTACAGGGGTATGACACTGAAGGAACTGCTGGATGTGGTGGAGCCGGAGCTGGCCATGACGGCGGCGCGGATGATCTACAGGATCACCGGGCGGCTGGAGGGCTCGCTGACGTTCATCATCGGCGCGAACGATGAGACCGACGAGGTGCTGGAAGCCTTCGGCGAGCGCGCGGTGAAGTCGGTGCAGATGGAAACGGAGCCGCGGTTGATGGCGGGCTCGGAGCTGGTGATCGAGCTGGATTAGGAGGGGCGAGCCATGAAGCGCGGTTATGTGATCCGGCTGGGCGGCGACATGCAGATCGCTGCCGCCCTGGCCGAGGGCGTGGCGGAGGGGACGCGGCGAGCGCCCCTCCAGGCGGACCAGATGGCGCTGGTCCAGGAGGAAATCCGGCGGCAGCGGACCGCCGAGGACATCAAAAACGTGGCCGTCCACCGGGGCCGCACGCCGGAGGACTGGGCGCTGCTGATCGCCAAGGCCCAGGCCGACCACGGCCAGGTCGCCCCCGGGGCGCTGCGGCGCGGCGTCCGGCGGCTCCAGGCCGGGTGGGCGCTGATCGTGTGGGCGGTCGTCCAGGCGTACAGGGCGCAGGCGAAGGTGTTGGGGGATTAGGCAACAGGCAACAGTCAGAATGCCGGGGAGGCGAGGGCGCAGAGGCGGGCGGCATGTCAACCTCATCCGTCACGGCTGCGCCGTGCCACCATGCGCCGTGCCACCATTCCACGGGCCTGCCGGCCCCATCTCACTGAAAACAGTCCACCGGACTGTTTTCCGGGCATTCGATGCCCCAAAGGGGAAGGCTTACGAGAGAGCGCAGAACAGGGGGAACATCAGATGATAAGCAAGCGGGAGCAGAAGGCCCAGAGGGCCAAACAGTATTACATCGTGGCCGTCCAGCGGGGCGATTGGTTCGCCGGGTTTGGCCGGTACGACGCCGAGGGCGTCGGCGAGCTGCGGGTGCCATTTTGGACGTGGAGCCGGGAAGGCGCAATCGGCTATCCGGGCATCAAGAGCGCCCGGCGGGTGGTAGGCATACTGGTCGCCGAGATCAAGGCGGGACGCATGGACCCCGCCGGCAAGCTCGTGATCGTCGATCAGCGCGGGGAGGTGGTCGCGTGATCGAGGCGCTGAACAGGGGCATGGAGGCCGGAGCCTGGGCCTTCGGGGCGCTGCTGATCTTCGGGCTCGGCGTGCTGCTGGTGGTGCTGGGCATCGCCGGCTTGGGCTGGGCGTTTGGGGATGGCGCGCCGTGCCACCATTCCACGGGCCTGCCGGCCCCATCTCACTGAAAACAGTCCACCGGACTGTTTTCCGGGCATTCGATGCCCCAAAGGGGAAGGCTTTTGGAGGGCAGGCAGACCCGGGCGTTCGTGCGGGGGCTTGCCAGCCCGACCTCGCTAAAAACAGTCCACCGGACTGTTTTCCGGGCGCTCGGTCCCCCAAAGGGGAGGGCTTCAGGAAGCGCGGCAGCAGCTTCTTCTAATTCCTGATTCCTCATTCCTAATTCCTAATTCCACCATGGAGGTGGCACTATGGTCATTCAGACCTATAAGGACATGCGGGCCGAGGTGCTGGGCACCATCGCCAGGGCGTGCCGGGACATGGCCAGGGACATCGAGGAGGGTCACACCGGCGACGTGATAGACAAGGACTTCGCCTTTATCAAGGCCCAGATGAACCGGCGCGAGGTCCTGGAGGGCAAGATCAACACACTGAGGTACAGGAGGCGGGAGCTGTGATGTTTTTCGACGCATGGACGGGGCTGGCGGGGCTCATCGGCCTGGCCGCCGGCATCGTGGTGGGGTTTATCATCGCCGCGCTGTTCAAGGCGAACGACGACGACGATTAAAAAGTTTGGAGTTTGGAGTTTGGAGTTTGGAGTTGAAGAATGCCGGGGGCCGGCAAACCATAACTCCACCCTCCACCCTCCACACTCAACACTCAAAATACGACCGAAGGGAGTAAACGAGTATGGCAAAGTATCGAATCAAGGTAGAGGCGCTGGATCCGGCGGAGGAGCTGCGGGCGGAGTACCGCGTGGGCGTGGAGTGTGACAAGTTCTATTTCGCGGCGATCTCTGACGAGGACGAGGACAAGGGCCAGCGGGTCGCTCTGGAGAGCGTGGACAAGCTGGACATCGCGGAGTCGATCTTCGAGAATGACATCTTGATGGAGTCCGCGATCATCGCGGACGGGCTGAGGCGAGCGCGGGAATACAGGCAGGGCCAGAGAATGGTCCACGGCGCGGTGAAGATATCGCCGGACGACCTGAAGAAGCTGTTCGGGGGTGGGAAGGCGTGAGCGCGAACATCACCGAGGCCATCGACAAGATCCGGGACGAGATGGCCACCACGAAGACCAACGGCGCGGCGATCCGCGCCGTTGGCGAGATCATGACGGCGCTGCTGGAGGCCCACCCCGACTGGGCCGGGGCCGTGCTCCAGAAAGGCAAGACCCTGAAGGGCGCGTATGGAGCTATGGAGCACTACGCCCGGGAGCACAGGGAGGGCAGCTGCTATTACATGCCGCCGGAGACCGCCGAGAGCGTGATATGCAAGTATTACGGGGTGGGAGAGGAAGGCAGCAGGCAGGAGGCAACAGGCAACAGTAAGGATGCCGGGGAGGCCGGGGAGACGACCGCCGAGACGACCGGGGAGACGACCTCATCCGCCCCTGACGGGGCACCTTCCCCAGAGGGGAAGGCAATGACGGACGCCGAGGAGGCGCAGACGTCTGCGGCTGCGGACCCGTTTGACCTGGACGCGCTGCTGGGAGGTCTGTGACGTGTGCGGCATACCGATGATGCCGCCGGCGGACTGGGCCGACGACGGCAAGGGCAAGATGAAATTCGAGCGGGTGCTCGCCCACGTGGGCGGGGCCGCGAACCTGGTGACGCCGGAGGGATGGGAGACCATCCGCCTGCGAGTGAAGCACTACATATGGAAGTACCCCGCCGAGGGGCGGGACAAGCCGCCGGTGGCATGGTGCACGGCCTGCGGGCGGAACCTGGGAGACCTGCGGTTCCGGCACGGCACGAGTGTGTGCTGCCCAAGCTGCGGCACGCCGGCGGAGTACCGGCAGGTGGCGCGGGGCCACAAGAAGCTGTTCGACGAGTTCGTGGTGTACGAGTGGCGCAAGAGCGTGCTGGACCCGGAGATATTGATCATGACGGCGGTCCACGTGTGGCGGGACTCCCGCTGGGACAACCCGGAGGGTAAGCCGGCGCTCGTCCACCCCGGGGCGGTGTACCTGTTCAGGCCCGGCAGGGCGGCGACGGTTTACAAAAACCATAATTGGGGCGTCGGCACGGCCCAGGTGTACCCGGGCACGTGGGCCCCGGACTGGCAGACGCCGTCCGGCGCGGCCTTCGGGAACGGCCTGTGCTACTGGCACAGCATCGAGGGCGTCGCGCCGGACCACAGGGAATGGAACGGCAAGACCATCGACTACTACACCAATTACAGGCAGTTCCGGGACGCCCTGCGGGGCACCCGGATCGGGCGGCTGTACGACCTGCTGAACGGGAGCCTGGAGCCGAGGGCGGCGCTGGAGCTGCACGCCGTGGCCAGCTGCGCGAAGCGGCCCTGGCTGGAGTACCTGGCGAAGAGCGGCCAGAGGCCGCTGGCGGCCCAGCTGATGCGGATGAACAGCATCCCGAGGGACGTGATCGCGAACCAGCGGGCGAAGAAGCCCCGGGAGCTGCTGGGCCTGACGGAGGGCCAGTGGTTCGAGGCGCGGCGGGACGGCGTCCAGCTGACCACGGAGGCGCTGGAGTGCCTGAACAAGCTGCGGAAGCTGGGCCTGGAGGGCGTGAAGATCAGCGAGGTGGCCGAGATGGTGCAGAAGGGCCACGGCATGGCAGCCTACCGGCTGGGCCTGATCGCGCCGGGGACCCGGGACTATTCGGAGACCGTGTCCGACCTCCTGAAGGCGGCGGGCACGCCGGAGAAGCTGAGGCGCAAGGTATACCGGCGGATCGTCCTCCGGGAGCTGGAGCACGCCACGGAGTGGCGGGACTACATCCGGCAGCTGCGCCGGCTGGGCGAGGACCTGACCGACCCGCAACTGATCCTGCCGCGGGACGTGCGGCAGATGCACCAGCGGATGATTGCCCGGGAGAACGCGCTGAAGGACGCCGAGACGCTGCGGAAGATCGAGGCCCAGGCGAAGGACTTCGACAAGCGGCTGGAAAAGCTGCGGAAGGAGTACACCTTCGAGGCGGCGGGGCTGGTGCTTCGCCCCTACGACAGCGCCGCCGAGGTGATCGCCGAGGGCAGGGCCCTGGCGATCTGCATCGGCAGCTACGCTGAGAGCTACGTGAAGGGATCGACCATCATCTGCTGCCTGCGCCGCGCCGAGGAGCCGGACGAGCCCTGGCGGGCGGTGGAGTTTTCGACGCGCGGGCGGCTGGTGCAGGATCGGGGCTATCGAAACGACTTTGCATACACATCCAGCGACGGGCCGGTGATGGAGCCGGGCACGAAGAAGCAGCTGCGGAACTTCTGGGCCGCGTGGAACCGGGCCCACGGACGCGATGAGAAAGGGAGGAAAACGGCGTGAGCGAACTCAGGGGTCAGATGGATCTGGATGAGCTTTTGAAGGGAACAGGAAGGGCCGAGGGGTACGACGCGGAGGGGAATTTGATCAATCCGCAGACGTTTGCGGGGGAAGAGGGCAACAGGCAGGAGGCGACCGGGGAGGTCGGAGAGACGACCTCATCCGTCACGGCTTCGCCGTGCCACCTTCCCCAAGGGGGAAGGCTTTTGGAGGAGGAACCGGAGGCCGGCGACTGGAGTGAGATCGCGCCGGCGAGCGCGTCACGGCTGAGCGCCATCGCCGCCGAGGTGCGGGCCATCGAGGAGCAGGTGCGGGACGCGGCCCTGTCCGGCGCGCTGAAGGTGGGCCGCCGCCTGATCGAGGCCAAGGGCCTGGTGCCCAGGGGCCGGTGGGGCGAGTGGCTGAAGCTGAACGTGCACTACTCCGAACGCCGCGCCCAGGACCTGATGCGGCTGTTCGAGGTCTACGGGCGGGAGGGGATCCCGGCGTCGGTGTCCGAACTGGACTACTCCAAGGCCGTGGCCCTGCTGTCCGCGCCGGAGGAGATCCGGGAGGACCTGGCCGAACAGGCCGCGGAGATGAGCGTGCGGCAGCTCCAGGAGGAGATCAAGCGGATGAAGGCGGACAAGGAGGCCGACCAGCTGAAGCTGGACAGCCTGATGGACGCCCACGAGCGCGCCGAGGCCGCGAACCGGGCCCTGATGAAGGAGCACGAGGCCGTGGAGCAGGCCCAGGCCAGGGCGAAGGCCGCCGAGGAGACCGCCGACGAGATGCGCAAGGTGTCCAGCCGCGCCGCCGACGAGGCCTCGAAGGCCGCGGCCCGGGCATCCGACGCCGTACAGCGAGCGAACGAGACCCAGGCGAAGCTGAACGAAGCGAAGGAGCGGATCAGCGAGCTGGAGGCCCGGGAGCCTGAGCGCGTGGAGGTGCTGCCGGCGGACGTCGCCGCCGAGCTGGAGCGCCTGCGAAACGAGAAGCCGAGGTCCGAGGCCGTCGCCCGGCTGCGCATGGGCTACGAGCGCCTGGTGGGCGAGTTCAAGGCCGTGCGGGAGCTGCTGGCCACCGTCGTCCAGGAGGACGGCGAGGTCGGCGGGAGGTACGCCACCGCGATCCGGAGGGCGTGCGAAAAGATGGCGGAGGAAATGGGCGAGTAGGGGCCGGAAGATTCTTGACGCTTCGCTAAGCCTTCGGCAACGCTTCGTTCAGAATGACAGGGCGACAGGCCGGGGACAAAAACAGACCCGAAAGGGAAGACAGTGAGGAAGGGGGGGACGGAATGAGGAAGATTATGTGATGGCCTTCGATGCCGAAGGACCGGGGACGGGGCACGGCGACGGGTTGAGGATAACATACCGCCGCGGTTACATGACAACATGACAACAAATGGTGTATTGAGGCATAGTGTCCATAATGCGAATGGAGCGGCTCCGTCCCCGGAGCTTTGGTATTGGAGGAATAAGAGTATGGCCAGCTACGCGGGACAGAATGAGCACCAGCGGGCGCTGTCGAAGCTGTATGACCAGCTGTGCTACAGGTTCAGCCGGCACGAGGTATGGCAGGACTTCATCTGGATGGTGGCCTGCGCGATCTCGAACGCCGTGGACAAGCGCTTCGCCGAGGACCGGGAGGCCCAGTACATGCGCATCATTCAGAAGTACGACGAGAAGGAGCGCAAGGTGTTCCCGCAGCTGTACGGCGAGATCGTGAACGGCATGGAGCGATACCCGGGCTGCGACTTCCTCGGCGAGTTGTACATGGGGCTGGAGCTGGGCAACAAGTACGGCGGGCAGTTCTTCACGCCCTACGGCCTGTGCCAGGCCATGGCCCGCATGGAGATCACCCAGGAGGTGCTGGACGCGGAAATGGCGCGGCAGGGATACATCTCCATCAACGACTGCGCCTGCGGTGCCGGGGCGACCCTGGTGGCGGCGGCGAACGAGCTGCGGAGGATGGGCTTCGACTACCAGCGGAACACGCTGTTCGTCGCCCAGGACATCGACAGCACCACGGCCCTGATGTGCTACATACAGCTGTCGCTGCTGGGGTGTGCGGGGTATGTGGTCATCGGCGACACGCTTGCCGCGCCCCAGACCGGACACGTGCTGTTCGGGGAGGCCTCCAGCCGGTGCTGGTACACGCCGATGTTCTACCACGAGGCATGGACGGTGCGAAGGTCCATCGCCAAGGCGCGGGAGATCTTCGGCGCGGTGGGCCGGAAGGCGCTGAAACCCGTGGAAGCGCCGGAGGCACAGACCGACGCCGGGAAGCCTGAACCCAGCTCCGCGCATGGAGGCACTGAGAACCCGGAGGAATCCGCGCCCGGCTTCACGGTGAGCGTGAGGAAGAAGAACGCGGGACAGATCATGTTTGACTTTGGGGGGTGAGGGATTGACGCACGAAGAGTTTGTGCAGCGGGTAATGGTTGAGTTGGACGGCAAGGAGCTGACGCCCGAGGCCATGCAAACGGCAATGCACATCGTCCTTCATGGGCTCACGCTGACCGAAGAATGCACAGATCTGATTCCGGCAGATGCTGACAAGAGAGCCGTTGAACTTCGGAGATTCCTTGCCTGCAAGATGGTAGAGGGCTGCACAAAGGCAACGATCAAATTCTACAGCAGCGTGCTCAAGCGGTTCATGCTGGAGATGCCAAAGCCATTTGCCCAGGTGAAGATTGACGACGTGCGATATTACATCGCCGTCCGAGGCCAGAGGGACGATCTGTCAAAGGCATCGCAGGACAACGAACTGCGGGTGCTCAAATCCTTCTTCGCCTGGGCGAGCGCGAATGACGTCAGTCCGGGGAATCCGGCGGCGGGCGTCAAATGCATCAAGGCAGAGAAGAGGGTGAAGAAGCCGTTCTCTGCCGAGGAACAGGAACTGCTGCGCATTGCGTGTCAAGGTGATCTGCGCATGACGGCGCTTCTGGAGGTGTTGCTGAGTACCGGCTGTCGCGTAGGCGAGATCAACGGCATGAACCGCGACGATGTAAATGGCGATGAGATCGTGGTGTTCGGCAAGGGCCAGAAGGAGCGGCGCGTATTCTTGAACGCCAGGGCACAAGTGGCTTTAAGGCTGTACTTGAATACCAGAAATGACGATGCCCCCGCACTGTTCGCCGGTGAACAATGTCACCACAGTCGGCTGGCGATCGGCACATTGGAGGCAATGGTGCGCGAGTTAGGCGCGAAAGCAGGGGTAAAAGATGTGCACCCACACAAGTTTAGGCGAACTGCGGCGACAACTGCGCTGCATCGTGGAATGCCCATCGAACAGGTTCAGCAGATGCTGGGGCATGAATCCATTGCCACGACGCTGATCTATGCGAAGATCGCCGACGACGCCGTGAAGCAGGCCCACAAGCGGCTGATGTAGGCAGGAGGTGACGCGATGGCTTACAAGTCGGTGGAAGCGATGAAGCAGTACCAACGGGAGTTGTACCGCTGGTACGTGGACAGGGGCATCTGCTACAACTGCAAGAAGTCCTACGCCGAACCGGGGCGGACCTACTGCAAGAAGTGCATGTAGCGCAAGCTGGCACTGGCCGAGCGCCGGGACCCCGACAGGGTGAAGCGCAACAGCTACAACCGGGAACGTCGGGTGCGGCTAAAAGCCGAGGGGCTGTGCATCGACTGCGGGAAGCGCCAGGCGACCGAGGGCCAGACGCGCTGCCCCACCTGCACCCGGAAGAAGCGCGAGAGCGAGCAAGCGCGCAGGATCCGGAAGAGAATCGAAAAGAAAGCGATGAAACAGGGAGGCTAATGTGGACACTCAATTCCTAATTCCTCATTCCTAATTCCTAATTCGAGAGGGTACTTTCTTCTACTATAAGGCGAGGGGCGGCAAACGCCCTGCGCGGGCTTGTATACCGCATTAAAATCTGACATGCGCGTCGCGTGGAGGGCACCATGAGGGCGAAGGATTACGAGGTATTGTATGATCTGCCGGAGGGGGAGTATGACGGGCGCGGCGTGGAGGGCGTGCGAACGACGTCGATCCGGGCGGGGCGGTCCATGGAGCTGATGATCCACCCGAAGGCGGAGATCACCGAGGGTCTGAAACGGGAGGTCAAGCGGCGGAAGTCCACACCGGCGATGGAGCGGATCAACGCCCGGAACCGGGAGCGGGCCATGATGCGCCTGATCGAGGCGAACTTCACCGAGCGCGCGGTGGTGTCCACCCTGACCTATGCCTATCCGGTGGAGGACTACGGCATGATGAACCTGGACGAGCTGGCGGAGACCTACATGAAGCGCGGCCTGCCGTGGGACTATGTGGACGCGAAGCGGGAAATGCGGAACATGCTGGAGCGGCTCAGGCGGCGCGTGGTGAAGGCCGGGGGAAAGCCGTCGGATTTGAAGTGGAACGTCGTGACCGAGGAGGGCGAAAAGGAGCCGGTGCCGGGGCTGCCCAGGAAGCTGCACCACCATTGCGTCTTCGAGGGGCCCGGCATCACGCCGGAGGTGGTCGAGGCCTGCTGGAGGGCGGGCCGGTCACAGAATGCCAGGCTGGGCCTCGAAAACGACGGCGCGGCCAGGCTGGCCCGGTATTTTACCAAGCAAAAGCGGGGCGGGCGCTGGTGGACCCACTCCCGGAATTTGAAAAAGCCCGTGCCGGTGGTGTCTGACCGGCGCATCAGCCGGCGGCGGCTGATGCTGCTGGCCGCGGACATCCAGAAGAACGGGCGCGAGATCCTGGAAAAGCTCTACCCCGATTACAAGGTGGTGGAGCTGCCCGACGTGCGATACTCCGACTTTTTGCCGGGGGCGTATATCTATGTGCGGATGAGGCGGAAAGGAGGCGGGGGTATGCCGTGGGAGAGGGCGAGGATGAAGAATTAGGGATTAGGGATTAGGAATTAGGGATTAGAAATGGCTGAAAGGGGTTTGAGGTATGGCGGATGAGAGATTAAGGGAAAAGACCATAAAAGGGCTGACGCGGATTGAAAGCCTGGTCATTTTGGGAGGTGAAATCGTCAGCGAGCGGGCCAAGGGTGAGGCGGTGGAGTGCCTTGACCAGGCCATCGCCATGTTGAGGGCCGAGGCGCCGAGGATCATCACCGCGGAGGACTTTAAAGAGAATCCGATGGTGGACGAGCACGGCTTTCTGCCGGCGTGGTGCGAGTGCGACGAGGTGGAGACCGAGCGCGGCGAGCTGGTGGGCGTCATCTCCAAGGGCGAGACCCTGGACGGCTGGACAGAGGTGTCCCTGGACGACATGCCCGGCAGGCCCGGACACAACCCGCATGTGCGGTATTGGACCGGGAGGCCGGGGAAGGAGCTGATGGGGAAAGTGAAATGGGGATGAGGGGACGGTATCCGGTGGACGGGCAGATGTTGACCGTGGACGAGATCGCCGCGCTGATCGGGAGCACGCCTCACGGCGTGCGGATACGGCGAAGCCGCATGGGCGGCGTATCCTACCAGGCCATGGTGGACATGTACCGCGCCGGGGCCTTCGGGAACATGAAGGACAAGAACTGGCGGTACCTGATCGAGGGGCGCTGGATGACCACCGACGAGATCGCCAGGATGTTGGGAATCAACAAGCACACCCTCAGCTGCTGGCGGTCCATGCACCGGGGGCCGGACGGCAAGCCGCCGAGCATGGATGCGGCCATCGACCACTTCCGGGACCGGGCGCGGGAGGGCTATGTGCGGTGCAAACCGAAGGCCTACAGGATCAACGGGCAGATGATGACCGTGGCCGACGTGGCCAGGCGCTACGGCGTGAAGCCCGGGACCATCTACGCCCAGATGAGCGGCAGCGGGATCAGCCTGGCCGAGGTCGTGAGGCGCCGGGAGGCGCGGAAACAAGAGCGGGCCGAACGGGAGATCATGAAGATATTGGGATATTGAGGAGGGGTGCGCGTGAAGGATTGGATGAGCAGGATCGTGGATCAGTACGGACAGGAGTATGTGCTGCGCCAGCTGGCAGAGGAGAGCGCCGAGCTTTGCCAGGCCGCGCTGAAGGTCGTCAGGGTGATGCACGGGGAGACGCCCGTCACGCTGGTGGAGGCCCAGGACAGGATGCTGGAGGAGATCGCCGACGTCGAGATCATGATCGACATGCTCAAGAGCGCCGCGCTCAACGACCGGGGCGTGGAGCGGGTCCGGGAGATCGCCGTGCGGAAACAGGCCCGGATGATCGAGAGGATGCTGGAGAACGAATAGCGGGGAGGCGAGACGATGAAGCGACATCCGAAGGCGCTGGCCAGGGCCGGGATCTCTCCGGCAAGGTATCGGGAGCTGATGGCCATCTGTCAACAGTACGACGCCTATCGGCGGCGCGATGCCCTCGCCCGCGCCGGGATCGAGGACCGCCCCGAAGGGAGCGGCGCGTGGAGCCCTAACGATCCCACCGGCAACGCCGCCGCTCGCCTCGCCGACGGCATCGCCGCCAGACGGCTGCGCGCCATCGACGACGCCCTCGCCAGCGCCTGCGGGCCCGTGGTCGGCAAGGCCGTGCTCCGGTCCGTCTCCAGGGGCGGCAACTATGAGCAGATCCGGCCGCCGTGCGGCTTTGCTCAGTTCTATGCTGCCAGGCTGGCCTTCTTCGTGGCCCTGGACAAGAGGCTCGATGAGGTCGAAAGATGATAAATAATTGGGCGCGCTGGCATGCTATAATGTCAGCGTCGACAGGTGGAGTTAATCCCGGACCCCTGGGGATGCGCCATACTGACCCGCCTGCGATATGAGGCCCCGCGCTTGGAGTGAGCGCGGGGCTTTGCTATGCCTGCCGAAGCGCTTCCGGGCGCGTCGGTCGAAGGGCCGCGCGCCGCGCGGCGTGTTCATGTAGGCCCGGCAGGCGTGGCGCGAAAGGGGATGAGCGGATGCCACATGATCCTTACTACGATGGGAACAAGCACAAGGCATGGCGGAATGCTGTGCTGAGGCGGGCCGGGTACCTGTGCGAAGAGTGCCGGAGGTACGGGCGCGTCGGGCGCGATGGCCTGCCCGTGCGGGCGACGACCGCCCACCACGTGAAACATCGGGATGAATACCCCGAACTCCAGTATGTGGTGAGTAATGGCCGGGCACTGTGCGAGGCCTGCCACAACAAGGCCCACCCCGAAAAGGGGAAACGCGGGAAGTATTGGTATTAGCAGGCGCGAAAAAACGCGGGAAAAACGCGAAAAAACGCGGGCCTGGGAAAACGGCGCGGCCGGGATGATGGATGGAATGGGGGGACCTCACGCGCTCGCGCGCGCGAATTGAGAAGAAGGGGGTACCCCCCACCCTCCGCGCCTCGATTAAGGGGAGTGCCCTGCCGGTTGGGGTAATCATTTATATCCGCGGGGCGGATTTGAGACGAAAGGGGTCGGCGATGTCGGTTAAGGCGAATTTCAGCTTTGAACTGGGCGAGGATCAGCTGTCTTTCCGACTGGGCTCTCCGGCCATCCATCCGAAAAAAATCGGGGGGGCTAACGAGGACAAAGCTGAAGCCGAGGTTGTGGAGGCTGGCGAAGAAAACGCTGTCGAGGAAGCGAAGCCGTCGATCCGTGTCTCACACCGCTACGGACACCGGCACCTGTCACGAAAAGCCGCCAGCGAAGAGGCGCTGTCGCGGCAGCTGGATTGGTATTTCAGGGAGGGCGACTGCTACCACTGCTTTTCTTTCGGGGATGTTGACAGCCTGACCTTCTTCAAGCACGTCCTTCGCCAGCAGCGCGTGCTCTACCTGGCGCTGTCCACCTGGTGCATGGCGGGGGAGGATGTGGACGACCTGCGCGAATGGCACCGGCGCGGGATGCTGGGCCGCGTGGACTTCTACGTCGGCGAGATCTTCCCGGGGAGCTATTCGGAGGTATACAACGCGGCGCTGGATTTTGTGAAAGAGTGCGGCGGCCGCATAGCCGTATTCCGCAACCACTCGAAGGTGATGGTTGTGATCGGGGAGCGCTTCGACTGCTTGATCGAATCATCGGCCAACGTGAACACGAATCCGAGGAGCGAGAACACCGTCATCACGGTGGACCGGCAGCTGGCCGCGGACTATGTGCAACTGTTCAACGGCATTCGATCCTTCGACGCGGCGACGTCGGAGGTGGAGCCCTATGTGATACCGGAGAGGGGGTGGGAGCGTGACAAAGCTGAAATGGATGAAACGGATCACGGAGAGCTGCAAGGAAGCAGGAACGTATCGTGAATACTTCGACGATGTGATCGCCACGCTGGCCGATATTCTCGCCCGGCGGGACATGGCGCAGCAGCTCTTCAAAAAGTCCGGCGGCAACATCCTGGTGATGCACACCAACAAAGCCGGCGTTACCAACTTCGAGCAAAACCCCGCGCTGCGCATGATCAACGACCTGAACAGGGACGCGCTCTCATATTGGCGGGATCTGGGCCTCACTCCCGCCGGCCTGAAGAGGATCAACGAAGCGGCTATGACGGCGCATGAAGAGGTCGACCCGCTGACGGCGATGATGAGCAAATTCCGGGTAGTTGATGGAACGTGAAGCGGCTGATCGGCAAATACGCCGCCGAGGTGCTGGAGTATGTTCACGGCGTCATTGACGGCAGGATCATAGCGGGCGAGGACCGCGTGCTGGGCTGCCGCAGGTTCCTGGAGTTCTTGGAGCGCGAGGATCTGGACGTCCGCACCAGGGACGCCGACTTCGTGATCGGCATCATCGAAACGACCTACCACCACCGGCAAGGGCAATCGCTGGACGCGCAGCCGATGCGCGGGCGGCCCTTCCTGCTGGAGAGCTGGCAGAAGTTCATTGTCTACGGCCTGCTGATCTTCTACAAGGCCGGGACGAATGAGCGCCTGGTCAAAGAAGCCTTTATCTTCATTCCACGCAAAAACTCCAAGACGCTGTTCGCGTCGGCGCTGGCCTGGGCCCTGTCGCTGCTGGAGGCGGCCAGCGGCGCAAAGGTATACGTCGTGGGCGCTGCCCTGAAGCAGGCCATGGAGACCTTCGACAGCTGGGAGTACAACGTCCGGTTGATGTACCCGACGCCGGACGCGCTGAAGAAGGCCGGCTGGAAGATCAAAAACAACAGCTTCGAGCACTCCGTGGTCAACAGGTCCGTGGCGGGTGGCAGCGTGGAGCTACATGCGCTGGCCTCGAACCCGGACAAGCAGGACTCTTTCAACTGCAACGTTGTCATCGCGGACGAAATGCACGCCTATCGGAGCGCGAAGCAGTACACGATCCTCCAGGAGGCGACTCTGGGCTACACAAACAAGTTGGTGATCGGCATCACCACCGCCGGGGACGATGGCGTCGGATTCTGTGCTCAGCGCCTCGAATACTGCCGCAAGGTCCTGCGCGGCACGGTAAAGGACGACCAATACTTTATCTTCATCTGTGCCGCCGACCAGGATGAGAACGGGGACGTGGACTACACAAACCCGATTCAGATGCAGAAAGCCAATCCGAATTGGGGTGTGACCATCCGCCCGGCGGACGCCATCAACGACGCATTGCAGGCGCAGAACGATCCGCAGGTCCGCAAGGAATTCCTGTCCAAGCGGCTGAACGTGTTCACGACGTCGGAAAAAGCCTATTTCAACATCAACGAATTCAGACGATCCAACGGACGGGCCGAGGCGGCGCTGGGAATCGTGGCCGACTGGACGCTGGAGCAGAAGCTCAAGCACCTGGCGCGGCTGCGCGTGAAGTGGTACGGCGGCGCGGACCTGTCCAAGCTGCACGACCTGACCGCGGCGGCCCTCCACGGACAGTACAAGGGCATCGACATCACGATCCCGCACTGCTGGTTCCCGATCGTGGCGGCGGCCGAGAAGGCCGACCACGACAAGATCCCGCTGTTCGGCTGGCAGGACGACGGGTGGCTGGAGATGTGCAACGCGCCGACCAACGACCACGACAGGGTGGTGGCGTGGTTCATCAGGATGCGGGCCATGGGCTTCAACATCGTCCAGGTGGGCCACGACCGCAAATTCTGCCGGGAGTACTTCCTGGCCATGAAAAAGGCCGGCTTCAAGATCATCGACCAGCCCCAGTACTTTTACAAAAAGTCCGAGGGCTTCCGCCACATCGAGGTGGCGGCGAAGAACGACCACCTGTACTACCTGGGCGCGGAGCCCTATGAATATTGCGTCATGAACGTGCGGGCGATCGAAAAGACAGACGACATGATCCAGTACGAGAAGGTGCAGCCGGAGCAGCGTATCGACGTATTCGATGCCGATGTGTTCGCCACGGTGCGCATGCTTGAGGCCATGGAGAAATCCAGCAGGGCCGCGACCTGGTTTGGAAATGAGGTAAAGAACGATGGGTAAACACGTAAAGGCCAAGCGCTACGGGCGCGACGCCCCGCAGAAGCGGTCCACCGTCGGGGTGGCGCTGACTTCGGAGGACGTCTGGAAGATCCTCTGCGCGGACGGCTACAAGCCGGTCATGAAGTGCCCGGAGGTGCAGATGTGCATCAACGTATACGCGAAGCTGATCGGGTCCATGACCATCCGCCTGATGCGCAACACCGACAAGGGCGACATCCGGGAGCGGAACGAGCTCTCGCGGCGCCTAGACATCGAGCCCTCCCGGTACCTGTGCCGGTCGGACTTTATGCACATCCTGGTGCACGCGCTGCTGGAGCGTGGCAATCAGATCACGGTGCCGATCTACCGGGACGGCTACCTGGAGGAGCTGATCCCGCTGCCGCCGGACCAGGTGGCCCTGACGGCCTACGGCCTGGACGACTACCGGATCAGCTACCGCGGGAAGATCTACAGCCCCGACGAGGTGCTCCACTTCCGACACAACCCCGACCCGAACCAGCCCTGGAATGGCAAGGGCTTCGCGGCGGAGCTGGGCGACGCGGTGAAGAGTCTGCGGCAGTCCAGCGCGACCCGGCAGGCGCTGAAGGAAAGCCCCTCGCCATCGATCATCGTGAAGGTGGACGGCCTGACGGAGGAGTTCGCCAGCGCCGAGGGCCGCCAGAAGCTGCGCGACGACTACATCGACGCGAGCGACGACGGCAAGCCCTGGTTCATCCCCGCCGAGGCGTTCAGCGTGGAGCAGGTCCGGCCGCTGACCATGGCCGACCTGGCCATCCGGGACGACATGGAGCTGGACAAGCGCTCCATTGCCGCGATGATGGGCGTGCCGCCCTTCCTGGTGGGCGTGGGCGATTACAACAAAGAGGAGTACCAGCACTTTATCACCGTGGACGTGATGGCGCTGGCGAAGGAGATCGAGCAGGTGCTCACCCGCGGTCTGCTGTGGTCGCCGGAGCTGTACTGGTCCTTCAACCCACGCAGCCTGTACAACTACAGCATCCCCGACCTGGTCAACGCCGGCAAGGAGCTGGTGGACCGGGCCGCCATGCGGCGCAACGAGCTGCGCGACTGGCTGAGCATGCCGCCGGACCCGGAGATGGACGAGATCTTCCTGCTGGAGAACTATCTGCCTGTGAATCTGCTGGGCTACCAAAAGAAACTCAAGGACTACATGGCCAAGCTGAACGGCAAGGGGGAAGGAGGTGACGACAACGATGGAACGAACGGGCATGCAGATTAGAACGATTGACACCCACTTCGACGTCCGCGAGGAAGGCAACGAGCGGCGCATCGAGGGCTACTTCGCCGTGTTCGGCAGCAAGTACGACCTTTTCCCGGGCGCGTCTGAATCCGTCGACCCGCACGCCTTCGACGGCGCCCTGGGCGACGACATCCGCTGCCTGGTGGATCACGTCACGCACCTGGTGCTGGGCCGCAACACGGCCGGCACGCTGACGCTGCGGGCGGACGACCATGGCCTGTGGGCCAGCGTCCTGATCAACCCTGACGACAGCGACGCCATGAACGTCTACGCGCGCAACAAACGCGGCGACGTGACGCAGGGCTCCTTCGGCTTCGACATCCTAGACGAGGAGCAGGAGATCCGCGAGGACGGCTCCGTCCACTGGACGATCAAGAAGGTCAAGCTGTACGAGGTGTCGGTCGTCACCTTCCCGGCCTACAAGGAGACCGGCGTCGCGGCCCGCAAGGCGAGCTACGACGCCATCCAGAAGCGCATGGGCGATGCCTGGCGCGCAAAGATGCTCGACCGGCTCCACAGAGCCGGACAGAACGGAGGTAACGAGAATGCTTAAGCAGCTGATCCTGAATCGCAAGCTGAACGAGAAGCGCGGCCTGCTGGAGCCCCTGATGGCGAAGCGGACCGAGCTGGCCGCGAAGCTGGACGAGATGAAGAAGCGCGAGGCCGAGCTGGAGAGCGACCTGCAGGCGGAAATGCAGGCCGAGGAACAGGCCGAGGCCGAGACCGCTGTGAACGAGTTCGTCGCCGAGATGGATGCCCTGGAGGCCGAGATCTCTGAGAACGACGGCAACATCACCGAGCTGGAGACGGCCATCAATGAGCTGCAGGGCCAGCTCGATGAGCTGAACAACCGGGCCACCGAGCAGGAGCCCGAGACCGCCGGCGCCCCCGCGCCCGCTGAGAACGAAAGGAGCATGAACACCATGTCCAACCTGTACACCCCCGCGCAGCTGCGCGCCCAGGCCCGCCGCGAGTTCATCACCCGCAGCCTGACCGACCACTCCGAGCTGAAGACCTTCGCCGAGAACATGCGCAGCATGATCGGCCAGAAGCGCGCCATCAACGGCGGCCAGCTGACCATCCCCAACGTGATGCTGCCCATGATCCGCGAGATCGTGGAGGAGAACAGCCTGATGCTGCCCCACGTGAACCGGCAGACCGTCGGCGGCGTCGCCCGCCAGGTGATCATGGGCACCGTGCCCGAGGCCATCTGGACCGAGATGTGCGGCAAGCTCAATGAAATCGACCTGACCTTCAACGACACCGAGGTGGACGGCTACAAGGTCGGCGCCTTCGTGGCGATCTGCAATTCCCTCAAGGAGGACAACGACGTCGAGCTGGTCTTCCAGATCATCCACGCCCTGGCCCGCGCTGAGGCCCTGGCCGTGGACAAGGCCATCCTGTACGGCACCGGCACCAAGATGCCTCTGGGCATCGTGACCCGCCTGGCCCAGACCGCGCAGCCTGATGACTATCGCGCCACCGCCCGCCCCTGGGTCGACCTGCACACCAGCAACATCATCAGCATCACCGCCGCGAACAGCGTGGGTCTGAAGCTGTACCAGGCCATCATCGCCGCCTTCGGCGCCGCGAAGAAGAAGTACTCCGCCGGCGGCAAGTTCTGGGCGATGAACGAGGCCACCCACATGAAGCTGGTCTCCGAGGCCATGAGCATCAACGCCGCGGGCGCCATCGTGTCCGGCATGAGCAACGTGATGCCCATCCTGGGCGGCGACGTGGTGGAGCTGGACTTCATCCCCGACAACGTGATCATCGCCGGCTATGGCATGAACTACCTGGCCGCGGAGCGCGCTGGCAGGCAGGTGGCCCAGTCTGAGCACTATCGCTTCATCGAGGACCAGACCGTGTTCAAGGCGACCGCCCGCTACGACGGCCAGCCCGTCATCGCTGAGTCCTTCGTGGCGATCGCCATCAATGGCGGCACCGTGGACGTCTCCGCCGTGACCTTCGCGGCCGACACCGCGAACGCCTGACGGCGAACAACTGACGGGGAGGGATAACCGTGGCGAGCATTGACAACAATCAGGCCCTGACGCTCGTGAAGGCGCGCCTGAACCGCACCAGCGGGGACACCTCCCTGGACGACATGCTGACTGCCCGCATCGAGGCGGCCATCGGCGAGCTGGAGTCCACCGGCATCGTGCTGACGGACACCACCGCCGACCTGATGCTGGTGGTGGACTACACCGTCTGGCAGTACCAGTCCAGGGACAAGGGCACCGGGATGCCTGACTGGCTGCGGCTGAGACGCCGTGAAAGGTGGCTGAACAGATGATCCTGGACACGGGCATTTGCAAGGTCTACCACAAGACCAACGTCGCCGGGGCCGGGGCGATGCCGGTCTATCAGGACACGCTGATCGCCGAGGGATGGTATGGCGAGCTGAACTTCGAGACCGCGCCGGTCCGCCCAGCGGGCCCGCGGGAGAACGTGCGAACGGACACTCGCGTGCGCATCCTGCAGAACCGGCGGATCAACAACCACGACCGGGTGCTGCTGAGCGCCGAGGACGGCGTGGTCTATGAGGTGACTCGCGCCTACCACGGCACCGATGCCGACAACGGCGAGCCCATCACGGACCTGTCGCTGGAGGTGGTGACGCCATGACGCTGGACGAGATCAAGGCGCTGGTGGTCAGCGTGGATCCCACAGCCGGACACTACGACAGCGCCCACACCGGCAGCGACGCCTACACCGTATGGCGGGAGCGCCGGCTGCTGGGCGACATGGCCGACGACAGGCACCACGGCGCGCGGAGCTTCGCCATCGACCGGTTCACCAAGACCGAGGGCGACGCCATCGCCTCGGCCCTGGAGGCGGCCCTGGAGGCCACGCCGGCGGTGTGCTTCGCGCACCTGACCGACTACGAGGCGGACACCGGCTACATCCACCACATCTTCGACTGCGAGGCGTATTGACATGGCGCGGTTTGAAACGAGCGGCCTGGACGAGCTCCTGACCGACATGCGCAAGCGCCAGCAGCTGACCGGCGACGTCGCGAAGGCGGTGCTGCAGGCCGGGGCCGAGGGCGTGAAGAAGGCCTGGAAGCTGGCAGCCGAGGAGCACGGCCTGAGGGACACAGGCGACATGATTGAGAGCATCGGCTTCGCGCACGAGCCGAAGGGGGCGGGGGACGTCCTCTACATCGACATTTACCCGCAGGGCAAGGACCACAAGGGCGTCCGCAACGCCCAGAAGGCCTTCGTACTCCACTACGGCACCAGCAAGATGCCGGCCACCTACTGGGTGGACGATGCCGACGCCTACAGCGCCGACTTCGCCGTCCCGGCCATGCAGGCCGTTTGGGATGAGTTTGGCAGGACCGGGCAGGTGCCGCAGGTGGAGCTGACGCCGAACAAGCCCAGCGGCCACGACGGGAAACGGAAATAACGGAGGGATTAATCAATGGCTAAAATCGGCCTGAAGGGACTGACCTACGCGAAGGTCAGCGGGGGCGGCGCGGACAGCGCCATGACCTACACCGGCGGCAAGACGATCCCCGACCTGATGATCGCGGCGAACGTCACCATCAACCGCGCGAACGTGCGGCAGGACGCCGACAACCACAAGATCGAGAGCGACAACAGCATCACGGGCGTGGACGTTGCGCTGGAGCTGGCCAGGCTGCCCGACGACGCGCGGGAGGACCTGCTGGGCTACGAGGCGGACAACGACGGCACCCTGAACGTGGTGGGCGACGCCGCGCCCTATGTGGGCTTTGGCTACATCACCATGGAGGTGACGTCCGGCGTGATCAGCTATGTCGCGTACTGGCATCACAAAATGCAGTTCGGCATGGCCGACGACAACGCCACGACCAAGGGTGAGAACCTGCAGTATCAGAGCTTCAACCTGACCGGCTCCGGCATGGCCGTGACCCTGGAGCCCGCCGGCAAGGTGAAGTGGTACGCCACGCACCGCGCCACCACCGAGGCGGAGGCCAGGACCTGGCTGAACGGCAAGGCGGGCATCAGCGCCTGACGACACGCGGGCGGGGGTAACCCCGCCCCATAAACAGGGGAGGATTTGACCATGGCAAATGTGACTGTTAACGGCCAGGAGTACGGGCTGCGGTTCGACCTGGACGCTCTGGAGCAGGTGGAGCAGGAATACGGCAGCCTGAAGGGCATGCTGGAGGCCATCGGCGAGGGCAAGGTCGGCCCGGTGCGCAAGGTGTTCGTCATCATGGCGAACTGCCAGAGGGACTTTGAGGGCAAAGAGATGGACGTGACCGAGGCGGCGCTGAAACACGCGCCCATGAGCACGTTCAAAACGGTGGCGGACGCGATCAAGGCCGCTATGAAAGAAGGCATGCACGTGGAGACGACGAACGGCGGCGAGGCCGACGACGACGTCCACGACGGCTACCTCGAACAGATAGAGCGAAAAAACGGGTAGACCGGCGGTCCATGCGCGCGCGGGAGTATTACAGCTGCGCGCTGATCGCCGGGGTGACGTTTTCGGAGGCGCGGCACATGCTGCCGGGCTGGATATTGGACCTTTACAAGCTGCGGGCCGAGTATGACGCCAGGCTGATGGGCGCGAAGATCGCCCGGCGGACGGGCCTGATCTGATGGGGAGGTGACGGGCATGGCGAACGAGATCAAACAGACGATACGGCTGGACGGCGAGCGGGAGTACAACTCCGCGCTGCAGGCCGCCCAGCGCAACCTGAAAACCCTGCGCTCCGAACTGAAGGCGGAGACCGCCGAGATGGGCGCGAACGCCACCGCCCAGCAGAAGAACGAGGCCCGGGCCAAGAGCCTGCAGAAGCAAATCAAGGAACAGGAGAAGGTCGTCGAGACCCTCCGCAAGGCCCTGGACGAGGCCAAGAGGGACTACGGCGACAATGAGGACGTGGTCCAGAAGTGGGAGCAGAAGCTGAACCAGGCGCGCACCACGCTGGCCAACATGTCCAACGAGCTGGGCACGCTGGAGAACGGCATGCGCGGGGCCAGCGACGCCACCGCCGAGGGCGTGACGGCCTCGAAGAGCTTCGCCGACGCCGTCCAGAGCATCGCCTCCATCGGCGATAGCGTGAGCGGGGCGCTGCAGGGCATCTTCACGGGGCTGATCGACACGGTTCGCGACGTGGCCGTGGAATTGTGGGATTTTATCGGCGAGACGGCAGCGAAGGCGAACGAATGGAGCGACATCGCCGGCTACTGGAACACCGACGCGGCAACCATCCAGAAATGGGAAAACGCGGTACGGTCCGCAGGTAATCAGTTTTCGGATTTTGAGAGCATCGTGAGCCGCATCAATCTGGGCGGCAAGGGTGATAAGATCACCGAACTGCTGGGCGTGTCCGATGTCAACTATAAAAACGACTGGGATTATGCCATCGCCGTGATGGAGCGGGCCTATGAGTTGCGAAGCAAAGGCCAGCTGACCGATGAGTTTTGGGAGACCATCTTCGGCGAGAAGAAGGCCACGAAGGCCATGGACATCCTGAACGACTGGGAGACAATCCGGGACAACCTGGACGACTTCGACGCAGACAATGGCGGCTTCGGCATTGACTCAGAGACGATCAAAACGATGAGCGACGTCCACGAAGAGATGCAAAAGACGTTGGCAATGTGGGATTCGCTGAAAAGGTCCGTCGCTGGCGGCCTGGGCGAGATCTCTGCGGACCTGATCGTCAACGTCCAGGGCAGCCTGGGCGCCCTGAATGACTTCATGAAGGCCGAAACCGATGAGGACCGTGAAGCGGCGCTGGAGAAGCTGAAGCAGAACATCAAGGAGTTTTTCGCGAAGGTCAAGGTGGCCATAGAAGAGGGCCTGGAGCTGCTGAAAGAGATCGGCTCCGACTGGGCGGACGACGACGACCCGGTGATCGCCGGCATCGGCAAGCTGCTGCTGGGTATCGAAGAGACGCTCCAGTGGATCCTGGACAACGCCGATGCCGTCGGCATTGCGCTGGCGGGCATCTTCGGTGCGAGCCTGCTGACGAAGTTGGGCGCCGTCGGCCTCCAGATCGCGGGCATGGCCGCGCAGCTGAAGGTGATTTCCGCATTCAACGGGCTGGGCGCGGCTGCCGAAGGCGCTGGAGCTGCTGCCGCTGGCGGCGCCGGCGCGGCATCGGCAGCCGGCGCAGGAGGCGTAGGCGCGGCATCGGTCGCGGGCGCCTTTGCAACCTGGGTAAAGGACCTCATCCCGAAGGCAGGCATCGCGGCAGCCATCGGCTACCTGTACAAACAGGCAGCGGACTACCGGCAGGAATACGGCCCGATCGGCAGCACGGAGGCCATCGAAAAGAGCGACGGCGAACTGCTTGCCGCCCTGGACGACGTCATAAAGACCCAGCGGGACCTTCAGGCGGCCATCGACGACATGACCAACTACACCGACGATGAATTTCAGGCCATCGGAGAGAGGGCCACGGAGGCGTCGGAGCGCTTTTACGGCATGGACGGCGCGACGGACCTGATGAAGCGGTACAGCGAATGGCGAGACGCCGAGGGCTACGGCAACATGGACTGGATTGACTACCACGACATCGAGGAGGCCGTCGCCGAGGGCGTGGCCCGCGGGACCAATGGAGATAACAAAGACACCGCCATGGCGGACGGCCTGAACGGCTTGAAGGGCCTGCCGGCAGCCGTGGCGCGTGCCGTGGTGCAGGCCGTGAGCAAGATCAAGGTCAACCTGGACGGCCGTGAGGTCGGCGAGGCCACCGCACCCTATGTGAGCCAGGCCATCGGCGGCAGGGCCTACGCGGAATTGAGGTGATGATATGCAGCTTAAACACCGGGCGGCGCTGAATGGCGCGCAGTTGGACGAGCTGGACGAGCGCGTGCTGGTGCTGGGCGTCACCGAAGGGGCGGCGCGGCTGAACATCACCACCGCCAACCGATTTGGAGGCGGCCTGCGGGTCGTCTCCGAAGTGCGGGACGCGCTGGACGTGTCCGTGCGCTTCGGGATCCGGCTGAGGTCCAGCGCGGACGAGCTGGTGCAGCGCAGCGAGATCTTTGAAAAGGTGGCCGCCTGGGCCATGGGCGGCGGCTGGCTGACGACCAACATCCGCCCGGACCGGCGGATCTACGTGCGGTGCGCGCAGCTGCCGGCGGCGGGCGACCAGGCCGAGTGGGCCAGTGAGTACACGATCACATTCCGGGCTTACGGCGTGCCCTTCTGGCAGAGCACCAACCCGTCCAGCTTCGTGGCCCCGACCACGAAGGGCAACTCGAAGGCGCTGGAGATCGCGGGCACCGCGCCAAGCATGTTGGAGTTCAGCCTGACCAACACGTCCACCGCCGAGCTGTCGGAGTTTACCCTGACGGCGGGGACCTGCTCCATGGCGTTCGAGGCCCTGGGCCTGACGCCCGGGGAGACGCTGGAGCTCGACCACGACGCCGAGGGCCTGCTGCGCATCCGCATTCGGGACGGCGCGGGCGCCTGGCGGTCGGCGATGGCCGCGCGGAAGGCCGAGAGCGACGATGAGCTCAAGGTCTCCCCCGGCAGCGTGACCGTCGGCTGGACGGCGCGGCGGGCGGGCCTGCTGACCGTGCGGTGCTATGGGAGGTATGTGTGATGATCCTGCTGGCGGGACAGACGCTGACGCCGAAGGCGGTATTTTACCCGGAGACGCAGCCGCTCAACCTGATCGACAGGGGCGTCAGCACGTCGAGCATCACCATCGGTCCGGAGGCCCCGGTGCTGACCGTCGACGACTGGATCAAGGACGACACCGACCCGGGCAAGGGCATCATCTGGCGGGTCAAGAGCGTGGAGACTGCCTACGAGCGGGACACGCGCACGGTCCAGCTGGAGCACGTGATTTCCACACTCAAGGACGTGCTGATCTTCGGCAGCCTGGGCGGCAGCAACGCCAGCGCGGAGAGCATGGCCCGGCAGGCGCTGAGCCGGCAGTCCATCTGGACGCTGGGCCGGTTTGAGTTCAGCCGGACGCTGCCGTATCAGTTCAACAACCAAACGGTTTTCGCCGCGCTGGAAACGATCTGCGGCACGCTGGACGGCTGGCGGTGGGAGTACGACCTGACCACGCTGCCCTTCAAGTTGCACATCGTCAAAAAGTCCGACGACGTGGCCAGCGAACTGCGGGCCAGCCGCAACCTGGTGGCGCTGCGGCGCGTGGTGGACCGGTCGGGCATGTACACCCGATTCTACCCGGTCGGGGCGCGAAACATCCACATCGCGGGCGACTACGTGAGCAAAAACGAGGACGTCTACGGCGTCATCGCCCACACAGAGACCGACCAGAGCATCCGAAGCAAGGAGATGCTTCGGGCCTGGGCCGAGGACAAGCTGAGCCGCCACGCCGAGCCGTCGGTGAGCATCACCGCCACGGCGCTGGAGCTGAGCCGGGCCACCGGCGAGCCGCTGGACAAGCTGACGCTGGGCCGAGTGTGCCGGGTGCCCCTGCCGGAGTTCGGCACCACCATCCGGGAGACCATCACGCGGCTGTCGTGGTCGGACAAGATCCGGCAGCCGGAGACCGTGACCGTCACCCTGGCGAACGAACTGATCGACGTGGCCAGCATACTCAAGCAGACCTCCGGCAGCGGCTCCCGCAACGCCGGCGGCAGCGCCCAGTCGCAGGAGGAGGATCACGCCTGGATTGAGGACACCACCGACCACGTCCTGATCGTGGCCGAGGCCGTGGCGGGCACCGACGAAGCCGGGAACGTGGACTGGTCCCGCGTGGCGTCGATCATGGTGGACGGCACCGGCATCTATCAGCGGGTCATCAAGACCGAGGGCGACATGGTCACCGCGCAGACGGCGATCACGGCCAACGAAAACGCCATCACCCTGGAGGCCCAGAGGGCGCAGGACGCCGAGGGCAGCCTGTCCAGCCGGATCACGGTGGAGGCGGGCCGCATCACCAGCGAGGTCGCCCGGGCCACCACGGCGGAGGGCGGCCTATCCACCCGCATTACGCAGACCGCGGACGCGGTGAGCTCCGTGGCCAGCCGGACGACCACCCTGGAGGGCGATGTCACCACGATTCAGGGTTCCGGTATCTGGCAGAACCGGGACAGCATCACAAGCGTCGTGGGCAAGTTCACGACGGACGGCACCAACGTTCAGCTGATCGACGGCGCTGGGCTGTACGTCAAGCGCGACGGCGTAGCCATTGCGGTTGTGGACAAGGGAAACGTGCTGTCCTCCATCAACGCCAGCGCCGAGAGCGTGGACATCAGCGCCAGCAAGATCAACCTGACGGGCTACGTCACCGCCAGCCAGCTGAGCGCGGCAAACGCCCGCATCGACAACCTGCTGAGCGGCACCACCACCATGACGCTGTGCAACGCGCGGGACATCCGTATGGGCGGCTACAGCTTCTACAGGCGTACCATCACCGTGGACGGCACGACCTACAACGTCATCGGATGGGGCGCCGGCGACTAAGGAGGGCACCATGAAAAACCGAATCGCGGGGATCTACAAGGCCCTGCAAAAGCTGACGCTCCAGCCGACGCCCGAGAACGCGCGGACGATGACGGCGATCTACAACACGCTGGAGGACATCTACACCGAACTGGAGGCGATGGAAAATGAGCGGCAGACGGCTGATTCTGGCGGCGGGCAGTGACGCCGAGGTGGCGCTGGAGGGCAGCGAGGCGGGCTATGCGGACGGCGTGCTGTGGCTGTACCTGGCGGGCGTGACGCTGCCGGAGGCCTTCGCGCTGCTGTCCGCGCCGGAGAACACCGCGGCCATCGTCTACCAGTACGGCGAGATGGTGGACCGCTACGAGGGCTATGGCACCATCACCGGGCTGTTTACCAGCGACGGCATGGTGCGGGCGGCCCTGACGAGGGAGGCGAGTTGATGTTCTGGATCGACGACGACACCAAGATGATCCACCTGAGCCGGGGCGACACGGCCAGCTTCATCGTCCGGGCGACGGGCCACACCTTCGCCGAGGCGGACAGGGCCCTGTTCACGCTGAAAAACGGGTCCGGCAACATCGTATTCGAGCAGGCCTACGGCCTGACCGACGAGACGCTGGGCAATGGCGCGTTTCAGGTGGACTTTCACAACCCGGACACGGACGCCCTGGCGACGGGCGTCTACAACTGGGACGTGCGCTACATCCTGGGCCCGTATTACGATGAGTCCGGCAGGATCATCAACGGCGACCAGGTCATCACGCCGCAGCGGCCCAACAGCATGGAGCTGCTGGCGGTAGTAGGGGAGGTTTAAGAGATGCCGGACATTCCTGAGATCAATTTCACCGTCACGCCGGCGGAGAGCGTTTCCCGCCCGGTGGACCCGTCCCTGTCCATCGAGGGCATGGCCGCCGACGCGAAGGCCGTGGGCGACGCCCTGGCGGCGGAGGAGACGGCCAGGGTGGAGGGCCTGGCGGCGAAGCTTGACACCTACAGCGAACTGGAGAGCCTGGAGGAGCTGGAGGGCACCGACGAGCTCCCTGTGGGCCACGGCGGCGCGGCGGCGAAGATCGACGTGGCCACGCTGGCGGCGGCGCTGCAGTCCATCGGCGGTCCGCTGTCGGTTGCCAACGGCGGCACCGGCGCGGACACAGTGCAGGGAGCGCGGGTCGCGCTGGGTAACGCGGTCTATAGGCCGATCAACAACTACCTCCAAAACGCAGTCACGTCCGCGGACAACGCGGACGTGAACATCGCGTCCGTCTCCGTGACGCTCCCCGCCGGCAACTACCTGCTGATCGCGTTCGCCTATGTGCACCAGGACGCCGGCAGCGGGCGGCTCAAGGTCAAATACGGCGACTCGCAGACCATCGAGTCCGTCGTCAGCGACGGCGTGTCCGGGAACACCGTGGGCATGAACGCCATGGTGATGGGCACCATCACGTCGGACGGCACTGCCCAGACGGTGGCGCTGGCCATCAATGCCGGAGCCTCCGGCCGCACCATGACGGCGCGGGCTTACATGCAGTACACGGCAATCGTAATCAGGATTTAAGGAGGGTACAGCATGGCAAAGCGAATGCCGATTGGCAAGTTCGTTGAAGAACTCGTTGCCGCCCTGAACCGGGGCGATGGCTACATCATGGGCAGCTACGGCCAGAACCCGCGCACCGGCTACCTCGACCTGTCCGTGCCGGAGAGCAAGTGCAAGAGTTCGTGGAAGGAGAACGGCTACTACTACACGCAGTACAGCGGCAGCCAGCGCGCGGCGGCGCTCAAGTGGCGCAAGAAGTGTACCCGCGTTTGGGACTGCAACGGCATGGCCGAGGGCATCTACGAGATTTACACCGGCACATGCATTAACTCCAAGGCGCGGCACAATTACGCCGAGTGGTGTTCCTCGAAGGGTTCCGGCATGATTCCCGCAGCGTTTCGCGTTCCCGGCGCGGCGGTGTTCTGGAGCAATTCCAGTGCGGGGAGCATCCACCACGTGGCCTACCTGTGGAAGCCGGTGAAGGAGGGCCACCCGGAGGGCGACTGGTACATCATCGAGGCGAAGGGCGTGGCCTACGGCGTGGTGAAGTCGAAGCTGTACAGCCGCAAGCCGAACTTCTGGGGCCTGATGGACAAGTATTTCGACTACGAGGGAACCGCGGTAGAAACGCCGTCTGAACCCGCTGTGGATGGCCTGAGATACGGCGACGAGGGCGCGGACGTTCGGGACATGCAGCGCAAGCTGATGCGGCTGGGCTATGCCCTTCCGAAGTACGGCGCGGACGGGGACTTCGGTAGTGAAACCCTCAAAGCCTTGAAGGACTTCCAGCAGGATCACGGGCTTGACTTGACCGGTGTGTACGACGCGGCGACGCGGGATGCCTTGGCAAAGGCCCTCGATGGCCGGAAGTACGTTCTCATTACCGGCAACAGCGTGAACGTGCGGAGCGCACCCGGCACGGAATCCCGGATTCTGGGCGTGGCGCATAGGGATGACCGGTTGGGCTATCAGGACGTGACGAAGGTTCACGATGGGCGCAACTGGTATCTTGTGGAGTTCAAGGGCGAAAACGCCTGGGTGTCCTCCAAATACGGCCGGATTGAGGGCTGACGTATGGAGAGGACGATACTCGAAGCGGTGGCGAGGGCAGACCTGATACTGCGCTGGGGCTGGGGCGCGATTCTGGGTCTGATCGCCATTTGCGCGGTAGTTATGATTTTGTCATGCAGGAGGTGGGACGAGTGACTACCAACATTGTTGTTGCGGCGTTTGGCGGCTCGAAAGTCGTCAGAACTGCGGCGGCTTGGCAGTGGGACTACGGTCAAATCCTTCGTTTTGAAGGGCTTGATTTGCCGAACTCCTTTCAGGTGCATTTCAGCAATCAGAATGAGGTTGGCACGGCGAAGGAGCAGATCGGCACAAACAACGAGGTCGAAATCCCGTATGAGTACTTGAAAACGGGCCAGACCATCTACGCTTGGATTTTCCTTCATGCTGGCCCGAATGATGGCGAGACTGTCTATGCTATCATTATCCCGGTCAACAAGAGGCCCCAGCCTACGGATGAGCCGCCTACTCCCGCCGAGCAGACCGTGATAGATCAGGCCATAGCGGCGCTCAATGCGGGCGTGGAAGCGGCAGAGGGCGCGGCTGAGAGCGTCCAGAATATGGGCGTTGACGCGAATACCCTGACTCCCGGCAGCGCGGCAACCGTCGAGAAATCCGTGGCTCCTGACGGCGTGGTGACGCTGACCTTCGGCATCCCGCGTGGAGATACTGGCGCGACAGGCCCACAAGGGCCTCAGGGCGAGCGCGGTTTGACCGGGCCTGCCGGGCCGCAAGGCGAACAGGGTGTTCAGGGTGAACAAGGGCCGAAGGGTGACACGGGCGCGAAGGGTGATACCGGCCCCGTTGGGCCTACTGGCCCGACTGGTGCCACTGGCCCAGCTGGCACGGACGGCATCTCCCCGACCATCACGGTTACGGACATCGCCGGCGGGCATCGTGTTACCATCACGGACGCAACTGGGCCGCACAGCTTTGATGTGATGGATGGTGGCGGCGCTGTGCAGGACGTGCAGGTCAACGGGGTGTCAGTGCTGGATGCACAGGGCGTGGCGAATGTGCCGAACGCAAGCGGTGCTGTTCAAGGAGTTGTTAGATCATTTTACGACCGAGGAATAAACGCTATTGACGGACGCTTGGAAATAGTGACAGCCGGTACCAAGGCAATAAAATTGTCAACGAGTATGTGGTGGCCTATAACTCCGCATAATCAGCACGAATCCACCTTCTACGGCCTTGCTAAAGCAGCCGGTGCAGACATGGCCTCCATCTCTCAGACCACTGTCGGCGTTTACCCTGAAGCCCAGAAATCCGCCATCTCTACCATGCTCACCTCTCCCGTCTCCGTCTCTGGTACAGCCCCGGTCATCACCGCTCTTCCCGGTATCCGCTACGTCTGCGGAGAGGTCACGACCATAGACATCACACTCCCGGCAAGCGGGTGCGTGGACGTGGTGTTCACCAGCGGGTCAACCCCGGCAGTGCTGACCGTGACACCGCCGACGGGGCAGACAATGAAATGGGCGAGCGGCTGGGACGGAACTTGCGAAGCGAACACAACCTACGAGATCAATATTGCAGATGGCGTGTACGGGGTGATGGGACAGTGGAGTTAATGGAAGCGCGGAGAAGGCTGCTCATGATGCGGCAGAGTGTCCCGCCATCCGGGTATCGGTTTATCGCATATGCGAGAGCCGGAGCAGGCCATGTTATTTTGCCGTTTGGATTTGATAAAACAGACGAAGTGATTACAAAAGCATCATGCGAATCTCTAGGGTTAGATAAATTTATAATTGCGCCAAAAACATGGAATGACAACCATAATCGCTTCGCTATTGTTGGTGGGCCATATGCAGATAATTTTGGAATAGGATATGGCGATATACCTACTACAAATAGTGCTTGCTACTGGCCATTATCTGTAATTCAAAGAGATAAGGGTTTCCATATTTGGGTATACAAAGATTATCGTTTTTCAATAGACGGTATCAACAACAAACTTGATGTATCAACAATTACATTTGCGCACGGCACAGAAAACCTACTAATGTTTTACGGATTTAGCACTAATACATCTGGCAAAATCGCGTATTATAGGCATAAAAAAGCTAATGGCATAACATACAACATTGTACCGATTCAGCATAAGACTACAAGTGTAGTCGAAATGTATGACACCGTTAGCAAAACCATTATGCCGAGAACGGGCACACTTTACCCTCCAGAAGAATAGAAAGGAGCAACACTATGCGTACCATTTACATCGTAACCGCTACTCAGGTTGTCACCTCCAACACCCACCCGGAGGGCGTTTATAGCGTCCTTCCCGATTATCCCAAGCAGTACGACAGCCGCAACTACAACTCCACAGAAGCCAACCCCAACGGCGACAGCGAAAAGGCCCTCCGCATGGCCCGTGCCGAGTACCTCTCCCGCGTGTCCGCTATCCTCTCCGCAGACAACCCGACCCGCGTCATGGCTACGGTCACGTTGGAGCGTTCGGACGGTGTACAGATTGCGCGGGAGGTCATCGGTGCTATGCCCGACATGACCCCGGCCCCGGAGCCTGAGCCTGAACCCGAAGAAAGCATCTTTGCGGAAGAATAACCGAAAGGACTGATGCCACATGGCTGAACTCACTTGCGACAAATTCCTGACCGCCCTCGTGGTCATCCTGCTACTCGCGGGGGCGTACAACACCATCATGACCACTGTCAAGACCCGGCGCGAAGAGAAGAAATTGCGCGATTCTCCCGTGACACAGCTAAAGGAGCGCGGGGACAACAACGTCTGGGTCGACACAGGCGACACGACGCTGACCTACAGGCAGGATGATGCTATCCTGCTGTCCAAGCTGACTGCGCAGGTTTCCGCGCTTAACCCCGCTGTGACCAACCCATAAGGAGGTCAATCAAATGAGTTGGGACAAAATCGTAAAGCTGCTGGCCGGCGTCGCGGGCGCGGTGCTGGGCCTGTTTGGAGAGTGGACACAGATGCACACCATCCTGGTGGCAGTCATGGCGACCGACTACATCACCGGCTGCGTGGTCGCGGCCTGCGGCAGATCCCCGAAGACCGAGGGCGGCGGCCTGTCGTCCAAGGTGGGCTTTATCGGCCTGGCGAAAAAGGGCTTTATCATGGCCATCGTCCTGCTGGCGACATTGCTGGATCGCGCCATGGGCAACACGGCCATGATCTTCCAGAGTGCGTGCCTCTGCTACTACATCGCCAATGAGGCGCTCTCCATCCTGGAAAATGCCGACGCCCTGGGTGTGCCATTCCCGGACAAGATCAAAAAGGCATTCGAGAGCATGCGCGACAAGGGCGGCAAGGGGGAGGACGCCGATGGACTGCCGAAGCCCACGCCGCAGAGCCCTGACAAAGCCGAGGCGCAGACGCCTGCGGACAGTCACGACGATCTCAAGGCCATGATCCAGACGATGGTGGACGGGGAGCCGGAGGACGAGGATAAGTAAAGCACGGTTTAGCAATCATCTGATAATTAAAACAAGATGCAGATTTCTTTAATTGAATCTGCATCTTGATCATTTTAATCAATAATCGTGCGTTTAACTTGCGCTGTTGAGCAAAAAAATCATTCTGATGAGCAGAAAAGCCCTGAAATCAGGGCTTTTCTAAGTTGCCGGTAACTTTCGAGGATCTCGCGATCAGCGGAGCGCTTCGCTCAGCACGCCCTCCAGGTAGGCCGTCAGGCTCTTCCCGGCCTGGGCGGCGCCGGCGCGGATCTTCGCGTCCAGGGCCGCGGGTAGCTGTACGCACAGCGTCACCTTCTCGCCGTCGCCCTCACCGGGCATGCCGAAGATCTCGGCGTAGTCGTCCGCGTCCAGGTGTTCCTCCGCCCACTCACGGGCGGCGTCCATGCTCAGCGGGATGATCTGCGACCCGCCGCTCCAGCTGTTCTGGCCGACACTGACGGCGTACTTCGTAGCCGGGCCGCCCTCGCCGTACAGAAAATACTCGCCGGTGCGCTTCTGGTAGAGCTCCTCATGCCAACTCCTGAAGCCGTCTCCGCCGCCATCGCGGCCCAATTCCTTCGCCGTGTCCGTGTTGTAGAGCTTGCCGTTGATGATCTTCTTCATGGCTCTATCTCCTTTCATCCGCGATAGTCAGACGCCACAGCGCATGCCGCGCGTGCATCCTCGCTCAAATATTGCTCCTGCCCATCATACCAAAATACCAGGTCTGCGGCATCGATGCCGTGGGTTTCCGCCAAGTCCACGATGGCCGCCTTCAAGGCAAAATATCCGTAGTCCTCGCCGACAGGAGAGACACGCTCACCGTACTCGTCGATGACGTCCTCCGGCAGCACGGTCTCCGCGTACAGCGCGCCGTCCTCCGAGGCCATCAGGTTACACCGGCCATCTGCGGTAAAGGTGACGTTCAGCTTGCCGTCGATGATCTTCTTCATGGTCTCATTCTCCCTTCCTGTCCTTCGGCCAGTCGCCGAGGCGCCAGCCCTTATAGGTGTAGCACGGGCGCTTTTTGCGGCCCATCATGCTCTGCACGATGCCGCCGAACCCGGAGAGGACGTTCCCGGCGATGCGATCCCGGTCGGCATCGTCCGCCACAACATCAAACCATTCCGCGTGCCTGCGGGCCCAGTCCAGCAGGTTGACCACCTCATAGCGGGTGCCGTCCGGCGCGATCAGCGTCCACCGCTTCGCGCTCCGGTGCTGTTCACCGCGCTGCCCCTCAGGCAGCGCCATGGCGGCGGCAAGGCCCGCCTGGGCGTTGGGGCTGTAGCCCTCCGATCTGCGCCGCTCTGACAGCCGCACCCGGGACGCTTCGCTCCACTCATTGCGCTTGCCGGTGTGGCTTTGCGCCTTGCGGACTGTGCTGCATGCCTTGGAGCAGGTGATCTTCTTCGACGAGGGCGGGGCCTCGAATGCGGCCCCGCATATCACACAGTGCTTAATCATCGCGCCGCGAACTGCTCCAGAGTCATGTGGCCGGAGTTGATGAGCTCGCTCGTGCGATCCGCCATGCGGATGATCGCCATGGGGTCGAAATGGGCCCGCTTGTTGATGATGACAGCCGCGTCGTCGATCTGCTCGAAGCCGTCGATCAGGGTCTTGCGGATCACCTTAAAGACCTCGACTCTCATCGCGTCCAGCGGCTGGCCGCTCAGGCGCTCGATATTAGCGGTACAGGTGTTGATGGCGTTCGCCTTGATGTCCTCGGCCCACTTGATCTGCTTTTCAGTACCCTTCATTTTCGTTTCCCCTCTCTCAATTTCTGATACTATTATAGCATAGAGTTTATATAAAGTCAATAGGTAAGACGAAGAATTTATATAAAAATTTTCGAGGGGAATGGACAAGCCCGCCGAGGGACGGCGGGCAGTATGCCGGGAGAGATAGGCGTGCAATTCGTCGCAGATCTGCTCGGCGAACTCCTCGCAGGGCGGGACCTGGCAGAAGCCGTAGGTGGGGATCAGGATGTCCACCTCGGCCAGCACCTTCAGCACGACGGTGACGCACACGGTGATGTCGAAGGCGCAGTTGCCGATGTAAGAGCCGGAGACGCAAATCGCGCTCACGAGGCTTTCCAGGGTGAAGGGGATGATGGAGTCGTCGGGGATGCAGAGCAGGATGTCCTTGTCCACCTTGACCACCGTCTGGCCCATCCACTCCTGGCAGCGCTGGTCCAGGAAGAGTACGTCCAGCGGCACGTCCACGGTGCAGCGCACCCGGGCGAACTGGGGCCGGTCGCCCAGGCGTTCGATGGACAGGTTGGAGATGCGGCCCGCCGTGGTGGAGGAGCGGCAGCTCTCGAACGTCCAGGCGCCGTAGGGCCGGGGCAGCGGGCCGGGGGCGTTTTCGGCGTTCTCCACGGCCTCCTGGTGGGTGATGCCGATGCCGCTGGGCGGGCAGTCGCAGTTGCAGCGGTTGCCCTCGCAGTCACAGGAGCAGGGGCGGTTGCCGGTGCCCAGGCAGTCGGAGCCGGGGAGCACGGGCACGATGTTCTCGATGACGACGCGCTCGTCGTCCAGCTGCTCCTGCTGCATGCAGCTGTCGTAGATGTTCTTCACCTGCACGCACACGCGCTGGTTCAGCCCGGAGAGGATGTTGCCGTTGACCATGCCGGGACAGGTCTGGGAGTTACTGTTCTTGTAGCTGTAGAATGACATGTTCATTCCTCCTCGTCGATGGGATGCGGGCCCGTCGGGTCCACAGTGCATCCTATGCCGAGGGAGAAAAAGCGTGCGCGAGCAAGGAAACAGGGGAACGGATGTGCACCATAAGTGAATATATTACAGAAATATATTAAATTGAGCTTGAATTATGATGATAATATGTGCATAAGACTTGATTTTGAAATGATTTTGTAATATAATGGGGTCAATTCAAGTTCCATTGGAGGCACCCCATGAAGCTCAACCGAACGATTCGACGCATACTGGCAACGATGATGATTCTGGCGCTGGCGATGACCGGCGCGGCGGCGGCGCTGGCGGAGACCGCCACCGTGTACGCCGCGGTGGAAGGCGCGAAGGTCTATGATTCAAAGGGCGAGGTGATCGGCACCCTGCCGGTGAACACGGCGGTGACGCTGACCGGCATGAAGGGCAAGGTGTGCCGGGTCGAGAGAGACGGCGTGACGGCCTACATGCTCAAATCCGAGCTGAGCAAGAGCGCCGCCGCCCAGCCGGAGGCGCAGCAGGAGAGCGACGCGGGCAAGCACGTCACCGCCTACGCCAAGCGGGACGGCACGAAGGTCTACGACGCCGACGGCGCGACCCTGGCGACGCTGACCCTGAACGCCGAGGTGACCGTCACGGCGGTGAAGGGCAAGGCCTGCAAGGTGACCGTGGACGGCAAGACCGGCTACATGAAGAAATCGGACCTGTCCGCCTCGAAGGTGGCGCAGCAGGGCAAGAGCGTCGCGGCCTACGTGGCCAGGGAAGGCGCGAAGCTGTACAGCGAGAGCGGCGAGACGCTGACGACGCTGAGCGTGAACGCCGAGGTGGCCGTGACGGCGGTCAAGGGCAAGGTCTGCCGGGTGACCGCCGGCGGCAAGACCGGCTACATGAAGAAGTCGGACCTGTCCAAGGACCTGACGGACATTGTTGTGCCGGAGAAGGAGAGCGTCTCCTATGGCGACTCCACCGTGAAGCCCGCCAAGGGGACCGCCGTGGAGATGGACTGGTGGACCAGCGATATCCAGCAGATCTTCGCCCGGGGCGTCGTGGCCCAGATCACCGACGTGGAGACGGGCATCTCCTGGCGGGAGCAGCGCCGGGGCGGCACCAACCACGCGGATTGCCAGCCCCTGACGGCGGCGGACACCGCGGCCATGAAGAAGGCCTGCGGCAGCTGGTCCTGGAATCGACGGGCGATCTTTGTGACCATCAACGGGGTGAACTACGCCGCGTCCATGAACTGCATGCCCCACGGCAGCGGCGCCATCACCGACAACAACTTCAACGGCCATCACTGCATCCACTTCACCAACAGCCGCACCCACGGCAGCAACAAGGTCTGCCCCCAGCACCAGGCGGCCATCAAGAAGGCCGCGGCGGCGACGCTACGGTGAGAGTTTAGAGTTAAGAGTTAAGTTGGTGTGGGGCGGGTTCAGATACGAGGACGATCCCGCGAAATTGCAGATATTTCGAAGCGGGCGAACTGTTTCCATTCTTCGGCATCCTATATCTCAACTCTCAACTCTAAACTTTTAACTCTACACAGCAAGAGCCGCCTGCGCTGATTGCGCAGGCGGCTCTTGCTGTTGGCTCATTCCCCGGCCAGCGGCCGTGCGATGGGGGCGTTGTCCGGGGTGAGGGGGACGGGACGGACCCGCTCGCCGCAGTGGGGGCAGAGGTACTCCGCGTCGTCGGCGTCCTTCAGGGAGGTGAAGAACATCCGCTTGCACTCGGGGCACAGGTTGCCCGCCAGGGATTCGTCCTCGGACTTGTCGGCGGGGTGCAGCAGGTGGAGCCGGTCCTCGCCGCCGTCGAACACGTCGTCGAAGTCCTCGTCGTCATCCTCGTCCTCGTCGCCGAAGAAGTCGTCCAGGTCGCCGTGCTCGCTCTCCAGCTGGGTCAGGTCTTCGTCGATGCTCTCCACATAGTCGTTCAGGTCCTCCAGGAGCTCGTCGGCGGCCTCCACGCGGTCGCTGAGATCGCCCAGCAGGTCCACGATGCCCGCCAGCAGCTTGCCGTTGGCGCCGTCCGCCTTGAAGTCCATGCCCTCCATCAGGCCCTTGAGAAAGCCGACCTTCTTGCCGAGATTCTCCATGTCTGCACCTCCTGTTCGTCCGGGCGCGGGCCCGGGAATGCTTTCAATAGGATACCACAAGGCCGATGGCGTTGCTCCATCGGCCTGTGCGGCAATTGTAATTTTGGCTTATGCGCGGCCCAGGTATTCGCCGCCGTCGCGGGTGTCGATCTTCAGCACCTCGCCATTCTCGATGAACAGCGGCACCTGCAGCACCAGGCCGGTCTCGAAGGTGGCGGGCTTGGTGGTGTTCGCGGCGGTATCGCCCTTGAAGCCGGGCTCGGTGTTGGTGACCTGCAGCTCCACGAAGTTCGGGGGCAGCACGCTGAAGGGCGCGCCCTTGAAGAAGCGGACGGTCACGTTGGTGTTCTCCTTCACGAAGGGCATGGCGTCCTCGACCTGCTCATGGGTCAGGGCCAGGTCGTCGAAGGTCTCCAGGTCCATGAAGTGATAGAAGTCGCCGTCGTTGTAGGTGTACTGCATCTCCTTGGTCTCGATATAGGCCTTGGGGAACTTTTCAGTGGGGTTAAAGGTGCGCTCGATCACGGAACCGGTGACGACGTTCTTGATCTTGGTGCGCACAAAGGCCGCGCCTTTGCCGGGCTTGACATGCAGGAAGGACACGATGGTCCAAACGCCGTTGTCCATTTCAAAGGTGACGCCGTTTCTGAAATCGCTTGCGTTGATCATGGGGAATGTGCCTCCTCAATTAAGTAGTTCTTTGTTGCGCGGCTACAGCTCGATCAGATGCTTTGGCGCGGCGATGGTGTTGATCACGCCGTCCGCAGTCATAATCACCGTATCTTCGATCCGGCATCCGCCCAAACCGGGGATATATACGCCGGGCTCCACCGTGACCACATGGCCGCACTTCAAAACGGCCGTGTTGCCGGAGCTCACCCGGGGCTGCTCATGGATGAATAGGCCGACGCCGTGGCCCAGGCTGTGCCCGAAGGCGCCGGGATAGCGGGCGTCGATGTAATCGCGAGCGACCTTGTCGATCTCCCCGCAGGTCTTGCCCACGGCGAGGGCGTCCAGGCCCATCTGCTGGGCGGTCTGCACCGTCTCGTAGATGGCGCGGAGCTCGGGGCCGATCTTGCCGAAGCCCACCGTGCGGGTCATGTCCGAGCGATAGCCGTCCACCGTGGCGCCGAAGTCCAGCGTCAGAAGCTCGCCATTGGCGATCACGTGGTCGGAGGGGGTGGCGTGGGGAAGTGCGCCGTTCAGGCCCGCCGCCGCGATGGTATCGAAGGCGACGCCCTCGCTGCCCAGCTCCAGCATCTCAAACTCCAGCATCCGCTGGACCTGCTTCTCCGTCATGCCCGCGTGGATGCGGGGCAGCAGGTTGACGAAGGCGTCGCTGGCGATGGCCGCCGCCCGCCGAATGGAGGCGAGCTCCGCCTCGTCCTTGATCTCCCGCAGCGCTTCCGGCAGGCCGGCGAGGGGAATCAGCTCCGCCTCGGGCGCCGCCTCCGCCAGGGCGCGGTAGTCGTCATAGGTGAGATAATCGGTCTCCACGGCCACGGTCTTCGCGTTGTGGCCGCGAATCAGGCCCGCCAACAGAGCGGGATAGCTGCGGCCGCTCTTGACCTCCACCAGCGACCAGTCCGGGGACTGGCGGCGCATCTGCTCGTAGTAGCGGAAGTCGGTCAGCAGGGCGTGGGCATCCTTCGTGATGAACAGGCAGCCCTCGCCGGTGTAGCCGGCCAGCCAGCGCAGGTTTTCCGGCCGATGGATGATGGCCGCGTCCGCCTGCAGTGCGTTCAAAAACGCCTCAAGATGGTTCAAGTCCTTCACCTTCCAAGTGTTGCGGTCCTCCGCGCGGGGATGCGCGTGGACGAAAATACTCATTCTCTCCCCATTATAGCACATCCTGAGGCGAATTGCCATAGGAAAATGTTATTTTATCGGGAGAAACGACCGCTCGGGGCGGCTTTTGGCGCGATCGGGCAGGCGTGATCCGCCGCCGGACGCGGGACAGCCTACCACAGCGGCCTGCGGTATTCCTCCTCCAGCGCAGCCCACTTCTCCAGGAAGGCGTCGCCCTCGGGGTCCCGGGCGATGAGCCGCAGGGCGTCCCGGGCGGCGCGGACGAAATCCGGGTCCAGGCCGCCGATGCCGCTGCGCACCAGCGGGCACATGGCCCGGGCGCGGGCGTCCATGCGCACCGTCCACCGCCCGCTCTTGCCCCGGACCGGCGTCAGCGGGAAGATGCGGCAGGCCAGGGGTCGGCGCTCCCGGTCGCAGGGGGCCTCGCAGGTCAGCATCGGGGTGAAGGGGGAGGGCCCGACGCGGCCCCAGGCGCACGGCTCGAGCAACGCCTCCTCACCGGGGAACAGGTACACGCCGCCCTGGCCGTCCTCGTCGGGCCGGCAGCAGGCCGCGCCGCACAGCTGGCCGCAGTCGGTGAGCATGGGGGTCAGGCCGCCCAGCAGGCCCCGGGCATTGATGAGGATTTCCTGGTTCATAAGCGCTCCTTCAGGTGTGGATGGATAGATGATACCATGCCCGGCGAAGGGCTGTCAACCTCGGCCCGGGCTGCCGTTCGGCAGGCCATAGAGCAAAACGGCGGGGATGGATCGGAGGGGCAGGAACCCTTTGATGTCAACCGATCCCGCCAATAGCCGCGCGTTCGGGCGGAATTATCTTATTGTTAAAGGGCGCGTTATTGCATTTGCGGGGCGGGTGTGATACAATACAGGCGTCCGTGAAGAGCGGATATTGACAACTGCACAGGACATGAGGTGCGTCCGGCGCGTGCGCCGGACGGTAATAGGGAAACAGGTGCGAATCCTGTACGAACTCGTCACTGTAATGGGTGAGGGCAACGCAATACGTGTCACTGGTGTCAAACCGGGAAGGCCGCGGCGTCCGATGACCCCTGAGTCAGGAAACCTGCCTTGTGTCGGTACGGGGACAGCCGTCCCGGATCACGAGCAACTGATCGTACCGCGCGTGGGTTCTTCGCCCACGATCGTTCTCTTGCCCGTGGGCAGGAGATTTTTATTTGCTCCTGTCAGCCGCCGGCTTCCGCGTCGGGTGCGAACAAACCCACGAGTGAGAGGAGCGTTCACAATGAAGAAACTGTTGGCTATCCTGGTTGCCCTGGTGCTGGCGCTGAGCTGCTTTGCCGCCTTCGCCGAGGAAGAGGACGAGGAGAACTACGAGACCGGCGACGCCACCCTGGACAACGTGCTGAACCAGGATGACATCGGCGAGAAGGAACTGCTGGTCGTGTCCTTCGGCACCAGCTTCAACGACAGCCGCAGGCTGACCATCGGCGGCATCGAGTCCGCCATTGCCGAGGCGATCCCGGATTACAGCGTGCGCCGCGGCTTTACCGCCCAGATCATCATCGACCACGTGGAGCGCCGCGACGGCATCCACATCGACAACATGACCGAGGCGCTGGACCGCGCCGTGGCCAATGGCGTCAAGACCCTGGTCGTGCAGCCCACCCACCTGATGCATGGCTTCGAATATGACGACGTGGTGGCCGAGCTGGCCGAGCGCGCCGAGGACTTCGAGACCATCGTCGTCGCCGACCCGCTGCTGACCTCCGACGAGGACTTCGACCGCGTGGCCGACATCATGATCGACCTGCTGAAGGACTATGACGACGGCAACACCGCCATCGTGTACATGGGCCACGGCACCGAGCATGAGTACAACAAGGTCTACGCCCAGATGCAGGAGATCCTGACCGCCAAGGGCGCCGAGAACTACTATGTGGGCACCGTCGAGGCCGAGCCGTCCGTGGACGACGTCCTCGAGGCCATCAAGGACAAGGGCTACACCAGGGTCGTGCTGCGCGACATGATGGTCGTGTGCGGCGACCACGCCAACAACGACATGGCGGGCGACGAGGAGGATTCCTGGAAGAGCATCTTCACCGCTGCCGGCTATGAGGTCGAGTGCGTGCTGGAGGGCCTGGGCCAGGTTCCCGAGATCCAGCAGATCTACGTTGAGCACGCCCAGGCGGCCGTGGCTCAGGTGGAAGCCGAATAAGTGAATCGCTGAACTGCCGGGACGGCTCGCGGGCCGTCCCGGTTCGGCTTTTCGACGCGCAGACAGCGAATGCCGGCGCGCCGAAAAGCCGAAGCCGTGCCAATGGCATGGCCGGCCGAAGAAGATTATTTGAGGAGATGCCCTATGAAGAAAATTGCGATCCTTTTGGCCCTTGTCCTGGCATTGCTGACGATGGTCTCCGCCCTGGCGGAGGGCGACCACTCCGGCGTCGCGGACGCCTCGGAGATGACGGACGTGGTGGACGTGGTGGAGGAGGGCATGGAGCCCGTGTACGCCGAGAGCCTGAACGACGGCACCTATGAGGTGGCCGTGGACTGCTCTTCTTCGATGTTCAAGATCGTCGGCTGCGCGCTGACGGTGGAGAATGGCGAGATGACCGCACTGCTGACCCTGAAGAGCGACGCCTACCTGTACCTGTTCCCCGGCACCGCCGAGGAGGCCGCCGCGGCCGCGGAGGAGGCCCTGGTCGTGGTCGATCCCGATGACCACACCTGCGCCATTCCGGTGCCCGCCCTGGATGCTGGCGTGGAGTGCGCGGCATACAGCGCCCGCAAGCAGGTCTGGTATCCCCGCACGCTGCTGTTCCGCGCCGATTCCCTGCCGGAATCCGCCTGGAACGCGGCCAGCCTGGTGACGGCCCAGACCCTGGGCCTGGCTGACGGCGACTACACCGTGGCGGTGGCGCTGGAGGGCAGTGGCAAGGCGACGCTGGAGTCCCCCGCGACGCTGCACGTGGCGGACGGCGCCTGCACCGCGGACATCGTGTTCAGCACGAAGAAGATCGACTACGTGATCGTGGATGGTGAAAAGTACCTGCCCACCAACACCGAGGGCAACGCCGCCTTCACCGTGCCGGTGAGCGGCTTCGACCGCAAGCTGGCCATCACCGTGGACAGCACGGCCATCAAGCCCGCCACCGAGGTGGCTTACACGATGACCTTCGATTCCGCCACCATCGCCCAGTGACGGTTCGCGCCGACGACTGCGGTTCGATAGAAGAATACAGAAAAACAGAGGCTCTTCGCGGAAAGATGTGGGATTACGTTAAACTCCCTCAGTCACGCTGCGCGTGCCAGCTCCCTCGGAGAGGGAGCCTTTTGGCAACGAAAGCAGGCAACTGAGCCTCCCTCCTTGAGGGAGGTGGCTCGGCGCAGCCGAGACGGAGGGAGTCGCTAAGCCACAACTTTCCGTGAAGACCCAAAACAGAGCGCTGCTCGGCTGCCGTGGATGCGATACAGTATCGCGTCCGGCAGGTCGAGCGGCGCTCCTGTTTTGGCGTTATACGATGAATGCGGGCTGGAAGGCCGTTCCCGACGGCGGTTATTCGGTGTCAGGAGACCGGCGAGGCATCACGGCTTATCTGCGGATTCCCCGGCGCTCTCCCTGCGCTGGGCGTAATACTCGTGCACCAGCGGGCGATATCCCCACGCCTTCAGCGTGGCGTAGCGGAGATTGTAGCGCTTCTTGCCGTGGTTGCCCGCGACGATATAGCGGATGCAGTCCTGCATGTAGCGGTCCAGCTCCCGCAGGCTTCGGTCCGTGCTGATGACGGGGAAGTACCACCGGGCCCAGGTGAGCTCGTCCTTTCGGGGGTTCGAGTACAGCTTGCCGTTGAACAGACGGATGAAGGCGCGGGCGGCCTTGCCGCCGTCCTTGTCCTTTCGCCGCCGCCAGCGCAGCAGCGCCCGGGCCTTGCGGCGCATCTTGCCCTTCAACTTGGCCACGGAGATGTCCGCCACGTCCAGCGTGCCGTTCCGGTAGGTGAAGCCGAGGAAGGTCCACGGCTCGTGGGGCAGGGCGCGGGACTCCTTGTCCGGGTTGATCTCAAGCCCCAGCTGGGTCAGCGTCCCGCGGATGGCGGCGATGTGTTCCTCCAGGGCCTCCGCCGTCGGCGCGAACACCAGGATGTCGTCGGAATAGCGGGCGTAGAGCACGCCCTTCGCGGCGAACTCCGCGTCCAGGTCCATCAGGTAGATGTTGGCCAGGAACGGTGAAATGGGGGTCCCGGCCATGATGCCCTTGCGCATGGGGGTGGGCGCGCCGCCCTTCAGCGCCAGCGGGTTGCGCAGCATGCCCTCGATGAAGGCCAGGAGCGCCGGGTCGTCCCCGATCACCCGCACCAGCCGGGGCATCAGCTTGTCGATGTCGATGGAGTTGAAGTAGTCGTGGATGTCGGCCTTGTAGGCGTACAACTCACTCAATCGCGGCGTGCGCATCAGCCGGGCCAGGGCCACCTGCGCGCCTGAACCGGGCCGGAAGGAGTAGAGGTTGTCGGAAAACGCGCCGTCGTAGCGCCGCAATCCCCAGGCCAGCAGCTTCAAGGCGTAGTTTTCCGCCCGGGGATAGGTGAACACGGTGCGGGTCTTGCCGGTGCGCTTCTTGCTGATCTCCCGGGCCCGCGGGAGGGGCATCGGCGTGCCGGAGAGGATCGCGCCGGCTACGGCTTGGTATTCCCCATTCTCGATGAAGCGCTGGAGGTCCTCCGCCTCGGCGGGATACAAGTGCCCCTGGGCGAGGCGGGCCTCCAGGAAGGCGCGCCACTGGGCGGGGTCATTGAGCATTTCCAGCATGGAGGGGCCTCCTTCGGGGGAATATACGGCAATCCCGGCGCGGCCACCGCCCGCACCGGGACTGTTCGTATTGGAAATATCACAAGGCGGGCGGGAAGGGGATTAAATGACCGGGTTAATTAACCCGGTCATCTACCGGACTGTACGCCGGCCGGCTGCCCGCAAAGCCGCGCGATCGCTCGCACGAGGGACCGGCGCGTTGCCCGCCGCGGGCGCATGCGGTGATGCGTTCCCAGCCCGCCTTGCTTTCAGGGATTGAGGGCCCGGCGCACGCGGTCGACGATGTACTGGCGCCGGTTGGACAAATGGCTGTGGAACGTCAGCGCCGGTATGCCGTGGCTGATGCAGGCCTTGCAGGCCCCGGGGCGCAGGCGCTTTTTGTTGGAGGCGAGGTAGATGGCCACCGCGGGGCGGCCGCCCTGCATGAGCACGAAGTTGGCGCGCGTCCAGCTCTTGGAGGGCGTGGGAAAGAGGTCGCTGGCGGGGACGTTCCTGCGCAGCTCGTACTGCGGGAACGCCTCGGCCAGAATGCCCTCGAAGTAGGGCTCCCACTCCTTCACGGTGTACTGCGGCACGGTCTGCTCGTAGAATTTGTCGAAGTAGGCGTCCCTCTCCGCCTTGCCTTCGCGCTGCTGGCGCTTGTATGCCTGCCAGGCAATCAGCTTCTGCTCGTAATCCGCCTTGACGGCGGCAGGCGCAAACAGCCCGGGGCGGGCCGGCTGGGGCACGTAGGGGAAGGTCTTGAAGGTGCGATACTCGGAGGGGGCAAGCCCGAAGCGCTCGTTGTCGATGTGGTGTGCGGGCCTTACCGGCTGGGTCTGAACCGGCACAGGACGCACGGGCTCCGGCTGAACGGGCTGGATCTGAACCGGCACGGGCCGCACGGGCTCCGGCTGGATGGGCTGGGTCTGAACCGGCGCGGGCCGCACGGGCTCCGGCTGAACGGGCTGGATCTGGACCGGCACAGGCCGCACGGGCTCCGGCTGGATGGGCTGGGTCTGGACCGGCGCGGGCCGCACGGGCTCCGGCTGGACGGAACTCTGCGCTGCTCCCTGGCCTTCGGCTGCCATGCGCTGGAGCAGGGCCAGTGGATAGACGACGCCGCAGCAGGGGCAGGTTGCGCCGCTGAAATCGGGATTCATCTGCAGCGAACCGCCGCAAATCTTGCACTGGATCATGGGAATCCCTCCCAAATGGTGGTATGATAAGATTTTACTATATTATACAATGGCTGTTAACCTGTTGTCAATGCGGCTGTTTTTGAGCGTTTGCTTTTTTTTCGGGGGTGTGCTATGATAGTAGCCGAATCTGACGCGCATTGGGAGGCTGGAGCATGATTATACTGGGCATCGACCCCGGACTGGCGACGCTGGGCTACGGCGTAATCGAGGTGAACAACGACAGGCGGAAGCTGATCCAGTTCGGCACGCTGACCACCCCGGCCGGACAGCCCATGCCCCAGCGGCTGAGGGCGATCTTCCAGGGCATGAACCAGCTGATGGACATCTACCAGCCGGACGATGTGGCCTTCGAGGAGCTGTTCTTCTCCAAGAACATCACCACCGGCATGGCGGTCAGCGCGGCGCGAGGCGTGGCGCTGGTGGCCGTGGTGCAGCGCACCGACAACCTGTACGAGTACACCCCCATGCAGATCAAGCAGGCGGTGACGGGCTACGGTGGCGCGGACAAGCACCAGGTGCAGATGATGGTGAAGATGCTGCTGAACATGAAGGACATCGCCCGCCCGGACGACGCCGCCGACGCGCTGGCCGTGGCGCTGACCCACGCCAACAGCATGAACATGAAGAAGATGTTCAAGATCAAATGATATTTGCGCGGGAACTCCGTGTCGTATACTGTATTCTGGAGGGAGAATGACCGATGTTTGCCCATTTTGACGGCATTGTGGCCGAGAAGACCGCCGATTCCATCGTGCTGGACGTGAACGGCGTGGGATACCTGCTGATGGTCAGCGGGGCGACGCTGTCCATGGCGCCGCAGGTCGGGGAGCGGATGAAGCTGTACTGCTCTCTGAACGTGCGGGAGGACGCCATGGAGCTCTTCGGCTTCTACAGCCGGGAGGAGAAGTCGATGTACGAGCGCCTGAAGGGCGTCAGCGGCATCGGCAGCCGCACGGCGCTGCAGATCCTGTCCTCGATGAGCGTGCGGGACCTTTCGCTGGCGCTGGTCTCCGGCGACGCCAACGCGCTGACCCGGGTGCCCGGCATCGGCAAGAAGACGGCCCAGCGCCTGGTGCTGGAGCTGAAGGACAAGGTGGAGGACAGCCAGCTGACCGGCGCCGGGGCGGGCGTCTCCCCGAAGACCGCCTCCGCCGGACCGGAGGCCGAGGCCGTGGCGGCGCTGGTGGCCCTGGGCTACAGCGCGTCCGAGGCCGCGAAGGCCGTGTCCCGGGTCGTCGATCAGTCGAACAAGGTGGACGAGCTGATCTTCCTGGCCCTGAAGGGCATGGGCTGAGTACGAAGAAGTCGTGCTGCCCTCAAATAAATGTTGAAGATCCTTTGCTTCGCTCAGGACGACACCGAAACGAAACCCGGTCATCCTGAGCGAAGCGAAGGATCTGTTTTTCTATTTGAGAATGATATCGGCCGTTTTTACACCGGATCGACATAAAAAACGCCCTGCCGCATATATAATGCCATATACACGCGGAAGGGATGGTTGAAATGACGGCGGATGTCGAATGGAGCCACGACCTGCGGCTGCCCCTGCAGCAGGTCGCCAGCTGCGCGCAGCTGCTGCGGATGGAGCTGGACGGAAGGGACGGCGCGGCGGCGGAGTACGTCGAGCTGCTGATGGATGGCGTCGGCCAGATGCGCCGACTGCTGGACCGGGCCCTCGAGCAGGGGGAACGGGACGCGCCTCACTGGGTCGAGGGCGACTTGCCCGCCTGCGTCCGTGAGCTGTGCCGCCGGTGCCGGCCCTGGGCCGCGGAGGCGGGGGTGGCGCTGCGGTGTTCCGGCAACGTGGCCGCCCTGCGGATGGCGTTGGACGAGGACCGGCTGTCCCGCATACTGCTGAACCTGATCGCCAACGCGCTGCGCTTTACACCCAGGGGCGGCAGGATTCGCGTCACCTGGCGGGCGCTGGGGGACTTCGCCGAGGTCTGCGTGGCCGACGACGGCCCGGGCATTCCGCCGGAGCGCCTGCCCTGGGTGTTCCTGGACGGGGAGACCGAAGGGGGCCATGGCCACGGCCTGTCCATCGCCCGAACGCTGGCGAGGGAGATGGGCGGAGAGCTCACGGCGCGCTCGACCCTCGGCGCGGGCAGCGCCTTCACGCTGCGCCTGCCGGTGCGCGCCGTCCGCGCGGGTTGACGAAGCGGCATGCGCTTGAACGGCCTTTCAGGGATTCTCGATCCCGGGCCGATCGGACCGGCGGTAATAGGCCTCCAGGATGTCCATCACCGTATCCTCCCCGCCGGAGAGGATCACCCGGGTGTGCCCGGGAGTATTGCCGATGCGCAGCTCGATGCCCGAGGCGCGATTGGCGCAATCGCAATAGAAGCGGGAGAGGGCCTTCGCCTCCCGGTCGTCCGTCACGTAGTCCAGGATCACGCAGGCGCGGTTCGCGCGCTTGTGGTTGTCGGCGAGAAAGTCGAATACCGGCGCGTTCCGGCGGGCTTCGACGCTCTGTCGGACGGCGGGCAGGGCCAGGAAGTCCTGGATCTGTTCGTCGGTGAAGGTCCAGATTCCGTCGATCTTCTCGCCGGAGAGGGTGCCCTGCCGCAGATGGTTGCGCAGGGTGCGGGTGGTGAGGCTGGTGATCATCGCAAGATCGTTCAGCGTATAGAATTCCTTCATGGTTTGCTTCCTCCTGGGCGTTGTGGGTTCGGGCCTGAACTGACTTTATTATAGTTTGCCCGCGGCTGTATTTCAATTTGAAATGCGGCCGCGTTTTCATGCCGCACCCTTTTCGCGCCGCCGCCATAGGATGGGGTGTGCCTGAAAGGAGGATGTGCCATGGACTATGTGGTCATCGGCGGCGACGAGCGCTATGTACAGCTGGCGCGGCTGCTGAAAAGGCGGGGAAAGCGCGTCGGACTCTGGGGACGGGAGCCTGTGCCGGGCATTCCCGCGGTGGAGGACGGCGAGCCCGAGGCGTCGGGATGCCTGATCGCCGGGTGTCCCGCAAGGGTGAAGAATGGCCTGCTGTCGCCGGAAACGCTGTTGGAGCGCATGGGCGGCGGGGCGAAGCTGGCGCTCTGCGGGCCGAAGCATCCCGCGATGGAGGATGATCGGGTGATCGACCTGTGGTCGGACGAGGCGTTGATTCGGGAGAACGCCGGGCTGACCGCCGAGGGCGCCATATCGGCGGCCATGCGGGCCTCGACACGCGCCATGTGCGACATGCACTGCCTGGTCATCGGCTGGGGGAGGATCGGCCGGTCGCTGACGGAGCGGCTGGCGGCTCTGAACTCGACGGTGACCGTGGCGTCCCGAAGGCCCCAGGGCAGAAACGGCGCTGTGGAGCGCGGTGCGGAGGCCGTGGATACCCGTGCCGTTGCCGACGCCATTTCGGGATTTGATTTGATCTTCAACACCGCCCCGGAGCTGGTCCTGGGCGAGGAAGCCCTGGGCAGGGTCGACCGGGACGCGATGATCATCGACCTGGCGAGTCCGCCCTACGGGGTCGACCTGAGCGCCGCCTGGAAGCTGGGACTGCGCGCCTGGCGGGAACCGGGGCTGCCGGGGCGTTACTGCCCGGAGAGCGCCGCGATGGCGCTGCTGCGGTCGATGGTTCGGCAGGGCATCCTTTGATTTAATGGGAGGAATCAACATGATTGATTTGACGGGAACGCGCGTGGGATGCGCAATGACGGGGTCTTTCTGTACCTTCAAGGCGGTTTTTGAGGCGTGGGAGGCGCTGGCCGCTACGGGAGCGGAATTGACGCCCATACTCTCCTTCAACGCGGCGACGACGGATACGCGGTTCGGCCTCGCGGAGCAGACGCGGGAGCGCCTGCGGGAGATCACCGGCAGGGAGCCGCTGCGCACCCTTGCCCAGGTGGAGCCCATCGGGCCGAAGAAGCTGCTGGACGCACTGGTCGTCGCGCCGTGTACGGGCAACACCCTGGCGAAGCTGGCGGCGGGCATCGCGGACACGCCGGTGACGCTGGCGGCGAAGTCCCACCTGCGCAACGGGCGGCCGGTGGTGATCGCGGTTTCCAGCAACGACGCGCTGGGACAGAACGCCCAGAATCTGGGGCGGCTGCTGTCGACGCGGAACATGTTCTTTGTGCCCTTCCGGCAGGACGATCCCTTGGGGAAGCCAAATTCCCTGGTGGCGCGTTTCGAAAAGCTGCCGGAAACGTTGGCGATGGCGCTGGAGGGGCGACAGATCCAACCGCTGATGGGTTGATTTGTGACGGAAAACTGTCGATTGATGTTATAATGCGGTAATTAACATATTTTGCTATTGACTTTATAAATGGGCTTTGATATACTAACCAAGCTGTCGCGAGAACAGAGCGTTTGAGAGACAGCAGCGAACCTTGAAAACGATACAGAGAAGAGAGAAAAAACGAACCTCGAGATGCGACGATCTGCTTCGGCAGGGAGCGTCGAGAGGGGAGAAGAACAGTCAGAATTCTATGAGTAAAACGCCATGAAGCGGGAGAGAAGCGAAGGCTTTGGCGAGCCGAAGCGGAAGGACCGCGGAGTGGAGAAGGATTAAACATCAGAGTTTGATCCTGGCTCAGGACGAACGCTGGCGGCGTGCTTAAC